>CAVIFY010000035.1:0-21151 GCA_963642245.1 Bifidobacteriaceae bacterium | reverse complement strand
TGGCGGGCGGCAGATTGCCGCCCCTACGAGAGCATTTTGGTATCCGATCGGCCGTAGGGGCGGATCGTATTCGCCCGCTTTTCGGTAAACGCACACGCAACGCACAATTCATTCGGCGGGAGCAAGCCCCCGCCCTACCAGCGTTGCTTTTACAAGCACCAACGGAGATCAGGCGGGCCGATGTGGGCATCGGCCCTACAGAAATGTTAAAATTGCGGCACAATTTCATGGCATGGCGGGCGGCAGATTGCCGCCCCTACGAGGGCATTTTGGTATCCAGTCGGCCGTAGGGGCGGATAGTATCCGCCCGCTTTATTCGTTGGCAATGTAGGGTGCGGTGCCCACACCGCACCGCAAAAGCGCCCAACAACAATCAAGGCACCCACTGTATAATAACCCCAAATTCTGCATACACTTCTATCGGTGATTGCATGAAGAACGAAACAAAACTGCAATGGGGCGGATTTGCCTTTGTGAGCATTGTGGGCACCCTATGGCATTTTATTTACCAATGGACCGGGGACAACCGGCTGGTGGCGCTGGTGTGCCCGGTGAACGAAAGCCCCTGGGAGCACTTAAAACTCCTGTGGTTCCCCTTTCTCCTATGGTGCCTGATCACCCTGCGCAGCACCAAGGGACAGCCGGGCGCCTGGGCGCGGCACTGTGCGGGCGCGCTCACCGGTATTGGGGTGATCACAGCCTTTTTCTTTACCTACAAGGGGATCATCGGCAGGGATATTATGGTGCTGGATATTATCTCCTTTATCCTGGGTGTGGGCAGCGCATTTTGGGTAGATACCGTGCTCACCCACAACGGCAAGCTGCAAGGAAAAAGCGCACAAACCGCAGGCATTCTCATACTCCTTGCAGTCAGTGCGCTGTTTATGTTATTTACTTTCTACCCGCCGAAAATCGCCTGGTTCTTAGACGAGCAAAGCGGGATCTACGGCATTTAGTCCTCTGCCAGTCGGCGATAGATCTCCGGCAGATTTTTGCCCACATCTTCCGGGCAATGGGCGTCCGACCCGGTAGAGAACTGCACACCGCAGGCCTTGGCAACAGCCAAAAAGTCCGGGTGCAGCCCCGGCCCCTTGGCGCCGTTCATCTCCAGCAGCATACCCTGTGCCTTTACTTTTTGGCACAGGGTTTTATACTGCTCCGTCAAGTCAAAATCCGGAGTAAAGCCAAAGCAGCGGATCAGGTCCGGATGGGCCAAAATGTCAAACAGTCCGCTGTCTGCCGCCTGGTTTTGCAATTCAAAATACCGACGGTACAGGGCGTTGACATCCCTGCCCTGCCACTGGTTCTTCCGCTGGTTAAAGGTCCAGTTGTCGATCCAGTGGACGCTGCCCAGCAGCAGGTCAAAATAGCCGTCACGGATCACCTGCTCGATCACATCCGCGTGCTGGGGGAAAAAGCAGATCTCCAGCCCCAGCTTGATCTGTACCGGGTAATTCCTGGCTCGCAGCGTATCGCCAAAGCGCTTGAATTCGTCCAAATGGCGGGCGGTCTGCACTTTCTCATCAAACCAGTTCCGCTGGTAGTCGCTGTATGCCCGCGCCTGGGCAAAGGTGGGGTGGAACTCGAAAAAGCGCACCGAGTGCTCCAACAGGCAGATCTCACGGATCCCCTGTTCTTCCGCCCGTCGGACAAACTGCTCCGCCCACTCTATGGTGTACGGGCCGCGCTCCAGGTGAATGTGCCAGTCCCGCATCAGGCCTTGACCTGGCCCTCTGCCAGGTACACATTGGCCTCAAAGGGCATCAGCACATCCCGGTGGTCGTGGTAGTTGGAATACAGACGCTCAAAGCCCACCGGGTCATAGGGGCGATCCTGCCGCTCACCGGTCAGGTTCAGCTCCACAAAGAAGGTGTTGCCGTCCAGGGTGCGCTTGTAGCACACCACATTCTTATCCTCCGGGCACAGCTGGGTAAAGTCGCCGTACACCAGCGCCGGATTGGCGTGGCGCAGGGCGATCAGCCGCTTAAAGTCATTGAGCACGCTGTCCGGCACCTTTGCTTCATCTTCAGCGTTAATGCGCACCGCACTTTTGTTGATCCCGATCCAGGGGGTGCCGTCAGTAAACCCGGCGCCCGGCTCTGCCGTCCACTGCATGGGGGTGCGGGCGTGGTCCCGGGAGCCGCCGTTGATGATCCGCAGCGCTTTCTCCGGCTTTTTACCCTTTGCTACCAGCTTGTTGTACAGGTTGATACTCTCCACATCCCGCACATCGTCCATACTGTCAAAGTGGGTGTTGGTCATACCCAGCTCCTGTCCCTGATAGATAAAGGGGCTGCCTTTGAGAGTCATTTCCAGCACGGCGCACAGCTTGGCGATCTCCGGGGCGTATGTATCCGTTGGGTCCACTTTGGAAGTGACCCGGGGGTTATCGTGATTTTCAAACAGCAGCGTGGGCCAGCAGTGATTGGTGTACTCCACCTGCCACTTGAGAATGGTCTTTACCGCCTTGCGCAGGTCGTACTGGTACTCGTCAAAGCGCATATGCCCCGCATTGTCCAGGTGGTCAAAATTGAACACCATAGACAGCTCCTGCCGGGTGTCTGCGGTGGTCAGCTTGGCCGTCTCAATACCCAGACCGCCGCACTCGCCCACGGTCACATATTCCTTATCGCCGCGGCCAAAGCAGTTGCGGTTCATCTCATGCAAATACTCGTGCAGGCAGGGGCCGTAGAAGTAGAATTCCGCCCCGCAGAAGCCCAGGGTCTTGCCCACCACCGGGTCGCCGTCCGGCAGGCTGGGCCACTTGGAAATAAAGTTGATCACATCCATACGGAAGCCATCAATGCCCTTGTCCAGCCACCAGTTGATCATCTTGTAAATATCGTGGCGCACCGCCGGGTTCTCCCAGTTCAGGTCCATCTGTTTTTTGGAAAAGGCGTGCATGGCCCAGCTGTCCACCGCTTCATAATAATTCCAGGCGGAGCCGGAGAACAGGCTCTCCCAGTTGTTGGGCGGGGTGTGGCTGCCGTCGTCCCGGCGCCAAATATAATACTGATGGTACTTATTATGCCGGTCCTGCTTGGCGGCCTCAAACCAGGGGTGCTCGTCGGAAGTATGGTTCACCACCAAGTCCATGATCAGCCGCATACCCCGCTTATGGACCTGATCCAGCAGACGGTCAAAGTCCGCCATGGTGCCAAAATCGTCCATAATATCGTAGTAGTCGGAAATATCGTAGCCGTTATCATCATTGGGGCTTTTGTACATGGGGCTGCACCAAATGCAGTCCACCCCCAGGTCCTTTAGGTAATCCAGCTTTTCAATAATACCGTTAATGTCGCCGATCCCGTCGCCGTTGGAGTCCTTAAAGGAGCGGGGATAAATTTGGTAAAACACCGCCTCTTTCCACCACTGGGGCGTAATGGGGCTGTCGTCCGGCGCAATAATGGCGTTGCTCTCGCTGTTCAGCAGATCGCAGAACATCTGCACCGTGCTCTTCTTGATCACGCCGCCGGTGAGCGGGCTCAGCGCCTTCACTTTCAGCTTAGACAGCGCGGAACGCTCAAAATCCTCCGGCTTAAAGCCGAAGTTCAGCAGCACTTTTTCCAGCAGATCGCGACCCAGCGGATTTTGAATCACCCGGGCCAGGCTGGTGTTTGGTGTAATGGTTTGCATAAGTCAGTTCCCCCTTATATTTTCCGCAGCGGTGCCGGTACGGTGGGCACCCTGCAAAATGACTTAGTTGTGGCCGTGCTTAAAGCGCTTTTTGCCCTCCTCACGAAAGGCGTCCAGCCCGCCGGAGCGGTCATACAGACCGGCGGCCTCCAGGCAAATATCCAGCGACAGATTGATACAAGCCTCGCTGATATTGTCCGGCGTGTCCAGCCGGGTATGGTAGTAGGTGCGCGGGTCGTGGTTTACCCCGCAAAAGCCGGCAGCCTCCAACCCGTAGCGGCTAAAGCCCTCTGCGTCAATGGCGCCGGGGTACAGGTCGGTCTCCGGCATTTCAATACCGCAGTTCTCCCCGGCCTCATAGATCAGCTCGCCTACGGCGTTGGAATTCTTTTGGGTGCCGGTGCAGCCGCTGGTGTAGATCTGCAACTGCTCGATCTCCCGCATGGTGTCCATGGCGATAAATACCGTCTCCACCTGCTCCAGCTCCGCCTTGTGCCGCTTGGCATAGGCCAGGGCGCCCCGCAGGCCCGCCTCTTCCGAGCCGGTGAGCAGCACGCACACCTCGGTGTGTTCAAATCGCATATTCTGCTCTGCCATCTCTCGCAGCACGCCCATGGCGATGAAATCCGCCGTCAGATTGTCGTTGGCGCCGTCTACCACCACACGCCAGTTGATGAAAAAGAGAATGGCGATAAAGAACGGCACCAGCACCAGTTCCAGCACGCCCATCACCAGCCAAAAGGCCGAGGCATAGCCGCTGCCGAAAATCGCGTTACAAAGCCAAATCACATTAAAAACAGTCACAAACAGCAGCCCGCCGATGGACCCGGCCATCACCAGCGCCAGGCTCTTTAGCCCGCCGTGGAGGGAATAAGTCCACTCGTTGGCTGCGTCCGTGTGCCCGCCAAAGATGATCCGCCGCTGCACTTCCCCGCTGGGTTTGCGCACCGCCATTACATTGCGGGAGGTTTTCTTTGGAAACAGCGGGTCGATAAATTCACGATACAGCAAAAATTCCGCCACCAGGCAGATCACCGCCAGCACAGTGAACAGCAGGGCGATCACCGCCAGCGCCGCCCCGTGGACCACGCCGCGAAATGTGAGCCAGTAAAACAGCACAGAAAGCATAGCCACCACACCGGCTGCCGGGATCCAGCCCATAAAGGCGTGGGGGTGCACATCAAAATTCTCTACCTGCACATCGTCCGCCCACTGCTCCAGCTCCCCGGCCAGGAAAGACTGGGCCTTGCGCTCGCTGTGGGTGCCCGGCGCACGCTCCTTAAAATTGGCGCACACATAGCGAATACCGTCTATTATATAATTTCTCGTGCCGTCCGAGGCACCGGAAGTCAATCGCATACTTTGTTCCTCCAAGTCAGAACCTGTTTCTATTATACTACATAGGGTGCCCGGATTCAACAAAAGCACCATATTTTCAAAAAATTGAAAAAAGTGCTTGACAACTGCGTCCATAGCGGTTATAATACAACTCGCAACACAGCCAATTGGCCCGGTAGTTCAGTTGGTTAGAACGCCAGCCTGTCACGCTGGAGGTCGACGGTTCGAACCCGTTCCGGGTCGCCAATATATGCTGATATGGCTCAGGTGGCAGAGCACGTCCTTGGTAAGGACGAGGTCACCGGTTCGAATCCGGTTATCAGCTCCAAAAAGCGCTCAACGCATTTGCGTTGAGCGTCTTTTTTTGTCCAAAACAAAAAGGTGTACGCAGCCGCGCACACCTTTTTTCTTATTTTTTGCCTATTTGATGAATGTTTTATTCCCCTGTTTCTCCCAAATACAAAGCCAGCCGGAGGGGCAATGACCCCACAGGTTGCCGGTGGACAGCAAGCGAATATCCGTCAGGGTAACGGCGGTGCCTTTCTTGAGATACGCGTCTGCTTTGGAGTTAGAAGTAGTGGCGTGGGCCTTACCGTTCTCCGTCAGTTCCCCTACGGTCTTGCGCCCGGTGGCGGCGCCTGCGCCCTTGTATATCCCCCGCACGGCGGTCAAATTGTAAGTGCCGGGCTTTACCGTCGGTGGTGTGGGCTCCGGCTTGCGATAATGAATATCGTTGACGGAATAGGCCAGGCGCACATCTCGCTTGGGGGTAAACAGCCACAGGGACAGCACATCGCTCTTCAGGTCTGCCGGGCGCACATACACTTCCCTGCCATTCTTCACCCGGGTGTACTTGCGACGATCGGCGGTCAAAGTGAACTTGCCGTCGTACCAATACGGATCCAAAATGATCAAATTGCCGTTTTTGTCGATCCCGGCAGCCAGCACATAGTGCCCACTGTTGGAAAAGAGCATTTTGCCCCCGCCGCTCACATTGATAATGGCCTTATAGCCCTTTTGCAGGTGGGTCACCAACCGGTTCATATCGGTGGTAACGGCGTAGTCCAGGCCGTATTTTTCTTTCATATACCGGGCCACCACGGCCATATCCGTGCCCTCTGCCGCTCGGGCGCCTATACTCAAACAGCGGTGGGTCCACTGGCGGGTATCGAACACCCGCGTGGTGGAATTGCGCAGCGCCATTAAGGACGCGCACACCCCGCAGCCGCTGGTATAAACGCAGCCGGAGGTGCCGTATTTGTAAGGGTGGGTCTTGCTGGGGTACGGTATGCCCTTGCAGGCGGTGGTGGTCTGGCGGCAGTAATACAGTGCAGACATCAGTCCCCCTCCTGTTCCAGGGTCTCCGCCACGCTCTCGTCCTCTGTGGCGCCCTCCTGTTGCAGCACCCGCAGCACCTCGTCTGCCTGGCGGGCACAGCAGGTAAAGCTGTTATTCTTCCACCAGGCAGCCAAGGCAGCCACCACGGTTATCAGGGCGGACAGGCCGGTATAGATCTGTTCGTCAGAGAACGGCAGCGGGTTCTTACCAAAGCTGGTGAGCACCAGGTTTAGCAGCGCCACCACCAGGGTCACGGTACGCACCAGCGTACCGGCAGTCATATTCTTCCATTTCATATCTATCACTCCGATCAAGTTCTTATTTTATCCTATGCACACCGGCAGGAATTGACAGAACCCTGCCGGAATGGTATGCTAAAGAAAACCGATGATTATGGGGGATCTGATTTTATGCACAAGCTGCAACTGACCATGCTGCCCGGTGAATACTGGTACGGCGGCCACACCAACTACGGCTACTTAATGCCGGTAAACGCCAAAAAAGTAATGCTGGTAGACACCACCGTGGTGCGCTCCTACGGCCAGGCCAACACGCTCTTTGTCAGCAACAAGGGGCGAGTGATCTGGTCGGAGGCCGGGTTTAAGACCCGCTTTGTTTTCGGCCGCATTACCTGCACCGGCAACAAGGCCAAGATCGGCCTGTACCAGGCAGACGACCACACCCTGCGGGGTGCCTATCACTATGCGGTGGCGCATTTTATGCCCCCGGACGGCACTTACCCGGACGACTTGATGTTCCGCATTCCCCAGTATTGCACCTGGATCCAGTTTGAGCATAACCAGACCCAGCAGGGCATTGTGGACTACGCCAAGTCCATATTGGACTGCGGTATGCCCGCCGGTGAGCTGATCATTGACGACGGCTGGCAGCGGGCCTTTGGGGACTGGCGCTTTGACCCGGCCAAATTCGACGACGCCAAAAAAATGACCGATGAACTGCACGCTCTGGGCTTTAAGGTCATTTTGTGGATCGCGCCCTTTGTCAGCGACCGGGCGGCGGACTTCCAAAAGCTAAAGGACGAAAATCTGCTGGTGCTGGACAAGGACGGCAAACCGGCCAAGCGCAAGTGGTGGAACGGCGCCGACTATCTGCTGGACTTTTCCAATCCTGCGGCGCAGGACTGGTTCTTTGCCTGCACCCGGTATTTGACCGACGAACTGGGCATTGACGGATTTAAGCAGGACGCCGGCGACGCCATGTATTACCGGGATGACGACCGCACCTACGGCGGCGTGGACGCCAACGGTCAAAGCAAGCTGTGGGCACTGTCTGCCCGCAACTATCGCTTTAACGAGCTGCGAGCCTGTTTCCAGTGCGGGGGCATGGGCGTTGCCCAGCGACTGGCGGACAAAAGCCACCGCTGGAACTTCCTGGGTCTGGGCGCACTGCTGCCCAATGTACTGATCCAGGGGCTGTCCGGCTACCCGTACAGCTGCCCGGATATGATCGGCGGCGGCCAGATCGCCGACTTCCGCGGCCCGGCGGAAAAGCTGGACCACGAGCTGTTTGCCCGCTATTGCGAGGCCTCTGCCCTAATGCCCATGATGCAGTACAGCCTGAACATTTGGGACCTGGGCAACCCGGATACCCGGCGCATTTGCCGGGAGATGAGCGCCCTGCACGCCAAATACGGCGACTACATTATCGCCTGTGCCAAAGAGGCCAGCCAAACCGGCGCGCCCATGGTACGGGCCATGGAATACGCCTATCCCCACTGCGGCTACGGCGGCATTACCGACCAGTTCCTGCTGGGCGATAAGATTTTAGTGGCGCCGGTACTGAAGAAGGGGCAGCGCAGCCGCAAGGTGCGCATACCCACCGGCAAATGGCGACTGGGCGACAAGATCTATTCAAGCGAAACGGTCACCCTCCCCTGCCCGGTAGACACCCTGCTTTATTTTGAACGCATAGATTGAGCCGCCTCGGCGTGCTCCAGGTCCTCCACCCGATGGTTGAGGACCTTTATTTTTTCCTCCACCACCGGCAGCCGCTCCGCAAAGCGGTTGTGCTTGTCCACCTTATTCTCCAGCAGCCGCAACCGATAAGCCGTCAGCTTGGACGACGCAAGCACGCCCCCGAAAGACCCGGCAACCGTGCCTGCCAGGGAGATCAACGCCACCGTCACTTCCTTTTGCATATTCACCCTCCTTTACCCAAAATTACACACTCTAAGACAGCTTAACAGAATAGAGAAATTCTCTCATTTGTCAAGCCATTGGCCCCAAAAAGGGCCATATTTTTTTGATTATAGAGCCTATTGTCTATGGAATTGAATATAGAATGTATATTTATTCCGTATTATGAATATTTATGATGTTTTTCCCGCAGTTCTATTGACATTGCTCTCTATGCGTGTATAATATATAGAAGTTAAAAAAAGGACGGACTGTATAAAAATGACAAGAATATTCATTGACGGCAAAGCCGGTACCACCGGTTTGAAGATTTTTTCCCGGTTCCAGAACCGACCGGAGCTGGAGCTGATCCAAATTGACGAGAACAAGCGCAAGGACCCGGCAGAGCGGGCCAAGTGCATTAACGCCTCGGACATTACCTTTCTCTGCCTGCCGGATCCGGCGGCCATTGAAGCGGCGGCGCTGGTCACCAACCCCAAGGTCAAGCTGATCGACACCTCCACCGCCCACCGCACGCTGGCGGACTGGGCCTACGGCTTTCCGGAGCTGGATCCCACCTTTCGGGAAAAGATCCAAAACTCTAATCGCATTGCGGTGCCCGGCTGCTACGCCAGCGGGTTTAACGCTTTGGTCTATCCCCTGGTGTCCGGCGGTATTTTGCCCGCCGACTACCCCATTGTGTGCTACGCCATGAGCGGTTACAGCGGCGCCGGTAACAAAGGCATTGCCCAGTATGAGGCGGCAGAGCGGGACCCGGAGCTGGACAGCCCCCGGCAGTATGCCCTGACCCAGCAGCACAAGCACTTAAAGGAAATGGGCGCCATCAGCCGCCTGGCCCGCACGCCCATCTTTGCCCCCCACATTTGCGACTACCCCTGCGGTATGACCGTATCCGTGCCCCTGTTTGCCGACCTGCTGCAAAAGTCCATGACCCCTGCGGATATGCAGGCGTTCTTTGCAGAGCACTACGGCGACAGCCGGGTGGTCAAGGTACGCCCCCTGGGTTACAGCGAGAATATGATCGGCGCCAACAATATGGCCGGTCGGGACGATATGGAAATTGAGATCAATGGCAACGACGAACGGCTGCTGCTCACCGCCCGGTTTGACAACCTGGGCAAGGGCGCGTCCGGCGCTGCCATTCAGTGTATGAACATTGCCCTGGGACTGGATGAGACCACCGGGCTAACGATAGGAGAATAAAGTATGACCAAGATCGACGGCGGCATTTGTGCCGCAAAAGGGTTCAAAGCCAGCGGCACCTACTGCGGCATTAAAAAGCCGGCGGTGGAAAACCCGGACCCGGATTATGTACATAAGAACGACATTTGCCTGGTGGCCTGCGATGTGCTGTGCAACACCGCAGCGGTGTACACCCAAAACAAAGTGAAGGGCGCGCCCATTCTGGTGACCAAGGATCACCTGGCAAAAAGCGGCAACAAAGCCAAGGCCATCATTGCCAACTCCAAAAACGCCAACACCTGCAACGCAGACGGCGTGGAAAAAGCAACCAAAATGTGCCAACTGGTAGCAGAGGAAATGGGCCTGCCTGCGGAGCAGGTGCTGGTGGCCTCCACCGGCGTTATCGGCCAGGTGCTGCCCATTGAGCCGATCATTGCCGCCGTGCCTACCCTGGTGAAAGAACTGGATTATAACAAGAATGAAGAAGCGGCTACCGCCATTATGACCACCGACACGGTGAAGAAAGAGTATGCGGTGGAGTTTCAGCTGGACGGCAAGACCTGCCGCCTGGGCGGTATGGCCAAAGGCTCCGGTATGATCCACCCCAATATGGCCACCACCCTGAACTTTATCAGCACCGACTGCGCCATCAGCGCGGGAATGCTGCAACAGGCGCTGAGCGAGATCGTAAAGGTCACCTACAACTGCCTGTCCATTGACGGCGACACCTCCACCAACGATATGGTAGAGATCATGGCCTCCGGCCTGGCAGGTAATACGGAGATCACCGCCCCCGGCCCGGCGCTGGACACCTTTAAGGCGGCCCTTTATGATGTGATGGCCAACCTGACCCGTATGCTGGCCAAGGACGGCGAGGGCGCCAGCAAGCTGCTGGAATGCGTGTGCTCCGGCGCACCCACCAAGAACACCGCCATTATCGTTGCCAAGGAAGTGATCGGCTCTACCCTGTTCAAATGCGCCATGTTCGGCGAGGACGCCAACTGGGGTCGGGTGCTGTGCGCCATCGGTTACGCCCCGGCGGAATTCGATATTGATAAGGTGGATGTTGCATTAAAATCCACAGCCGGTACGGTCACCGTGTGCAAGAACGGCGCCGGTGTGGACTTCTCCGAGGAAGAGGCTGCCAAGGTACTGGCAGAGGATGAGATCTATATTTTAGTGGACCTGAACCAGGGGGACGAGAACGCCACCGCCTGGGGCTGCGACCTGACCTACGACTATGTAAAGATCAACGGCGACTACCGCACCTGATCTTTTGAGAAATACAAGCGAACGGAGTGAGAGAATGGAAATTGCAAATCCCCAAAAGGCGGAGATCCTGGCAAGAGCCTTGCCGTACATTCAGATGTACCGCAAAAAAGTGATCGTTGTAAAATACGGCGGCAACGCCATGATCAATGAAGAATTGAAAGAAACCGTTATGAACGACCTGGTGCTGCTGTCCACCATCGGTATCCATGTGGTGCTGGTGCACGGCGGCGGGCCGGAGATCAACAAGACCCTGGAGCGTATGCACATTGACTCCAAGTTTGTAGACGGTCTGCGGGTCACCGATAAAGAGACCGCAGAAGTGGTGCAAATGGTGCTGGCCGGTAAGGTGAACAAAAGCCTGGTCTGCCAGATCGGCAACCTGGGCGGCCACGCCATCGGTCTGTGCGGCCTGGACGGCAATATGCTAAAGTGCAAGCCGGTAGACGACAAGCACGGCTATGTAGGCGAAATTACAGACATCAATATGGAAGTGGTGGAAGAGGCCATTTCCAAGAACTTTATCCCGGTGATCTCCACCATCGGCTATGATGAAGAGGGCAACTGCTACAACATCAATGCAGACACGGTGGCCGCCGCAGTGGCCGGTGCCTTGCAGGCGGAGGCGCTGATCTCCATGACCGATGTGGTGGGTCTGTTGCGGGATAAGAACGACGAAAGCTCGCTGATCCACAGAGTCTATATCAGCGACACTCCGGCACTGATCGCCGACGGCATTATCGGCGGCGGTATGATTCCCAAGATCGACTCCATGACCGAGGCCCTGCGCCGCGGGGTCAAAAAAGCGTTTATAATCGACGGCCGTGTGCCCCACTCCATCTTGATGGAGCTGCTTACCGATGAAGGTATGGGCACCATGTTCCGCAGCAGATAAAGAGGAATACCCATGAACACAAAAGAACTGGATAATCAATATGTGGCCCACGCCTACGGGCGCTTTGATGTGGCGCTGACCCGGGGCCAAGGCTCCACCCTCTATGATGAGGACGGCAAAAAATACATCGACTTCGGCTCCGGCATCGGGGTAACTGCCTTTGGCATCAACGATCCGGTCTGGACCAAAGCCGTGGAAGACCAGCTGCACCGGGTGCAGCACACCTCCAATCTCTACTACACCGCCCCCTGCGCCAAGCTGGCGCAGCTGCTGTGCGAA
This sequence comes from Bifidobacteriaceae bacterium, assembly GCA_963642245.1. GTDB lineage: Bacteria > Bacillota > Clostridia > Oscillospirales > Acutalibacteraceae > CAG-217. The sequence continues at coordinate 9,058 of CAVIFY010000035.1, read as the reverse complement.
AAGAGCGGAATGAAAAAGGTGTTCTTCGGCAACTCCGGGGCAGAGGCAAACGAGGGCGCCATCAAGTTTGCCCGCAAATACAGCTTTGACAAATACGGCGCAGGGCGCAGCACCATCATCACCCTGGTAAACTCGTTCCACGGCCGCACCATTACCACCCTGGCGGCCACCGGGCAAGACAACTTTCACACGGTGTTTGACCCCTTTACGCCCGGGTTCAAATACTGCCCTGCCAATGATATAGAGGCGCTGCAAGCGGCCGCCACGGACGATGTGTGCGCCGTGCTGTTTGAGTGCGTACAGGGCGAGGGCGGCGTCAACAATCTGACGCCGGAATTCGTCAGTGCCATTGCCAAGCTGGCAGCGGAAAAAGACATTTTAATGGCGGTAGATGAAGTGCAGACCGGCAACGGCCGCACCGGCACCTACTTTGCCTACCAGCAATACGGCATTACCCCGGACATTGTGACCACGGCCAAGGGCCTGGGCGGCGGCCTGCCCATCGGCGCCGTGCTGTTTGGGGAAAAGCTGCAAGACACCATGACCCCCGGCTCTCACGGTTCCACCTTTGGCGGCAACCCGGTGGTGGCTGCCGGTGCCTGCTCCATTGTAGAGCGGATCGACGAGGACTTCCTGCGCGAAGTACGGCGCAAGAGCGAGAAGATCCGCACGGCGCTGGCAAATGTAAAGGGCGTCAAGAGCATCAGCGGTATGGGACTGATGCTGGGGATCGAAACGGACAAACCCGCAGGAGAAGTGGCCAAGGCTTGCCTGGCAAACGGCCTGCTGATCTTAACGGCAAAAACAAAACTCCGTCTGCTGCCGGCGCTGAACATCAGCGATGCGGAGCTGGACGAGGGACTGGAGATACTGAAAGGAGTGCTTGAAGCATGAAACATTTACTGAAACTGGCAGACCTGGACAAAGGCGACATTCTGGACATTCTCAACTTGGCAGATCAGCTGAAATATGAGAACCAGCACGGCATTGAACACCACCACTTAAAGGGCAAGACCCTGGGTATGATCTTCCAAAAAAGCTCTACCCGCACCCGGGTCAGCTTTGAGACTGGTATGTACCAGCTGGGCGGTCAGGCACTGTTCCTTTCCAACCGCGATCTGCAAATCGGCCGCGGCGAGCCGGTACAGGACACCGCTCGGGTACTCTCCCGCTATCTGGACGGTATTATGATCCGCACCTTTGAGCAGAAAGAGGTGGAGGATCTGGCAGAGTACGGCTCCATTCCCATCATCAACGGCCTGACCGACTACTGCCACCCCTGCCAGGTACTGGCGGACCTGATGACCATTCGGGAGTACAAAAAGAGCTTTGACGGGCTGAAATTCTGCTTTATCGGCGACGGCAACAATATGGCAAACTCCCTGATCGTGGGCGCTATCTCCATGGGTATGGAGTGCGCCATCGCCTGCCCCAAGGACTACCGGCCGGACGCCCAGATCATGGCATGGGCCAAGGAGAACGGCACCTTTACTTGCAGCGAGGATATTTTGGCCTGCGCCAAGGACGCAGATGTGGTCTACACCGATGTGTGGGCCTCCATGGGTCAGGAAGAAGAAAAAGCAGAGCGAGAAAAGATCTTTAAGAACTACCAGATCAACGACCAGGTGATGGCCGTCGCCAAGCCGGACGCTATGGTGCTCCACTGCCTGCCCGCGCACCGGGAGGAAGAGATCACCGCCAAGGTGTTTGAGGCCCACGCCAACGAGATCTTTGACGAAGCGGAAAACCGTCTGCACGCCCAAAAGGCCGTGCTTGTGAAGCTGTTAGGTTAAACTATGAAGAAGCAGAAAGTATATCTCTGTCTGGAGAACGGACAGACCTTTGAGGGCTATCGGTTCGGTGCCGGTGGCGAAATTCAGGGCGAGCTGGTGTTTACCACCGGTATGGGCGGTTATATCGAGACCCTGACGGACCCCAGCTATTACGGCCAGATCGTGCTGCAAACCTTTCCCCTCATCGGCAACTACGGCTTTATCCCGGAGGATATGGAGAGCCCCAAAAGCTATGTGAGCGCCTACATTGTGCGTGAGTATTGCGAGGCGCCCTCCAACTTCCGCTGCGGCGAGACCCTGGACCAGTTCTTAAAATCCCAGGGCATTATCGGCGTCTACGGCGTAGATACAAGAGAGATCACAAAGACCATTCGGGAAAGCGGTGTGATGAACGCCGTGATCTGTGACGATCCCCGGGTGGTGGACTATAATAAAGTGCGGGACTATGCGGTGGCAGACGCGGTAAAGAGTGTATCTGCACCCAAGCCCCAACTGCTGTCTGCCGAGGAGCACAAGCACAATGTGGTGCTGCTGGACTACGGCGCCAAGGCCAACATTGCAAGAGAGCTGAATAAGCGTGGCTGCAATGTGGCCGTTATGCCTTACGACACCAAGGCGGAGGACATCCTGGCCCTGCACCCGGACGGCATTATGCTGTCTAACGGCCCCGGCGACCCGGCGGAGAACACCGCCGCCATTGCAGAGTTGAAGAAACTCATTGGCAAGGCGCCAATCTTTGGCATTTGCCTAGGGCACCAACTGCTGGCACTGGCTATGGGCTGCAAAACGGAGAAGCTGAAATACGGCCACCGTGGCGTAAACCAGCCGGTGAAAGACCTGCAAACCGGGCGCACCTATATCTCCAGCCAAAACCACGGCTACGCGGTGGTGAACGATACCGTTGCGGCCGCCGGCGGCACCCTGCGCTGGGTGAACGCCAACGACGGCACCTGCGAGGGGATCGACTACCCGGAACAAAACGCCTTTACGGTGCAGTTCCACCCGGAGGCGTGCAGCGGGCCCCACGACACCCGCTTTTTGTTCGACCGATTTTTACAGATGATGGGAGGCGAGAGCCATGCCGCTGAATAAGAATATCAAAAAGGTACTGGTGATCGGCTCCGGCCCCATCGTTATCGGCCAGGCGGCAGAGTTCGACTATGCCGGTGCCCAGGCCTGCCGGGTGCTCAAAGACGCCGGACTGGAAGTGGTGCTGGTCAACTCTAACCCGGCCACCATTATGACGGACAAGGCCCTGGCTGACCATATTTACTTAGAGCCGCTGACGGAAGAAACCGTAAAGCGCATTATTGAAAAAGAGCGCCCGGACTCCATCCTGGGCGGCCTGGGCGGCCAAACCGGCCTGACCATCAGTATGCAGCTGGCAAAGGACGGTTATTTGGACAAAATGGGCGTGACCCTGCTGGGCACCACCGCCGAGGCCATCGACAAGGCCGAGGACCGGCAGCTGTTCCGCGACACGATGATGAAGTTGGGCCAGCCTGTGGTCCCCAGCGACATTGCCACTACCCCGGAGCACGCCCGGCAGATCGCCGCAGAGATCGGCTACCCGGTAATCATTCGCCCGGCCTTTACCCTTGGCGGCGCCGGCGGCGGCGTGGCATACAATGAGCAGCAGCTGGATGTGATCGCCAAAAACGGCCTGATGCTCTCCCCCATTACCCAGGTACTGGTGGAGCGGTACATTGCCGGGTGGAAAGAAATTGAATTTGAAGTGATGCGGGACAGCGCCGGCAATGTGATCGCCGTGTGCTCTATGGAGAACTTTGACCCGGTAGGCGTACACACCGGCGACTCCATCGTCATTGCCCCTGCAGTGACCCTGGCGGACAAGGAGTACCAAATGCTCCGCTCCGCGTCCCTGGATATTATTACAGAACTGGGCATTGAGGGCGGCTGCAACTGCCAGTTTGCCCTGAACCCGGAGAGCATGGAGTACAGCGTGATCGAGGTCAACCCCCGGGTCAGCCGTTCCTCCGCGCTGGCCTCCAAGGCCACCGGCTATCCCATTGCCAAGGTGACCACCAAGATCGCCCTGGGCTACACCCTGGACGAGATCAAAAACGATGTGACCGGCAAGACCTGCGCCTGCTTTGAGCCGACCCTGGACTATGTGGTGGTAAAGGTGCCCAAGTGGCCCTTTGACAAGTTCGTCAACGCCTCCCGCAAGCTGGGCACCCAGATGAAAGCCACCGGCGAGGTAATGAGCATTGCCCCCTGCTTTGAGGCTGCCATTATGAAGGCGGTGCGGGGCGCAGAGATCGGGCTGGACACCCTGAATAATAAGGCCCTGGACGGGCTGGATATTCACGAGAAGCTGCACGATCAGGACGACCTGCGGCTGTTCTCCGTATTCGCTGCGCTGAAAAACGGCGTGAGTATTGAGGAGATCCACCGGATCACCATGATCGACGAGTGGTTCCTGGCCAAGCTGAAAAACCTGGCGGACTACGAAAAAGAGATCACCGGGCAGCCCCTGTCCCGGGAGCAATATATGCAGGGCAAGCACTACGGCTATACCGATGAAGCCCTGGCGCGTATCAGCGGCGGCTCCATCCCCTATCACCAGGACTGCGTGTATAAAATGGTAGACACCTGCGGAGCGGAATTCGCCGCAGAGACCCCCTACTTCTATTCCACCTATGACGCCCACTGCGAGGCACGCAGCCTGCCCCAAAGCGGCAAGCAAAAAATCATCGTGCTGGGCTCCGGCCCCATCCGCATTGGTCAGGGCATTGAGTTCGATTACAGCTCCGTGCACTGTGTGTGGACGCTGAAAGAACTGGGCTACGAGGTCATTCTCATTAACAACAACCCGGAGACGGTATCCACCGACTTTGACACCGGCGATCGGCTGTACTTTGAGCCGCTGTGTCCGGAAGATGTGATGCAGGTGATCCAAGTAGAAAAGCCCATTGGTGTGGTGGTGGCCTTTGGCGGCCAAACCGCCATTAAGCTGACCAAATTCCTGGACGAAAAAGGCATTACCATTTTGGGCACCAGTGCCGAGTCCATCGACATTGCCGAGGACCGGGAACGGTTTGACGAACTGCTGGAGAAATTCGGCATTTTCCGTCCCAAGGGCACCAGCGTTATGACTATGCCCCAGGCACTGGTGGCGGCCAACGAACTGGGCTACCCGGTGCTGCTGCGCCCCAGCTATGTGATCGGCGGGCAGAATATGACCATTGCCTATACGGACGATGATGTGCGCCGCTATATGGAGCTGATCCTGGCACAGGGGATCGAAAACCCGGTGCTGGTAGACAAGTATATGATGGGCACAGAGTTGGAAGTGGACTGTATCAGCGACGGCAAGGATGTGCTGATCCCCGGCATTATGGAGCATATTGAGCGAGCCGGTGTGCACTCCGGCGACTCCATTGCCGTGTATCCCCCTTACAACCTGAACGATGTAATGCTCCACAAGATCTGCGATGTGAGCGAAAAGCTGGCGCTGTCCCTGGGCACCAAGGGGCTGGTGAATATCCAGTACCTGATCTATCGCAACGAACTGTATGTGATCGAGGTAAACCCCAGGGCCTCCCGCACCATTCCCTACATCAGCAAGGTCACCGGCGTGCCAATGGTAGAACTGGCGACCAAAATTATGGTAGGCGAAAAGCTGCAAGACCTGGGCTACGGCACCGGGCTGTACCGCACACCGCCCTACTTTGCGGTGAAGGTGCCGGTATTCAGCTTTGAAAAACTCAACGATGTGAACTCCCAGCTGGGACCGGAGATGAAGTCCACCGGCGAGGTGCTGGGCGTGGGCAAGAACCTGAACGAGGCGCTGTTTAAGGGCCTGGTGTCTGCCGGATACAAGGTGGAGAGCCAAAAGCAGGGGCGCCACGGGGTGCTCATCACCGTGACCAAGCAAGATCGGTTTGAGATCGTGGGCCTGGCGAAAAAGCTGGACGACCTGGGCGCGGAACTGTGGGCAACGCCGGAGACGGCGGCGGCCATTCGCTCCCTGGGCATTGAGGTGCATGTGGTCAACAAGCTGCGTGAGGACAACTCCATTATGGACCTGGTGGAAAGCGGCAAGCTGGACTACATCGTCTACACCGGCAAAAGTGATAAGAAGTCCATTGCAGACTATATTAAGCTGCACAACCGGGCCAATCAGCTGGGCATTGCCACCCTCACCAGCCTGGACACCGCCAACGCTCTGGCGGACATTATCGCCTCGCGCTACAATCAGATGAACACCGAGCTGGTGGACATCAACCATATGCGCAGCGAAAAGGGCCTGCTGAAATTCACAAAAATGCAGGGCAGCGGCGACGACTACATCTTCTTTAACAACCAGTGCGGCATCATCACCTGCCCGGAGAGCCTGTCTATTGAATTCTCCGACCGGCACAAGGGCATTGGCGGCGACGGTATCGTGCTGATCGAAAAGAGCGTGATCGCAGACGCCAGAATGCGCATCTTCAATATGGACGGCAGCGAGGGCCGTATGGCCGGTAACTCCATTCGCTGCGTGGGTAAGTACCTGTACGATAACGGTATGGTGCCCAAGACGGAGATGTCCATTGCCACCGCCTCCGGCGTGCGGCGGCTGCAACTGTTCACCCGCAACGGCAAGGTATCTTCCGTAACGGTGGATATGGGCAAGGCAGAGCTGGACCCGGCCAAGATACCGGTAGACCTGCCCGGTGACAAAATCATCGGTCACCCGGCCACCATCGGTGATAAGGAATATAACATCACCTGCGTGGCTACCGGCAACCCCCACTGCGTGGTGTTCGTAGACAATGTGGACAAGCTGGACCTGCAACAGATCGGCCCCAAATTTGAGAACAGTCCCCTGTTCCCGGAGCGGGTGAACACCGAGTTCGTGCGGGTAGTCAATGAGAGCACCATTAAAATGCGGGTGTGGGAGCGTGGCAACGGCGAGACCCCGGCCTGCGGCACCGGCGCCTGCGCGGCTGTGGTGGCTGCGGTGGAGAACGGCTACTGCAAAAAGGGCGTAGACATTACCGTTAAGGTGCGCGGCGGAGACCTGCTGGTCAACTACTCCGACGAGCGGATCACCCTCACCGGCGACTGCAACACCGTCTATAAAGGCGAAATTGAATATTAATGACCCAAAAAAGGGCAGCAAAAAAGCGCGTACAGTGATCTGTACGCGCTTAAATTTTATCTTTTTACAGCTGGACGATACCCAGTGTATCCAAAATAGAACTAATGAGAATAGCCAGCAGGCAAGGCGGTGCGATCCACTTGACCATCACGGAATAAAACTTCTTCCACTTAAAGGGGCCGTTCAGCTCAATTTCGTTGACGATCAGCTGGGGTTTCAGCACAAAGCCCACCATAATGCAGGTAAGCATACCCACCACCGGCATCAGCAGACTGTTGGACACAAAGTCCAAGAAGTCCAAAATCGAGAAACCGAAGATGGTAAAGGAAGACCACTTGCCAAAGCCCAAAGAGCAGCAAATGCCCAGCGCCACCGCGTAGATATAGCAGATCACCGTAGCCTTTTTGCGGCCCCAGTGGTAGCGGTCGTCCAAACCGGACACAATGGCCTCCATCACGGACACGGAGCTGGTGAGCGCCGCAAACAATACCAGAATAAAGAACCCGGCGCCGATCAGGTTGCCGATCTTCATCTCAGCAAATACCTTAGGCAGGGTGATAAACATCAGGCTGGGGCCTTTGCCCAGGGCGCTCTCGTCCCCGCCGGAGTACACAAACACAGCCGGTACGATCATCAAACCGGCCAGGAACGCCACCAAAGTGTCAAACACTTCGATCTGGCGCACAGACTGCTCAATGTGGTCCTGCTGGCGCAGATAAGAGCCGTAGGTGATCATAATGCCCATAGCCAGGGACATGGAGAAAAACAGCTGTCCCAGCGCCGCCAGCACGGTCATCATGCTCAGCTTGCTGAAATCCGGCTTCAGGTAATAGGCCACACCGGCACCGGCGCCCGGGCGGGTGACCACAAAGATAGACAGCAAAACAGTCAAAATCAGCAGCGCAGGCATCAGCACCCGGCTGAACTTCTCGATCCCCTTTTCTACTCCCAGGAACACGATCAACGCCGTAGCGGTCATAAAGAGCATAAACCACAAAAGCGGCTCCCCGGTGCCGGAGATAAAGTCCGTAAAGAAGTTGTCACCGGCAGCGTCATACACTGCGCCGGACACCATTGTGGCGGTGTACTTGGTGACCCAACCGCCGATCACGCAGTAATAGGGCAAAATCAGCACCGGCACCAAGGTCACCAGCTTGCCCATCCAGCCCCATTTCTTATTCAGCGCGCCAAAGGCCTCCATAGGGCTAAGGCGGGTCTTGCGGCCAATGGCGATCTCCGTCACCATCAGGGTAAAGCCAAAGGTCACCGCCAAAATGATATACACCAGCAGGAAGATACCGCCGCCGTACTTGGCTGCCAAATAGGGAAAGCGCCACAGGTTCCCCAAACCTACGGCAGAGCCTGCCGCGGCCAGCACAAACCCCAGCTTGCCGGAGAATGTACTTCGATTACTTTTTGTTTCCATCAAACCATCCATTCCTTATCTCATATTTTGCGGAGTAATGTTCTAATTATACTCATTCCGAGAGGATTTGTCAATTCCGTGGTAAAGGGCGGCTGTTGCCAGCGCCGGTTTAAGCAAAATACTATAGCGATCGACTACCGTTTGGCGCGGCGCTGCTATACAAAAAGCGAGCCTGCACCGGGTGGTACAGGCTCGCGCATTTTTTCTTTACAGCCTATTACTTGCTGACCTTTACGGACTGCAAGATCCAGTAGTGCAGGGTCAGGCAGTTGGAGGCGTAAGTCTTGCGCACATCGGCGCCCGGCGCTGCGGCCATAGGCTGAATGGTGCCGTCGCCCAGCTGGGCATACACAGCGTCCAGTTTCTTTTGCAGCTCCTCTTTTTGCTCGCCGTCCGGCAGGTTGCAGGTAATGGCCTTGTTGGCGCAACCGGCATTATAAATGGACGCACCCTTAAAGTCCTTTAAGCAGGCAGCCGCTGCGGTGCCGTATTCCTTCACCACAGAGTAGGCGGCGCCGTCCTCGTTAATGCCGGAGCCGATCACAGACACATCGCTCAGATCAAAGGCATTCTTGGCAGTATAGAGAGAAGCAGACTTGTCGCACCCACCGGCAAAGAGCACCTTGTCGCCCTTGTCGATCATAGTCTCCGCAATGGAAGCATAGCGGTCCACCATCTCAAAGGTGGTATCGTAGTAATACTCGCTCTCCAGCGCCAGGCCGGTGGAAT
>CAVIFY010000034.1:0-21844 GCA_963642245.1 Bifidobacteriaceae bacterium | reverse complement strand
ACTCCCCGCAGTGCGGGGAGATGTCGCGCAGCGACAGAGGGGACGGGCACCGGTTCGGTGGGGGACCACCGCAGGTGGTGGAGGGATTACACAGCGGGCGGATGCTATCCGCCCCTACCGGTTCTTTTCTGCATTACAAACAAAAAGGCTCCCCTTTTATGTAATAAAGGGGAGCTGTCGCATTTATGCGACTGAGGGGATAAAACAACCGGTGCGGCGCGCACAATAGGCAAAAATCACCGTAGGGCGGGGGCTTGCTCCCGCCGAACAATAAAAAACGCCCTCTGTTTCAGTTAAGAAACAGAGGGCGTTTTCTATTTACCGGTGCATTACTGCAAAAGGTCGTTGTACCAAAAGCTACGGCCGGTGGTATGGTCGATGATATAGACGGCTGCGCCGGCGTAATCGTCCGGTTGATCGGCAGTGGGAGTCAGCATAACGCGGTATTCCGTGCCCTGCCGATCCGTGAGCGAAATATAACATTCTGCGGTTGCTTTGGCGCTGCCTTTGGCCTGGATCCGGGGTTCGTAAGAGACCAGGTGATCCCAGGTATCTGACTTCGCTGTTTCGATTTTCAGTTCCACCCGGTTTGCGACTTTCCCGTCTACGGTAAGAACTTGTGCGGCGCTGACGATGGGCGGCGCATTTTTGCTGTCTGTGCTTTTCCATCGTACTTTGCCGCTGTAATCCCCATTGTTGGTGCTGTCCGGGTCGGCAAATGTGATGATACCGTCCCGATCAGAGCGGCGAAAGGTGGCAAATCCGTTTATGTAGTGGTAGTTGTTCAGTTGGGCATTGGTGGTGCTTTCTGTCTGTTCTGTTGCCCCTTGGCCATTGCTTTTGGCACAGGCAGACAGTGTCAGAATGACCAGTAAGGCGCAAATCAGCGCTGACCATTGCAGCTTTTTCATATTCTTTCTTCCTTTCATTTCTTTGAACGGTTGGCTGCTTACTCCACAAACAGTGCTTGGTTATCCAGCACGCGTTTGCCGGCGGTGCAGCCGGTGCAGTCGCAATATTCGGCGCCGCTGTCCAGTAGTGCCTGCTCATGTGCCAAAATTTGGGCGGCCAATTCTTCGCCCAGCTGCGCTTTGGCGGCGTCCGTCTGCATAAAGGCCACCACATCGGCGCATTTCAGCACATCGTCCTTGCACTCGGCGATCAGCGCTTGTGCGGCGGCAGCTTCACCGGGGGTGCCTGCGGCGTCCAGATAGCTTTGGGCGGCGGCTTTCAGCTCCGGGCAAGCGCTGTCTGCGGCTAAAATTGCTTGTACCATTTCTGTCTTTGTCATTTTGATCGTCCTTTCTTATGCTTTATGGCATAGCGGTCAGTTCTTGGCCGCTGCGGCTTCTTCTTTGTCCAGCTGTTCGGAGGTCTTGTTGTAGATAAAGTCGATCAGCTGCTTTTTATTCTCCTCTTTATTGATGGCAATGATGGAGTTGCCGTTAATGGTGTCGTACCACCAAGTGTCCGGGAAAGGCACCCGGGCCTGGTGGGTGCTGGAGGCGCAGCTGCCGGCCTTGGCCACAAAGCTGCACAGCTGGCTCTTGGTCATATCCGTCTCAATATACGGGGCGGCGTTGCTGGCCATTTTGTACAGGGTAAAGGGATTGGTGGACTTCATCTTCTTGATAATGGCGTTCATCACCGTGCGCTGGCGCTTGGTGCGCACAAAGTCCGTGTCGATCTTGCGAATGCGGCAATAGGCCAGGGCCTGCTTGCCGGTCAGGTTGTGCTTGCCGGCCTCTAACTTCACATTGCCGTAGCGCTTGGGGTGGCCGGTGACCTCCTTGGCCTCCGCCTTGGTGACCTCCACTTCCACGCCGCCGATGGCGTCCACCAGCACCTGGAACATCTCAAAATCCGCCACCACATAGTTGTCGATCTTTACGCCAAAGTTGTACTCAATGGTGTCTACCACACCGCTGTAACCGCCGTACTGGCAGGCGGCGTTCAGCCGCTGGCTCATATCCTTGCAGGGGATATACACCCAGGTGTCTCGCAAAAAGGAGGTCATCTTAATGGTGTGGTGCACAGAGTCTACGGAAATGAGCATCATCGTATCGCTGCGGGAGGCGCTGGCCTCGTCCTTGGGCCTGGCGTCCACGCCCAGCAGCAGCACATTCTTCACCCGCGGATCGCTCTTTAGCTCCGACGCGGTGACATATTTATTCTCTTTTTGGTCGTTATAGTTGATCTTGCCCAGCACACTGGTGGCGCAGCCTACAAGAATTAAAATCAGCGCCAGCAGCACGCAAAAGATACTCAGCCCCACCTTTGCCTTTTTGCTGCCCTTGCCTTTTTTGGGCGGCTTGCCGTGCTTTTCGGCAGGGGTATGGCTGCGGCTGCCGGTGCGGGGGTCGCGGCTTGTCCGCTCTCGGTCCCGGGACCGGGCAGGGGCGGGCGGGTCGCTCCGGTCCGTATAAAAATCCGCCGGGCGCTCGCTCTCAAACCGGCGGGGCGGCGCCGGTGGCTCTATGTAACCGTTTGGGTCATAGTCGTTGTTTTGGCTGTACGGCGACCGGGTGGCGTAAGGATCTCGGTAGTCGCAAGGGTTGATACCGCTTTCGTCCTGCCGGTCGATCACATCTCGCTGCCGACTGTTAAAATCCAGGTCCACTCCCGGGTCCAAATACCGGTCTTCCTCCGGCACCGTGCGGTCCAGGGCGTCGTTCTCCCGCCGACGGCGGGGGTCAAAGCCTTCCTGTTCAAATCTGGGCATTCTGTCTACCTGCCTTTCTTTGCTCCATAGTAGTACAAAAAGAACAGAAATGCAAGACCTGTTCTGTAAATTCTTGCCCGGCAGAAAAACAGTTGACATTCCCCGGTGCTATGGATTAAAATGGAGAAGATGAGCCGGGCAGGCAGTTGCGCGCAGGTTACTGCGTGAGGAAAGTCCGAGCAGCACAGAGCAGGATAACGGCTAACGGCCGCCGGGGGCGACCCTAGGGAAAGTGCAACAGAAATAAACCGCCGCTTTTGCGGTAAGGATGGAAAGGCGAGGTAAGAGCTCACCGAGGGGGTGGAGACATTCCCTGCCATGTAAACCCTATCCGCTGCAACATCGACTGAAGGGTTGTTTGCTCGACACAGAACTTCGAAGGATGGCTGGAGCGCACGGGCAACCGTGCGTCGAGATAGATAATTGCCCAAGACAGAACTCGGCTTACGCCCGACTCATCGCATTTTTGATTTGCATTTGAGGTGTGCCTATGCTGGTGAATATGCGTGACCTGCTGGCAGACGCCCGCGTCGGCGGCTATGCCGTTGGCTCCTTTTCCGTTGCCAATATGGAGATGGTGCTGGGTGTGCTGCAAGCGGCAGAGGAGCTGCGCGCCCCGGTGATCCTCCAGATCGCGGAGGTGCGGCTGCGCCAGTCGCCGCTGGAGTTGATCGGTCCCTTGATGGTGGCCGCTGCCCGGCAGGCGAGTGTGCCGGTGGCGGTGCACTTTGACCACGGCAAAACGGAGGAGAAGATCGGCCTGGCGCTGGAACTGGGCTTTACCTCCGTGATGTTTGACGGCTCCCACCTGCCGCTGGACGAAAATATTGCAGAGACCCGCCGGATTATGGAGATGGCGCGCCCGTACGGTGCTGCCGTGGAGGCGGAGATCGGCTGCGTGGGCGGCTCGGAGGACGGCTCGGAGGAGATCGCTATGCACTGCACGGACCCGGCGGACGCGGTACGCTTTGAGCAGGAGACCGGGGTAGACGCCCTGGCTATCGCCATCGGCAACGCCCACGGCAATTACAAGGCAACGCCCCAGCTGCGGTTTGATATTTTGGCCCGGGTGGCAGAAGATACCCACACGCCCCTGGTGCTCCACGGCGGCACCGGCATTTCGCCGGAGGACTTTCGCCGCTGCGCGCAAACAGGGATCCAAAAAATCAATATTGCCACCGCCACTTTTGACAGTGTGGAGCAAACGGTGCGGGGCGCTTATGACACCGGCGCCATCGGCGGTTACTACGATCTGCAAGGGGCAGAGGTGCAGGGGGCGTACAAGAACGCTCGCCGCCATATTTTGATTTTCGGCACAGACGGCAAGGCATAATCCGGCCGCCTGCGCATAGGTTTATGGAGAGGGAACTATGAAGTACATTGAATTTGACATGACCAAGCCGCTGGATTTTATCCCCATCGGCCGCATTGCCATTGATTTTAACCCCACGGATATGTATAAGCCGTTGTCCCAGTCGTCCAACTTTAACAAGTATGTGGGCGGCTCCCCGGCCAATATTGCCGTAGGCCTGGCCCGGCTGGGCTGCAAGGTGGGCTTTTGCGGCTGTGTGTCTGCCGACCAGTTCGGGGACTATGTAGTGGAATATTTCCAAAATGAGGGGATCGACACCTCCCATGTGACCCGAGCCAAGAACGGCGAGTGCATTGGCCTGACCTTTACGGAGATCCTGTCCAAAGAGCAGTCCTCTATCCTGATGTACCGGGATAATGTGGCGGATTTTTGCCTGGCGCCGGAGGATATTGACGAGGCGTATATCGCCTCTGCCAAGGCCATTGTGATCAGCGGTACGGCTCTGGCCAAGTCTCCGTCCAGAGAGGCCTGCTTAAAGGCGATGATGCTGGCCCAGAAGAACAATGTGCGCATTATCTTTGATATTGACTACCGGGCGTACACTTGGCAGTCCAAGGACGAGATCGCCGTGTATTACAGCTTGGTGGCTCGCGGCGCGGATATTATTATGGGCTCTCGTGAGGAATTTGACCTGATGGAGGGCATTGTGGGCGTGAAAGGCTCCGACCCGGAGAGCGCCCGGTACTGGCAGTCCTTTGGTGCCACCATTTGCGTCATTAAGCACGGCAAGGACGGCTCCACCGCCTATACCAACGACGGCAATTATTACTCCATTAAGCCTTTCCCGGCTGTGGTGCTCAAGGGCTTTGGCGGCGGCGACGGCTACGGCTCCGCTTTTCTGTACAGCCTGCTGCAAGGCAAAGAGATGATCGAATGCCTGGAGTTCGGCTCCGCCTCGGCCTCTATGCTCATCTCCGCCCACAGCTGCTCGGACGCTATGCCCACCGCAGAGGCGGTGGCGGCCTTTATCAAAAAAAGCAAGGAAGAATACGGCGAAATGGTGGCCCGCGCCTGACGGACCGCCACCCGGAATAAAAAACAGACTCGTATGTAGTGACCCTATGTACGGGTCTTTTTATTTTCAAATGGGAGGTTCTGCAATGCAGGCATACAGATGGACGGCAGAGCGGGTGCTGCGGGAGCTGGACAGCGCCCCCGGCGGGCTGAGCCGCAAGCAGGCGGCTGCCCGGTTGGCAAAATATGGCGAAAACCGACTGGCACGGAAAAAGGGCGACAGCCTGTGGCGGCGGTTTATGTTGCAGCTGTCGGACCCGATGATCCTGGTGCTGCTGGCGGCGGCCGCCGTGTCTGCGGTGCTGTGCGTGGTGCACCGGGAGTTCCCGGCAGATGTGCTGATCATTATGACGGTGGTGGCGGTGAACGCCGTCTTAGGCGTGGCCCAGGAGAGCAAGGCGGAAAAGGCCATTGCCGCCTTGCAGGAGATGACCCCGGCCACCTCCCGGGTGCTGCGGGGCGGGGCAGAGTGCACCGTGCCCAGCCGTACTTTGGTGCCCGGCGATGTGGTGCTGTTGTCTGCCGGTGACCGTATTCCCGCGGACTGCCGGGTGCTGGAGAGTATCGGCCTGCGGGTGGAGGAGTCTGCCCTTACCGGCGAGTCCCAGCCGGTGGAAAAATCCCCGGCGCCTTTGCCGGATACCGGGCAGGAGCTGCCGCCCTCCGCTTGCAGTAACTTGGTATTTATGGGCGCCAATGTGGTGTACGGTCGGGGCCGTGCCGTGGTGGTCACCACCGGTATGGACACCCAAATGGGGCGCATTGCCCACGCCTTGAATACCGCCGGGCAGAACGCCACGCCCCTGCAAAAGAAGTTGACCCAGCTGTCCAAAATCCTGTCCCTGCTGGTGCTGGCCATCTGCGCCGGGATCTTTACGCTCGATGTGGGGCGCAGCCTGCTGGCAGGCGGGCTGACCTTTAGCGGCGCGCTGTCCACCTTTATGGTGGCGGTGTCACTGGCGGTGGCGGCCATTCCGGAGGGACTGGCTGCGGTGGTGACCATCGTGCTGTCCATCGGCGTGACCAAGATGAGCCGCCGCCACGCGGTGATCCGGCGACTGACGGCAGTGGAGACCCTGGGCTGTACCCAGGTGATCTGCTCGGATAAAACCGGCACCCTGACCCAAAATAGAATGACCGTCACCGTGCGCACCGGTGTGCCGCCGGAGCAGCTGATGACCGCCATGGCGCTGTGCTCGGACGCCCACCGGGCAGGGGAACGCATAGAGGGCGAGCCCACCGAGGTGGCGCTGGTGCAGGACGCGGCAGACCTGGGGCTGGATAAGGCGGCGCTGGAGCGGCAGTACCCTCGGGTGGGGGAGCTGCCCTTTGACTCCGGGCGCAAGATGATGACTACCCTCCACCGCACCCCGGAGGGCGTGGTGCAGTACACCAAGGGCGCGCCGGATGTGGTGCTGGAGCGGTGCACCCACGCCTGGCAGCAGGGGAGAGCGGTGCCCTTGACTCCGGATCTGCGCCGCCGGATCCTGGACGAAAATCAGCGTATGGCAGACCGGGCACTGCGGGTGCTTTGCGCTGCAACCAGGCAGTACCCGTCCCTGCCGTCGGCCCGGTCGCCGGAGGTGCTGGAACAGGGGCTTTGCTACCTGGGGCTGGTGGGTATGATGGACCCGGTGCGCCCGGAGGCGGTGGAGGCCATTGCCGCTTGCCGCCAAGCGGGCATTCGCCCGGTGATGATCACCGGCGATCATCGGGACACGGCCGCAGCCATTGCCCGGCAGCTGGGGATCTTGGAGCCGGAGGGCCAGGTGCTCACCGGCGCGCAGCTGAGCCAAATGGACGATCGGGCGCTGGACGACGCCGTTGCCCGGTGCAGCGTGTTTGCCCGGGTGCAGCCGGAGCATAAGGTGCGCATTGTAGAGGCCTTTCATCGGCAGGGGGCTGTCACTGCCATGACCGGTGACGGGGTCAATGACGCCCCGGCCATTCAGGCGGCGGATATTGGCGTAGGTATGGGCGTGACCGGCACGGATGTGACCAAGAATGTGGCGGATATGGTGCTGACGGACGATAACTTTGCCACCATTGTGGCGGCTGTGGAGGAGGGCCGCCGGGTGTATGATAATATCCGCAAGTCCATTCAGTTTTTGCTGTCCTCCAACTTGGCGGAGGTGCTTACCATCCTGGTGGCTACTCTGCTGGGCTTTACCATTTTGGAGCCGGTGCACCTGCTGTGGATCAATTTGATCACCGATTGCTTTCCTGCGCTGGCGCTGGGGTTGGAGCGGGGCGAGCCGGAGATCATGCGCCGCCGACCCCGGGACCCAAAGGACGGCATTTTTGCCGGGGGTATGGGCTTTGATGTGGCCTGGCAGGGGCTGCTGGTAACGGCGGTGACCTTGCTGGCCTACTTCAGCGGCCTGGTGCTCACCTGCCCGGTACAATTGGAGTGGACCGCCCTGGTGCACATCACGGATCCGCTGGCTCATAAAACCGGTATGACTATGGCGTTCTTCACCCTGTCTATGGCAGAGATCTTCCATAGCTTTAATATGCGCTCGCGCCGGGCCAGTCTGTTCTCTATGGGGCAAAACGGCTATCTGTGGGGGGCTATGACGCTGTCCCTGGTGCTGTCCACGGTGGTGCTGTATGTGCCGGCACTGGCGGCGGCCTTTGATTTTGTTCCCCTGTCCGGCCCGTCCTACGGCGTGTCTATGGCGCTGGCGCTGGCGGTGATCCCGGTGGTGGAACTGGTCAAGGCGGTGCAGCGGGCCGTTCATAGCTAAATCTGCAAAAAAGTGCGGCAGGCAAGGGAATTTGCCCGCCGCCTTTTTCATTTTTACACTTCCTTTTCCTGCGGTTTTATGCTATGATAAAGGACGGTGATTTGGGTGCAACTCAAAAAGAATGACGAGATCCAACTGAATATAACCGCCCTGACTTCCGAGGGCAGCGCCCTGGGGCGCCTGGACGGTGTGCCGGTGTTTTTGCGCGGCGGCGTGCCCGGCGATCGGGTGACCGCCCATATTATCAAGGCCAAGAAGAATTACGCCGTTGCCCGGCTGCAACAGGTGCTGGAGCCGTCGCCCCATCGGGTGGAGAGCGATTGCCCGGTGTCTGCCCGGTGCGGCGGCTGTGCTTTCCGTACAGTGGATTATGCGGAGGAACTGCGCTTTAAGCAGCAGCGGATCAACGACGCCTTTCAGCGGATCGGCCACCTGGATTTGCAGGTGGAGAGCGTGCTGGCGGCGCCCGCTACGGCGCGCTATCGCAACAAGGCCCAGTACCCGGTGCAGCTGCAAGACGGCCACCCGGTCACCGGGTTTTATGCCTATAAGAGCCACCGTGTGGTGCCCACCGGGGATTGCCTGCTCCAGTGCACGGACTTTTCTGCCGGTGTGGCGGCCTGCCTGCAATGGGCGGAAGAAAATCAAATTTCCGTATATAACGAGGAGACCGGCACCGGCCTGCTGCGCCACTTGTATTTCCGCAAGGGCGAGGCCACCGGCCAGGTGCTGGCTTGTATTGTGATCAACGAAACGGATCTGCCCGGCGGGGACGCGCTTTGCACCGCCTTGCGTGCCGCTGTGCCCGGCTTGGTGGGCGTGGTGCTGAACAGCAATACCCAGCGTACCAATGTGATCCTGGGCGATCGGGACCGGGTGCTTTGGGGCAAGGGAGAATTGCTGGACAAGCTGTGCGGCAAGACTTTTGCCATCGGTCCCCACGCGTTTTACCAGGTGAACCATCGCCAGTGTGAGCGCCTGTACGCTCTGGCCGGTGATTTTGCGGGCCTGACCGGTGACCAGGTGCTGCTGGATCTGTACTGCGGCGTGGGCACCATCGGCCTGACTTTAGCGGATCGCTGCCGCCGGTTGATCGGCGTGGAGGTGGTCCCCCAGGCGGTGGAGAACGCCCGGGAGAATGCCCGGCGCAACGGCATTGAGAACGCCGAATTCCTGTGTGCAGACGCAGCCGGTGCGGCAACGCAGCTGGCGGCCCAGGGCGTGCGCCCGGATGTGGCTATCGTAGACCCGCCCCGCAAGGGCTGCGCCCCGGAGGTGTTCGCCGCCATTGACCGCATGGGCATTGCGCGGCTGGTGTATGTGTCCTGCGACCCGGCTACCTTGGCACGGGATCTGGCGCTGCTGACCACCATGGGCTATACTGCCCGCCGCGCCTGCGGCGTAGACCTGTTCCCCCGCACCCCCCATGTGGAGACAGTGGTGTTGGTGGAGAAAGACAACTGATTACAAAAATTGCGATGGACAAAAAAGAGAGAGTGAGAAGATGGGAAAAGAATTATATGACAATATTCCAAGACAGGTAGAAGATCTGCTGTCAGATGTGAAAAATGGGCGTATCGGATTGCCTGATTTGCAGCGCCCCTTTGTTTGGAAAGACAGCAAAGTGCGTGATTTGTTGGATTCTATGATGAAAGGTTATCCGATTGGCTACATTATGCTGTGGGTTTCACCAGAGGACTATGAAAATGCAAATCATATAGGAAAAAATGACAAAATTTATAAATGTCCAGAAAGTCTTGTGATAGATGGGCAGCAGCGTTTAACGGCGTTGTTGGCCGCAATGTATGGTATTGCAATAAGAGATAAAAACTATAAAGAACGCCAAATTCGGATTTCCTTTAATCCTTTAACACGCGAGTTTGCCGTTTGGTCCCAGGCATATGCGCGAGATCCTGAATGGATTAGTGCAATTTCTGATGTTTTTGCTGCTAATTTAGAATACAATACATCCAAATTTCGAAAGAACTATATTCGAGCCTTGAATGAAGTTCGCATCAAAAATGGAAAACAAGAACTGACGGAAGATCAAGAAGATTTGGTAGAGCAAAATATCAATGATCTATTAAATCTTGGCATTTATTCTCTGCCAACATTGCGGATTAGTGCAAAGGCGGACGAGGAAAGCGTGGCGGATATTTTTGTTCGCGTTAATTCTGGTGGTCAAAATTTGACTGAAAAAAATTTCATTGAGACTTTGCTTGCTGTTTATGATAACAGCGTACATGAAAAGATTAGCAAATTTTGTGCGGACTCCAGAATTCCAGCAGATGGAACGCCGTATAATCGTATTCTCAAAATCGACCCGGCACATTTGATCCGAATGTCTGTGGGCATTGGCTTTAGACGGGCACGGTTGCGTTACGCTTATATGTTACTGCGTGGTAAAAATTTGAAAACCGGCGAAATTACAGAGAATGTGCGTGAAGAAAATTTAGCCAAGTTTAAGGAATCTCTGGACATCGTTATGAATTTAAATAACTGGCACGCATTTATCAATTTGTTTGCTGCTGCCGGTTATTTGAGTGATAAGCTGGTTTCTTCAACCAATGCAGTGGTGTACAGCTATATTCTATATCTGATTGGAAAATATGATTTTAATGTTTCTTCTGTAGACTTGCAAAAGATCATCAGTAAGTGGATATTTATGTCCACGATTACAGGGTTTTATACCACCTCTCCTGAAACGGAGGCTGAAAAGCAGTTTGCCGATTTAAGAGAAATTCATACAGCTGATGAGTTTGTGGCCTACTTAGATGGAGTGATTTCTAATAGATTTACAGATGACTACTTTGAATATTCGTTGCCAGCGGAGTTGAACAGTTCTTCGGCTAATTCTCCAGCTTGGTACGGCTATATTGCCGCTATCAATGTTTTGGGAACACCGTTACTCTTTAGTACAACTCCGCAGGTACAGTGCTTTTTACCGGGCTCGAGCGGTAGCAAAAATGCGATAGATAAACATCACATATATCCGAAAAACTATCTTACAAAGATAGGCTATGAAAATGATCGCGATCGAAATCAAATTGCGAACTTTACTTATTTGGATTATGTGACAAATATAGATATTTCTGATGCCCCACCACAGGAATATGTAGAGCGATATAAAGAAAAGCTGGGAGAAGTTGGATATCAATTAGCTTGTGCACAAAATGCACTTCCTGAGAATTTTGAAAAGTTGCCATATCTGGAGTTTTTAAGTCAACGCAGACTTTTGATGGCACAAATTGTTAAAAAGGCTTATATGCAACTCAATAAGTAATCAATACAGTTACTACAGATCGCTTGACGAAAGGACGAGGTAAATGAAACTGAAAGACGGTATGGTGCTGGGGCATGTGGACGGCGAGGATTTTGCCATTGCCACCGGCAAGGCCATGAAGCACTTTAACGGTGTGATCCACAACAATCCCACGGCGGCGTTTCTGTTTGAGCTGCTCCAGACGGAGCAGACCGAGGACAGCCTGGTGGCGGCGCTCACGGAGAAATACGATGTGGACGCAGACACGGCCCGGGCGGATATTCGGGAAATGCTGGACACCCTGCGCACTGCCGGGGTGCTGGACTGAGTATGCAGATCGAAAATCAGACCTGCGCCTATTTGCTGGCGCTGCTGCGGTGCGCGCTGACCGGTGCGCCTGCGCCTGCGGTGCCGGAGGGGCTGGACTTTGACGCATTTTTTGACTTGGCCCGGCGGCAGCAGGTATATAACATTGTCTTTCCGCTGCTGGCGGCGCTGCCCGGTGTGCCGGAGGAAGAGAAAAAGCGCTGGGAGAACTACACCTACACGGAACTGACCCGCACCATCACCATGGACCACGAGCGGGGGCAGCTGTTTGCCCGGCTGGATGAGGCGGGCATTGACTATATGCCCTTAAAGGGGCTGCTGCTGCGGGAATATTACCCCAAGACCTCTATGCGCCAAATGACGGATAATGATATTTTGTATGACCCGGCAGGGCGGGAGCAGCTGCTGCGGATCATGCGCAAGGCCGGGTACAAAATGACCGCCTGCGGCGAGAATTCCGACGACTTCCACAAGCCGCCTTATGCCACTTTTGAGTTCCACCGCACCCTGTTTTTTGACGAGAAGGATTTTTGTCCCCGCTTTGACGGCCTGTGGCAGCGGGCCACCCGGGATCCTGCCCACCCGCACGCGTTCGTTATGGATGTGAGCGACAATTATCTCTATACCGTTGCCCATATGTACAAGCATTATTCCACCAACGGCTGCGGCGTGCGCTTTTTGGCCGATGTGTACTTGCTGTACACCAAGGAGCAAGCGCGTCTGGATCGGCCGTATATGGAAGCGGAATTTCGCAAAATGGGCATTTTGGACTTTGCCCGCTTGGTACGGCGCCTGGCGCTGGATCTGTTTGAAGACAGGGAGCTGGACCGGGACGAAATGCAAATGCTCACCGTCTGTATGCAGGGCGGTGTGTTTGGCGACAGCAAGCTGACCCTGGTACGCCGACTGAATGCCCAGGGCACCCAACTGTCCGGCACGGCGCAGCGGCGGCGGTATCTGTGGCGGCGCTTGTTCCCGGAGAAGAAGAAAATGCACGCGGACTTTAAGGCGCTGGACCGGCACCCCTGGCTGCTGCCCTGGTTCTATTTGCTGCGGTTTTTGCGCCTGCCTTTTAAGCGCAAGGCGGTGCTGGCAGAGACCCGGCAGGTACAGCAGCTGACCCGGCAGCAGGAGGAGAAATGACAAATGTAATTTTTGTAGGTCTCGGCGGCTTTGTAGGCGCGGCACTGCGCTATCTGCTGGGGCTGATCCCGGTGCGGCAAACGCCCTTTCCCGTTACCACCCTGTGTATCAATGTGCTGGGCGCCTTTGTGATCGGGCTGCTGGCCGCGTTATGTGAAAAGAATAAAATCAATTCCCAGCCGCTGCTGCTGTTTTTGAAGGTGGGGCTTTGCGGCGGGTTTACCACATTTTCCACCTTTTCGCTGGAGGCCTACGACCTGCTGAGCAGCGGGCGCGCGGCGCTGGCGATCCTGTATGCGCTGCTGAGCGTAGGCTTGTGCCTGCTGGCCATCTTCGGGGCCCGGGCGCTGATTCATTGACTTTCGGAGGAAGACCATTGGCTGTAAAGAAAGAGAACATTCGCAATTTTTCCATCATTGCCCACATTGACCACGGCAAGTCCACTTTGGCGGACCGGTTGCTGGAACTGACCAGCTCTGTGCAGCAGCGGGATATGCAGGAGCAAATTCTCGATGATATGGACCTGGAGCGGGAGCGGGGCATTACTATTAAGGCCCACGCGGTGACCCTGGGCTATGACGCCAAAAACGGCGAGCACTACGAGTTTAACCTGATCGACACCCCCGGCCATGTAGACTTTAACTACGAGGTCAGCCGCTCCCTGGCGGCCTGCGAGGGGGCTATCTTGATCGTAGACGCCTCCCAGGGGGTAGAGGCCCAGACCCTGGCCAACACCTACCTGGCCCTGGACCACGACCTGGATATTATGCCGGTGATCAACAAGATCGACCTGCCGGCGGCGGACCCGGAGCGGGTGGCCCAGGAGGTAGAAGAAGTGGTGGGCATTCCCTGTATGGACGCCCCCCGCGTGTCTGCCAAGACCGGGCAGAATGTGGAGGAGGTGCTGGAGCGGATCGTGACGGAGATCCGCCCGCCGGTCGCCAACGACAATGCGCCCCTGCGCGCGCTGATCTTTGACTCGGTTTACGACAGCTACCGGGGCGTGATCGTGTATGTGCGGGTGATGGACGGCAAGATCAAGGCCGGCGACACCATGCGCATGATGGCCACCGGCGCCCAGTTTACCGTGGTGGAGGTGGGCCGAATGCGGGCCACTTCTATGGAGAACACCGGCGTGCTCTCTTCCGGCGAGGTGGGTTATATCACCGCGTCTATCAAGACTGTTTCCGACGCCCGGGTGGGCGATACCATCACCTTGGCCAATGCGCCGGCGGCGGAGCCGTTGCCCGGTTACCGCAAGGTGAACCCAATGGTGTTCTGCGGCGTGTACCCGGCAGACGGTGCGGATTATGAGGCCCTGCGCGACGCGCTGGAGAAGTTGCAGCTCAACGACGCGTCCCTCAGCTATGAGCCGGAGACTTCCGGCGCCCTGGGCTTTGGCTTTCGCTGCGGCTTTTTAGGTCTGCTCCATTTGGAGATCATTGAGGAGCGCCTGGAGCGGGAATACAACCTGGATCTGATCACCACCGTGCCCTCGGTGATCTATAAAATCCATATGACCGACGGCACCATGGTGGAGATCGACAATCCCACCAATTACCCGGATCCGTCCCTGATCGACTACTGTGAGGAGCCGTTTGCGGACTGCAATATCTATGTGCCCAGCGAGTTTGTGGGCACCATTATGGATATGTGCCAGGATCGGCGGGGTATCTTTAAGAATATGAGCTATATCACCCCGGATCGGGTGGATATTCACTACGAGCTGCCGCTAAATGAGATCATTTATGATTTCTTTGATGCGCTTAAGTCTCGCACCCGGGGCTATGCTTCCTTTGATTATGAGATCAAGGAGTATCGCCGCTCGGATCTGGTGAAGGTGGATGTGCTGCTCAACGGCGACACCATCGACGCGCTGAGCTTTATTATCCACCGGGACAAGGCGTACCAGCGGGGCCGCCGCATTGCGGAGAAGCTGAAGGAGCATATCCCGCGGCATTTGTTTGAGATCCCGGTGCAGGTTGCCATCGGCGGCAAGGTCATTGCCCGCGAGACGGTAAAGGCCCTGCGCAAGGATGTGTTGGCCAAGTGCTACGGCGGCGATGTGACCCGTAAGAAAAAGCTGCTGGAAAAGCAGAAAGAGGGCAAAAAGCGTATGCGCCAATTCGGCCAGGTGGAGGTGCCACAGGAGGCTTTCCTGGCCGTGCTCAAACTCTCTTCCGACGACGAATAAAGCAAAAAAACATAAAAAATCCCACCCGGGCAGGCAGTACCTGTATCGGGTGGGATTTTTTCATTTGTCAAGTCCTTTTATGCAACCTGTCCAAAAATGCGGACTGGAACTTGACAAAATCAGCAAGAATATGCAAAAATGGTTTACTTTCTTCTTTGTTTGTGTTATGATGCAAATGTTGAAGGCAATAAAAAAGACCTGCAACAATGCAGGTCTTGCTCACACACTGTGAGGTTGCCGCAACGGCAACGAGTTGAATGAATTGGTATTTGAACGCATAGTGTAAATCTCATAAGGTCTTGAGACACCTTGATATTAGCACGAAAAGTTCCACTTGTCAATAGGTCAACTGAAAATTTTAATGAAAAAAGAAAAGGAGCGAGTTTATGGAACAAGGAGCAAAACGCGGGGATTACTATTTGGGCCTGGATATGGGTACAGACTCGGTAGGCTGGGCTGTAACGGATATGGATTACCGTATTCCTAAGTTTAAGGGCAATGCCATGTGGGGCGTGCGCCTGTTTGATGAGAGCAATACGGCGGAGGAGCGGCGGCTGTTTCGCATCAGTCGGCGGCGTACCCAGCGGCGTCGGGAGCGGCTGGATCTGCTGGAGATGCTGTTTGACGGTCCGGTGAGCGCCAAGGACCCGGCTTTCTTCCAGCGGCTGCGGGAGAGCGATCTGTATGCAGAGGATAAAAGTACCAACACGCCCTTTGCTGTGTTTGCAGACCCGGATTATACGGATAAGGACTATCATCGCCAATTTCCTACCATTTATCATCTGCGCAATGCGCTTTTGCATGAGGACGGCCCATACGATGTGCGCCTGGTGTTTTTGGCGGTGCATCATATTATCAAAAACCGTGGCCATTTTTTGTTTGACTCCTTAGGAGAGGCGCAAAACTTTGATTTGATTTACGGTGCGTTTCGGGATTATTTGCAAGAAGAATATGAATGTGCAGTAGAATGCACGGACGAAAAAGCCTTTGGCACTGTGCTCAAGGACAAGTCTTTATCCAAGTCCAGAAAGACTGCGGCGGCAGCAGAGCTGTTTGGCGTAACAAAAAAGAGCGCTCCCCAGTTGTATGCCTGCCTGGCACTGGCCTGCGGCGCTACGGTGAAGCTGAAGGACCTGTTTAACGACGACACTTTGGTCGAGGCAGAAAAGCCCAGCATTGCCTTTACCGGCAGCTATGAGGATAACGAGCCGGAGTACCAGTCCATTTTGGAAGAACGGTTCGATTTGGTGGTGCGGATCAAGGCCCTGTATGATTGGGCTATTTTGGATGAGATCTTGGCCGGCCATCAGTTCCTGTGTGAGGCCAAAGTGGCCACCTATGAGCAGCACAAGGCGGATCTGCGGCGGCTGAAAGCGTATGTAAAGACCTACTGCCCAGAACGGTACAAAAAGATTTTTAAGCTGAGCAGCAAAGACGACAACTATGTGGCGTACTCCGGTCATATCAAGGAAAATGGCCACACCGGTGTGCTGGAAAAGGCTTGTAATCAAGAGGACTTTTGCTCCTATTTGAAAAAGACGCTGGGCGACAATGGGGACCCGGCGTACGCGGATATGTTCGCCGCCATTGAGAACGGCACTTTTATGCCCAAGCAAGTATCTAAAGACAACGGCGTGATCCCTATGCAGTTACAGAAAAAGGAACTGGAGGGTATTTTAGATCGGGCGCAGGCGTATTTGCCGTTCTTAGCAGAAAAGGATGAGACCGGCCTGACTGTGCGGGAGAAAATCATTTCACTTTGTGAACACCGCATTCCGTACTATGTTGGTCCGCTGAACAAGCATAGTAAGAAAGCCTGGATCGTGCGGAAAGAGGGTAAGATCTATCCCTGGAATTTTGACCAAGTGGTGGATGTGGACCGCAGCGCAGAGGCATTTATTGAGAATTTGACCAGCAAGTGTACCTATTTGCCCCAGTATGATGTGATCCCCAAGTATTCTCTGCTGTACACCAAATTTATGGTGCTTAACGAACTGAATAATTTGACCCTGGACGGTCAGCGTGTTGAGGTGCAGCTAAAGCAGGAGATCTACCGGGATCTGTTTGAAAAGCGTGGCAAAGTCACCGGCAAGGGACTGAAAAACTATTTGCAGTCCCGGGGCATTGCCTATGAAGTGATGGGCGGCTTTGATGAAAACTTTAAGGCCAGCCTAAAACCGTGGCAGGATCTGGCGCCTTATGATTTGACCTATGATGAGAAGGAAGAAGTTGTACGCTTAATTACCATCTTTGGCGACGACAAAAAGCTGCTGAAAAAGCGGCTGCGGGATCTGTTTGGCCATCGACTGACAGAAACAGAGCGGGGCAAACTATCTCGCCTGAAGTACACCGGCTGGAGCCGCCTGTCTCGGGAATTCCTGACCCGGGTGGAGTGCACCTGCAAAAACACCGGCGAGGTGACCAATATCATCTCCGCGTTGTGGGATACCAACCTGAACCTAATGCAGCTGCTGTATAGCGAGGACTATGTGCCCACATTCGGGGAGCAGGTGGCAGCGTGTAATCAGTTTGACAAGGATGTCTCCCTGCGCCAAATGGTGGAGGATCTGTATGTTTCGCCTAAGGTGAAGCGGCCTATCTACCAGTCGCTGCTGATCGCTCGCGAGATCGAAAAAATCCAAAAGTGCCCGCCAAAGAAGATCTTTATTGAGGTGGCTCGAGGAGAAGAAAAGAAAGAGCGCAAAAAGTCCAGAAAAGCCCAACTGTTGGAGCTGTACCAAAGCTGCAAAAAGGAATATGCAGACCTGTATGCCCAGCTGGAGGGGACCGAGGAGGACAGACTGCGCAGCGATAAGCTGTATCTATACTATACCCAAATGGGTCGGTGTATGTACACCGGCGAGCATATTGACCTGAACAGTCTGTTGAATGGCAATGTTTATGATATTGACCATATTTTCCCGCGCTCTAAGGTAAAGGACGACAGCCTGAACAACCGGGTGTTGGTGAAGAAGGTGGACAATGCAAAGAAAACGGATGTGTACCCTCTGGATCGAGAAACGCAGGCCAAAATGCACGGCTTTTGGCAGCTGCTTTTGTCTAAGAACTTGATCAGCAAAGTTAAATATCAACGCCTGATCCGGACCACGCCTTTGTCCGATGAAGAACTGGGCGCCTTTATCTCCCGTCAGCTGGTAGAGACCCGCCAGTCCACCAAGGCGGTTGCCCAAATTATGGAGCAGCTGTATGACAAAGAGCAGACGGAGATCGTGTATGTAAAGGCTGCGCTGGCTTCCGATTTTCGCCATACCTATGACATGCTTAAGTGCCGTGAGGTCAACGACTTCCACCACGCTAAGGACGCGTACTTAAATGTGGTGGTGGGCAATGTGTACAATGTGCGGTGCACCCACAATTTGCGCAATTTTATTCGCGGCTTGCAGGAGAACGGCCCCCGGAGCTACAGTATGAATGCCATGTTTAAGTGGGATATTCCCGGCGCTTGGGTGGCAGCGGACGGCGAACTTCAGAAAACACAAGCCAAGAGCCTGGAGATCGTAAAGCAAATGATGGCCAAGAACAATATTCGCTATACCCGGTATGCGTTTTGCCAGCACGGCGGGTTGTTTGACCAGATGCCGGTAAAGAAAGGCAAGGGCCAAATTCCGCTAAAGCAGGATGGACCTAAGAGCGATATGGCTAAGTACGGCGCATATAACAGGGCTATGTCCAAATATTTTGCTCTGGTTTCTTATTTGGACAAAAAGGGCAAAGAGGTGCGCCAGTTGGTGCCCATTGATGCGGTAACGGAAAAGGCTTATTTGACAGACCCGGACGGGTATGTAAGCAGTTATGTAGGCGTTCCGGCGAAAGTGCTGATCCCGTGTATCAAGTATAATGCCTGCTTGTCTTTTGATGGCTTTCGGATGCATTTGAGCAGTAAAAGCGGGGGAGGATCAACACTGGTATATAAGCCGGCTATGCAACTGGTGTTTAGTTATGAGCATGAAAAATATGTGCGTAACATTACCAAGTATTTGAGCCAGAACAAGGACCGTCCGTTGAATAAGTATGATGGCATTTCTGCCGAGGAGAATATAGCGCTGTTTAATGCTTTGGTAGATAAAATGAATCATTCCATTTTAAGTCTGCGTTTTGGCAGTATAGGCGAAAAAATTAGCGGTAAAGCAGAAAGGTTTATAGCTTTACCAGCAGAAGATCAATGTGTTGTATTGTCTGAAATGTTGAAAATTTTGCATGCCAATGTGATGTCTGGAGATTTAACTAAGATTGGCTTGGCAGGCAAGGCTGGTATTGTTACAACAAATAGTAAGATTTCTGATATCAAAAGCGTTGATTCAGTCAAACTCATTCACCAATCTATTACCGGTCTGTTTGAGCAGCAGGTGGAACTGCTGCCGTAAGGAGGGTTTGCCATGAGTTGGCGCGTTGTGATGGTGACCAAGTCCGCCAAGTTGGAATACAGTATGGAGTACCTGGTGGTGCGGGATGCAGAGAGCACCACCAAGGTGCACCTTGGTGACATTTCGGTGCTCCTGATCGAGAATACCGCCTGCGCGATCACCACTGCTTTGATGAGCCAGCTGCTACAGCATAAGATCAAGGTGATTTTTTGTGATGAGAAACGCAGTCCCTGCGGCGAATTGACGGCCTATTACGGTTGCCATGATTGCAGCCAAAAACTCAAGGATCAGCTTAGCTGGACCCGGGACGCTAAGCAGCTGGTTTGGACCGCCATTGTGGGCGAAAAAATCAAGAACCAAATGTTGGTGCTCCAGGCGGTCCGGTCCCCGCGGGCAGATCAGCTCTGCCAGTATTTGGACGAGCTGGAGTTTGGGGACCGGACCAATCGAGAGGGTCATGCGGCCAAGGTGTATTTTAATGCGCTTTTCGGTCCCCATTTCAGCCGCAGTGACGACTGCCCCACCAATGCGGCATTAAATTATGGGTATAGCTTGATTTTATCCTGCTTTAACCGCGAGGTGGTGGCTGCCGGGTATTTGACCCAGCTGGGCTTATTCCATGACAATATGTTTAATACTTATAATTTAAGCTGTGATTTAATGGAGCCTTTCCGCCCATTGGTAGATGCCTGTGTACATAAGTTAGCACCCAAGCAGTTTGAAAAGGCGGAGAAGGTAGCTGTTTTATCCGTCTTAAATCAAGAGGTGCAGTTGGACGGCCGGGTGCAAACGGTGCTCAATGCCATTCGTCTGTATGCAGCCAGTGTGTTCCGTGCCTTGGCTGCGCAGGATGTGGCAGAAATTCATTTCCCGGTAGCTGTGTATGAGTTATAGATTTATGCGTGTAATTGTGTTTTTTGATTTGCCGGTCAAGACCGCCCAGGACCGGCGAGAGTATGCCCGTTTTCGCAAGAAGTTGGTCAAGAGCGGTTTTGTGATGATGCAGCAGTCGGTGTATTCCAAGATCGCTTTGAACCAAAATAACGCAGCTGGTATTTGCGCCGGGGTGCGGAAGTGCAAGCCCCCGGCCGGCGTGGTGCAGATTTTGACTGTAACGGAAAAACAATACGCCAAAATGGAGTTGGTGGTAGGCTGCAACGATAGCAATGTGGTGGCCACGGATGAAAGGTTGCTGATTTTATGAGGATCGCTTTAGAATATTTTCAGGAGCCATTGGCTTTTGAAAATCAAACGGCCGTAGTTCTGGCACTGGAGAATAAAACGGTTTTTCGCCGGGTGCTCAACGCCTTTTTAGAGGATCGCGCAGATGAAGTGTTGACCTTTTCTCAGGAGTGGAAGCCTTTTGCTTTTTCCAAGCAAGGGCTGTATATTGCGGATCTGTTGCAGCCGGATGCAGATACCAAAAAGCTGATGAACCATGTGGCATCTGCTATGGAACAGACACTTAACACCGAGCTGGCAGAGCCATTGGCGCTTGTGCGCCGGGACCTATTACAGTTAGGAGATGCGCTTACCGCCCGGTTTGATTATGATGTGGTCTACCAGGATGATTTGGAAGCGGCTGCCGTTGTAAAGCTTTTGCAGTTCCATCTGCGGCGAGAAGAAAGTACAGCAGCCGAGCGCCTGGCACGATTTTTGATTTTAACTTCCCGGTATTTACGGGTGCGCATTTTTGCCATATCCAATTTGTATTTATACTTTGAGCCGGAGGAGGTGAGCCAACTGCTGCATACTCTATCTTTGCATCAAATTCGGATTTTAGACTTAGAGTGCCAGGCACCGGCGTGCATAGATGTGCGCGCCAAACTCTATGTGCTGGATCGGGATTTGTGCACCCTTGACAATTCCGTTTCGCCATAGTACCATGGTACTAGATCTTGTGGATTTGCCCTGCGCTATATAGTGGGCGTAGCTTATTTGAGGTTTGAGAATAGTGTGAATTCATAAGGTAGTAAAAGGGTGATTTGATTGGCACGACAAACAATTAAGTTTGAGAATAGTGTGAATTCATAAGGTAGTAAAAGGAAATCCAGGCGGACGCTCAAAGCGAAGCAGTTTGAGAATAGTGTGAATTCATAAGGTAGTAAAAGATTTCGGAAATCACGTTTTCATTATAGGGTGTTTGAGAATAGTGTGAATTCATAAGGTAGTAAAAGCAGGCGGCACGGAAAAAGCAGCAGCAGGAGGTTTGAGAATAGTGTGAATTCATAAGGTAGTAAAAGCTTAAATAAGGCGGTGCGCAACGCCTTGTTGTTTGAGAATAGTGTGAATTCATAAGGTAGTAAAAGTCATTTCTGTGGGAAAATAACAATAAAATCGTTTGAGAATAGTGTGAATTCATAAGGTAGTAAAAGTCCGCTTTTTCGTTTTGGACATTATTCACAGTTTGAGAATAGTGTGAATTCATAAGGTAGTAAAAGGCAAAAATAGGTTGAAAAGCGCGCTGTTGAGTTTGAGAATAGTGTGAATTCATAAGGTAGTAAAAGTAACCTGGGCGCTTATGTTTGTAAATATCTGTTTGAGAATAGTGTGAATTCATAAGGTAGTAAAAGCGACGAGCTATTGGCGCAAAACAACAGGCGGTTTGAGAATAGTGTGAATTCATAAGGTAGTAAAAGCACCATACGGTCTACCCATTCAGAGCCACGGTTTGAGAA
>CAVIFY010000033.1:0-22078 GCA_963642245.1 Bifidobacteriaceae bacterium | reverse complement strand
ATTCTATAGGGGTTCACTTGCATACATGGTTAGCAAACATAATGTAATAATATCATGAATTCACAAAGGGTTCAATACATTGTTGTAATAACTATTAGAATATCTGCGGTTTGTAAAAGCGAGATGTGTGGAGCTGTTGTGTGGACCGTAAATCCTATATGTCTCTTTGAAGAACTAACGAGAATCACAAAACGAAAGTCGAGATCTTTGGTTATCGATTGCAATTTTGTACAGAATCGTTTAGAATATCAAATTATGCTGTTGACAGAATGCGAAAGCGGTGATATAATGCAGTATGATTGACCACCGGGTTTAAAGCGCTAAAGTACAGAGCGATATAAAGCGACAAAATGATAACGAAACAGGAGTAACCGACCATGACCCCCAGAAAAGGCAATTTAATGGGCGTGCGCACCGACATTAAGGTGCTGGACGCCACCATTCGCGACGGCGGACTGTGCAACAACTTTGACTTCAGCGACGAATTTGTGCGGGAACTGTATAAGACCAATATCAAAAGCGGCGTGGACTATATGGAGTTTGGGTATAAGGCCAGCCGCACCCTTTTCAACGAGGCGGATTTTGGCAAGTGGAAGTTCTGCAAGGAAGAGGACATTCGTGCCATTGTTGGCGAAAATGTAAGCGATATGAAGATCTCCGTGATGGCAGATGTGGGCCGTTGCGATTTTAAGACGGACTTTTTGCCCAAGAGCGAGAGCGTCATCGACATGGTGCGCGTGGCCTGCTACATTCACCAGATCCCGGCGGCCATTGAGATGATCGAGTATTTCCACGATCTGGGGTACGAGACCACCTGCAACATTATGGCCATCAGCCAGGCCGGTTCCGGCCAGGTGAGCGAGGCGCTGGAGATGCTGTGCAACTCCTCGGTGGATGTGATCTACCTGGTAGACAGCTACGGCTCCCTGTACCCGGAGAACGCCGGTGTGCTGGCCCAGCGGTACTTGGAGGCGGCCACCGCTGCCGGTAAGCAGGTAGGCTTCCACGCCCACAATAACCAGAACCTGGCCTTTGCCAACACCATTGAGACCCTGTCCTACGGCGTGTCTTACCTGGACGCCACCGCTATGGGTATGGGCCGGGGCGCCGGCAACTGCGCCATGGAGCTGCTGCTGGGCTTCTTAAAGAACCCCAAGTACAGCCTGTACAGCCTGCTGATCTTTATTGAAAAGTACATGATCCCCCTGCGGGAGTCCGGGGTGCAGTGGGGCTTTGACCTGCAATATATGTTCACCGGCCAGCTGAACCGCCACCCCCGGGAGGCCATGACCTTTACCGCCCAGCACCGCACGGACTACTGCGAATTCTACAAATCCCTGCTGGACAACGACTGAGTATTATTCATAAAAAATCACCCCGCAAGCGGCTGTTTCGGCTGCCTGCGGGGCTTTTGTTTGCGGCTTATTTGTTTTCTTCCAGATCCCGGGCGATTTGGGCGTGGTCGATGGGGCGGTCCCGGTAGTAGAATTCTTTGTCCCGGTCGCCGATGGGGCGCAGCACCCGGCAAGGGTTGCCCAGCGCCACCACATTGGCGGGAATATCCTTGGTGACCACGGACCCGGCGCCGATCACGGTATTGTCGCCGATGGTGACCCCGGGCAGGATCACGGCTCCCGCGCCGATCCAGCAGGCCTTGCCAATATGCACCGGCAGGTTGTACTGGTACTCGTGCACCCGCAGCTCCGGCAGCACCGGGTGGCCGGCGGTGGCGATGGTCACATTGGGGGCGATCATGGTGTGGTCGCCGATATAGATATGGGTGTCGTCCACCATGGTGACCGCAAAGTTGCAGTACACATGGTCGCCCAGGTGCACATGGGCGCCGCCAAAGTTGGCGTAAAAGGGCGGCTCAATGTAGCAGTCCTCCCCCAGTTCGGCGAACATCTCTTTCATCAGCGCCCGGCGCTTGTCTGTTTCCGTAGGGCGGGTGTGGTTGAATTCGTACAGCCGGTCCAGGCACACCTGTTGCCGGGCCATGATCTCTTCATCACCGGGCAGGTACAGCGCGCCGGTGTGCATTCTGTCTTGCATTGCCATAGGGGGCACCTCCGTGCATTTTTCTTCATTATAAGCAAAGGAGAGGCCCTTTGTCAACGGCCACTTGCAGCCGCCCCGCCGCCGTGCTATAATACACTGGATTTCTACCGGCAGTGCGCTGCCCATCAAGGAGAAAAAAGATGAAAAAGCCATACCAAAAGACCATGTACGCCTGCTTTATCGGCTATATCGTGCAGGCAATCGTCAATAACTTTGTGCCCCTGCTGTTTGTCACCTTCCAGACCAGCTACCGGGTGCCGCTGCAAAAGATCACCCTGCTGATCACGGTGAACTTTCTCATTCAGCTGTGCGTGGATCTGCTGTCTGCCGGGTTTATCGACCGGATCGGCTACCGGGCGTCCGCCCTGCTGGCCCACGGCTTTGCCGCAGCCGGACTGATCTTGCTGACTATCTTGCCGGACCATACGGCGGACCCGTTTGTGGGCATTTTGCTGGCTGTGGTGGTGTACGCCCTGGGCGGCGGGCTGCTGGAGGTGCTGGTCAGCCCTATTTTGGAGGCCTGCCCAACGGACAACAAAGAGTCCGCCATGAGCCTGCTCCATTCGTTCTATTGCTGGGGGCAGATGGGGGTGGTGCTGCTGTCCACTCTGTTCTTTACCGTCTTTGGCATTGCCAACTGGAAAGCGCTGGCGCTGGTGTGGGCGGCGGTGCCCATCTTAAACGGCGTGCTCTTTGCCACCGCGCCTATCTATCCCCTGAACCCGGAGGGCGGCCCGGGCCTGACCTTAAAGGAACTGTGCCGCAACAAGGTGTTTTGGCTGCTGATGCTGATGATGCTGGGCGCCGGTGCGGCGGAAAATACCGTCAGCCAGTGGGCGTCCGCCTTTGCAGAGGAGGGGCTGGGGGTCACCAAGACCGTGGGTGACCTGGCCGGGCCGATGGCCTTTGCGGCACTGATGGGCACCGCCCGGCTGATCTACGGCAAGTGGGGCCATAAGCTGCATTTGGAGAAGTGTATGCTGGGCAGCAGTCTGCTGTGCGTGGCGGCGTACCTGGTGATCGCTTTGGTGCCGGACCCGCGGCTGGCGCTGGTGGGCTGCGCTGTGTGCGGCTTCTCGGTGGGGATTTTGTGGCCGGGCACCTTTAGCAAAGGCTCTGCCGCTATTCCCAAGGGCGGCACAGTGATGTTCGCCCTGTTTGCCCTGGCCGGTGACCTGGGGTGCAGCGCCGGGCCTACTCTGGCGGGTATGGTCACCCGGGTGTGCGACGGCAATATGCGCCGTGGCATTTTGGCGGGGATTGTCTTTCCCTTGATGCTGGTGCTGTGTTTGGTGTTTGGGAAGAAACGAAAAGCCAAGGGGAATTAAGTGGGCGGATGTGGGCATCGGCCCCTACGGTCAACCGGTTACAAAAACACCTCCGGTGCAATCCCTCAGTCAGCTGCGCTGACAGCTCCCTTTGCAAGGGAGCCTTGGAGTTTGTAACCGACAAGCCTCCCTTGTAAAGGGAGGTGGCAATGCCGTAGGCATTGACGGAGGGATTGACGGAGGGATTGTTATACTCACCGTCAACCAAAATAAAAACGGCGCCCTTGTTTATAAGGGCACCGCGGTTTTTTACGGGCTTTTGGGTTACATTTGGAATTTGCGGATATACTCATCCATACAGGCCTGAATGATCGCCTCTGCCTTTTCCCGGTTGTCTACCTCTAAGACGGAGGTGCTCTTGCTCACTTCCAGGGTCTTGTACACCTCAAAGAAGTGCTTGATCTCCTCAAAATAATGGGCGGGCAGCTGGTCAATGTCCGTGTAGCAGTTGTAGTTGGGGTCGTTCACCGGCACGGCAATGATCTTCTCGTCCTTGGCGCCGCCGTCCTCCATCATCAGCACGCCGATGGGGGCGCACTCCACGATGGTCATAGGCTGGATCTGCTCGCTGCACAGCACCAGCACATCCAGCGGGTCCTTGTCGCTGGCGTAGGTGCGGGGGATAAAGCCGTAGTTGGCCGGATAGTGGGTAGAGGTAAAGAGTACCCGGTCCAGCTTGAGCATACCGGTCTCCTTGTCCAGTTCGTACTTGTTTTTGCCGCCTTTTTGAATTTCGATCACGGCGTAAAAGCGGTCTTTGCGGATCCGCTTGGGGCTGATGTCATGCCAAATGTTCATTTGGGAACCTCCTTCTTGGGGTCTTATCTGTTCTCTATTTTGTACACCCTTATTTTACCATAGTCCCCGGCGGGGCGCAAGGGAGCGGGCGGCGGCATTTTCCACGAACTTTTGTTGTAATTCCCGCGTTTTTATGGTACTATTGAAAAAACAACACAGAAAGGAAGGGATACCCTGTGTTTGCAGATATTGCGAAAATCAAAATCAAAGGCGGCGACGGCGGTGCCGGCGCAGTGGCCTTTCATCGAGAGAAGTATGTGGCAGCCGGCGGCCCGGACGGCGGCGACGGCGGCAAGGGCGGCGATGTGGTCTTTGTGGTCGATGACAACTTGGCTACCCTGGCGGACTTTCGCTACAAGCGCAAGTATGCGGCCCAGAACGGTGAGCCTGGCCGTGGCGGTCGGCAGTACGGCCGCAAGGGCCAGGACCTGGAAATTCGCGTGCCCCGGGGCACGGTGATCCGTGAGGTGCAAAGCGGCGCCGTGATGGCGGATATGAGCAAGACCCAGCGGTTTGTTGCAGCCAAGGGCGGCAAGGGCGGCTGGGGCAATATGCACTTTGCCACCCCCACCCGCCAGGTGCCCCGCTTTGCTAAGCCCGGCGTGCCCGGCGAGGAGTGGGAGGTCAGCCTGGAGCTGAAGCTGATTGCGGATGTGGGGCTGATCGGCTTTCCCAGCGTGGGCAAAAGCAGCCTGATCTCTGTGGTCAGCCAGGCTAAGCCCAAGATCGGCGACTACCACTTTACCACCCTTGTGCCCAATTTGGGCGTGGTGTCCATGGGCGAGGGCAACAGCTTTGTGCTGGCGGATATTCCCGGGCTGATTGAGGGCGCGTCAGACGGCGTGGGCCTGGGTCATGACTTTTTGCGCCATGTGGAGCGCTGCCGGTTGCTGGTGCACCTGGTGGATGTAAGCGGCCACGAGGGCCGGGATCCCATTGCGGATTTTGACGCCATCAACCGGGAGTTGGAAAAGTTCAACCCGGAGCTGGCCAAGGCGCCCCAGATCGTGGCGGGCAACAAAATTGATATGGCGGAGCCGGAGCAAATTGAGCGGCTGAAAGCCTATGTAGAGGCCAAGGGCTACGACTACTACTCTATTTGCGCCCCCATTCAGGAGGGCACCCGGGAGCTGATGAACGCGGTGTGGAACCGGCTGCAAACCCTGCCCCCGGTAAAGGAGTACCAGCCGGAGGAGATCCCCATGGAGTTGTTGGTGCAAAACAGCAACGGCTTTACCATCACCAATCCGGAGCCGGGCTACTACCTGGTGGAGGCCCCCTGGTTCCCCAAGGTGCTTAAGGGCATTGATGTGGAGGACTACGAGGCGCTGCAATATATGCAGCGGGTGCTGGAGAAGAGCGGCGTGTTTGAGGCCCTGCGGCAGCGGGGGATCCAGGAGGGCGATATTGTCAGCCTGTATGATATTGAGTTTGAGTACATTCCGTAAGGAGCAAGTATGGAAGTTTTGAACACAGATCCGCGGCAGCTAAGCCCGCTGAATTTGGCCTTTATCGGCGACTGCGTGTATGAGATGCAGGTGCGCTGCCACCTGGTAGCCCTGGCCAATCGGCCGGTGAACGACCTGCACCGGGAGAGCGTCAAGTTCGTCAGCGCCAAGGCCCAGACGGCGGCCTTTGCCCGTATGGAGCCGCTGCTGACCGAGGAAGAGCTGGCGGTGTTTAAGCGGGGCCGCAATGCCAAGACCGGCCACCAGCCCAAGAGCGCCACCGTGGGCGAGTACCACTGCGCCACCGGGGTGGAGGCCCTGTTCGGCTACCTGTACCTGACCGGCCAAACGGAGCGGATCGAAGAACTGTTTGCCGTAATCTTCCGGCGATCAGACCATCGATAAAGCGGCTAAACCGCGCCGGTTAAAAAATGAAGTATTCCATTCGTAGGGCAGGGGCTTGCTCCTGCCGCTGACATTTGTTGTTATGATTGATTTGAAAAAAGCGGCTTGAACATCGAGTTCAAGCCGCTTTTAGCGCTTTTTATCTCGCTTTCTCTTGGTCTGTCAGCGTGCAAAAAAAGACCGGCAGGCGAACCTGTCGGTCTTTGGTTTTTTCTGTATCGAGGAGGATTAGCCCAACTCGGAGAAGTATTTGATGGTGCGAACCATCTGAGAGGTGTAGGAGTTCTCGTTATCATACCAAGAAACGACCTGAACCTCATAGGTGTCGTCAGCAACCTTCAGCACCATGGTCTGGGTAGCGTCGAACAGAGAGCCGTAGCGCATACCTACGATGTCGGAGGATACGATCTCGTCGGTGTTGTAACCGAAGGACTCGGTAGCCTCAGCCTTCATAGCAGCGTTGATGGCCTCAACGGTCACTTCCTTGTCGGTCTTGATGACAGCGGTCAGGATGGTGGTGGAACCGGTGGGGGTGGGAACGCGCTGTGCAGAGCCGATCAGCTTGCCGTTCAGCTCGGGGATAACCAGGCCGATAGCCTTAGCAGCACCGGTGCTGTTGGGCACGATGTTCACGGCAGCGGCACGAGAACGACGCAGGTCGCCCTTTCTCTGCGGGCCGTCCAGAGTCATCTGGTCGCCGGTGTAAGCGTGGATGGTGCACATAATACCGCTCTGGATGGGAGCAAAGTCGTTCAGGGCCTTTGCCATGGGAGCCAGGCAGTTGGTGGTGCAGGAAGCGGCGGAGATCACGGTGTCCTCAGCCTTCAGGGTCTCGTGGTTCACATTGTACACGATGGTGGGCAGATCGTTGCCTGCGGGAGCAGAAATAACGACCTTGCGAGCGCCGGCCTTAATGTGAGCAGAAGCCTTCTCCTTGGAAGTGTAGAAGCCGGTGCACTCCAGCACTACATCCACCTTCAGCTCGCCCCAGGGCAGCTCAGAAGCGTCAGCCTTTGCATAGATCTTGATCTCTTTGCCGTCTACGATGATGGAGTCATCGGTAGCGGACACGGTGTCAGCCAGTGCATACTTGCCCTGAGAAGAATCGTACTTCAGCAGGTGAGCCAGCATTTTGGGAGAAGTCAGGTCGTTGATGGCAACCACTTCATAGCCTTCTGCGCCGAACATCTGACGGAAAGCCAGACGACCGATACGGCCGAAACCATTGATAGCAACTCTTACCATTTGGAATTACCTCCGAAAAATATTTGAATTTACCCGGGCGCTATGCGCCCTTGTATTGCAGTATTTATTTTATACTGCTTTGACCAAATAATCAAGCGGAATTTCCACTTTTGTCAATGTTCACCAAAATTCAGCTTTGCCGGGGTGCTTTCTTGTGTTATAATGATTTGCAGCGGGCGGTTGCGCCGGGTGCTTTACAAGGTTATGCCTCCCCTTTTATGCCTCCCTTATAGAGGGCGCCTTGGAGCTTACAACCGATAAGCCTCCCTTGTAAAGGGAGGTGGCAACGCCGCCAGGCGTTGACGGAGGGATTAACGCTGGCGGGCTTATCCCCTCGCACTACACAATATAAACCTGACCGGAGGGAGCGGTATATAAAACAGGGAACCGTCCCCTGTTTTGTTTTTGGTAAAATAAAATAAAAAAAGGTGAATTTTATGGAAAAGGTTTTGCTTGAAGAAATTAAGAAACTTGGGATAAAAGAATTTGAGAATTTTAATTCTTTGAATCTTATGGATGGAAATTACTTGAATATAGAATGTACACTTCCTAATGGGGACAAAGCTAAAATTCTTGATAACGATACACAATACTATGCAAAACAGATTGATGTTGAAGGAAGTGATAAATGTTATGGCGTAGCAGCTAATGAAAAGTTTATTGCTGTATATAAATATGGCTGTAATGGCGAAAATGCAGAGCTTGTATTATGGAAAAAAATATAATTTCAATAAAGCAGCGGGCGGTTTTGCACCACGGGTTGCGGCGGGAGCAAGCCCCCGCCCTACGATAATTTTGTTTTTACAATATTTGTAGGGCTCGATGCCCACATCGAGCCGTATAATCCCTCAGTCAGCTGCGCTGACAGCTTCCTTTGCAAGGGGGGCTTGGATTTTGT
The DNA here is from genome assembly GCA_963642245.1 of Bifidobacteriaceae bacterium. Lineage (GTDB taxonomy): Bacteria > Bacillota > Clostridia > Oscillospirales > Acutalibacteraceae > CAG-217. Next base: position 13,898 of record CAVIFY010000033.1, on the reverse strand, counting down.
AACCGATTAGCCTCCCTTGTAAAGGGAGGTGGGTTTGCCGTAGGCAAACGCGGAGGGATTTTTGTGTCCCCACATTATACGCTATAAATTTGAACCGGAGGGAGCGGTATGTACAAACCCATTTCAACCTATACCGGGCGGCATTTTGACCCGTACCACGCGGTGGCGACGGATCTGGATGTGCGGGATATTGCCCACGCCCAGTCCCTGATGACCCGGGCCAACGGCCACTTCCCGGTGTTTTACTCTGTGGGCCAGCATTCCCTGGCTTGCGCCCGGGAGGCGCTGGCGCGGGGCGAAACGAACCAAACGGCGCTGTTTTGCCTACTCCACAACGGTGCGGAGGCGTATATGAGCGATGTGACCCGGCCGGTAAAGGCTCGGCTGCCGGAATTCGTCCGGGCAGAGGAGCGGCTGCTGGCGCTGCTGTTTGACACCTTGGCAGGCGCGCGCCCCACCCCGGCGCAGTGGCAGACGGTCACGGAGATCGACAACGCCATGCTGTCGGCGGAATTTTTGCATTTTACCGGCGAGGTGATCCCCAGGTCCGCGCCACCCCTGCAACGCACCCCGGATTGGGCGCAGCAGCCCTTTGACCGGGTGGAGCAGGATTTTCTCGATCTTTACGCCCGCCTGCGGGGTTGAACCGGCGCGCTTTCGGCAATATATAAATAGGAAAAAGGAGCAATCCCATTGGCGGGTCGCTCCTTTTCTTTTACCCTTTTCGCCCGGCCTTGCGGTCCCGCCGTGCCAGCAGCGCGCCGCCGGTTACCACCAGCAGAATGGTTGCCAGCCAGGACAGGGGAAAGGCTCGGTACAGCACCGGCAGGGTAGGGTGGGCGGCAAAGACCGTGCAGATCCATAGGATCCGAAAGGCACAGGTGCCCATCATGGTGGCGGCTGCCGGGTACAGGGCGTGGCCGCTGCCCCGCAGCACCCCGGCGGGGATCTCGTACAGGTTGCAGATCGGCTCAAACAGCAGAATGCACAGGATCCGCAGCCCGGCGCTCTCGATCACCGCCGCGTCCGCCGAGAACAGCCCCGCCAGCGGGCGACGGCACAGCACGATGGTAAAAATGGGCACGGCGCTGCACAGGGTGGACAGCGCCAGGGTGCGCCACAGGATCCGGCGGCACCGCCGGTACTGCCCGGCGCCGTAATTTTGGCCGGTAAAGGTGGTGGCCGTTTGGCCGAACGCGGTGATGATGTAGTAGGTGAAGTATTCAAAGTGCATGGCAACGGTGCTGCCGGCAATGGCCGCCTGGCCAAAGCGGTTTACCGACGCCTGCACAAACAAATTGGCAAAGCAGAACACCGCCCCCTGCACGGCGGCAGGCAGGCCGGTCTTTAGCATTTCGCCGGCAAAGGGCAGGGAGAATTGGAGCCGCCCGGGGCGCAGCAGCCCCGCTTTGCCCAGCTGCCGGAGCACCAGCAGAGCGGACAGCAGATTGGACAGATCGGTGGCCAGTGCCACCCCGGCTACTCCCAGGTGCAGCGCCAGCACAAAAAATAAATTCAGCCCCACATTGGCTATGCCGGACGCCAGCAACGCCAAAAACGGCCCCCGGCTGTTGCCCTGCGCCCGCAGCACCGCGGCACCAAAGTCATACACCAGCAGGCAGGGGTAGCCCAGCAGGTACAGCCGCAGATACAGCTTGGCGGCGGTGAAGATGGACGCGGGGGTGCGGATCAGCCCCAGCAGCGGCCCGGCTGCCAACTGACCAATCCCCAGCCCCAGTAGACCGAACGCCAGTGCCAGCCACAGGGCGGTGTGTACGGCACCGGGCAGTCGGCGGGTCTCCCGGCGGCCAATGCGCTTGGCGATCTCCACATTGGCGCCTACCGCCAGCCCGGCAGACACGGTGACGATCAGCGCCACGATCTCCGTATTGGTGCCCACCGCCGCCAGGGCGTTGGCGTCGGTAAAGCGCCCCACAATGGCGGTATCGGCCGCGCTGAACAGCTGCTGCACAATGCTGCTCAGGGCAATGGGTAGGGTAAAGCCCAGCAGTTTTCGGGTCAGCGGCCCCCGGAGCATATCCATATTTGCGGTTTTGGCTTTTGCCTCCATTCTTATCCCTCCAAACAGGCTCTTGCTTTAGTATAGCGGATGGAGTACAATATAAAAAGCGAATATTATAGATAAAATATATCAAATAAAGGAATGGATAACATGGAAAATCCCTTGCAAAAATACTTGGCCTTTGTGAAAACGGTGGAGCTGGGCAGCATTACCCGGGCGGCCCGGGCGCTGGATTATGCCCAGTCCTCGGTGAGCAAGATGGTGGCGGATCTGGAGCAGGAGTGGGGTATGACCCTGCTGGAGCGGAGCAAAAGCGGTGTGCGCCTGACCTCTGCCGGGGAGCAGGTGCTGCCTTTTTTGCGCCAAATGCTGGCGGACTATGACCGGCTGGAGGGCCAGGTGAGCCGAATGCACGGCGTAGAGACCGGCGTGGTGCGTATCGGCACTTTTTCCAGCGTGGCGATCCACTGGCTGCCCAATGTTTTTGCCCGGTTGCAGCAGGATTATCCCGGCATTGCCTATGAGATGTTGCTGGGGGATTATGACCAGGTGGAGCAGTGGATCCGCCAGGGGCGGGTGGACTGCGGCTTTTTGCGGCTGCCCACGCGGGGGGATTTTGATACCCGGGTGCTGAAGCAGGACGCCTACCGGGTGGTGCTGCCCCCGGATCACCCGCTGGCGGCTAAGGCGGCCATTGCACCGTCGGATCTGGACGGCTTGCCGTTTTTGCTTTTGGAGCACGGCGGGCGCACGGAGGTCACCGACCTGCTGGAGCAGTACGCCATACACCCGGATATTCGCTTCACCACCTGGGAGGACTTTGCCATTATGGCAATGGTGGAGAAAGGGCTGGGGGTGAGCATTTTGCCGGAGCTGATCTTGCAGCGGATCCCCTACGATTTGGCCGTCCGCCCGCTGGAAGTGCCCTATTATCGCCCCATCGGCCTGGCCGTAAAGGACCGCCGCCACCTGGCCCCCGCGGTGGAGAAATTCATCGAGTACCTCCCCTACCGTGAAAGCGAAAACGAAAATTAAAAAAGCACAAAGGCTCCCGCCCCGGCGGAAGCCTTTTTTGTTTTTGCAGATCATTTGTTGGCGCTTGGGTCATTCGTGTGGATGCGTACGCAATAGGGGAGAATGTGGGGAATGGGGGCGGTTTTTGGCGGGGACGGCGAGTGACAGGATCTGCCAATTTTATAGGTTATACTGGCCAAAAAAGACCGTTGAGGACAAGCCTATGAAACTACTGGAAAAGCCAAAATTCACCACTGCCCGCAGCCGCGGCGGGACCAAGCGGGCGCTGCTGGGGTGCGCCGGGCACTTGCTGGGTGGGTTTGTACTATCCGCCGGGGCGGTAGCCGGTGGGTGCAGCCCCTTTGCGGTGGCACTGGTGGCGGTGTCCGGGCGGCGGGACTTTCTCTTTTCTGCCCTGGGCGCCGGGCTGGGCTATATGATCTTTGGCACCGGCACGGACCGGGTGCGGTACTTTGCGGCGGTGCTCATCGCCCTGGTGGGGGCGCTGGCTATGGCGGCCTTTCTCTCCCGGCGAGACGCCCGGCTGCCGATGACCCTGTCCTGCCTGGCGGTGGGGCTTACCGGGGCGGTATTGCAGCTGCGGCTGGGTGGCGGCGCGGCAGATTATGCGCTGGTGCTGGGCGAGAGCATTTTGGCCGGTGGCGGCGGCTATTTCTTCTTCCGCACCGAGCACTGCAATTATCGCCGCCTGCGGTGCAAGGCTGCGCCTACCGGCGATCTGGTATGTGTGCTCATCAGCGGTTCGCTGCTGCTGATGAGTCTGTCTCGACTGACGATCTTCGGCATTGCGCCGGCCCGGATCGTGGCGGTGCTGCTAATTTTGATCACCCTGCGCTTTGGCTCGTCCCGGCTGGGGGTCACCCTGGCTTTGTGCCTGGGGTTTGCCTTGGGTCTGGCCGGGCAAGACACCATGTTTTTGCTGGGGGCCTATGGCTTTTCCGCCCTGCTGGCGGCGCTGTTTGATCGGTTCGCCTCCTTGGGCTGCGCCGGGGCGTTTGTGCTGTCTATGGGCTTTTTCTCCGTGGTGGCTGATTTGGGGCGGCTGAGCGTGTGCACCTTTGCAGAGAGCGCGGTGGCCGGGGTGCTGCTGCTCCTGCTGCCTGCCGCCTGGGGCGACCGGTGCACCGCCTTTTTTGAGAACGGCGCGGATATTGCGCCGGAGGGCTCCCTGCGCCAAAGCCTGGTGCTGCGGCTGCGGTTTGCCGCCTCTGCCATGGCCAGCGTCAGCGACAATGTGCGAGAGGTGCGGGAGAAGATCGACCGTATCAACGGCAAGCGGGGGCTGCCCCCGGACCCGGAAAAAAGCGATATGCGTATGGTGGCGGCGGACCAGTTCTACTCCATCTCCGATATGCTGTCTGACCTGGCCTTTGAGTTTGACCAGGCGGAGTGCTTTGACGCCAAGACCGCCGGTAAGCTGCGGCGGCTGCTGGGCGAGAGCGAAATTTACCCCAAAAATATCTCTGTAATTTTAGACAAATTTGACCGTATGCGGGTGGAGATCGCCTGTGACGATCCGGCGCCGGGGCTGTCCAGTCCGGTGCTCCAGGCCAAGATCAGCAAGGTCTGCGGCCGCTCGTTGGAGGCGGGACAGGTGACCCGCTACGGCAGCGAAAGTCTGCTGACCTTTAACGAAAAACCCCTTTATTGCCTGTCTGTGGGCTATGCCCAGTTTGCGGCGGAGGGTCGGCTGTGCGGCGACACGGTAAAGATCGCCCGGGACGGCCGGGGCCACCAAATTCTCATTATCAGCGACGGCATGGGCCGCGGCTCTCGGGCGGCGCTGGACGGTGCTATGGGTGCCGGGCTGCTAAGCCGCCTGCTCAGTGCGGGCTTTGGGTTTGACGCGGCGCTGAAAGTGGTCAATTCCGCTTTGCTGGTGAAGAGCAATGAGGAGAGCCTGGCTACCCTGGACTGCGCCTGCGTAGACCTGTTTACCGGGCGGTGCGCCTTTTACAAAGCCGGTGCGCCCCGGTCCTATGTGCTGCGCCACGGACGGCTGACTCGGTGCGAGCTGGCCAGTATGCCGGCGGGCATTTTGCGGGGCATTACCTTTGCCAAGCGCACGGCGGTGCTGGGCGCCGGAGACACGGTGGTGCTGCTCAGCGACGGCATTACAGACGCGGACGCGGTGGGGCTGGAGGCGCTGCTTTGCCGCTTTCAATCCCAGGACCAGCAGGAGCTGGCAGATACGGTGCTGGCCTATGCCAAGGCCCACACCCCGGCGGACCGGCGGGACGATATGAGCGTGATCGTGGCCCGGCTGCTGCCCAATTAAGGAGGAGCGAACACCATGTTTCTATACGGATTTGTCGGCAGCGCCCCCTGTGCCGGACTGCTGCTGGAGAAGTTGCAGGCCTGCACCCAGCTGGGGCTGGACGGCTACGGCGCCGCCCTGATGCAAGGGGGGCAGCTGCTGTGCGCCAAAAGCAGAGATAGCGTTGCGGAGTTGGCACAGCAGCTGCCGGAGAGCGCAGCCACCTGCGGACTGGTGCACGCCCGGTTTGCCACCTGCGGCGGGCGCACGGCGGAGAATGTGCACCCCTTTGTGACCGATGATTTTTGCCTGACCATGAACGGCACGGTGGAGAACGCCGCTGCCCTGCGCAGCGCGCTGAACCTGCTGCCCTACCCGGACAGCGACGGCGCGGTGCTGGCGGCGCTTTTGCAGGCCTATGCAGACAGCGGGCCTGTTGCCGCCTTGCGCCTGTGCTGCCGGGAGGCCCGGGGCCATTACGCTTTGGCGGTGCTGCGGCGGGGCGAGGAGAGCCTGTTTGCCTGTGCCCACGGGGCGCCGCTGTATGCGGCGGTGGGCGGCGGCAGCGCTTACATTTCTTCCGATTTAGCGGCGCTGGAGCCGGATAAAATGAAGATCTACGCCCTGTCTGCCGGGGAGTGCGTGCAGCTGCGCCCTGGCAAGCTGCAATTTTGGAACGCCAAGGGCAAAAAAATTAAAAAATCCCCCTGCGCGGTGACCTTGCGCCGATCGCCGGCAGCGGGCTTTGCAGACCCGGGAGAGGCGTTGCAGGCGCTGCCCGGAGATCTGGAGCTGCTGCTCCATCGCTATGTGCGTGGGGATCAACCCCGGTTGGGCAAAAGTCGCCTGCGCCCCCGTGGCGTCAGTCGGGTGCTGCTGGTGGGCTGCGGCACTTCTTACCGGCTGGCCCGGGCGGCGGCCTGTAATTTTGAGTCGGTGTGCGATGTGCCCGCGTTTGCCTATTCTGCCGGTGAGTTCTGCGCCGGGGGCGTGGTGTGCGACCGGGGGGCGCTGGTGGTGGGTATCTCTGCCAGCGGCCAAACGGCAGAGGTGGCGGAGGCCCTGCAAAAGGCGGCGGCTTTCGGTGCCCGCACAGCGGCGCTGACCGGCGACCCGGACAGCCCCCTGGCCCGTGCCGGGGGCACGCTGCTCTTCCTGCCTTGCAGTCTGCCCGGCGGATTGCCGCCGGTGACCCACTTTGTGCTGGGCTATGTGCTGCTGGCGCTGGTGGCGGTAGACTGGGGCTTGCGCCAAAAGACCATTACCCCCTTGTTCGGCCGTATGGCGGTGAAACTGTGCGCCACCCTGCCGGACAAGCTGCGGCTGATCTTAAAAAGCGGCAGCGAGCTGGACGCTCTGGCGGCGTACCTGGTCGGCTACGACCGCCTGCTGTTTGTGGGGCAAAACATTGACCTGGCGGCAGCGGGCGCCATGGCCGGGGTGTGGAGCCGCACTCTGGGGGTGCCGGTGGAGGCGGTGCCTGCGGCGGAGCTGCGCCACACCCTGCTGCCTACGGTGGACAGCCGCACGGCGCTGGTGGCGCTGATCAGCAGTCGGGAATTGACGGAAAAAACCTGTGCCGCCCTGCAACTGGCGGCCATTCGGGGCGCGGGCACGGTGGCCTGCACGGTGGAGAGCCTGGCGGGGCAGCTGTCCGGCGCGCGGCAGGTGTTTTTGTTCCCGGACAGCCTGCCTTTGCTGGCGCCTGTGTGCCAGTGCGCCACCCTGTCTATGCTGCTTTTGCGGCTGTGTACCGCCCGGGAGCAGGCCGGGCGACCGGTGGAGCAGCCCCCGGCGCTGCCTCGGTATTTTGCCGGATAGGGCCTGTTTAGACCAAAGGGGCGCTTTTTCGCTATTTTCCTTGCAAAGCGGCGGGCTTTTCGCTATAATAGACCCGTATGAACGCGCGTTGCGCTTTGGAGGAATAGTATGGAAAAAATTCTTGTTTTGGATTTCGGTGGTCAGTACAATCAGCTGATCGCCCGCCGTGTGCGTGATCACGGCGTGTTTGCCGAAATTCTGCCTTATACCACCCCGCTGGACACCATTCGGCAGGGGAATTACAAGGGCATTATCTTTACCGGCGGCCCCAATTCCGTGTATGACCCGGCCTCGCCCCATTACACCCCGGAGGTGCTGGAGCTGGGCGTGCCGGTGCTGGGCATTTGCTACGGCTGCCAGCTGATGGCGTGGATGTTGGGCGGCAAGGTAGAGACGGCGCCGGTGTCCGAGTACGGCAAGATCAAGTTGACCGTGCTGGGCGGCAGCGTGCTGCGGGATGTGCCCCAGGACTCCACCGTTTGGATGAGCCACACGGACTATATCGCCCAGCCCCCGGCGGGCTTTACCGTCACCGGCAAGACGGCGGACTGCCCCTGCGCGGCGATGGAGAACCCGGAGCGTGGCCTGTATGCGGTGCAGTTCCACCCGGAGGTGACCCACACCACTTATGGTAAGGAAATGCTCCATCATTTCCTGTTTGATGTTTGCGGCTGCTCCGGCGATTGGCAGATGGATAATTTTATCGAAAAGACCGTGGCTGCCCTGCGTGAGCAGATCGGCGACAAAAAGGTGATCCTGGGCCTGTCCGGCGGCGTAGACTCTTCCGTGGCAGCGGGCCTGCTGTCTCGCGCGGTGGGCAAGCAGCTCACCTGCGTGTTTGTGGATCAGGGCTTAATGCGCAAGGACGAGGGCGATTTTGTAGAAAAAACTTTCACCTCTCTGTTTGATATGAATTTTGTGCGGGTCAACTGCCAGGAGCGTTTTTTGCAGGCGCTGAAGGGCGTTACCGACCCGGAGCAAAAGCGCAAGATCATCGGCACCGAGTTCTTTAATGTGTTTTGGGACGAGATCCGCCACCAGGACGAGCTGGGCTACTTTGCCCAGGGCACCATTTACCCGGACTGCATTGAGTCCGGCAAGGGCGACGCGGACACCATCAAGACCCATCATAATAAGGTGAAGATGCCGGAGGATGTGCAGTTCCTGGGCCTGGTAGAGCCGCTGTGCGACCTGTTTAAGGACGAGGTGCGCAAGGTGGGCACCATGCTGGGCATTCCCAAGGAATTGGTGTGGCGCCAGCCGTTCCCCGGCCCCGGCCTGGGCGTGCGGATCTTGGGCGAGATCACCGCGGATAAGATCAAGGTGCTGCAAGAGGCGGATTGGGTCCTGCGGGACGAGATGGCCAAGAACGGGTACGAGAAAGAGATGGCCCAGTTCTTCTGCGTGCTGCCCTGCGTCAAGACCGTAGGCGTGATGGGCGACCACCGCACCTACGACCACCTGGTAGCCATCCGCGCCGTTACCACGGACGACTTTATGACCGCCGATTGGGCGCGCATTCCCTATGACATCCTGGCCACCGTCAGCAACCGCATCACCAACGAGGTGGAGCATGTCAACCGCGTGGTCTACGACATCACTTCCAAACCCCCCGGCACGGTGGAGTGGGAGTAAGTGGTCTATAATTGTGCAGATAAAGAAAGAGCAATTCGGAAGACGAATTGCTCTTTTTATGTTGTTGCCTATTTTGAAAACGACGGGATTTGTACAGCATAAGGATAAGATGTAAATGCTTAACAGAAAGGGAAAAGGTGACAAGCGTGGATGATGGGCTTCCCTTTACAGAGAAAATCTCACATTCTGCGGAGATTATCTTGCGAATATCGTCATTTCGTGCTACAATACAACCAGTCTAAATTTGAAATGGAGAATTGTAATGCCTATTTCCTACGATAAGCTCTGGAAGCTACTGATTGACAAAAAGATGAATCGTACAGAACTCAAAAAAGCATCAGGTGTTAGTTTTAATGTGCTTGCTAAGATGGGAAAAAACGAGCCTATATCAATGGAGAGTTTGTATAAGATTTGCGCTGCATTAGATTGCGGCATTGGCGACATAGTGGAGTTTATAAATGATGAAAATGATTGACCATGTTTGTGCGGCTACGGTCGAGTACATTGACCACATGCCAAAGTCCAAAAGAAAGAAATATGGGCAGTTTTTTACAAGCAAAGAAACTGCCGTTTTTATGGCAGGACTTTTTTCGATTCCCGAAGATCGCACTTCTCTCAGCATCCTCGATCCGGGTGCTGGCTCAGGAATTCTTTCGGTTGCACTCCTTGAACGGCTGGAATCAAATGCTGAAATTGACACCATAGAGTTGGTCTGCTACGAAAATGATACCAACATTGTGGACTTGTTGCGTTCAAATTTGAAGTGGGCGTGCAACCATGTAACGAAAAATGTTTCTTTTAGAATTGTAACTGATAACTATATCCTTAGTCAAATGCTTGATTACAATAGCATGCTGGGTGCAAATCCGGGTGCAGATAAGTTCGATATGGTTATTGGCAATCCGCCTTATATGAAAATTGCAAAAGATGCGCCAGAAGCCACCGCAATGTCCGATGTATGTTATGGTGCGCCTAACCTATACTTTTTGTTTGCGGCTATGAGCATGTTCAATCTCAAGGCGGACGGAGAAATGGTGTATATCATCCCTCGCTCATGGACATCCGGTGCGTACTTTAAACAATTCCGTAAACGGTTCTTTGAAGAAGGCGCATTAGAACATATCCATCTATTTGTTAGCAGGGATAAAATATTTGAGAAAGAAAGTGTTTTACAGGAGACTATTGTCATTAAAGCAAAGAAGACGCAAAGTAAACCAAATGCAATTACTATTACGACTACACAGAGTAATGCTGACTTCTCTAATCGAACTGTTTTTGAAGCTCCTTATTCTACAGTAGTAAATGGTGATGAGTCCTATGTCTATCTAGTGACGAACACCGAGGAAGTCCAAACTCTGAATGAGTTGAACCGATGGACAGATACCCTTCCTGACATTGGGTTAAAAATGAAAACAGGGTTAACGGTTGATTTCCGGAATCGTGAAGCATTGCGTGATTCAGCAGAAGACGATGCTGTTCCGCTGTTTTATTCGCAGCACATTCAGGATGGAAAGGTAGTATTTCCTGCTGGAAAGGAACATGAGTACATCGTTACTGAACAGCGCGGACTTCTACAGGAGAACACCAACTACTTGTTCGTGAAGCGTTTTACAGCAAAAGAGGAACACCGCCGCCTGCAGTGCGGTGTGTACTTAGCCAGAAAGCATCCTGAATATACGGAAATTAGTACACAGAATAAAATCAATTTTATCAGTGGATTCCGTGAGCTGTCAGAGTGTGTTGTCTATGGACTCTATGTGCTATTCAATTCTACGCTGTATGACAGCTACTATCGCATCTTGAACGGATCTACACAGGTGAACTCCACCGAGATAAATTCCATGCCAGTTCCCCCTATGAATACGATTGAAGCGATGGGAAAAGAATTGATCCGTGTTAGAGATATGTCGGAAGCAACTTGTGACAATATTTTGAGGAGCTATATATGAGTAAATTAGAGGAAGCGAAAGAAATTCTGAGTTCGTTGAAAGTTCCAGCGAAACAGCAAAACGGTATGTGCTGCTGTGTATTGCTTGCAATGGCTAATCTGACAGAAGAAGAGGCATGGGGTTCTGCCGCAAATAATTGGATTCGGATTCACGACGTCATTGCGTTCGCAAACAGCAATTACGGAACGACCTATGCAGAAAATAGCTGCGAAACCTTCCGCAAACAAGCCATACACCACTTTAGAAATGCAGCGTTCATTGAGGATAACGGAAAGGCAACCAACAGTCCAAACTATCAGTATCGCTTAACGGATGAGATGTTTCACTTGATTCAGAGTTTCGGTACTGCAGAATGGGATAGAAGTTTGGCGCGTTTTATGGAAAATCACGACTCACTTGTTGACCTCTATGCCTCTAAACGGACAATGAGAAAAATGCCTGTAAAAATCAATGGCGAAGACTTCACATTTTCGCCGGGCAAGCACAACCAACTGCAAAAAGCAATTATCGAGGAATTTGCGCCCCGTTTCGCGCCCAACTCCGAGTGCCTGTATGTTGGGGATACCACAGAGAAAGACTTGGTTAAAAATGTAGACAAGCTCCGTGCTTTGGGCTTTGAAATAACGTTGCACGACAAGATGCCGGATGTGGTCCTCTACTCAGAAGACAAAAATTGGCTGTATTTTATTGAGTTCGTCACATCAGTAGGCCCGATGGAGCCGAAGCGCATCAAAGAAATTGAAGAAATGACTGCTGGTGTTACTGCGGGAAAGATTTATGTGACTGCTTTCCTTGACTTCAAGACATTCAAGAAGTTCTCTGAAAGCCTTGCGTGGGAAACTGAGGTTTGGATCGCTGATATGCCGGATCATATGATCCATTTGAATGGAGATAAGTTTTTAGGACCGAGAGAAATTTAAAATAATCAGTAGCTAATAGAGGAAGGAAGTAAAGTATGGAATGGCTTTTTGACGGGATTGGAACCGAAATAGTCAGCATTATCATTAGCTTAATAATTGGTGCAATTAGCGGTAGTGCGGTTGGCTACAAAATCGGGATCAAAAAAACCTCAAATCAAAAGCAATGTGCAGATAATGATTCAAAGCAAAGGCAGGAACTTCATGTTGAGACGGAAGAGATTGGCACAAGTTCTTCAAAAACTAAGACAAATCTTAACCAAACCCAAAAGGCGGGTGATGGCGCTGTTCAAACACAAATCGGAGGTATCAACAGTGAGTGGAGATAAACAAGCTCAAAAGGCTGGAGATAATTCTCAACTGCTGCAAGCAGGCACAATCAATATTTATAATGGCATTGACGAGGAGCGTGCCAGAGAGATTTGTGCTGAAACATATGCAGTTGTTCGCAGAGATTTTACAGCAGATGCATATGCGTGTGCTAACGAGCGAGTTCAACAATTCGAAGAGTCGTTAATGCCTAAAATGCAAAAGATTGAGGGAGCTCTTAGTGCCTTTTCAGATCCTTCTTTTCAATTTTTGTTAACAAGCGCTCAAAGAACTGCGGCCGCAACAGAACGAGATGCAGATTATGATATGCTTTCTGAACTGCTTGTCTGTCGAATTACTAAAGGACAAACCAGGAAAAGTAGAGCGGGAATTAGTCGCGCAGTTGAAATTATTGACAAAATTGACGATGATGCCTTGTGTGCTTTAACTGTTGTACATGCGGTCAACAAAGTCATGCCTGTTGCTGGATCATGCAAAGTAGGACTTAAGGTTTTAGCTAATTTGTTTGAAAAACTTATGTACATGCAACTACCGACAGGTACAGACTGGATTGATCATTTAGATATACTTGATGCAGTAAGAATAAACTCCATCAGTACATTTAAGAAGACCGATAAGTATTATCTTGAACGTCTATCGGGTTATTCTTCAGCTGGAATTGGTATTGATTCCGAAGAATACAAAAAAGCAAAGAAATTATTAGATGACGCAGAGATTAATTCTGCTGTTTTAGTCTCGAATGAGTTATTAGATGGTTATGTCAGACTACCAGTTGTAGATAAAGCCGCTATAAAGGAACTGACCATGACACGAAAAATCATGTTGAATGGTAATGTTGTGAATCAATCGGCTCCAATTAATGAAAGAGAAATTTCAACTTTGGAAGCTGTTTGGGATTTATATTGCGCCGATGCCACAACAAAGCAATTAGCTGCTTCAGCATTCATGAGTGAGTGGGATAGTTATCCCGCACTAAAGCAGCTTCATATTTGGTTGGATTCTTTGACATTGGCGTTTGATATTACCCATGTTGGAACTGTTCTTGCTCATACCAATGCTCGACGATGCGACAGTACAATACCTGAACTGCCCTTGGCAACATAATGGCAACAAAAAATCAGATAGCCCTTACTATCTGAATAATGAAAGCAATATAAATAATCTGAGTCAAACCCCATAAGCAAAACTGTTTAGAATTTTCTTTCAGGGAGCGAGTGGGAGTAGTTTCCCTTGGTTTAGATGTGCCGAAAAACCCAGTATTTATGCGGGTTTCGGGACTTGGCACTTTTCGGGTAACCGTTTTTGCAACACTTTTTTCAAAAACGAGTTTTCGGGCAGATGAAATAGTCCCCTTTGGCTTGCAACTAAACCTAGAAATCGCATAATTTTTTAAGGCTTTCATCCTTTTTGGATGGAAGCCTTTTTTATGAGACGATTTTGATCACCGGCAGGCACGGTTTTAGGTTTTAGGGGTGGCGTTCTCTTTGCATTTATCGCAATTCTCGCTTTGTGTCCTTTACATTTGTGGAGGCCCGTGCTATATTCTCATTGAAAGGGGGTACAGCTATGGACCAAGAAAAAATCGGTAGCTTCCTTGCAGAAAACCGCAAGGCGAAAGGCTTTACGCAAATTGAATTTGCGGAGAAATTAGGCGTTTCCAACAAATCGGTATCTCGGTGGGAAACCGGAAAAAATATGCCGGATGTGTCTCTGTTTTTGCCTATATGCGATGTGTTGGATATTTCAGTTAACGAGTTGCTTATCGGCGAACGCATCACAACGCAAGAAAACAAAAAAGCAGATGAAATTCTTGTTGAAACCATACAAGTCTCCAACAAAAAGTTCAAATCCGCACAAATACTGATATATATATTTGCTGTTTTGGTCAACGCATTATTTATGATTGGTGTGCCTTTGAGCGCAACACCCTC
>CAVIFY010000032.1:0-22194 GCA_963642245.1 Bifidobacteriaceae bacterium | reverse complement strand
CGTGTCTCTTGCACTGCGTGCAATTCACTCGGGAGCAAGCCCCCGCCCTACGGTTATCTCTATTCTTTGTAGGGTGCGGTGCGTTATACACTCGCATAACACAAATACAAAAAAGCACCGCATGCAAAATGCGGTGCTTTCTCTATGCCATATTTATAACAAATTTGGATTTTGCCGGTGGGGGGTGCGCCCCAGCAGGTAATCGGCGGACACATCGTAATACTCGCACAGCGCCAGCAAGTGGCGCAGGGGCAGGGCGTTGGCGCCCCGCTCGTAGCGGGCGTACATGGTTTGGGAGGTGCCCAGCACCTCTGCCAGTTCCGCCTGGCTCTTATGCGCCTCGGTGCGCAGCTGGCGCAGCAGCTTTGGATAACGCAGGCTCATTTGTTCTGCGCCTTACTGAGAAAGGCTTGCAGCGCCGGGCTTTTGGGGTGATTGAACAGCTCCTCCGGGGGGCCGCTCTCGGCGATCACACCGTCTGCCATAAAGAGCACCTGGTCCGCCACATGGCGGGCAAATTCCATCTCATGGGTCACCACGATCATGGTGCTGTTGCCGGTCTTTAGACTGCGGATCACATTCAGCACCTCGCCGGTCAGCTCCGGATCCAGGGCGGAAGTGGGCTCGTCAAAGCACAGAATATCCGGCGACATAGCCAGCGCCCGGGCAATGGCCACCCGCTGCTGCTGCCCGCCGCTCAGCTGGCAGGGATAGGCGTCGGCTTTGTCTGCCAGGCCCACCCGCTCCAGCAGGCTCTTGGCGTTCTGCTCCAGCGCCTGTTCTTGGGCCTGCTTAAAGGCTTTGGCGTTTTGACCGGCCTTTTTGGCGGCTTTTACCTGCTCGCGCAGCGCCAGCTTGGGTGCTAAGGTCAGGTTGTCCATCACCTTGTACTGGGGGAATAGGTTGAACTGCTGGAACACCAGGCCAAAGTGCAGTCGGTTTTTGCGGATCTCTTTGTCGGACAGGGTGGCGGCGTCGTCTGCGTCGATCAGGGTCTGTCCGTCCACGGCAATGGTGCCGCCGCTGGGAGTCTCCAAAAAGTTCAGGCACCGCAGCAGGGTGGTCTTGCCGCTGCCGGAGGAGCCGATGATCACCAGCACATCGCCCTTCTCCAGCGAAAAGTCAATGCCCTTGAGCACCTCGGTATTGCCAAAGCGCTTTTGCAAATTCTTAACTTCTAAAAATGCCATACCATCACCCCTTGTAGTAGTCCAGCTTCTTCTCCAGCCGGTTAAAGAGCACCGTAAGAATGCCGCAGAAGATCAGGTAGAACACGCCGGTGTAGAACAGCGGCCACAGCAGGCCGTCCAGTTTCATAAACTTTTCGCCTGCCCAAATGATCTCGTAAACGGAGATCACGCGGGCCAGGGAAGTGTCCTTCACCAGGGTGATGATCTCGTTGCTCATAGGCGGAATGATCCGCTTGACCACCTGCATAAAGACCACTTTACGGAAGATCTGGGTGCGGGTCATACCCAGCACCTGACCGGCCTCGTACTGGCCCTTGGGAATGGCCTCGATCCCGCCGCGAAAGATCTCGGAAAAATAGCAGGCGTAGTTGATGATAAACGCCACGGATACCGCCACAAAGCGGTCAAACACCGTCCACCCGGCCAGCCAGGTGATAAAGGCGTTTGGATCTTCAATATTTTGCGCCCAGTTGCCTACCAGTCCCGGGCCGTAATAAACAATAATCATCTGGAGCACCAGGGGCGTACCTCTGATGATCCAGATGAGTGTTTTGCACAGCCACTTTAAGGGACGGAACTTGCTCATGGAGCCAAAGCTGATGATCAGCCCCAGGGGCAGAGCGGCAACCAGCGTGATGCAAAAGAGCTTTAAGGTGGACCCAAAGCCCTCCAGCAGTTGCTGTGTAACTTGCCAGAACATGGTATTCCCTCTCGTGTTTGTTGTGATTTTATTTGTTTGCTGCGTCCTTGATGAGTACGATCTGGTACTTCTCGGCCAGCTTGTCCAGGGTGCCGTCGTTCATCATACCGGCCATCAGCTCGTTGGTCTTGGCGGTCATGTCGGAGCCTTTGCGGAAGGCAATGCCGTACTCCTCGGCCTCCAGCTTAATGCTGTAAGTCAGGTTCTTGTTGGCGGTGCCCTCGCCGGTCATGGCGTTGGCCATGGTCAGGTCGATAATGCAGGCGTCCGCAGAGCCGGAGGTCACCTCGGTCAGGGCCAGTGCCTGGCTGTCGGATACCACGGTGTTGGTGAGACCGGCGGCCTGGGCAGCCTTTTCACCGGCGGAACCGCCCTCTACGGCAATGGACTTCAGGTTCTTCAGATCATCGGTGGTCTTGTACTTGCTCACCTCGGACTGCTTCATCACCACCACCTGGGCGTTCTCCGCATAGGCGTTGGTAATGCTGGCGGCCTTTTTGCCCTCGTCGGTGATGGTCATGCCGTTCCACAGGCAGTCCACAGCGCCGGAGGACAGCTCGTTATACTTGTTGTTCCAGTTGATCTCAACGAACTGGACTTTCACGCCCAGCTTCTCGCCCAGAGCCTGGGCAAACTCGGTGTCAAAGCCGGTCCACTCGCCGTTCTTGTCCTTGTAGTTCATGGGCTCGTACTCGGTCATGCCCACTTTCAGCACACCGGCAGCCTGGATCTTGGCCAGATCGGACTGGGCGGTGGTGTCTTCCTTTTTGTTGTCCTCTTTTTCCTTGTTGCCGGAGCAGGCGGCGAAGCCGGCCACAATGCCGCATACCAGTACCAGGCTCAGCACCAGGGAAAGCACTTTTTTCATCTTGCTCATACGATTTTCTCCTTATATCCTCATAATGAATTTGCAAAGGACGCGATTTTGCGTAGTAGCAAGGTAGCGATTTACTACGCTAAATTCCTTTGCCGATGTGCGCATTATACCACGATTTATGACAAATGTAAATAGGAAATCCGAACAGAGTGTGAAATTTCTGCCGTTTTTGTTGCCAAAGCCCTGCCGGGGTGGTAAAATAGACCACAAAGGAGATGTTCGTATGAACTGGAATTTTCACCTGCCGGTGGAGCTGGTTTTCGGCAGCGGCACCCGGCATGAGATCAAGTCGTATATAGAGCGGATCGGCGGCACCCGGGGCGTGCTGGTGTGCGGCAAGAGCTTTCAGCGAAACGGCACCGCAGACGCCTTTTTGCAGGCGGCAGAGGGTGCGCTGGTGTCCGTATTCAGCGATATTCGGCCCAATCCCACCACGGCGAATGTGAACGCCTGCGCGGCAGAAATGCGGCGGGTGGGTGCAGACTTTGCGGTGGCGCTGGGCGGCGGCTCGCCCATGGACTGCTGCAAGGCGGCCTGCGCCATTGCCCGGGGCACGGAGGATATTGAGCCGTACCACAACGGCGACAAGCCGGTGACGGCAGAGGAGGCCATTCCCATGATCGCCTTTGCCACCACCGCCGGTACGGCCTCCGAGGTGACCAATATCAGCGTGCTGACCAATGTGGCCGCCGGGGTGAAAAAGCCCATGAACCACCCGGTCATGTACCCCAAGATCGCGGTGGTGGACCCGGAGCTGACCTTAACGGTGCCGCCCCAGGTGACCGCCTCTACCGGGCTGGATGTGCTGTGCCACGCAGTGGAGAGCTACTGGAGCGTGAACCACCAGCCGGTGTGCTCCGCCTGCTCCGTGCACGCAGCGCGGCTGGTGTTTGACGGGCTGGAAAAGGCATACCGGGACGGCAGCGACCTGGAGGCCCGGGAGAAGATGGCGGAGGCGTCCATTGTGGCCGGCGTGGCCTTTAGCCACCCTCGCACCACCGGCTCCCACGCCTGCTCTTTCCCGCTGACCAACCTGTACGGTATGCCCCACGGGGAGGCCTGCGCCTTTACCCTGGACTACTTTATCCGTTTCAATGCGGAGCACGCAGACGGGGACGGCCGTATTACTGCCCTGGCCCGGGACTGCGGGTTTGACAGCCCGGCAGCCATGGCAGACGCGGTCCACGGTATGAAAAACAGAATGGGTATGCGCACCAATTTGTGCGAGCTGGGGGTAGAGAGCGATCAGGAGATCCGCGCCCTGGCCCACCAGAGTATGTCCATGCTGATGACCTTAAACCCGGTGCCCCTGACGGAAGAAGATATTTACCAAATGTTCTGCGCCTTAAAGTAACAGGCATTGACAAACGGCGGCGAACCTTTATAATAAAAGAACAGACACAGAAAGGAATTTTAGCGTTATGGTTTATGGCGTTGTATTGGCCGGCGGCGTCGGCTCCCGAATGGGCGGGGACAAGCCCAAGCAGTATTTAACGGTAAAGGACAAGCCCATTATCATTTATACCATCGAGAAGTTTATCTCCGTGCCCCAGCTGGAGAAGATCCTGGTGCTGTGCCCCTCCAAGTGGGTGGAGCACACCAAGAATTTGATCGCCAAGCACATTGCCCCCGCAGCGGACCGTGTGGCGGTGATCGAGGGCGGTTCTACCCGCAACGAGACCATTATGAACGCCATTCGCTACATTGAGAGCGAGGGCAACCTGAACGACGACACCATTATCGTCACCCACGACAGCGTGCGTCCCTTTGTGACCTACCGGATCATTGAGGAGAACATTGCGGCGGCGGAGCAGTTCGGCGCCTGCGACACGGTGATCCCTGCCACGGACACCATTGTGGAGAGCCGGGACCACCGGGTGATCTCTGCCATTCCGGATCGGTCCGTGATGTACCAGGGCCAGACCCCCCAGTCTTTCCGGGCTACCAAGCTGAAAGCGCTGTACGAGACCCTTACCGATGAGGAAAAGGAGATCCTTACGGACGCTGCCAAGATCTTTGTTATCAAGGGCGAGCCGGTGGCGCTGGTGCAGGGTGAGACCTATAATATGAAGATCACTTACCCCTACGACCTGCGGGTGGCAAAATCCCTGCTGGAGGACGAGACCCATGATTAACACCGTCTACCGTTTGGTGGCGCCCCGTCGGTTTGAGATCGCCTTTGAGGACATTGATCTGTTTGGCGACAATGCCATTGTGCGCCCCACCAATCTTTCCATTTGCAACGCAGATATGCGCTATTACCTGGGCACCCGGGACGCGAAGGTGCTGGCCGAGAAGCTGCCTATGGCCCTGATCCATGAGGGTGTGGGCGTGGTCATGCGGGACCCCAGTGGCAAATTCGCCCCCGGCGATCGGGTGGTGATGGTGCCCAACTGCCCTACGGAGACCGACGATTATATTGGCGAGAATTACCTGCGCTCCTCCAAGTTCTGCGGCTCGTCTATGGACGGCTTTTTGCAGGAGTATGTGGAGATCTCGCCCCGGCGGCTGGTAAAGCTGCCCCAGGATATCAATATGAATGTGGCGGCGTTTACGGAGATCGTGTCCGTAGCGGTGCACGCCATCTCCCGGTTTGACAAGATCGCCCACCCCCGGCGGGACGCCATTGGCGTTTGGGGCGACGGTAACTTGGCCTATATCGTCTCCCTGTTTTTGAAAAAGACTTTTCCGGACAGCAAGGTGTATGTGTTCGGCCTGAACGACGACAAGCTGGCGGACTTTACCTTTGCCGACGGGGCGTATAAGACCACGGAGGTGCCGGAGGGCTTTACCATGGACCACGCCTTTGAGTGCGTGGGCGGCAACGGCTCACCCATTGCCATTGAGCAGATCATCGGGCTGATCAAGCCGGAGGCCACCATTTCCATTTTGGGCGTCAGCGAGTACCCGGTGCCCATCAACACCCGTATGATTTTGGAGAAAGGGCTGCGCGTGTTCGGCTCCTCCCGCAGCGGCGTGGCGGATTTTGAAAAGACGGTGCAGATGTACCAGCAGTACCCGGAGATCATTGATTATCTGGGCAACCTGATCAGCTCCGTGAATGTGGTGCGCACCACTACGGATATTAAGCAGGCTTTTGAGAAGGACACTCAAAAAGCCTTTGGCAAGACCATTATGGCCTGGCAGGAATAAAACATACCGTCGATAAAGCGGCTAAATCGCGCCGAGTTCAAGGATCTTGATGCGCTTTTTTCGTAGGGCCGGGGCTTGCTCCGACCGAAAGAATTTTATCGTATTGCGGTTTGAAAAAAGTGGCTTGGACATCCAGTTCAAGCCACTTTTGGCGCTTTTCGTCTTTTTTCGGTCTGTTATTCTTTACATTTTTCAGGTTCATTTCAGCTTTCCGGTGTACACTGGGGCAGAAAGGCGGGGACAACTGTGCGAATTTTACTGGTAGAGGACGAGCGGCGGCTGGCCGAGTTGATCGAGAGCCGCCTGCAAAAAGAGAATTATGCCGTAGATGTGGACCTAAACGGTGACGACGGCTTGTATGACGCCTTAACGGACAGCTACGATCTGCTGCTTCTCGATGTTATGCTGCCGGGGACCGACGGCTGGGAGATCCTGCGCCGGGTGCGCCGGGAGGGTATGCGGGCCAAGGTGATCATGCTCACCGCCCGTACCGCCTTGGAGGACAAGCTCACCGGGCTGCAAGGGGGCGCCAATGATTATATCACCAAGCCCTTTCACATGGACGAGTTGGTGGCGCGGGTCCATGTGCAGCTGCGCCGGGACGGCAGCGGCGTGCCTACGGATCGGCTCACCTGCGGCGATCTGGAGTTGCTGCTCACCGCCTCCACCCTGCGATGCACCGCCACCGGCCACCAGGTGCAGGTGATCCGCAAGGAGTTCCAGCTGCTGGAGAGTCTGATGCAAAATCCCGGCCAGATCCTCAGCAAGGAGCAGCTATACGACCGGGTATGGGGCTTTGAGAGCCAGGTGGAGAGCAACAATTTGGAGGCCTATTTGTCCTTTCTGCGCAAGAAGCTGGCGGCCATCGGCTCCGGGGCGCGGATCAAGGCCGTGCGGGGCATGGGCTACCGGTTGGAGGTGTAGTATGCAAAAGCTAAAGCGCAAGGTGTTTTGGACTTTGTTTTTGATTTTAACCTTGGTCACGGTGGGGGTGCTGGGTGCCTTTAACGCCCAGGCGTATCGCCAGGAGTACCGCAGCGTGACGGAAAAGCTCAGCCAGGCCCAACCGGGGGATCCGGGCGCAGCGGGCAGCAATGCGCCGGAGCGGCGCAGCGACGACGGCACGCCGCCTATGGGTTTTTTGGACAGCGTGGTCTATACGGTGCTGCTGGAGCAGGACGGCACTGTGGGCACGGTGCTCAACCGCTCGGAGGACGGCAAAACGGACGCGGAGATCGCCGCCCTGGCGCAGCAGTATATGGCTGCCGGGCGCACCGGCACGGTGGTGGGCGATCTGTACACCGCCAAGTATGCGTACAGCTACACCGCCGGTCGCTCCATCACCCTGCTGGATCTGGCGCGTACCGGGCAAAGGCTGCGGCAGAATTTGGCACTGTCCCTGGGTATTCTGCTGGTGGCGGAGGGGCTGATCCTGCTGGTGAGCCGCCGCTTGACCCGGTGGATCATTGAGCCGGTGGAAGAGAGCTTTCAGCGGCAAAAGCAATTTGTGGCAGACGCGTCCCATGAGTTGAAAACGCCCCTGGCGGTGATCATGGCCGGGTGCGACGCCCTGGAGCAGTCCCCGGGGGACCCGAAGTGGCTGGGGTATATTGAAGACGAGACCCGCCAAATGCAGTCGCTGGTGACCCAGCTGCTGGACCTGGCCCAGGTCAGCGAGCAGCCCCCGGTGCAGGAGACGGTGGATCTGTCCGCCCTGACCGGCACCACGGTGCTGTCCTTTGAGGCGCTGCTGTTTGAGCGGCAGATCACCTTGGAGGAGCAAATTCAGCCGGGGGTGTGGGTGCGCGGTGACAGCGACCAGCTGCGCCGGGTGCTCACGGTGCTGACGGAGAATGCCCTCCACCACGGCCGACCGGGCACGGCGGTGCAGGTGCGCCTGGGCTGCAAGGGCAACCGGGCGGTGCTGGAGGTGGAGAACACCGGCGATCCTATCCCGCCCGGGGAGGAGCAGCGGATCTTTGAGCGCTTTTACCGGGCAGATACCGCCCGCAATCGAGAGAGCGGCCGCTACGGACTGGGGCTGGCCATTGCCAAGGGCATTGTGGAGCGCCACGGCGGCACCATTGCCGCTGCCAGCACCGGGGAGCAGACGGTATTTACCGTGACCCTCCCGGCGGAGAAACCCAAGATCGAAAAAGCATAAGGAAATAGATATAAAGACAGACGGCGAAAATATGCCGTCTGTTTTTTTTGCAAAAAAGTTTGGTTTTTTCAGTTTCATTTAAGTTTTGCGGGGTATTCTTTAGGTGCAAAGGGGGGAACGCCCCCCAATTTAGGAAAGGAGCAATTCTGATGAAGAACAAACGAACCTTAAAGAATGTAGCGGTATCTGTTTTGCTGGTACTGCTGCTGGCCGGGTGCGCAACCACCCTGTTTTATGCCCACAAGGAGGCGGCAGCCACCCCCGGCACCGGCACCTCCATGCAGGCCCCCGGGGACAGTACCGGCGCTCCCGGCGGCGATACGCAAAACGCCGGCAACGGCCAAAGCAGTGACTCGCAAAACAGCGCGCCCTCCGGCGGCCAAAGCGGCGATAACCAAAACAGCGCCCAGGGCAGCGATAACCAAAATGCCGGTGACCAAAGCGGCAACGCCCAGGGCAACACGCCACCGGCCAAGCCCTCTGACGATCAAAACAGCAGCCAGAGCGGCACCCAGTCCGGCAGCGATCAAAGCAGCAATACCCAAAGCGGCGATACCCAGAATAACGCCCAGGCCGGCAACGGCCAAAATGCCGCCCCCGGTGGGCAGAGCGGCAGCGCAGGGGAGAGCCAAAATGGCAGCGCCCCGTCCGCACCGCCCCAGGGCGACAGCAGCGGCGCACCGTCTATGCCCGGCAGCGGCAGCCGCCTGTCTGCGGTTTACTATGTGCTCTTTGCCCTGCTTTCCCTGGGAGTCAGCGCCTGCGTGCTGTACCTGATCCTGTCCCGTGGCAGCAAGTATTCTCTGCGCCAAACCTTTAAGAACAGCGACAAGGTGCTGATCTTTGTGCTGGCTACTCTGCTGCTGGCAACGGCGCTCACCGGCGGCCAAAGCTATGCCGCCAATCGACTGGCAGCGGGCAGTTCCGCTGCTCAAACCACCGAGAGCAGCGCGGCGGCTACCGGCGCCCTGACCGCAGACGGCGAGACCCTGTCTGTAACGGAGGACGCCCAGGCGGACGGTACGGACGAGAGCGTGCTGCTGGTATCCGACGGCGGCTCTGCCACAGTGGACGGCGCTACGCTGTCCAAGACCGGCGGCGACAGCAGCAGTACGGAGAACTCCGAGTTTAACGGCGTCAATGCGGGGGTGCTGGTGCAGAAGAACTCCACCGCCACCATCAAGAACGCCACCATCACCACTGCCGCCAAGGGCAGCAACGCGGTGTTCGCCACCGGCGAGGGCGCCAGTATCAACATCAGTCATTCCAAGATCACCACCACAGGCTCCGGGTCCGCCCGGGGTCTGGACGCCACTTACGGCGGCTCCATTACGGCCGATGATGTAACGGTGGAGACCGCCGGTGCCTCCTGCGCCGCTCTGGCCACGGACCGGGGCGAGGGCACCGTTACCGTGTCTGATTCTACCTTAAAGACCGCCGGTGCAGGCTCTCCGGTGATCTATTCCACCGGCGATATTTCCATCACCAACACCACCGGCACCGCTACCGGCGCCCAAATGACGGTGGTGGAGGGCAAAAACAGCGCCACGGTCACGGACTCTACTCTGTCCGCTGCCGGCACCGGCAACCGGGGCACGGTAGACGCCTGCGGCGTCATGCTGTACCAGTCTATGAGCGGCGACGCCGGGGAGGGCACCGCCAAGTTTACCGCCAAGAATTCCACCCTGTCCATCACCAAGGACGGCGGCTCGTACAAGACGGCACCCATGTTCTTTGTGACCAATACCACGGCGCAGATCGACCTGCAAAACACCAAGTTGCAGTTTGGCAGCGGGGTGCTGCTCAGCGTAAAGGGCACCAGCGAGTGGGGCAATTCCGGCAGCAACGGCGGCACGGTGACGCTGAATGCCACCCGGCAGACCCTGACCGGCACCATGGAGGCGGATAACCTGTCTGCCCTGACGGTGAACCTGAAAAACAGCACCTACACCGGCGCCATCAACACCGCCAAGACGGCCAAGTCCGTGACCCTGACTCTGGACGCAGACAGCACCTTTACCCTGACGGCGGACACCTATGTGACCGCCCTGACGGACAGCGACAGCACATACAGCAACATTGACCTGAACGGCCACACCCTGTATGTAAACGGCACGGCGCTGCAAAAGTAAGTGCCCGGATAGATATAAAAAAAGGCGCAGCCCTGATGGGCTGCGCCTTTTCTTTATGTACTTTTAATCCCGGCGGGTCAGCCAAGCGCCGGTGAGCATTAGGTGCACCAGCAAAATGACGATGAGGAGCGCCAGCGCCAGCACCGTCAGGAACGGTACGGACACGATCACCAGCCCGTGCAGATAGGTGCCCAGGTTCTCCGGGCACACCAGCGGGCCGTTCTCTTTGATCCGATCCCATTTTTTGGTGATCCCCCGCACGGCGATGATAAAGAACAGCACAAAGCCGATCACAATGGCGATCTTGGCCCGCGCCGCAATGCTGCTTGCCGTGGCGCTGTCACCGGCGGTCTTGGCCCCCAGGGCTGCGCCGGAGATCATGGACAGGGGCACCACAGAGCCAAGGCAGATCAAGAGCGACAGATAGCTCAGCGCCGCATACACCCGGTGGATCACCGGCAGCGCCCGGTTCCAGCGCTGGACCTTGGCTTCTTCCAAGGTGGGCACCTCTGCCTTTTCCAGCTTGTTCACCCGGTGCAGGTATGCCAAATTGACGATGTTATAGACCACCGTTACCAGCAGCACGGCGGCAATGCTGATGAGGGATGCCAGCAGCAGTCCGCCGCCAATGCGGCAAAACCGGTCAAAGTCGTAGGCCTTGCCCAGCAGGGCAGCCATGGCCTTGTCGATCTTAAAATTCTGAATAACGGAGCCGATCACCCCGTAGGCGAATTGGTAGAGACTGTAGCCGTTTGGCGCAGCCGCGTCCACCCACCGGCTGCCGGTGCGCAGGGTGTGCTGCAAGGCCAAAAGACCGTAGGTGCCTGCCCCGGCCAGGGCGGTGGAGAAGATGAGATTTTGCGTCAGGGCGCTGCCCTTGTTGATATAAACCGGCCGTTCCTGACTGTGCAGGACGGCTGCTTGCTCGCTTGCCATAGGGGGTTCTCCTTTGCCTTTTTCTTGCGGATATTTTAGCATTTTTGCCCGGTATCGTCAAGCCGGTGGGGCGAAAACTGCTCTTTCAGCAGTCGGGCAAAGGTCTCAATATAGTAGCCGGAATTGTCACGCTTCCAAAAGGCGCAGTAGGTCTTGGTCACCGGCTCGCCCCGGCGCACCAGGGGAATGCGGCTGACGGTGGCGTCCGGCAGGTTTTGCTCCCCGATCAGGTCCACCGGCAGATAGCCCTGCCCGGTGATCACCATCAGTCGCGCCGCCTCCACAGTGTCCGCAAAGAGGAAGTCGCCCCGCAGCCCCACGATCTTTTCATAATACGCCTGCTCCTCGGCTCTGGTGGCCGGGTCCGTGACCAAAATGCAGGGGGTGTTCTTTAGATCGTCCGTTTCAATTTGGGCCAGGCGGCTCAGCGGGTGGCGGTTGGCGATCTCAATGCAGGTGCGGCTCTCGGCCAGCACCAAGTTGTGGTACGCCCCGGAGAACGCTCGCCGCTGGTCGTTGATCGCCAGGTCTACGGTGTCCTCTTCCATGGCCCGGTACAGCGCCTCGTGGCTGCCCGGTTGCACCTGTATTTCCACCGCCGGGTAGCTTTGGGAAAAGGCGGCCACCGCCCGGGTCAGCTGGCTGCCGGTGTAGCCCCGGTAGTACCCCAGCCGCAGCCGGGCGCTGTCCGGTCGATCCAGCCGCCGGGTCTCGCGCACCAGCTGCTCCAAATCGCCGGTGATCACCAGGCTCTTTTGGTAAAAGTGGGTGCCTGCCGGGGTCAGGCTAAAGGTGCGGTTGTGCCGGTCCAGCAGCTGCACCCCCAGTTCCTGCTCCAGCTTGCGCACCTGCTGGGAGATGGCGGACTGGGAAATGCAGCACCGTTCCGCCGCCCGGTAAAAGTTGCCGCACTCCACCACCGCTTGGAAGTATTCGATCTGTCGTAATAACATAAAATCACCTGTATGCATTATACAATGATTAGCTATACTTATCAATACCGCAAGTAAAAAGAATTGATAGATCAGCGCAGCCGGGGTATAATGAAGGCACAAAAGACAAGAAAGGATGATCACAGAATGAAAAAGGTAATGCTTTGGGCCGGTGCCGGGCAGATCGGTATGGCCATTGCCCGCCGTATGGGCACGGGTATGAAGATCATTGTAGGCGACAAAAAGCCGGAGAACGCCCGCGCCATGGCAGAGATCATGAACGCAGCAGGCTACGATGTGGAGCCGGTGGAGATGGACTTGTCCAGTCGGGCGTCCATTCAGGCAATGATCGCCACCGGTCAGCAGTACGGCGACATTCAAATGCTGGTGAATGCGGCCGGTGTGTCCCCCAGCCAGGCGCCGGTGGAGGCTATCTTAAAGGTAGATCTGTACGGTACGGCGGTGCTGCTGGAGGAAGTGGGCCGGGTGATCGCCCCCGGCGGGGTAGGGGTCACCATTTCCAGCCAGTCCGGCTGGCGTATGCCTGCCCTGACCCCGGCGCAGGATCGGCAGCTGGCCACCACTCCCACAGAGCAGCTGCTGGAGCTGGACTTTTTGCAGCCGTCGAATATCAAAGACACCCTCCACGCCTACCAGCTGGCCAAGCGCTGTAACGAAAAGCGGGTCATGGCCCAGGCGGTAGAGTGGGGCAAGCGGGGCGCCCGGCTGAATGCCATTGCACCCGGCATTATCGTCACCCCCTTGGCGCTGGACGAATTTAACGGTCCCCGGGGCGATTTTTACAAGAATATGTTTGCCAAGTGCCCGGCAGGGCGGCCGGGAACGGCGGACGAGATCGCCAATGTGGCGGAACTGCTGATGAGCGACAAGGGCGCCTTTATCAGCGGCTCCACCTTCCTGGCAGACGGGGGTGCCACCGCCAGCTACTTTTACGGCCCCTTGCAGCCGGACCCGGCGGAGTGACGGCGCGCATATTATAAATTATAATAGGTATAAAAAAGGACTTTGGCCATTGGGTCAAAGTCCTTTGCTTTTGCTTATCGCTTTTGTTTTCGATTTTAAGCCTCTGCGGCTACCGGCTCGCTTTCAAAGATGGTCTCCCAGTGGGTGTAGTATTCCAGCTGCTTGACCAGCTTGCGGGCCTGAATGTAATTGTAGGCTTTCTTGTGGAAGCGGTCCAGCTCTTTGGACGCCTCCCGCATAGCCTGGGCCTTGGCTTTGGCAGCCTCTTTGGTGCTCTCGTCCATGGCCTTGGCGGCGTTGTACCGATCCATGGTAGGCTCGCTGATCCCGTACAGCTCCTCCACCGTGTGGCTCAGCAGTTCCTTGGCCTTTTCCACCCGGCGCTGCATGGTCTGGTCGTCAAAGCGGTTCTTCTCGTCCTTGATGATCTGCAAGCCCTTGATCTTGCGCTTGATCTGCCGCTTCTCTTTGCCGGTGGCAGCGGGCAGCTGCACTTCCAACTCTTCCAGCTGGGTCAGGGCGCCGGCGTAGATCTGCTTAGCTTCTTCCAGCTGACCGGCAGACAGGGCGCCGGTGGCGTAGTCCTCCAGGGCGGCGCGGATCTTCAGCACCCCAATGTGACCCTCGTGGTCCTCCTCGGTGAGGGTGTACATGGTGATAAAGGGGATCAGCGACAGCACATAGCCCACGATGGCCAGCAGGATCATGCCCTTGGAGATAGGCTCACGGAAGCTGGCTTTGTACAGGTCGTCGTAGTTGTTGGTCAGACCGTAGGTGTTCTGCATCAGCACGGTGTTGGTCAGGTAGGTAACGCCCATGCCGATAAAGGTGCCGATAAAGGTCACGAACTGGCCCATCAGCCCCTCCAGCCGCTCACCGGTCTTGTACTGCTGGTAGTCCAGCACATCGGCGTTCATGGCACCGTCGGTGATCAGGGTAAAGGTGGTAAAGAACCCACGCATCCAGGTAAAGGCAAACAGCACCCAGATCTGCTTGATAAAGAGGAACATACCGATCATGCTCACCGTGGTGCCCAGGATATAGATGATAAAGAGATTGCGCTTGCCCACCTTGCGGATCAGCAGCGGCGCCAGCAGCATAGCCGGGGTGGCCGCCGCACCCAAAATGGTGGTCAGGGTGCCGTTGAGCACGCCCTGCTGCTGGGTGCTTAGCCCCAGCACATCTTTAATGCCGTAGTAGAAGTACCAGGTGGTCACGCTGCCCACACCGCCTTGCAGCAGGATCAGCCAGCTGGTAATGGAGCGGGCCCACTGGTATTTGTTTTGGATCCCGGCGCCGATCCCCTTAAAGAACGGCACCTTGGGGGTGTAGTCCTTGGCAACGATAATGCGCTCCTTGGTGCCGGTGTAGCTGAACAGACCGATCAGCGCACCGCCGATGCCAAAGATGGGCATAATGATCCGGTAGGCGTTAATGTGCTCCAGCCCGCCGGTAAAGCCCGCCAAAATGGGCACCAAAAACCCGATGATGGTGGGCGCCAGGGAGTAGATAAAGGTGGAAATGGTGATCACATCGGCCCGCTCTGTGGAGTTGGGGCTCATCACCTGTACCAGGGTGGTGTAGGCCTGGTCGTAGAATGGGTAGCACAGCTGCAACAGCTCGTAGGTGATAAACAGCGCCCACAGCTTTTGGTTGTAGCTCATACTCTCAAAGGGTAGGAACGCAAAGCCGGTGAGCAAAATACCGCTGGGTATGCCGGTATAGAGCAGATAGGGCCGGAACTTGCCCTTGCTGGAGCGGGTGTTGTCAATGATCATGCCCCTGAGCGGCACTAAGAAGATACCGATGATGGTGGCGATCATGGTCAGCTTGACCAAATCGCCATTCTTCAGCCCCAAAGCGGAGCCGGCCAGCAGGCTGGTAGCAGACAGCCCAATGTACCAGGCGGTGTAGATCACGAATTTTACGCCGATACCGCCTACGCTGTACGCGGCGATCTCCTTGTACGGTACATAGCGCCCCTCCGGCGGCGTGGTCCAGTGGGTTTTTACCGAGGACACCAGGTCTTTGACCTTGGCGCCCAGTTTCTTTTCTTTCATAGGGTCCCCCTTCAATACCGGTAATGCTTTATGCGAATTACACAGATTTATTACATTATAGCATAGTATTTTGGGCAAAGCAACCAATATTTTGCCAAAGTTTTTGTGCATATTGAATTATTGAGAACTGGTAAAGTTCCTTGACAAAGCTGCGGAATACTGTTATCATCTATACATAGAACATCTATGTAACAACAGAAAGGAGACGGTTATGAAGATCAGCAAGGAACTGTCCACCGGCACGCTGCCTATGCTGGTGCTCTCCGTGCTGGGGAGCGAGGATCTGTACGGCTACCGGATCATCAAGACCCTGGAGGCCCGCAGCGACAACGCCTTTTCACTGAAAGAGGGCACTTTGTACCCCATTTTGCACGCGCTGGAGCAGGAGGGCTGCCTGGAGAGCTACTGGGACGCGTCCACCGGGCGCAAGAAAAAATACTACCACATTACAAAGAAAGGGCGCAAGCTGCTGGAGAGCAAAAAGGCGGAGTTTACTGCCTTCTCCGACACGGTACAAAAAGTATTGTCATTTGCATAAAGGGTAACGGAAAAGAAAATGAAGAGAGAGGATTATATCAAAAAAGCCACGGCGCGGATCTTTGACGACCGCCAAAAGCGGGCGGTCACCGCAGAGCTGGAGGACCATATTGCCCACCGTACGGAGGCGCTGGAGGAGATCGGCTACGACCCGGAACGGGCAGAGGCGCAGGGCGTAGAGGCCATGGGCGACCCGGCAGAGATCTGCGACCAGCTGGGCGCGCTGCACAATCGGTTTTATACCCCGGTGTGGGATATTGTGTTCCTGCTGCTGTGGGGCGGACTGCTGGCCGGGGCATATTTTGCTCTGCGGCAGTATGTGTTCGGCGATGTGGGGCTAACGGCCCTGCTGAACGCCGGGGCCTGCCTGGTGCCCGGCTGCGCCTGCCTATATGGGCTGTGGTGCCTGCACCAGAGCCACCCGGTAACGGCAGTGCTGTATGCCCTCGGTCTGGGCGGCAGCGGGGTGTATTTGTACTTTTTGCTGCAAAAGCTCAGCGCCACCATGGGCGGCCGCTTTGCCAACTGGCAGGCGTTTTTGTTCCATCAAGAGATCTTAAAGCACCAGGGTCTGTATGCCAACGATCGGGCAGTGGCCGGTGGGATCGCCGGTCTGCTGGCGCCCGGGGTGCTGCTGCTCCTGGCGGCCGTGATCTATATGGTGAAAAAGGCGGCGCTGGCCAACACCCGGCTGGACAATCGCTTGGCCCGGGCCTTTGGCCGGGTGGGAGCGGTGCTGGGCATTCTTTGCCTGGCGGCTACAGTCGCTCTTGGGATCAAGGCACCGGCGGACCTGCGGGCCTTTGCCGGGGAGTACAAGGCGGTGTACGCCTATTTGCTCCAGGTGACCCAGGGCGCCAAGGATATGGACGCTTTGTGCGCAGAGATCGAGGACAGCCCTTACGCCTTTGAGATCGAGCGCGCCGACGACGGGGAGCTGCTGTCCGCTACCTATCAGCACAATTATGTGCTGGCCCAGGTGGAGCCGCAGGAAATTCAAAGTCGCGCAGAGCTGGAGGCGGCGTACCAAAAGGAGATCGCCCAGTTCCAAGACTCGCTGGAAAAGCTGGGCAGCGACCCGGAGATGGCAGCGGACATCAGCCGCACCTATGCCCGATCCACCCGGGAGCAGGCGTACCGCTCCCAGGTCAGCGGCATTGTGCGCCTGGGGCTGAACAGCGATCTGGTGGGCACGGATCTGGACAAGCGCAGCGCCCGCTTTTTAACAGTAGATACAGCCGGGCGGCAGGCGCTGTTTGACCGCAAGATGGCCGGCAAAGAGGACCGGGTGGTGCTGGAGCAGCTGTCCGGCGTGGTGCCGTATAAATGGAAGGTGGAATACACCTTGCAGCGGCTGGGCAACTGCCGGTACGACTGGACTTACCTGGTGGGCAGCGACAAGTACCGGTGCGAGGCGGCGTTCTCTGCCAAGCGGCAGGATAGAGCCACCGCAGCAGCTATGGCCCAACTGGACCGGGTGGCTGCTACGGTGGAGAAGAACCCCAAGCTGCGCCGGGCCGATCTGGCCCGCAAGATCGGTGCCAAATTGCAGGCGCCCCGGGTGTCTGAGGCCCAGTACACAGCCCGGTACGATAGCCTGGGCAGCCGCTTTGACCAGCTGAAAAACTGGGCACACCAGCGGTATGAGATGAGCTTTCAGTATCAGTTCGGGGACTACTATTTTTGCCTGGCCGGTAAGCCGTACAGCACCGTGACGCTGTATGACAAGGACGGCTGCCTGTTGAGCAGTCGGTTCCTGGTCAGCGGCGATTTTAGCGGCACCCACGGCAACTTGCGCCGACCGCTGCTGGACCGGGGCTATTATGACCGGCAGGGCAACTTCTATCCCCAGCCCCACTTTGCGCCCGCCTACACCCGGGACGGCAAGGCGTATCTGTATTATTACTGGAAGTCGCCGGATGGGGACGCCACCAAGAATGTGCAGTATCTGTACGCTATGGACGACCCGGCTGCCCGGTTGGAGCCGACCGGCGCCTATATTGATAGTGATGGCTACCTGGTCACCGGGGTGCAGGTGAAAGAGAAACAGGCGGACGGCAGCGTCACCGGCAGCGACGGCAAGACCTATTATCCGTATCTGCGCACCGGCTGGACCGCCCAGGGCAAGCCCTGCCTGGCTCATCAGCCGTCGGAGCTGGAAGAAATGCTCCAGGACCTGGACACCGCCCAAAATACAGAATAAAACACAGATAAAAGTAAAAAAGAACCGCAGTGCCTGTGCATTGCGGTTCTCTTGCGTTATGATTTATTTTTCTGCCTTGGCGGCGGATTTTTTGTCCCCTTTGGTGCGCAGCACGATCATAAAGATCATGCCCACAATACCGCCTACGGCGTTCATCATCATATCCGTCATGGTATCCACCAGGCCGATGTAGCCGTACTCGCCGTGGTATTTGGCCAGGTCAAACATGGCCGTTTCCGGCCCGGGCTTGGCCAGTTGCAGGTTGGTGCCGTGGAGGGTGTCCATCAGGAACTCGTAAAATTCCCACCCGGCGGCAATGGTCACGGCGAACATCAGGCCGAACATAGCGGCCAGGGTCACGGCGCAGGGGCCTTTTTTGCGCTGAATGATCCGGGCAAAGTCAAAGCCAAAGGCGGCGCACACAAAGCCGGACAGCAGGTGCATAAAATCATCAAAATGCGCCAGCTTGTCAAACAGGCTCAGGTAGGAGCCAAACACAATGCCGATAAAAATAATAACATTCAGCAGGGTTTGGGACAGGGGTGGCACCTCTTCAATAAACGAGCCGTTGCCGAAAATTTGGAACAGATCCCACAAATGGGTAAAGATAAAGCAAAATACGCTCTCAAATCCCATCACCAGATCGCCGTGGATAAAGGAATACCCGGCACAGATGAGCATAGCCAGGCGCACCAACAGCCAAAAGGCAAGCTGCACCTTGGGGATCTTGGAGATCGGGTCTTTTTTGATTTGATAGGCCATAATCGTCGTCCTTTTCTGTTATATCGCTCTTTATCATACCATAGATGGGCCAAAAGTCAAACCCGGGTTTATAAATTAAGTATAAAATCTTTTTGCCTTTTGTTGAGCCGTGGAAAGGGGTCTGCTATAATAGACGAACATTAAGATGAAAAAGGAGCGTTCTCATGATTGAATATACCACCAAATACGATGTGCGCAAGACCATGTATCAGAAGTTCGCGGACTCTGTGGCCAAGCGCGGCGACAAACCCTGTTTTTACTATTATAACAACACCTTGACCTGGAACCAGGTGGCGGATCTGGTAGACGCCTGCGCCGCCGGTATGCTGGCAAACGGTGTGCGCAAGGGCGACCGGGTGATCATCTGTGCCCCCAATATGCCCCAGTGCATTGCCGCGATCTATGCGGTGAACAAGATCGGCGCCGTGGCGTCTATGCTGCACCCGCTGTCTGTGGCCAGCGAGGCCAAGTATGCGGTGGATCTGGTGGGCGCCAAGTTTGCCTTTTGCTTTGATGTGTCGGAGAAGGCCTTTGCCGGTATGGACCTGACTTTGGTGAAGTGCAAGACCGCGTCTTACTTCCCCAAGACCCCCTACGGCTGGATCGCCAACGCCATGTATAAGAAGAAGATCAAGGGCAAGACCGCCCCGGCTGTGGGCGTGACCCGCTTTTATGAGTGGTCGGACTTCTTAAAGCAGGGCCGGGCGTATATCGCCAAGAACGGCAACCCGGAACCGGCCACCGATCCCCAGGCCACCGCTGCCATTATGATGACCGGCGGCACAACCGGCAATCCCAAGGGCGTAATGCTCTCCAGCGAGGCCATCAACAACCTGTCTTATGAGCTGGTGGATGTGGTGGAGGACACCATTAAGATCGACCTGGATCCGGACCACGACGCCATGCTTACCGCACTGCCGGTGTTCCACGGCTTTGGCTTTGCCCTTTGTATGCATGTGTCTATGTGCGTGGGTATGCCCCAGTCCCTGTGGCCCCAGTTTGACGCCAAGATGTGCTCTGACGCCATTCGCAAGTACCATATCAACTATATCTTCGGCGTGCCGGACTTCTTTGAGAAGGTGTACAAGGCCGGCTACCTGAAGGGCGTGGACATGAGCACCATGAAGCTCATTGGCTCCGGCGGCGATGTGGTGCCCTATTCCTTAACGGAGAAGATGGACCGCCTGCTCCATGAGAACGGCTCCAAGTTCCACTTTGTGTCCGGCTACGGCCTGACCGAGTGCGTGACCGTGTGCAGCTTTACGGACCCCCGCCGAGAGGCGCCCCAGGGCTGTATCGGCGTGCCTACCTATAATATTGAAGTGATGACCGTAAAGCCCGGCACCACCGAGGAGGTAAAGGGCGAGGACGGCGAACTGTGCGTCTACGGCCCCACCTTAATGCAGGGCTATTACCACGACCCGGCGGAGACTGCCAAAGTGCTGGTGGAGCACCCGGACGGCAAGGTGTGGCTGCACACCGGAGATATGTGCTTCATTGACGAAAAGGGCGATATTTACTATCGCCAGCGGCTGAAGCGGGTGTACAAGATCAGCGGCTACCTGGTGTATCCCTCCTTTATTGAGGAGAGCTACCGGGCCATGGCTGAGATCTATGACTGCTGCGTGATCGGCACCGGCGAGGAGGGCAAGACCCAGCTGAAGATGTTTGTGGTGCGCAACAAGAATTATGCCCACGACGACGAGGCCGCCCTGACGGAGAAGATCCACGAGTTCGGTATGCAGAACCTGTCCAAGTGGTCCGTGCCCCGGGAGATCGAGTACATTGACGCCCTGCCCCGTACCAAGATCGGCAAGGTAGACTTCAAAGTGCTGAAATAGAACAGAATAAATAAAAAAGGACACCCAGGCGGGTGTCCTTTTTTGGTGTCTTTTATTTTTTCAGTTCCAAGTACTTGGCTTCAACTTTCGGAATGGTGACCTTTCCGCCCAAGGCAGAGGTGTAGGAGTATATGCCGTCGCAGGTGCCGTAAAAGGTAACAATATCATTTTCCAGTATGCGGGATTCACCCTCGGCGCGCTCATAGGTCACATAGATCACACTGTCATAATCGTAGCCGTAGTCGTCTTTGGTCACAGCAATACGATATTCTACCGTGTCACCCCAGGTAGGCTCGATCACTTGCAAAACCTCGCCGGTGTACTTCATATTCTTGCTTTTATATTTATCCGGGTCCCGGGCCACATCTTTATAGGTATAGGTTTTGCAGCTGTCCTTAAACTGCTTTTTACTGGTGGTGGGTTCCGCTTTTGTGGTGGTTTTGCCCTTGGTGGTGTCCGATACGCTGGTGGTATCCTTGCCGGTATCGGTATCGCTGCTGTCGCCACTGCTGCCTAGTGCGCTGAAGAAAATAAAAACAGCCAGCACGATCAGCACCCAGAACCACCATTTTTTGTACACCGGCTTTTTCGGCTTGCCTTGCTGCGGCGGATACGGCTGCTGCGGGGGATAGGGCTGGTAGTTGTTCTGCCCGGTGGGGTTGGTGTATTGGGGTTGCGGGGGTTGATTTTGGGGTTGATTTGGGTTGTATTGCTCCATTGTGAGCCCTCCTTCTTTCACTTAGTATCTTCATAGTAACACATAAGTGCGCAAAATGTCAACATAAGTGTTCAAAGTCGGAAAAAATTTCGCATACACTACTGATAAAGGAGTGTATGCTATGTTTAATCCCACATTGGACCCGCAGCTGGTGGGCGAGGTGATCGCCGCCCGGCGCAAGGAGAAAGGCGTGTCCCAGGAGGTGCTCAGCGGCCTGGCGGATATTGGGCGCACCCACCTGTCTGCCATTGAGCGGGGCGAGCGCAAGCCCACCTTGGAGACCCTCTACCGCATTGCCTGTGCGCTGGATGTGCCCATGAGCGCGCTGGTGCTGGATATGGAGGCAGAGATGGCCCGCCGCCAAGGATAAATCGGCAAAACAAAAGCGCACACCGGTGGGTGTGCGCTTTCGCTGTGCCCTATGGCACGGAGGTATATGAGAAAGGGGAGAATGAATGCAAAGTGGAAGGCGGAAAACAGAAAACAATGAGATATTGTTAAGGGTTTGGTGGGAAAAGAAAAATGAAAAGAAAAGAAGGGGCGTTTCCCGCCTTTCGAGTATTAGTATAACGGCTAAAAGTGAGCGGAATATAGAAATAAAATGAAGAAATTGCGAATTCGGTTAACACTTTTCGGATAAAATATGACCATTTTGTTTCTTTTGCAAGAAATTGTCAAACCCGGTCGAAAGGGTGAAAATGTCCGGTAAATCCGCACCTTTTGTTGGTTACACGGCGGATCCTGCGGCTTTTGTCCCAGAAAATGTAAACAAACTGTAAACAAATGCGAAAAAGTATTTTCTTTTCGATAGTATAATGTTATTCTATACTTGCTCGGAGCGATCCGAGTATTCGGCGGAAAACGGTGTACCCGGAGGCTAGGTACTCTTCTCTTTCTTTTTTCATTTCTTTTTAATTTTTTCTTTGATTTTTCACTTACTTAGGCCGTTTTTAAAAAGACTCCAATCCTCCGAATCTTTGATTGCAAGACCACAGGCGGTTGCCT
>CAVIFY010000031.1:0-22449 GCA_963642245.1 Bifidobacteriaceae bacterium | reverse complement strand
TTCAACGCTACGGCTCGCTTCTCCCACAAGCTTAGCTTGTGGTTTACTTTAAGAACAAAAAATTCCGCACCCGAGGGTGCGGAATTCCTTGCTTTTTGTAAAATCGGAACAGGTGTTTACGCCTTGGTAACGCCCTTGCTTTCCTTCATGTACTTTTCGCTGGCAGGTGCAGACCACTTCATGGTAACATCTACGGTAGCGTTCTTATCACGGATAACGGTGATGCAAGCGTGAGACACGACCACATGGGCCTCCATTACATAGTCAGCCTTGGTGATCTCCTTGGTCTTGGTGTCAATGGTCACGGTAGCGGTGCCGCCGTAGTAATTCACCTTGCAGTTATCGGCAGTGGTGCCCTCGGACCAGGACAGTACGGTAATGCTGTCCACGGTGGAGTCGATGGCGCCCAAAGACTGGAACATATGGCCCTGTGCGTCCTTACCGGGTGCACTCATGTTGACATACTTGGGCTGCATTTCCAGGGTGATGGTGCCGTCGCCGTTGTCCTTCACATTGGCGGTCACCAGATCGTCAGCCACCAGGCGGCTGGTCTGCAAGGACTCACCATTGCCGTCCCACTCGTCGGTATCCAGCTTAGGATCTCTGTTGGTGGAGGGAACCAGACCGTTCAGGCCGGGATGGTAAATGGGCTTTACGATACCGGGAACCATGTTGTTGATGGTCTTGTTCTCGCTGCCGTCAATGGCAATGTTATGTACATTCAGATCCTCTTCGCAGAGCATCTTGTAGTAGGTCTGGGTCTGACCGTTCTCGTCCTTATACTGGGCGGTCAGGGTCTTGGTGTAGTCATAAGCCTGCTTGTAGTAATCGGCAACAGCGGCCACATCCTTAAACTCAACGCCGCCGTAAGTGCCGGCCTTGAACTCCTCGATCACGGGCTTATCAAAATCTGCCTCGCTGGTAGCGGTGTCTTCCTGGCCCTTGGTCTTCCAGCTGCCGTCCTTAACCTCATTGATTGCCTGGATCGCGCCGTCGGTCACATAGTTGATCTTTGCACAACCGGCAAAGCAGCCAACGATCAGTGCAACTGCCAGCACCAAACCGAGGCCCTTGAATGCGTATTTTTTCATACGTATAGTTTCCCCTTTCAAAAGTCGAAATCCGTTTTACAAAAACGTACATATAAAATTTATATTAAATTTACCAAAAAGTCAAGCCCCATTTACAAAATTAGTGTTTAATTTTTCGTATCGCCTGTATTTTTAACATATTTATTGCGATTTGCTCGGCGGTGTGCTATACTTTTGTATAGATAGGGGCATTTTTTGCCCCTGTTCGTGAAGTAAAAATCAACAAGCGAGGTTTCCGATATGAGATGTAAAAATTGCGGAGCGGAGAATGACGACAGCCGCTATATCTGCGAGGTGTGCGGCTCGCCCCTGTATGACGAGAACGAGCTGAGCGCCCAGGCGACCGACCAGCCCGGCACTGCCGCGCCCGGCGGCGCCCCTGCCCCTGCCCCCCGGCCGGACCCGGAGGAAGAAAAGAAGTTGCAGCAAAAGAATAAACAGAGCATGATCATCATTATCGTGCTGTGCGTGGTGCTCATCGCCGTGGTGGTGGGGATCATCATCGCCGTGGCCTCCGG
Organism: Bifidobacteriaceae bacterium; assembly: GCA_963642245.1. Taxonomy (GTDB): domain Bacteria; phylum Bacillota; class Clostridia; order Oscillospirales; family Acutalibacteraceae; genus CAG-217. The sequence continues at coordinate 20,840 of CAVIFY010000031.1, read as the reverse complement.
CAATCACGACAAGGAAGCCACCACTTTGCCCGCCACTTCCGACTCTGTCCCCGTCAGCGATGACCAGGACTATACCTATAACAACTACACCACCGAGAAACCTACGGAGGCCACTACCGAGAAGCCTACGGAGACCACCACTAAGAAAGAAACCACCACCAAAAAGCAGACCACCACCCAGGACAGCAGCGTGCAGGTCAATGTGCGCACCCAGGGCGGCGGCAGCGTCACCGGCGGCGGCAAATATGAGGAGGGCGACAATGTGACCCTCACCGCCACCCCCAGAGACGGCTACGACTTTGACGGCTGGTATATGAACGGCGAGCTGCAATCCACCGACCCCACCTACTCCTTTACCGTGGGCGGCAAGGATATGACCATCTCCGCCAAGTTTGTGGAGACGGCGCCGGAGGTGGTGCCCGGGGGTACGGACTGATGACCAAAGGTGATCTGGCCCGGCAGAACTTTAAGTCCGGCTATAATTGCAGCCAGGCCGTGGCGCTGGCTTTCCAAGACGAAATAGGTATGGACCCGGACACCATCGCCCGGCTCACCGTGGGCTTTGGCGGCGGTATGGGCCGTATGCGTGAGGTGTGCGGCACCATCTCCGGCGTGACCTTTGTGTTGTCCGCCCTCTATGGCGATCGACCGAAAAGTGAGGTCTACGCCATGGTGCAGCAGGTAGCAAAGGGCTTTCAGACAGAGACCGGCTCCCTGGTGTGCCGGGTGCTCCTGGGACTGGACCCCAATGTAAAGCCCACGCCCCAGGCGGAGCCCCGCACGGAGGGCTACTACAAAAAGCGCCCCTGCGCCGAGCTTTGTGCCCTGGCCGCCGACCTTTTAGAAGATTATTTGAAAAATATCGCCTAAAAGGCTTGCATTTTGCAATGCGATGTGCTATAGTATTTGAGCAAAAGCGCAGTAGTGCTTTTGCATACGCGCTGGTAGCTCAGTTGGATAGAGTGTCTGGCTACGAACCAGAAGGTCGGGGGTTCGAATCCCTTCCAGCGTACCAATAACAGGTAGATATCTTTTGATATCTACCTGTTATTTTTATGCCGTACTCGACGGATCCGAACCCCCGACAGGAGGCTCCAAATTTGGCGAGCACTGCGAGCAACAAATTTGGGAGAAACAGTCCGTCGGACTGTTTCGTAGCGACTGCGCAACCTTGAAAATCCCTTCCAGCGTACCAAGTAATAGAGCCAATTCTTTGCGTTGGCTCTATTATTTTTGCATTTTTTCTAACACAATTTCTAACACTTTTCAGCCGGTGCGCTTTCCGGTGGGACGGGCAGCGGTTGATGTTCTGCCGTTAAAATGGTATAATCGCAAAAAACGCATTTTAAGGATCCAGAAACGATCATGCTCTCAAAAACCGAATTAAAACAATATGCCAAAATGGCGGCGGACAGCTTTTCCGACGATCCGCTGTACACAGCCCTCGTAAAGAACAGGCTGATCCGCAAGGGATTTTTATACAATTTTATGTATCTGCGCTTTTACTTATCGAACACCGAAGATCTTGTGATCCAAGATTCCGCGCAGCGCGGACTTTGCATTTGGAGATCGGCGGCAAACAGGCTTTCCGTTCAAAAGGCGCTTGCTTGTCCCCGATTTTTTCATCTGCTGTTTTATACGCCCATCATCCTGCGGCTGGAAAGCGCATTCAGCCAAGAGGATCTGACGGTATTCCCTGCAAATACGCTGCTGCTCTCCCCTGTTTTTGTAGGCAAAAAATTCCAAGGCCAAGGCATTGCAAAGCGCCTGATTTTAGAAAAAGCCGACGAGCTCACAAAAGCGGGCTATACCCTGGGACTGGAAACGCAAAACAAAAACAATTTGGAAATTTACACAAAATTGGGCTTCCGTTTGGTAAAGACCGAGCAGTGCAAGGGCGGCAAAATCACAAACTATCTGATGATCTACGCAGCAGACCGGGACAAATAAGCAGCGAATGAAATGCTGCCCCAGCAGAGCCGTTCAAGGTAGAGGTGCTGCTGCACGATCAAGGGATCAGCAAGCCCTTTGCACAATTCCATATATTCAAACAAGGCTCAAGAGTTTTTTTGAGCCTTTGCTTTTTTATCAATGGGGAGATTGACTGTGGATCTCCTGGCATATTTTGATGTATTCCTTAAGAAAAAATTGAATATGCCGATCGGTATTTCGATAGTACAAGCCATATTCGATATTCTTCGTATCCCTTATGGGAATACAAACAAGCTCGTCCTCTTTTAACACCAAAAAGCCGGGCAGTATGGCAATCCCATACCCGCATTTTGCAAGCAAAACACTTTCGCTTTCATTTTCGCTGACGATATGCGTATGGTCCTGCGCGTGCAGAGCCAAAAACTCCTGCAATGGATTGCCCTTGATAAACGGAATATTCTTCGGCGGAAGCGTGATCAAGCTTTCTTCCGCCAACTGCTCCACCGACAATTCTTTTTCTTTAGCAAGCGAATGGCACGGCGGCATCAACGCATAGCTTTCATAATCAAAAAGCCTTTTATAGGTCCCTTGATTGGACAAATCGCGCGTTGCGATCGCAATTTCAAGCTGTTGATTTTCATAAAGATTTTTCAGATCAAAAAAGTCTTTTGCGATGATTTTGGGTTGGACATAAGGAAATCGCCGATTGATTTTCTTGAGTATCGGCTCAATTTTTTCAAACTCATTTTCACTCATACAGCCTATACGAAAAATAACGCTTGAAGATGTGCCCTGATGTTGAAAATGACTTTTGGCGTCCTCCATTTTCATATAAATATCTTTTGCGTCATAATAAAATTTTTCGCCTTGTTCGGTTAATTTGACTATCCGTGAATTCCTGTAAAAAAGCCGTGTGCCCAGTTCTTCCTCCAAATTTTTAATATGATGGGTAACGGTAGGCACAGACAGATACAGGGCTTCTGCCGCTTTGGTGAAATTCAGTCTTTCCGCCACATAAATAAAACATTCAAGCTGTTGCGATGTCATATCCTACACCTCTTAGCACTCTTTTGTTTTATTATAATTGAAATATCTTTTTTATTCAAGCATTAGCTTTTATCTAACGCCATTTGTTTATATGTAATTCTATCTTGTGCCTGTTTTTGCTATAATCTTGTATGAAATAACACAAGGGAGTGCGTATATGAAAGAACAAAAAATGGAAGCAATGCCGATAAATAAGCTGCTGCTGAATATGGCGGCGCCGATGATTTTGTCTATGATCATCGGTGCGCTTTATAACATCGTAGACAGCATTTTCGTAAGCAATTACAGCGAGGACGCGCTGACGGCAGTATCACTTGCGTTTCCGATCCAAAATATCATTGTATCGCTGGGTACCGGCGTCGGTGTAGGTATCAACGCTTTGCTTTCCCGTTTGTTAGGCGAGAAAAAACAAAAAGAAGTGAATAAAACAGCAGGCAACGGCCTCGTTTTAGGTTCGATCGTCTATTTGATTTTATTGGTATTCGGTTTGTTTTTTGTAAAAGGCTTTTATAAAATTCAAACCGAGAATGAATCGATATGTGCTATGGGATATGCGTATTTATCCGTTATCAGTATATTTTCATTCGGCCAGATTTTTCAACTTATATTTGAAAGGCTGCTCCAATCGACCGGACGAACTGCGTTTACGATGGTCACGCAAATCACAGGCGCGGTGATCAATATCATCCTTGACCCGATTTTGATTTTCGGTTACCTGGGTTTTCCGGCAATGGGCACAAAGGGTGCGGCAGTGGCAACTGTGATCGGTCAAATTGTCGCTATGCTCCTCGGTATTCTCTTTAATTTGAAATGCAATAAGGAGATCCGTTTTTCTGTTAAGAATATGAAGATCGGGGCGTTCTATGTAAAAAGGATCTGCACAGTCGGTATTCCGGCAGGCATTACCATGTTTATCAGCAGCATTATGTCCTTTGGGATCAACAAGATCCTGCTTGGCTTTTCAACAACTGCGGCAGCCGTTTTCGGCGCCTATTTTAAGCTGTACACCTTTGTTTCCATGGCGGCATTCGGGCTCAACAACGCACTGATATCCATCGTTGCATATAACCTGGGCACGAAAAATTATGACAGAATAAAAAAGGCAATCAAATTAAGCGGTATCTATTCTGCCCTGATCGGTGTGATCGGCCTGGTGCTTTTGCAGGCTTTGCCAAAGCAAATTATGCAGGCATTTAATGCGTCAAGTACAATGACTGCCATAGGGGTGCCGGCACTGAGGATCACCAGCCTAAGCTTTATTTTTGCCTGCGTTTCCATTATGGTTTGCTACGCTTTGCAGGGGCTGAGCGTGGGCACACCCAGTATGATTATTTCTGCGGCAAGGCAGGTTATTATTCTTTTACCTGCGGCTTACTTTTTGGGCAAAGCAATGGGCGTGACAGGCGTTTGGTGGGCGTTTCCGATCACAGAGCTTGTTGTTATGATCGTTGCGCTTATTCTTCTGAGGCAATCGTTGACCAAATCAACACGAATAGACTAAACATCCGGGCTCAAGGATTTTCCTTGAGCCTTTTCTGTATGCGGATCTGCGATTGACGGCGGGGCGTATTTTTTATATAATCAAGGCAGATCAGGAGATCCCACGCACCGAAAGCGGTAGGAGAACACGCTATGGACAGATACTTAAAAGAGACCGAAATGCTGGACTATTCCAGCAAAAACATCCGGCAGCTGATCGCAAAAAGAGGATGGGACCGGCTGGAGGAATACCGGCGGGTGCAGGCGATCTACAATTTTGTGCGGGACGAGATCCTGTTTGGCTACAACACAGACGACCGCATTCCCGCCTCCAAGGTATTGGCAGACGGCTACGGCCAGTGCAACACCAAGGGCACCCTGTTTATGGCGCTACTGCGGGCGTGCCGCATTCCCTGCCGGGTGCACGGCTTTACCATTGACAAGGCGCTGCAAAAGGGCGCCATGACCGGCTTTGTGTATAAAAGCGCGCCGCAAAATGTGTTTCACAGCTGGGTGGAAGTGTACCTGGATGATCGGTGGTACGAATTGGAGGCATACATTCTGGATAAAGCCTATTTGACCCGGCTGCAACAGCAAAACAGCGGCTGCACCGGCGCCTTTTGCGGCTACGGCGTGGCGGTCAAGGACTTGCAGCACCCGGTCATTGACTTTGAACGGAACAACACCTATATTCAAAGCGAGGGGATCAATCAGGACTTTGGCATTTATGACGCGCCGGACGATCTGCTAAAAGCGCATCATCAGGAGATGTCCCCGCTAAAAGCCTTTCTGTACCGGCATTTGGGTCGGCACCTGATGAACCAAAATATAAAAAAGATACGACACCAAAAATAAAGACAGCTTACCCGACAAGCCCGTTTTCCGATGGCAAAGCCGGGCAAAAGCCGCTGCCTTGGAGCGAAACCATGATCATTCAAACCGGTATGCGCACGGATATTCCGGCGTTTTACAGCCAGTGGCTGCTCAATCGAATAGAAGCCGGCTTTGTGCTGGTGCGCAATCCTTACAACCCCGGCCAGGTGACCCGGTACAGCCTGTCGCCACAGGTGGTGGACCTGATGGCCTTTTGCACCAAGAACCCGGCGCCTATGCTGCCCCATCTGGACCGACTGCGGGACTATGGGCAATACTGGTTTGTGACCATTACGCCCTACGGCAAGGACATTGAGCCGCGGGTGCCGAGCAAAGAGCAGGTAATGGCGGACTTTAAGCGCCTGTCCCAGGCAGTGGGCGTAGACAGCGTCGGCTGGCGGTACGACCCCATTCTGCTGTACGGTCCTTACACCCCGGAATACCATATCAACACCTTTGCCCAAATGGCAGAGAACCTGGCCGGGTACACCAAGACCTGCGTGATCAGCTTTATTGATATTTACAAAAAAGTGGCCCGCAACTTTCCGGAAGTCCGGGCTGTATCCGCCCGGCAGCGGTTGCAGATCGGCAAGGTTTTTGCAGAGATCGCCGCCGCCAACGGTATGACCCTGCGCCCCTGCGCGGAGGGGGACGATCTGGCCCGGTTCGGCGCGGACTGCTCCGGCTGTATGACGGTAGCGACCTATGAGACCGCCCTGCACGCCCACTTAAAAGTGCCCCGGCGCAGCCAAAATCAGCGGGGCAAGCAGTGCGCCTGCCTGCTGGGGGTAGACATCGGCGCCTATGACACCTGCGGCCATCTGTGCAAATACTGCTACGCCAATACGGACCCGGCACTGGTGCGCGCCAACCTGCGCCGCCACGACCCGCACTCCCCCTTTTTGCTGGGCGGCAGCCTGCCCGGCGACACCATCCACCAAGCCACCCAAACCAGTTGGCTGGATCCCCAGCTGCGGCTGGAATTCTGAAAGTAGGGGCTGTATGAAGCATAAAATTTTGGAAACCAAGAACCAGGTCAAATTACAGCTATATGAAGCATACCTGACCCGGCAGGCCATTCCGTACAAGAAAAAATACACGCCCATGTCCGGCGGGTACAGCCTTTATGTTGAAAAAGCCGACCTACCCCGGATCGACGGGAAAGAAGCACTTGGCGACCTGTACGGCAGCGTGGAAAAATCTTACTTTGGCATTACAGACTGCCCCAACGAGAAAAGATAGCGCCCGGCAGACCCGAATGCTTCCGGCTGGGCAAATTCTATCCGTTGACACCCGGCGGAACTTCTTATATAATCAGGGTAGAATGGTGCGCCCGATTTTGGCAAATCGGCGCTATGGCGGGGTGAGCAAATTTCTCTCTGCCTGCAAGGCGGGTGGCAGATTGCCGCCACTACGAAAGCGTTTTTGTAACCGACTGACCGTAGCCCGCCAACGCATCCGTATTGGCTCGCCGCACCCGCTGCACAAAATACAAACATACATTATGGAAGGTGAAATCATGCGTACCACATCCGCACCCGGCAAACAAACCGGCTTTTGGCACCAACTGAAAAATTCCACTGCGCAGACCCCCTGGCACATTCTGCGCCAACTGGCGCTGCTGGCGCCCCTGGGCACGCTGTGCCTGCCCATGTTCTACGCCGGGCACAAGAATGTATCGCTGATCACCATGATCCTCTGCCTGTCCAACCACGGCGCGGACCTGCGCCCTATGGTGACCGACAAAGGCTACGGCTTTGCGGTGGCGGCCGTTTTTTGCGCGCTGGTGCTGGGGATCGTGGCGCTGATCTGTTCCCTGTTCACCGCGGCCAAGGGCGGCGATCGGCGGAATATGACCGCCTTTGGGATAAACGCCGCCGTCTTTGCCCTGACGGCCTTTTTAGCCATTGGGTTCGGTGCCCGGGCCAAGATTGGGTTGGCGGTGACCTTTGGCATTTATCTGCTGCAATTCCTGCTGCACACCAAAGTCGGCGGCAGAAAAATGCGCCCGGCTGCCGCAGGCGTAACGGCTCTGCTGGCGGTGCCCATTGTACTCGCCCTTTGCTTTCTTTACAAAGCGCAATCGGCCCAATACACCGCGCCGGTCAGCGGGGCGGAAGATGTGCGGGCAGTGACTTTTAATGTAGCCAGCGTGTTTGGCAACCGCTTTGACGACACGGACAGTATGACCCGCTGCGCCCGCTTTGCCGCCTATATGAACCAGTGCAAGCCGGATCTGATCGGCACCCAAGAAATGAACATCTACTGGTACAAAGCGCTGGAAACCACCCTGCCGGACTACGACGCCTACGGCGTGCAGCGGGGCGGCGACGCTACGGATTGGAACAGCGAGATGAACCCGGTCTTTTGGAACAAGGCCAAGTACGCTGCCCTGGAAAAGAACACCTTTTGGCTCAGCGAAACGCCGGACAAAGCCAGCCGCTACACCTATACGGACGAGAACGGACAGCCCGGGCAGGCCGGTTGCTACCGCCTTTGCAGCTATGTGGTGCTGCAAGGCCGCACCACCGGCAAGCGGCTGCTGTTTCTCAACACCCACCTGGACAATGCCTCCGAGCAGGCAGCGAACTTTGGCGCCGGGGTGATCGCAGACCACCTGGCGGCATTGCAGGCCAAGTACGGCAAGGACGCCGCCGTGGTGCTCACCGGCGATTTTAACGAAACGCAAGAGGGCGAGGCCTACCGGCGGATCGCCGCCCGGCTGCAAGACTGCACCGACCCGGCCAAGAAAACCGCCACCTACCAGGAGTGGGGCTACTGCGATACCGGCAGCGAGCCGATCGACTTTATCTTCACCAGCGGCACCGGCAACGGCTACACCGTACTAAACGACCTGAGCGGCGGCTATGTGTCCGACCACTACGGGGTCTACTCCAACATTCGATTTTAAGCATAAAAAAGCGCACCCGACCGGAACAGTCGAGTGCGTTCTTTTTTATTCCGCCGTTGGCGATCGCCTAGCCTTGCGCTGCAAAAGGGCAAAGGCCACCAGGCAGATGATCACAGACAAGAGAGAACCGGCGGCGGTAGCCAGTCCCATCGGGAACAGGGTGTCCGGGAAGTGGAGCGAGGTAAAGTACACCCCGGGCACGCGCACCAGCGAGATGGACAAAATATTGTGCAAAAAACTCAGTCCGGAGCGACCGCAGGCACAGAAATACCCGCTAAAGCAGAAGTGCACGCCTGCAAAAATACAATCGAAAATATAGCCCCGCAGGTACTGCCCGCCCAAGCGCACCACCTGTGCTCCGGCGGCGGTGGTGTCCGAGGTGAACAGCGCCACCACCGGCTCAGACACGAACTGAATAATGACCGTTACGATGGTGCCAAAGCCCACAGCCAACAGCAGGGCGTAGCGCAGGGTCTGCACCGCCCGGCGGGGCTTGCCGGCGCCGATACACTGGGCGCCCAGGGCGGACACGGTAGACAGCATGGACGAGGGCACCAGGAACAAAAAGCTGATGATCTTCTCCACAATACCCACGGCGGCGGCGTCATTCAGCCCCCGGCGATTGGCGATAATGGTAATGATGATAAACGCCACCTGGATCAGACCGTCTTGCAGGGCAATGGGCACGCCGATCTTCAAAATGGCGCCGGTGACCGGGCGGCTGGGTCGCAAATCCGCCTTTTCCAGGTGAATGCCGCTGCCCCCGCGCTTTAAGGACAGCAGGGCTACCGCCACGCTGACCGCCTGGCTCAAGGTGGTGCCCAAAGCGGCGCCGGTGGGGCCCATATGCAGCGGCCCCATAAACAGGCAGTCCAACACGATATTGCAAACGCAAGCCACGGCGATAAAGTACATGGGCCGCTTGCTGTCGCCCATACCGCGGAAGATGGCGCTGATGATGTTATACGCCGTGATAAAGGGAATGCCCAAAAAGCACACGGTCAGGTAGGCCACCGTGCCCTCCACCGCTTCCGTAGGGGTAGACACCAGCCCCACCACAGTGCGCCGCAGCAGCAGCAAAAGCACCGTGAGCACCAGCGACAAACTGAAAAACAGGGTAACGGTGTTGCCGGTAAAGCGCCCGGCACGCCGCCGATCCCCGGCGCCCACTGCCTGGCCGATGCAAACGGTGGTGCCCATAGCCAGCCCCACCAGCATCACGGTGAGCATATGCATCACCTGGGAACCCACGGACACGGCGGTGGTATCCGCCACCGTGCCAAAACGGCCGATGATCAGCAGATCCGCCATACCGTACAGGGTCTGTAAAAAATAAGAAAGCAGATACGGCAGCGAAAAACGCAAAATGCTTTGCAGCACGCTGCCGGTGGTCCAGTTTTTTTCCATAATCGTCCTCGCGCAATAGAATGTACCTATTATACACGCCCCGGCTGCAAAATTGCAAGGGGCACGCAAAAAACCGCTCCGGGTATCGGAGCGGTTTTTGTATGTAGGTGAATAAAAACGGCAATCTTCCGTATAATCCCTCAGTCAGCTACGCTGACAGCTCCCTTTACAAGGGAGCCGAAGATATTGTAGCCGATTTGCCTCCCTTGTAAAGGGAGGTGGCAATGCCGCAGGCATTGACGGAGGGATTGCGCAAATCCGTTCAATTTTCGCTGCGGGTGCAATAGACCACATAGCGTCGGTCGTTGACCCGGTAGGGGTGGCAGGTAATGAGGGTGAGCATATCCTGCCCCGGGCGAATGTGCAGCTTGTCCACCTCATTTGGATAAATAATTTCAATCTCGCTGACGGTATAGGTCAGGGTCTCACGAAAATTCTGCACATACACCGGGTCGCCCACTTGCAACTTCTCAATATGGCGAAACATTTGCGCCCGGTTCCACCCCCGGTGGGCGGCGATCACGCTGTTGGTGTTGGTGCCGCCGATGGGGTACGAAGTCTGGGTCAGGTGCACCGCCCCTTGCAGCAGATTGTCGCTGTTGGCGCCCAGCAAAATGGGCAGGGTCACCCCCAGCCGGGGAACGGACAGATAGCCGATGGTATTGTCCTTTATGCCGTACGCGGCCAGGTCAATATCCGCCACGCTATAAGAGAACGGGTCCTTTAAGGCGCTTTGGCCGGTGGCATACAGTTCCTTATTGCGCCGCTGCAACTCCCGGTACAGCCAGTCGTAATCGTTCTGTGCCGTTTGAGCGGCAAAGGTCTTTTGCGCTGCCTGCACCCGGTGCTGATAGTGCATATCGCTAAGTTTAGGGAACAGCGCCAGCGCCACACCGGCGGCGATCAGCACCACCGCCAGGGCGGTCAGCAGGGCGCGCCAAGGGAATTTACGCTTCATTCTTGGCACCTCCGCTCCGCTTTTTGCGCCGCAGTCGCCAGATCACCAGCACCGCCAGCAGCAGAGCCGCCGCAATGGCCAGGCCGATGAGATAATAATGGTACTTGCCGCCGAACAGCTGCTTTTTGGCATTGGTTTTTTCCGCCGTCTTGGGCATAGCGGTGCGCTCGCCCTTCACCAGCAGCCGGTGGGTGTTCTTGCCGTAAGGGGTGCAGGTGACCAGGGTCACATAGTCCTTGCCGTCCTCTGCCACCAGATTTTGCAGCTCGTCCGGCAGCACCACATTAATGTCGCACACCCGGTAGGCCAGGGTCTTATCCAGCACATGGATATAGAAATAATCGCCCTTTTGCACCTCGTCCAGCCGGGTAAACAGCTGGGCGCTGGGCAGCCCGGTGTGGCCGGTGAGCACCGCGTGGGTGCCGCTGCCGCCAATGGGCAAGGCGGTGGACTCAATATGACCCACCCCCTTCTCCAGCACCTCCTCGGTGGTGGAGTGGTAGATGGGCAGGTTCACCGCAATGGTGGGGATCTCAATATACCCCATCATACCGTCCCCTGCGGTGTTCAGCACGCTGTTATAATTCTTGGGCAGGGCGTAGCCGCTGCCGGGCACAAAGGGGTCGTGCACCGGGTCGCCGGCCAAATTCTCATTATAAGTCTTGGCCTTTTGCCACTGGGCCGCCAACTGGTCCGCCGTCTCTTGGGACACGGCGTCGTTATACGCGTTAATGGCGTTGGTATGGTTCTTCTCCTGCAAATAATTGCTCACCGCCGGGTAAGAGAAGATCCCCACCCCCACCAGCAGGATCAGCACCGCCAGGGCATAAATCGGCGCCATTTGGCGCTTTTTGCTCTTCTTTTTTTGTTTCTTAGCCAAGTGGTCACCGCCTTTCTGCCCCGCTGTGCAGCGGGATAAAAAATTCAGGCGAACCAACGCCCGCCTGAACTTTTACTTAAATCATAAACTCAGTTGTTCTCCGCAGTCTTGCTCTTTTTGCGCAGCACCACGATCATAGCGCCGCCCAGTGCAATGAGAGCCACACCGCCAACGGCGAACATCACCGTACCGGCGCCGCCGGTGGAGGGCAGGGAGAAGCCCTTGGAGTTCTCCACCTTTACCTCTGCATAGCCGGTGGTAAAGCCGTCTGCAATACCGTCGTTGTCGTCGTCCTTTACGGTCAGCTCAAAGGGCTTGCTGGGCACCTTGTAGCCGCCCTCCGGGGCCTTGGTCTCGGTCAGGTAGTAAGTACCGGCCTTCAGACCGCTGAGGATCAGTTTACCGTTGTTGTCCACAGCCAGGGTGGTGGTGCCGGACTGGCCGTCCAGTGCCTTGGTGTAGTGACCGGCAGAGGTCTGCACAAAATGGATGGCCTCGCCGTCCTTGGTGGCAGAGAGGGTGAACTCTGCACCGGCCAGGGCTGCCTGGGTGCTGTTGTCGATCTTGGTAATGTCAAAGCCCAGGGAGTAAACCTTTACGGAGCTGTCGTCGCTCTTCCAGGTGCTGTCGTCATAGGGATTGTTGTTGTAGATCAGGGTGGCGTTGTTCTGGTTGCCGGCGTCGCCGATCACGGCGCTCTCGTTCAGCTTGGCAGAATACTTCACGGCCACCTTGGTGTACTGGCTGATCTTGTCATAGTTAAAGTGGATCACAAAGTCGGCGGTCTGGCCGTCCAGACGGGTGGTGTCCACAGTGTAGTCCACACCCTCGGTGAGCAGGGTCTCCTGGTTGTCGGCGCCTACGCCGTACACCTTGGCGTCCTTGTTATAGGTCAGGGAAGCGGACAGGGTATCGCTCACCTGGAAAGCCTTAGCCGTGGCGTTCTCCGGGTAAGTGGGCACGGTAGCGGACACGGTGTAGTGCACATCGTCGCCGATGGAGAAGTTCTTGGCCGTCTCGTCTACCTGCTTGTCAATGGTGGGCAGGGTGGACTTGGTGTCCGTAATGGTCTGGTTATCAATGGACCAGCTGTTGGTGGCGCTGTTGTAGGTGGGCACCACATTCACAGCGATGGGCTGGTAGATCTTAACGCCGCCCTCAATGAGCACCAGATAGGAACCCATATCCAGGCCGCTGATGGTCTGGGGGCCAACGCCTGCGCTCTTGCCGGTAACGGTAATGGAGCCGTCCTTTACGGCAGCGGCCAGGTCCGCAAAGAAGGTGCGGGCAGCGGCGCTGTTGTCGCTCTTAGCCAGCTCTGCATAGGCCTCGGTCACGGAATTGTCCGCCGTGTTGATGTACTGGGGATAGTGGGCGCTGATGTAAGCCACGGCACCGTCTGCCCAAATGTACTCCGGGTCTGCCGGCTGATCGGCGTCATAGTTAAAGTTGACGGTCATGATCTGGTAAGCAGTGGCCGTTGCGGTGCTGTCCACATTGGTCACGGTAATGCTGCCCTTGTCGCCGTCGGCAATGCGGGGCGCAGCGATCGCGGTAAATGAGAACATGGAAAGGCTCAAAATTACTGCAAACAGAACGCTGGCAAGCCGAGTCAGTTTTGCTGTCTTTTTCATACTTTTTCTCCTCATTATTTTCTAAATTTTTTTGCCGAAAGCAGGCGGAATTTGGCGGACTGATGGGCATTTGTCGCTTATCTCGGTCTGTCGAATTCTCGCGCACTTTGGCAAAATTTCGGTAACGAAATTACTACAAACTCGCCCGGTTGTCAAGAAAAAAACAGGCATTTCTACACATTGCAGTTTGGTTTGAAAATCAGGCGGTCTATTTTTGTGCAGGGTGCACAAACGGCCAAAAAGCAGTACGCTTTCGGCCTACTTTGGCGCGGTAAAGCAGCATATAGAACGGGTGCACAAAAACGGATTTCCTACGGTCTGCTTTTTTCGCAGTTTGTACAAAAAGCGGGATTTGTCTTGAAATTTGCTATATAGAGGATTAAAATATGAGCCGAAAAAATGAGAAAAGTTTTTTAAGCGTGATTAGAAGACGAGGAGAACACTCACCATGCGGTTTTTTCACTTGAAAATCAAACAGAGCGTTGCGCTGCTGTTGGCCGTACTGACCTTTATCGGCTGCGTATCCCCCATGGTCACCTCTGCCCAGGCGGTGCAAAAGTCCACCGCCACCGCGGCGGCAACGGTGAACTGCTTTGCCTCCGTGGACGGAGCCTGGACCCAGGTGGGCACCCTGACCACCTACCGGCAGGCCCGCTTTGGCAGCAAGGTGCGATACTATGTGGACCCTACGGAGCTGGAGAGCGTGTACGCCACATACGGCTTTGCCGCAGCGGATTTTACCGGCGGCCGCATTTTTCCCCACACGGACTCGGACTCCCCCAGGACCATTTGGGGCGACACCCTGCCCATTCTGGACGATGAGACCGGCGCCTACCTGGTGCCCATCAGCCACCGCACCACCAACTACCTGTACTATATGCCGTCCAATGTGGAGGGCAGCGATGTGTATTTTGACAGCAGCACCACCACGGACAACACCGATGTGCTGATCCAAAACGGCTTTTACCATGTAACGGTGTCTGACCCGGCCCACGCCATTCCGGATGATACCGCCTATCCCCCGCCGGAGAGCCACCTGCTGCGCTACGGCGACAGCGAGGAGATCGTGCTGCCCCTGCTGGACGAGGCGCTGTACAAAACCGTCAACGGCAACACCGGCACCCTGCTGGACCTGACCCAGGTAACGGACACGGACAAGGGTACCGTTACCGTTAAAATTGAAAACATTGCCTGCCCGGTGCGCATTACCACCACCTCCGGCCACCCTACCGTGGTGTACGACGCCACCCTGGCAGACAAGCTGCAAGACCTGTCCCAGTACAACGCCTACCTGCAAGATGTGGAGACGGACGGCACCGTCAACGGCCAAACCACCTATGCGGAGGAGGCCCAGGGCAAGACCTACACCCTGCGCAGCACGGACGCGGAGACGGCGGTGAGCTATGTGCCCCCCGCCAAGAACGGCAACAACCGCCACTTTATCTATACTTTTATCGGCTGGCAGGTGGACGGCACCACCACCGTGCTGCCGCCCGGCGACACCCTGGAGCTGGACGCCCTGCGGGCCTATGCAGACGGCAACAATGAGGTGCTGCTCCACTCGGTATGGCAGGCCAAGGACGCCAAGTCCCACATTGAGACCGTAAACTTTTACCTGAACCTGGACTGCGAGATCATGGATAATATCAGCAACGGGTTCCAGCACCAGCACCCGGACAAATTCACTGGCTCCGTGGCCCATTCCCGGGTGTTTGGCTCCGAAAAGGTCGCCACCGACGGCTACACCAACGCCCAACTGATCGCGCCCCCCACCAGCGCAGACAACGCCTACGCGGTGGACAGCCGGATCCGCACCACAGATACGGACCCCATCGAGCCGGGAGTGCAGGTGGAGGAATTCCCCTCCGACGAGCAGATCTTAGCCGGTCTGCGCAAGGCGGGCACCACCTTCCAGCTGGACGGCACCACCATTGAGCCCCAGGACCTGACCACGGACAACTTTACCATTCGCTGGTATGTGCTGAAATACGAGCGCTCCGACGGCTGGCACATTGACGGCGTGCTGGTAGCTAAGCACGGCCGCCTGGTTGTCACCAAGACCTTTGCCGGTGACAGCGAGGCCATAGAGCGGATCAAGGACAAATTCTCCGTCACCGTGGAGCATACGGAAAGCGGCAGCAAGGTCACCGACTACACCCTGTCCCTGAACGCGGCGGACAAAGAGGGCGACCGGACCAAAACCGGCTACACCGACTACGACCCGGAGACGGACACCTACACCTGGGCCTTGCCGGTGCGCCAAAACCGTACCTACAACATTCAGGAGCACGGCTACACCCTAAGCCAGGACAAGTGGAACAACTCCAACCAGTATAAGGTGGAAAATTCCGAGGACAACGACGGCACCTGGCGGACCTATACTGCCAAGGGTGTGGATGTGACCGCCCAGGCGTACCCCAACGATGTGCCGGACGACACCTGCCAAACGGTGGTGCTGCGCAATATGTATGTGCAGGCAGGGCTGCTGACGGTCAACAAGATCGACGCCGCCACCGGCAACGGCCTGCGCGGCGTGCAATTCAAGATCAGCAAGGTGGACGGCACCCCCCTGACCCTATATAAAAAGCCCGGCACCTACGACTACTCCACTGACACCGGCGCCCAGACCGAGGGCTACAGCCAGGTGGTGGAGGACAACCTGCTGACCACCGACGCCAACGGCTACTTTACCATCAAGCTGGGTATTCACGGGGTGGGCAGTCTCAGCGAGCAGTATTACCTGGAAGAAACGGTGCCCACCGGCTACGAGGGACCCACCAAGATCCGCATTACCGTAACGGACCTGGGCAAGATCGAGTTTGCCAACGAGGTGATCAACGCCACCACCGGCAAGGAGAGCCAGTGGCTGGAGGGCGTGGGCACCAACCTGCTGACCATTAAGAACCGCTCCAAGCTGCTGACCACCGTGCAGGCGCAAAAAGACTGGGGCGACACGGCAGAGGACCTGCGCCGGCCGGTCACCGTGGAGCTGTGGCGCAACAACGCCAAGCTCACCGGCAGCGCCTACACCCAGGTACTCAGCAAAGAGAACAACTGGCAGTACCAGTGGCAGGATCTGCCCCTGTACATAGACGGCAAGGTGGCGGAGTACAGCCTGCGCGAGGTGATGATCGGCGATGTGGCCTATGACGCCGGTGCAGACAGCGACGGCTACCAGGACTATCTGGTCAGCTACGACGCCACCTTATATAAGCTGGGGACGGACGGCACCTATTCGGAGGACGCCACCTGGCTGGACGAGAACGGAGAGCGCCAATTTGCCGACCACGCCCTGCTGACGGTGCACAACCGTGTGGTGGAGGGCACCATCAGCCTTGCCAAGGTGGACGACTCCGACCGCCCGCTGCCCGGTGCGGAATTCACCCTATATAGCGACGCAGACTGTACCCAAGCGCTGCAAACGGCTGTGTCGGACAAAAGCGGCTTTGTGTCCTTTGGTCAGCACCCCAGCGGTACTTATTATATA
This sequence comes from Bifidobacteriaceae bacterium, assembly GCA_963642245.1. Classification (GTDB taxonomy): domain Bacteria; phylum Bacillota; class Clostridia; order Oscillospirales; family Acutalibacteraceae; genus CAG-217. The sequence continues at coordinate 4,232 of CAVIFY010000031.1, read as the reverse complement.
AAGGAAACCAAGGCTCCGGCCAACTACCTGCCCAACGACAAGGTGTATATGGCCAAGGTCAAGGCCGGCAAGGTGACCGTCACTTTGGCGGACGGCACCACCCCGGTGTCCAAGGTGGTCAACTACTACGCTCTGCGGGAGCTGGACTTTTCCTTTATCAAATCGGACCCGGAGGGCAACGCCCTGGGCGGCGCCAAATTCGGGCTGTATAAACTGACCTGCACAGACGAGAGCCACGACCACACCGCTCTGCTGCGCCTGCATACGGACGGCACCTTAACGGCGGACTCTGCCGCCTGCTGGACTTTGGTGAGCCTGCAAACCTCCGCCTCCAAGTCCGGACTGGTGACCTTTGCCGACTTAAAGGGCAACGACACCTACCGCCTGGTAGAGTACGCGGCGCCCTCCGGCTACACCACCCCCGCCGGGCAGTGGCAGCTGGTGTACGACACCACGGTGACCCCGCCGGTGTGGTCCATCACCGCCGTGGGCACTGTGGCGGGCACCCCGGCCTTTGAACAGATCGAGGGGGCGCAGGCGCCCTATCGGCTGATGAATTACAAGCTGCCGGACCTGCCCACCTCCGGCGATACCGGCATTCGCCCGTACCTGCTACTGGGCACCGGCGTGATCGCTGCCGGTGTGGCGCTGCTGTTCCTGCCCGCCGCGCTGCGCCGCCGCAAGGCAAAACGCAAAGAAAATCAGAAATAATCAAAAGCTCAAGGCATATTTTTCCTTGAGCTTTGCTTTTTGTTTACATTTCTTTTATAAATCCGTGCTACGATTATGGTATAATGAAAGTACAAAGAGAGCACCGCACCGGGAGGCGATCATCATGTACTTTGCATACGGCGAAACAGAGCTGAATTATCTGCGCCAAAAGGACAAGCGCCTGGCAGAGGTGATCGACCGGATCGGCCCAGTGTACCGCACGGTGGATACGGACCTGTTCTCCGCGGTGGTGCACCACATTGTGGGCCAGCAGATCTCCACCAAGGCCCAGGCTACCATTTGGCAGCGTATGTGCGACATACTGGGCACCGTCAATGCCCAAACGGTGCTGGGCGCCGGTGTGGAGCGGCTACAGGCGCTGGGTATGACTTTCAAAAAGGCGGAGTACATCACCGACTTTGCCCGGAAAGTGCAGGACGGCAGCTTTGATATAGAAGCGGTCCGGTCTATGCCGGACGATGAGGCCATCGCGGTCCTTTCGTCCTTACAGGGCATTGGCGTGTGGACGGCGGAGATGATCCTGCTGTTTTGTATGCAGCGGCCCAATGTGCTCAGCTACGGCGATCTGGCCATTCAGCGGGGTATGCGTATGGTGTACCACCACCGCAAGATCGACCGCAAATTGTTTGAGAAGTACCGCCGCAGGCTTAGCCCCTATTGCAGCGTGGCCAGCCTGTACTTTTGGGCGGTGGCCGGCGGCGCGTTGCCGGATATGAAGGACTACGCCCCTAAGGCAAAACCGAAAAGCGGGAGGAAAGCCAAATGAGCGAAACGGCCTATACCTGTTCTTATTCGTCGCCCCTGGGCCAGATCACCCTGGCAAGCGACGGCACGGCCCTCACCGGTCTTTGGTTTGACGGCCAAAAACACTTTGCCGCCACCCTGCCCCCGGAGCATACGGAAAAGGCGTTGCCTGTCTTTGACCAAACGGCGCGCTGGCTGGATATGTACTTTGGCGGCCGGGAGCCGGACTTCACTCCGCCCTTGGCGCTTACCGGCACACCCTTTCGCCGAGCGGTGGCCGAAATTCTGCTGACCATTCCTTATGGAAAGACCATGACCTACGGCCAAATCGCAGCCCGGATCGCCGGAAAGCAGGACGCAAAGACCATATCCGCCCGGGCAGTGGGCGGCGCTGTGGGGCACAACCCCATTTCCATTATTGTCCCCTGCCACCGGGTGGTGGGCAGCGGCGGCAGCCTGACCGGCTATGCCGGCGGGATAGAGCGAAAATTACAGCTGCTGCGCCTGGAGGGAGCGGATCTGACCGGGGTGTATGTGCCAAAAGCGGGCACGGCGCTGTAACGCCACCGTTTGATACCATCGACCATAGCGGCAGGCACCGCCTGCCACCGGAGGAGAACCATGTACATAAAAGAAAAGAGCGAGACAAAAGCGAATACCAACGAGATCACCTTTGACAAATTGCTGCTGCTTTTTTTGGTAGGGTGCGTGCTGGGTGTGCTGATGGAGGGCACCTTTTGCGTGATCACCAAAGGGCACTGGGAGAGTCATGTGGTGTCTGTCTTTGGCGCATTTAATATCCTTTACGGCACCGGCGCCGTGCTGTTTTATGTGGGTGCCGTGCGGCTGCGGGGGCTGCCCATTTGGGCCAGAGTGCTGATTATGACCGCCACAGCCACCGTGCTGGAGCTGCTTTGCGGTCTGCTGCTGCGGGACTGGCTGGGTATGCGGGCCTGGAATTATGAGAACAGCTTTCTCAATTATCAGGGCCTGATCTGCGCGGGCTTCTCCTGCATTTGGGGCGCCGCCGCCTTTGGCATTTGCGAACTGCAACCCCGGATCAGCCGCAGCCTGGAGCGGGTCCGCGGCCGCCGCTGGCACGCCGTGTGCGTGGCCGTCAGCCTGTTTATGGCGCTGGACCTGGGGCTGACCGCCGCCAGTATCGTCCGCTGGAGCGAGCGCCACTACGGCGTCACCGCCCAGTCCAAGATCCAAACCTACCTGGACCAGGACGCCCCGGACAGCTGGATGCAGTCCCGCTTTGTGGAATGGGAATTCCTGGATACCATCAATAAATAATAGAAAACGCCACCGGCTCCGTTCGCCGGTGGTATTTTTATTTCTACCGATCCACGCCACCACAAAAGGCCAAATATGGACAATGCCCGGTGCTTATGGTATAGTGTATAGTAAAGCCAAGTACAGGCAAAAGGGGCGCAAACGATGATCATACGAGTAACAAAAGCGGAGCAACTGCCGATTTGTTTGGACATCATTCACAAGAGCTTTCAGACTGTGGCGGAGGATCTGCATTTGACCCGGGAGAATTGCCCGGGGCACACGGCATTTATGCCGGCAGACAAACTGCGCGCCGCCTTTGATGGCGGGTGTTCCCTGTTTTTGTGCCGTTACCAAAACACATTTGCGGGCTGTTTTTCTTTACACCCCACAGCCGACGGCGCAGAGCTGGATCACCTGGCGGTTTTACCGGCCTACAGGCACCTGGGGCTCGGCAAAGAACTGGTGCGCTATGCCGCCGATTATGCAAAGGACCACTTGGGAGCACAAAAAATCCAAATCGGCATTGTAGAAGAAAACACGGTGCTGAAAGCCTGGTATCAGTCCCAGGGGTTCGTCCACACAGGCACAAAACGATTTGACCATCTCCCCTTTACCGTGGGATTTATGGAGCGTAAATTATGAATGAGCCGCGCGCCACACAAGATATTTACAGTCAAGCTCCCAATGAAGCTGCGTTTGACTTTTTGCATTTTCTTACCGATAATGGAATGACATTTGAACGGGCCGGCGGATATTGGGAAGGGCAATCATATTGGTATGTTAAATATCTGAACGAATTTGTATGCTTTATCCTGTTTAACGGCACCGGTGATGAGCAGCGCTTTTCGCCGCTGACAATTTGGACGGATGACAGCGGTTCCGGCTGGTATGAACGCCCTGTACCGAACAAGGCACTGCAACAGGCAGCCATACGGCATATTGATATTTGCGAGCACTGCGGCGCTTGCAGCGGCGGAACCACCAAAAGGGCTTTTGGAACAGAGTACGCCAATGTTTGCAGAACCACCTTTCGATTTGTGAACCCGACACCCGATCAATTTTGCTGTCTAAAAGCATTGCTGCTTTTGCGAATATCCGATATTGAAAACAGATAGTAAAACAGGCGCATCACCGGGTGCGTCTGTTTGTATTTTATGCTTATTCTACCGTAGGTGTCAGCAGGATTGGCGGGCGGATGATATCCGCCCCTACGGTATTATGGGGTCCCCGAAAAGGCATCAACCTTTTGGGGGAGAGGAGACATTACGGAATGCGCCACAAGCAATATGCCGTAGGGCAGGGCTTGCTTTAGCCGTTTAATCCCTCCACCACCTACGGTGGTCCCCCTCCCTTTACAAGGGAGGCAAAAAGGTTTACCGTAGGGGCGGCAATCTGCCGCCCGCTTATTTTTTAACTCTGCTTCTTCTCCAACTTGGTCTTTGCCACTTGCAGCAGGATGATCAGCGCCAGGCCGA
>CAVIFY010000030.1:0-22514 GCA_963642245.1 Bifidobacteriaceae bacterium | reverse complement strand
GAGCGCCACCTTGCCAAGGTGGAGGTAGCGAGTTCGAGTCTCGTAATCCGCTCCATCGGGCACTTTGTATTCTACATTGTGCCCATTCTTTTCCCGGCACCATAGCCAAGTGGTAAGGCAGAGGCCTGCAAAGCCTTTATGCCCCAGTTCAAATCTGGGTGGTGCCTCCAATGTCCCAAAGGCGTAAGTCTTTGGGACTTTTACTTTGTCTTATTTTATATTTTCTTTTTGCTTTCCCGGCACGCTTGTGCCGGGATTTTCTATTTTATATTTTAGAAAGCAGGGGAGTGCTGCGCAAAAAGATGGACGGTAGAGTTCTCGTCTCTCCGGGGACGCACTTTGGACAACTCTCCGGGGACGCACTTTAGACAAAAAGAAAAGACACTAAGGAAAAAACCTTAGTGCCTTTTGGCGCAGAAGGAGAGACTCGACAGGGCGTTGCCCTGTCTGTTCGCTGCGCGAACGGTCCCATTCTATGTCCCTTCTTGCTGCGCAAAAAGATGGACGGTAGAGTTCTCGTCTCTCCGGGGACGCACTTTGGACAAAAAGAAAAGACACTAAGGAAAAACCTTAGTGCCTTTTGGCGCAGAAGGAGAGACTCGAACTCTCGCGCCGGTTGCCCGACCTACGCCCTTAGCAGGGGCGCCTCGTCACCAACTTGAGTACTTCTGCATACTGTGTTGTAACTTGTGCTAAACCGCTGTCAAGTTTTATAATCAAAGAGCGGTGCTCTTTGTGTGATACCGAATGGCGGAGAGAGTGGGATTCGAACCCACGGTGCCTTGCGACACGACGGTTTTCAAGACCGCTCCGTTATGACCACTTCGGTACCTCTCCGTTTGTGCTTTGATATAATAGCATACCCGGGCGGGCCTTGTCAAGCAAAAAAGTGAAAAATCGCCGTTTGCGGCGGGTCAGAAAAATTTTTTCAAAAAACAGGAAAAAGGGTGTTGAAATTTCCAAACAGATGTGTTATAGTATTTGCACGCGATGAGAAAGCCGCTAAGGCATATGCGCAGGTGTAGTTCAATGGTAGAATGTCAGCTTCCCAAGCTGAACACGAGGGTTCGATTCCCTTCACCTGCTCCACGGAAAATATAGAGGTATAGCTCAGTTGGTTAGAGCGCTCGCTTCACATGCGAGAGGTCGTGGGTTCGAATCCCTCTATCTCTACCATATAACCGTCTTGCACTGCAAGGCGGTTTCTTCATATTTACAGATAAAGGACGATGCGTTTTGCGTAACAGAACCTTTGACCTGTTCAAATGGGCGGCGGCGCTGTTTGTGCTGTTGCTCCATGTGCCGTTCCCCGGCGATGTGGGCGGCACGGTGCGTATGTTTGCCCGGTGGGCGGTGCCGTTCTTCTTTATGGTGTCCGGCTACTTTACATACGGCACGGTGCAGCGCGGGGACACCGGGCGGCTGGTGCACCGGGTGCGGCGGCTGCTTTGCATTTTTGTTCCGGCGGCCTGCTTTTATGATCTGTGGTGCTGCTTTTTGCTTAGCGACAAAACCCCGGCAGCCTTCTTTAAGAGCCATTATGCCATTCAAAATGTGGTCTCTTTCTTCCTGCTGAACAACACCCAGTCCAAGCCCCATCTGTGGTTTATCCCGGCGCTGATCTACTGCTACGGCGTGGTGCTGCTTTTGATGAAAATGCACAGGACCCGCTGGTTGCGGTGGGCGCCGCTGCTGTTGTTGGTGCCGCTGGTGCTGGGAGAAGTGATGGTGGGTCTGCTCCACCGGGAGGTGGCCGCCCAGTACAGCCGCAACGCCTGGTTTACCGGCTTGCCCTGCTTTGCGCTGGGGCTGCTGTTTAAGGAAGCGGAGGCACAGATCAAGCGCCTGGGCCGCAAGTGGCCGGCACTGGGTGTGCTGGTGGGCTTGGTACTGTCTGTGCTGGAATACCGGTATTTGAATGACGACGCAGACCTGTATTTAGGCCCCTTGGTGGCGGCGGTCAGTCTGTTTTTGCTGGCCCAGAATGTGACCTGCACCTGGGACAATCCCTTTGTGCTGTACGCCGAGGGCTCTGCGCTGGCTATTTACATTTTGCACCCGGCATTGCGGAACCTGGCAGAGCGGCAGCTGCTGCCCTGGTGGGGCGTGCAGGGCAAGGCGGCGGATTGGCTGCTGCCGGTACTGACCTTGGCGCTGGCATTGCTGGCTGCGGGTATTTGGCTGTGGCTCAAGGGCCTTTGGAACAAACGAAAAACCCGGCAAGCGGCGGCTTGACCAAGCGTGTGAAAAGAGAGAAGAGGAAGCAATATGAAAAGTGAGAAAGGCCAAAGCCTGGTGATGATCGGCGTGGCGCTGTTTCTGTTGGCCGGGTTGTGCCTGTATATCGGCCTGTCCCAGCCGAAGATCTCTTCCGGCGTGCTGGTGGAAACACCTACGGCGGCGGTGCAGTCCGGCACCACGGGGCGGGTTACTTCTGCCGCCGGGCAGACCACCTCTGCCGTTGGGAGTCATAGCAGCACTGCAACGGCCGGGCAGACCACTGCTGCCGCAAGCAGCCGTGCAGTCGGCTACCCGGTGAACCTGAATACGGCGACTTTGGAGCAACTGACCGCCATTCAAGGTATCGGCGACCAAAGAGCGGCGGCCATTTTGGCCTATCGGGAGCAGATCGGCAAATATACTTCTGTGGAACAGATCAAAGATATTCGCGGTATCGGTGACGGGTTGTATGCCAAGATCGCACCGTACCTGACCGTATGAGCCCGGCGCTGGAGCGGGTGCTGCGGTGGTTCTTTCCCCGCCGTTGCGCCTTGTGCGGCACGGTGGTGGCGCTGGACGAACCCCTTTGCCCGGATTGCCAAAAGGTGCGGCCTATTGGGCGGCCCAAGTGCCTGCTGTGCGGTCGATCCAAGAAAGACTGCACCTGCAAGGGCAAGCACCACGAATACGCCGGGGTCACCGCGCCCTTTGTGTATCGGGACAGCTTGGTGACGGCTATTCATAACTTGAAGTTTTACGACTTTCCCATGCTGGCGGACTATATGGGCGACTGTGTGGCTGCGGCGGTGCGGGTGGATTTTGCCGATGTGGACTTTGACTATGTGGCGGCTGTGCCTTTGGGCAAGCGCCGCCGGAGAAAGCGAGGCTATAATCAGGCGGAGCTGCTGGCTCGCCGGGTGGCAGGGGAGTTGCACATTCCCTATGCGGATCTGCTGGTAAAGGTGCGCAACAATCCGGCCCAGCGCAAACAGAACGCCCGCAGTCGGCGGGTGAATGTGTACGGTGCATATGCGGTGACTGACGACGGCGCTCTGTGGGACAAGACCGTTTTGCTCATTGATGATGTAAAGACCACCGGCGCCACGCTGAACGAGTGCGCCAAAATGCTGCGTATGCACGGCGCCAAGGCGGTGTATGCGGCAACGGTGGCCATTGCGTAGCAACAGAAATGCACAAAAGGCGCCGTTTGCCGTACAGGCGGGCAGTCGGTACGATTTGCATTGACAATCTGCGCCGGATTTGATATAGTGAAGTAAATTTGGTTATTTAACCATAAATTTTAGATTATTGATTAACTGGAGGAATTCTTTTTGGACATACCCCTTGGGTGGCAACTTTTTATTCAGGTTATTTTGATCGCGGTCAACGCCATTTTTGCCAGTGCGGAGATCGCCATTGTTTCTATGAACGAGCTGAAGCTGGAAAAGCTGGCGGAGGACGGCAACCGCAGAGCCAAGCGGCTGCGCAAGCTGACGGAAAAGCCCGCAGGCTTTCTGGCGACCATTCAGATCGCCATTACCCTGTCCGGCTTCTTAGGCAGCGCCTTTGCGGCGGACAACTTCTCCGATGTGATCGTGCGATGGCTGGTGGACGACCTGGGCGTGCACATTAAAGAGAGCACGCTCAATACCATTGCCGTGATCGTTATTACCATTATTCTGTCCTATGTGACCCTGGTGTTCGGCGAGCTGGTGCCCAAGCGGGTGGCCATGAAAAAGACCCAGCAGATCTCCCTGGGCGTGTCCGGGCTGATCTATGTGTCCTCTAAATTCTTTGCCCCGCTGGTGTGGCTGCTTACCGCCTCCACCAACCTGGTGCTGCGTATTCTGCGCATTGATCCCAATGGGGACGATGAGGAAGTGTCGGAAGAAGAGATCCGTATGCTGGTAGATGTGGGCGGTCAAAAGGGTATTTTTGACAAGACCGAGCAGAAGATGATCGTCAATGTGTTTGAGTTTGACGACAAGGACGCCGGCGAGTTCTCCACCCACCGCAAGGATATTCAGGCGCTGGATATTGACGACGATGTGGCCGCTTGGGAGAAAGAGATCACCGCAAGCACCCACAGCCTGTACCCGGTGTTCAAAGGCTCCATTGATAATGTGGTGGCGGTGCTGGACTCTAAAAAGTTCTTCCGCATTGCCAACAAGACCCGCGCTGCGGTGCAAAAGGACGCCTTTGTGCAGCCCATCTATGTGCCGGAGACTATGAAAATAGATGTGCTCTTTGAGCTGATGCAAAAGAGCCACAACCACTTTGCGGTGGTGCTGGACGAGTACGGCGGCACCGTGGGTATCATCACCATGAACGACCTGTTAGAGCAGCTGGTAGGCGACCTGGACAACGACCAGGAACTGCCCAATGCCCAGCCGGATGTGGTGCCCCTCACCGACCGCTCCTGGAAGATCAAGGGCAGCGTGTCCCTGGACGATGTGGCGGAGCTGACCGGACTGGACCTGCCGGTGGATACTTACGAGACCCTCAGCGGCTACATTTTCGGCCTGTACTGTACCATTCCCAAGGACGGCAGCAAGTTCGATGTGGAGACGGACGACCTGGAAATTCAGGTGCTGGATGTGCGCAAGCACACGGTGGCCTCCTGCATTTTGACCTTAAAAGAAAAAGATGTGGCCCGGCCACAGGAATAATGCACAAAAAGTACGGTGGATTGCCCTTGCAATTTGCCGTATTTTTTTTGATTTTTCTGCTGCGGGCGTATTGCAAATGATAGGGGAATACTGTAAAATTATAGCAGAGAAAACAAAGGAGCCGCCTATGGATACCGCCAGACAAAATGAGATCGCCCAAACTGTGACCGCCGGTAAGGCTGTGCTGGGTATGGAGTTCGGCTCCACCCGCATTAAGGCCGTGCTGCTGGACCAGCAAAACCGGATCATCGCCCAGGGCAACCACCAGTGGGAGAACCAAATGGTGGACGGCCTGTGGTCTTACAGCCGGGCGGCGATGATCGACGGTATGCAGGCCTGCTATGCCGCTTTGGCAGCAGATGTAAAGGCGGTCTGCGGCGCGGAGCTGACCCACCTGGCAGGGGTGGGGATCAGCGCCATGATGCACGGCTATTTGGCTTTTGACAGCAGCGACCGGCTGCTGGTGCCCTTTCGCACCTGGCGCAACACCAATACCGGCGCTGCGGCGGAGAAGTTGACGGCGCTGTTTAATTTTAACATTCCCCTGCGGTGGAGCGTGGCCCACCTGTACCAGTGCGTGCTGGACGGGGAGGCGCATTTGCAGCAGCTTGCTTCCATCAACACCCTGGCCGGGTATGTGCACTACTTGCTCACCGGTCGGCGGGTGCTGGGTGTAGGCGACGCTGCCGGTATGTTCCCCATAGACCCGGCCACCGGGCAGTATGATCGGGCAATGCTGGCAGCCTTTGACCGGCTGGTGTCAGAATATAACTACCCCTGGACTTTGGCAGATCTGCTGCCGGAGATCTTGCCGGTAGGTACGCCCGCAGGCACTCTGACCCCGGCGGGTGCGGCGCTGCTGGATCCCAGCGGCACCTTGCAGCCCGGCGCAGTCTTTTGCCCCCCGGAGGGGGACGCAGGCACCGGTATGGTGGCCACCAACAGCGTGACCCCCGGCACCGGCAATGTGTCTGCCGGTACTTCCGTTTTTGCCATGGTGGTGCTGGATCGGCCCCTTGCCCGGCTGCACCGGGAGATTGATATGGTCACCACCCCTTGCGGGCACCCGGTGGCGATGGTGCACGCCAATAACTGTTCGTCCCAGGTGAATGTGATCGCCGGTCTGCTGCGGGATTTTGCCGCGGCTATGGGGCAGCCTGTGCCGGACGGGCAGGTCTATGACTTTTTGTTTAACAGCGCTGTGGACGGTGCGCCGGACTGTGACGGGATCGTTACCTACGGCTACACCTCCGGCGAGAGTATATTGGATTTGGACGCCGGGCGGCCGCTGACGGTGCGCCGGGCGGACAGCACGGTGAATTGGCCCAATCTGATGCGCAGCAACCTGTGCGGTGCCCTGGCGGCACTGAAAGTGGGTATGGATATTCTCACCCGGGACGAGCAGGTGCCTTTGCAGCGGATCTACGGCCACGGCGGGTTCTTTACCACCCCGCAGGTGGGGCAGCGACTGTTGGCCTCCGCTCTGGCAGCGCCGGTCACGGTGATGGAGACAGCCGGTTCCGGCGGTCCCTGGGGTATGGCGCTGCTGGCGGCGTATATGCTACGGCGGCAAAGCGGCGAGAGCCTGGCTGCCTTCCTGGAGCGGCAGGTGTTTGCCCACTGTCAAACGGTGACGGTGGAGCCTACGGCGCAGGATGTGGCGAATTTTGAGGCCTATATGCAGGAATTCCACGCAGCCCTGGACTTGGAGCGCCGGGCGGCAGAGGGAGAATAAAATCAAATGTTAGAAACATTAAAAGAACAAGTTTACAGAGCCAATATGGACCTGGTACGCTACAATTTGGTGGTGCTCACCTGGGGCAATGTGTCGGCCATCGACCGGGAGCAGGGGCTGTTTGTCATAAAACCCTCCGGCGTGCCATATAGTGAATTGACCCCGGCGGATATGGTGGTCATGGACCTGGACGGCAACCGGGTGGAGGGGCAGCTGAACCCCTCGTCCGACACCCCCACCCATTTGGAGTTATATAAGGCGTTCCCGGAGATCGGGGGCATTACCCACACCCATTCCTCCTGGGCCTGCGCCTGGGCGCAAGCCGGGCGGGATATACCGGCCTACGGCACCACCCACGCGGACTTTGCCTACGGCGACATACCCTGTGCCCGGGGACTGACGGAGGATGAGGTCAACACCGCCTATGAGGCCAACACCGGTGGGGTGATCGTGGAGGAGTTCCGCCGCCGCGGACTGGACCCGGGGGCGTTCCCCGGTGTGCTGGTACAGCGCCACGGCCCCTTTACCTGGGGCAAGAGCGCGGCCGCCTCTGTGGAGAACGCGCTGATCCTGGAAGAGATCGCCAAAATGGCCAGCCGCACCGAGCGCATTGCCGGAGAGCGGCCCATCGGCATAGAACCTTACCTGCTGGATAAGCATTACCTGCGCAAGCACGGCGCCAATGCTTATTACGGGCAGAAAAAATAACAGAAAAGAGGAGAGCTTCTTATGAAAAAACTGTTTAGCCTTTCTTTGAGCCTGCTGATGCTCATTGCCTGCTCCCTGGGTACGGTATCTGCCTTTGCGGCAGAGGGGGAGGAACCGACCCCCGTGGATCTGCGGGACTGCACAGTGACCTTGCAGTACGCTTCTACCACCTACACCGGCAAGGCCCTGCGCCCCACGGTGAAGGTGCAGTATAACGATACGGCCCTGGTCCAGGAACAGGACTACAAGGTGCAGTACAGCGCCAACACCGCCTGCGGCACTGCCCAGGTGAAGGTGACCGGCACCGGCGACTATACCGGCGCAGTGAGCCGCAGCTTTAAGATCCTGCCCGGTCGGGTGACCGGTATGTCCACCAGCCGGACCACTACCACCATTACCATCAACTGGAAACAGGTGCCCGGCGCCGCCGTGTACCGGGTGTATCAGTCTACCTCTGCAAACGGCAATTACAGCAAGGTGGCTACTGTCAGCGGCACCAGTGCCAAGATCAGCAAGCTGTCTGCCGGTAAAAAATATTACTTCAAGATCGCCGCTTGCGGCAAAAAGGACGGCTCCTACGCCGGTCCCCTCAGCGCGGTACTGAACACCGGCACCCGCCCCTCCACCGTGACGATGAAGAGCGTGACCAAGTCCGGCACCAATTTGAAGATCCAGTGGAACAAGGTGACCTGCTCCGGCTATGAAGTGCGTTACAGCACGGATAAGAAGATGAAAAAGGGCGTTAAGACGGTGAAGATCACCAAGTCCTCCGCCACTTCCACCACCATTAAGAAAATCAAAAAGGGCAGTACATACTATGCCCAGGTGCGGGCGTACCTGTCCTTCCCCAACAAGGTCTACAACGGCAGTTACAGCAAGGTGACCAGCTCCAGCTACTCCAACCTGTATGCCAGCTATTCTTCCAAGTATGTGAACAACAAGGACCGCACCACTAATCTGCGCATTGCCAGCAAGGCCATTGACGGCACCGTGATCCAGCCGGGCCAGACCTTCTCCTTTAATAAAGTGGTGGGCCAGCGCACCAAGGCCAAGGGCTACAAAGAGGCCTATGTGTTCAGCGGCAGCGGCACGGTGATGGGCGTTGGCGGCGGTATCTGCCAGGTGGCCTCCACCATGTTCAATACCGCACTGCTGGCCAATGTGTCCATTGTGGAGCGGCACCAGCACAGCCAGCGGGTCACCTATGTGCCCCTGGGTCGGGACGCAGCCATTATGTGGGGCTCCCAGGACTTCCGCTGGAAGAACAATACCGGTATGCCCATTAAGATCAAAATGAGCGTACAGGACGGCACCATCTCCTGCAAGTTCTACACCAGCAAGGAGGCAAAGCCCAAAAAGGTGAGCCTGAAAGTGAGCCAGAGCGGCAACAACTTTACCCTGCGCCGGTATGTGGGCGGCAAGGTGAATTACACCACTAAGTCAAAGTATTAAAAAGAACGGCTGTACCGATTTTTCGTCGGTACAGCCGTTTTTCCGTCTGCCGGTTCGTAGTAGAATAGGGGCGCGCTTATTTGTTTTTGGTGTATTCCTGCACTGCCAGGGCGTCGCACCGCTCATTGTAAGGGTGGCCGGCGTGGCCCTTGACCCAGTTAAAGGTGACGGTGTGGGTCTGCAACAGGGGCAGCAGCTGCTGCCACAGGTCTACATTCAGTGCCGGTTTGCCGTCTGCCTTGCGCCAGCCCTTGCGCTGCCAGCCGTAGACCCAGCCCTTGGTCACCGCGTCGCACACATATTTGGAGTCGGTGGTCAGGGTCACCCGGCAAGGCTCCCGCAGGGCTGCCAGGGCGCGAATCACCGCCGTCAGCTCCATACGGTTGTTGGTGGTCTCTGGCTCGTAGCCGCTCATTTCTTTTTCCGTACCGTTATACACCAGCACGGCGCCCCAGCCGCCTTTGCCCGGGTTGCCGGAGCAGGCGCCGTCGGTATAAATGCTCACATTTTTCATAAATATTACCTCGCCGGGATATTTTAGCACGCTTTGTGGCAATAATCAATACAGCGTGGCAAAATCCGTACACCGGGCCAAGGCCACTTGACATTTGGCGTTATTTATTTTATGATATATGCAATTTGTGATGTTCGGAAAACTATATTTAACAGGAGGAATCAAATCGAATGATCAATCAGAATAAGTCTGACGGTAAGGCTGCTTCCGGAAAACGGAATTCCAAGAAGCGCTACACATACCGCAGACCGGTAAAGAAAGGCGCTCCGCGGCAGAAAAAGCCGGAGGAGTCTGTTCATATTGCATTTTTAGGCGGTATGAACGAAATCGGCAAGAACATGACTCTTTATGAATATAAGGACGATATGTTCATTGTGGACTGCGGTCTGGCGTTCCCCACATCGGATCTGCCGGGCGTAGACCTGGTGATCCCGGACTTTTCTTATGTAGAGAAGAATAAGGACAAGATCAAGGGCGTATTGGTGACCCACGGCCACGAGGACCATATCGGCGGCCTGGCGTTCCTGCTCAAGCGGATCAATGTGCCCATTTATGCCACCAAGCTGACCATCGGCCTGATCCAGGGCAAGCTCAAGGAGCACGGCCTGCTGAACAAGGCCAAGCTGGTGGAAATTCGCCCCCGGGACAACATCACCCTGGGTGCCTTTAATATTGAATTTATCCATGTGAACCACTCCATTCCGGACGCGGTGGGTCTTGCCATCCGCTGCCCGGCAGGCGTGATCATCCAAACCGGCGACTTTAAGATCGACACCACCCCGGTAGACGGCGATATGATCGACCTGGCTCGCTTCGCCGAGTATGGCAAAAAGGGCGTTTTGGCACTGCTTTCCGATTCCACAAATGCAGAGCGCCCCGGCTATACCATGAGCGAGCGCAAGGTGGGCGAGAGTTTTGAGCAGCTGTTCCGCAAGGCGCACAACAAGCGCATTGTGGTGGCGACCTTTGCCTCCAATATCCACCGGGTGCAGCAGATCATTGATGTGGCCCAGTCCAGAGGGCGCAAGGTGGCCGTTACCGGTCGCAGCCTGGAAAATCTGGTCCAGGTGGGTCAGGATCTGGGTTACCTGAATGTGCCGGAGAATATTCTTATTCCCATTGACGCCATTAAGCGCTACCCGGACGATAAGCTGGTGATCATTACCACCGGCAGCCAGGGCGAGCCTATGTCTGCTCTGACCCGGATCGCCTTTGGCGAGCACCGCAAGGTGAATATCGGCCCCAACGACTATGTGATCATCTCCGCCACCCCCATTCCCGGCAACGAGAAGATGGTGGGCAATGTGGTCAACGAGCTGATGAAGCACAATGTGGAAGTGATCTACGAGAAGATGTACGAGGTGCATGTCAGCGGCCACGCCTGCCAAGAGGAGTTAAAGCTGATGATGGGCCTGGTCAAGCCCCAGTATTTCATTCCCGTGCACGGCGAGCAAAAGCACCTGCAAAAGCACGCCGGCCTGGCTTTGTCCATGGGCTATGATATGAAGCATATTTACCTGGGCAACATCGGCGAAAAGATCTCTCTGAGCAAGACGGAGATGAAGCAGATCGAGACCGTGCCCGCCGGTGAAGTCTATGTAGACGGCCTGGGCGTGGGTGATGTAGGCAATATCGTTTTGAACGACCGTAAGCACCTGTCCCAGGACGGTATTATTATTGTGGTGGCTACCCTGGACGCGGAGAGCGGCGATGTGGTCAGCGGCCCGGATGTGGTGTCTCGCGGATTTGTCTATGTGAAAGAGAACGAGGACCTGATGAACAAGGCACGGGATCTGGCCTGCCATGTGATCTACGATTACTACGATGTAAAGGGTCGGGACTGGAACACCGTCAAGTCCAAGCTGCGGGATGAAATTTCCCACCTGATGTATGAAAAGACCAAGCGCAGCCCCATGGTGCTGCCCATTTTGATGGAGATCTAAGGAGAAGCGTATGAAAGTCATTTTGAAGCAAGATGTAAAAGCGCTGGGCAAAAAGGGCGATCTGGTAAACGCCTCGGACGGTTACGCCCGCAACTTCCTCTTCCCCAAGGGGTTGGCGGTAGAGGCCAACGCCACCGCTATGAATGAGTTTAACTCCAAGGAGACGGCCAAGAAGTTCCATAAAGCCGAGGAAGTGAAAGCGGCTACCGCCGACGCGCAGAAGCTGGAGGGCAAGACCTTTCAGCTGAAAGCCAAGGCCGGTGCCAACGGCAAGCTGTTCGGTTCCGTCACCTCCAAGGATGTGGCGGCGCAGATCAAAAAGGATCTGGGCGTGGAGATCGACAAGCGCAAGATCGTGATGGACGACATCAAGACCTTTGGCACCGTACAGGCAGAGGTGAAAGTCTATGCCGGGATCACGGCAAAGATCCTTGTACAGGTGACCGAGGCGTAAGAGAAACCAACCAACATAAACGGTGATGAAAATGGCGGAAGCAACAACCACCGGCGGCGTCGCGCTGCCGTACAATTTAGAGGCGGAACAGAGCGTACTGGGCTGTGTTCTGCTGAATTCCGGCTGTATGGAGGAGGTGCTGATGCACCTGAAGGCAGAGAGCTTTTATCTGCCCCAGCACCGGGCCATCTTTGGCGCCATGCTGTCCATGTACACCTCTTCTCAGGCCAATATTGACCCGGTACTGATCGCCGATGTGCTGGCCAAAGAGGGGCACTACGATGTGGCAGGCGGCAGGGAATACCTGGTGCAGCTGGCCAACAGCGTGCCCTCTACGGCCAATGTAGCCAGCTATGCCAAGATCGTAAAGGAGCAGTTCTATCTCCGCTCCCTGATCCAAACGGCACGGGAGATCATGGACGACGCAGCCAGCGGCGAGGGCGATGCCTCCTCCATCTTAGACGCGGCGGAGCAGAAGATCTATGACATTCGCCAGGGCAAGGACACCGGCGGCCCCACCAAGGTCAGCGAGGTGATCGTCAACGGTGTGTATGACCGTCTGGGCAAGCTTACCGGCGAGGACAAAGAGAAGTACAAGGGTATTCCCACCGGCTTTGGTCTGCTGGATACTTATATCACCGGCCTGAATAAGTCGGACTTTATCCTGATCGGCGCCCGCCCGGCTATGGGTAAGACCAGTTTCGCCCTGAACCTGGCGTCCAATGTGTCTATGATGGCCCGCAAAAAGTGCGTGTTCTTTAGCCTGGAGATGACCAAGGAACAGCTGGCAGAGCGTCTGCTGGCGTCCCAGGCCGGTGTGCCCAGCCACAAGCTGCGTACCGGCGAACTGGATAACGACGAGTGGGTGCGCCTGGGCAATGCTGCCGGTCAGTTTAATGATGTAGAATTATATTTGGACGATACTTCTTCCATCACCGTGCCGGAGATCAAGTCTCGGGTGCGGCGCATGAAAGATGTGGATGTGATTATGATCGACTACCTGGGCCTGATCAAATCCGCCACCCGCAAGGAGAACCGTGTGCAAGAGGTGTCTGAGATCACCCGCCAGCTGAAAATGCTGGCCAAGGACCTGATGATCCCGGTGATCTGCTGCGCCCAGCTGGCCCGTAGTACCGAGGGGCGGGGCAAGAGCCATAAGCCCCAGCTGTCCGACCTGCGAGAGTCCGGCTCTATTGAGCAGGACGCGGATATTGTAATGTTCCTCTACCGTGAGGACTACTACCGCAGCGAGGTGGACGAGGACAAGCAGGACGAGATCGACGAGAACCATACGGAGCTGATCGTGGCCAAGAACCGCCACGGCGCTACCGGCACCATTGAGATGACCTTTGATAAGGAATTTACCCGCTTCCGTGCGGTGGACAAGACGGCCAATGCATTCTGATTTGTTTGACCGGGTGGACCGGACGGTAACGGAACACAATATGCTGCGCCCGGGGGACCGGGTGGTGGCGGCCGTGTCCGGCGGGGCAGACTCTATGCTGCTGCTCCACTACCTGCTCAGCCGCAGGGAGCGGTGGCAGCTGGAGATCGCCGTTGCCCATGTGGAGCACGGCATTCGGGGCGAAAGCTCCCGGGCAGACGCCGCCTTTGTGCGGGCGTTTTGCACCCGGCAGGGCGTGCCTTATTTTGAAAAGACCATCGACGCACCCGGAGAGGCCAAGGCCGCCGGTATGGGCGTGGAAGCCTATGCCCGCCATGCCCGGTACGCCTTTTTTCAGTCACTGGACGGCCAGCGGATCGCCACGGCGCACACGCTGTCGGACTCTGTGGAGACTATGCTGTTCCACCTGGCCCGGGGCACCGGGCTGCGGGGACTCACCGGTATTGCACCGGTGCGGGGCAAGATCATTCGTCCGCTGTTGGACTGCACCGGTGAGGAAGTGCGCACCGCCTGCGCGGCGCTGCATATCGACTATCGTATTGATGAGAGCAACGCCGACGAGCGGTACAGCCGCAATGCCATTCGCCATACGCTGGTGCCGGATTTTGACCGGGTGCACCCGGGCTTTGTGCAAAATGCCGCCCGCACCATGGCGCATTTGCAGGCGGACGAGCGCTATTTGCAGGCACAGGCTGCCGCGCTGTTACAGACGGCAAGAACGGCAAGCGGTCTGCAAACGGCGGTGCTGACTGCCGCACCGCTGCCCTTGCGCCGCCGTGCCGTGACTGCTTATTTGGAAGAAAAGCACTTCCCGGTGGACGCGCTGCACCTGGCGCAGCTGGATGATGTGCTGCAAAGCGGCGGTCGGTTACAGCTGCCCGGCGGATTTGCCCGTGTACAGCGCGGGGTGCTGACTCTGGAAGTAGCGGGAGCGCCACAGGCGACAGCACCGGTTTATGAACAGATCGTGGTATCTGTTGCGGAATTTTTAAC
Organism: Bifidobacteriaceae bacterium; assembly: GCA_963642245.1. Lineage (GTDB taxonomy): Bacteria > Bacillota > Clostridia > Oscillospirales > Acutalibacteraceae > CAG-217. The sequence continues at coordinate 8,421 of CAVIFY010000030.1, read as the reverse complement.
GATTCGTGAATTATCGCAAATAAAAATTGATTTTTATTGCGACTATGATAAAATAACAGGCAGTGTTCGCTTTCGGCAGCGGCAGGCAGGGGACCGCATTTCTCCCGCCGGTCGCGGGTGCAGCAAATCGCTGAAGAAGCTCTATTGCGAATACCGCGTGCCCCAAAGTCGGCGCGCTCTGCCCCTGGTGGCGGAGGACGACAAAGGGATCATCGCCGTGGCAGGCTGCTGCTGCGATCAGCGCGTAGGGGTGGACGCCACCACCCGGCGCGTGCTTTATGTAGTTTCCCATACGGAGGACTGATGGATGAATAATATGGCAAAAAATTGGAAGTCAATTCTGTTTTATATCCTGATCCCGGTGCTGCTCATCGGGGCGGTGTGGTATTTGTCTTCCAACCAGTCCGGCACAGAGGTGCAGTACTCCCAGGTGGTGCAGATGTTTGAGGAGAACCGGGTAAAGGACTTTACCCTGGATCTGTCCAGCGGCGCACTGACCTACAAGACCTTTAAGGACCCGGAGAAAGAACAGCGCTACACCGTGCCCAATGTGTCGCTCTTTTTGGACGATATAAAGGACAATGTAGACGCCTATAATGCAAAACAGACCGATAACAAGAACCGCATTACTTATAACTACAAAAAGGGCGCTTCCGGCAACTGGTTTACCAGTATGCTGCCGTCCATTATTATGCTCATTGCCATTGTGGGCCTGGGGGTCTATGCGTTCCGGCGGATGAACAACGCCATGATGAACGACACCAACAAGACCCTGGGCTTTGGCAAGATCCGCGCCAAGACTCTGGTGGAGGACGAAAAGCGCAAGACCACTTTCCGGGATGTGGCCGGTTGCGATGAGGAAAAGGGCGAGCTGGAGGAGATTGTAGAGTTCTTAAAGAACCCGGACAGCTTTACCGCACTGGGGGCGCGTATTCCCCGGGGCGTACTGCTGGTAGGCCCTCCCGGTACAGGTAAAACTTTGCTGGCCCGCGCCGTGGCCGGTGAGGCGGGCGCACCGTTCCTGTCCATCTCCGGCTCCGACTTTGTAGAGATGTATGTAGGCGTGGGTGCCTCCCGTGTGCGTGACCTGTTTGAGCAGGCCAAGAAGAAGGCACCGGCCATTGTCTTTATTGATGAGATCGACGCGGTGGGCCGCCACAGAGGTGCCGGCACCGGCGGCGGTAACGACGAGCGAGAGCAGACCCTGAACCAGTTGCTGGTAGAGATGGACGGCTTTGGTACCAACAGCGGTATTATCGTGATGGCTGCCACCAACCGACCGGATGTACTGGACCCGGCGCTGCTGCGCCCCGGCCGCTTTGACCGCCAGATCACCGTCAACCGCCCGGACGCACAGGGCCGCGCGGATATTTTGAAAGTCCATTCCCGCAACAAGCCCCTTGGCCCGGATGTGGATCTGAAAGAAGTGGCTAAGGACACCATTGGCTTTACCGGTGCGGATCTGGAGAACCTGCTCAATGAGGCCGCTTTGCTGGCTGTGCGCCGCAAAAAGAAGGCCCTGACCATGGCAGAGATCAACGACGCCTCCTCCCGTGTGCAGATGGGCACGGAGAAGAAGAGTCATAAGTATTCCGAAAAGGCCAAGCGCCTGACCGCGTATCACGAGGCCGGTCACGCCGTGGCTGCCTACTATGTGGAGGGCCACGACCCGGTCAAGGAAATTTCCATTATCCCCCGGGGTTTGGGTGCCGGTGGCTACACCTGGTACACCCCCCAGGAAGAGAATTACAATTCCAAAAAGGATATGCTGGACGACCTGATCTCCATGCTGGGCGGCCGTGTGGCGGAGGCGTTGGCACTGGGCGATATTTCCACCGGTGCGTCCAACGACTTGCAGCGCGCTACCCAAATTTGCCGGGATATGGTGGCCAAGTACGGTATGAGCGAGGTGTTGGGCCCGGCAGTGTTCAGCGACGAGAACGACGAGGTGTTCCTGGGCAAGGACTTTGGCCATGTGAACAATTACAGCGAGGCCACCTCTGCCAAGATCGACGCCGAGATCGAGCGGATGATGCGCCACGCTTACAGCCAGACGGAAGAGATCCTGAAGACCCATTACGACAAGCTGGAACTGGTGGCGGAGACCCTGCTGCAAAAGGAGAAGGTCACCGGCGAGATGTTTACCCAGCTGATGGAAAACGGCAAGCTGGACGACCCGGAACCCCAACCGGCAGAAGAACCGGAGACCCCTGCGGCAGAAACACAGACCGCCGCAGACGCAGAACCGGCGCCTGCCCCGGAGAGCGGGGACGCACCGGAGGGGGCAAACGCCCCGGCAGACCCTGCGCAGGAAGCGCCCGGATCCGACCAATAAACCCAAGAAAAGACAGTTACTTACCGGTAGCTGTCTTTTTCCATTTCTTGACATTTCCACAAGATATTGTATAATATCAACGGCAAAAGACAAATTATCGGAGGGAAAAGCATGGCGAAAAAAGCCACCTACGGCAACGAGAGCATTAAGTCCCTGCGGGGTGCAGACCGTGTGCGTAAGCGCCCGGCTGTTATTTTCGGCTCGGACGGGTTGGAGGGCTGTGAGCATTCCATCTTTGAAATTATGAGCAACTCCATAGACGAGGCCAGAGAGGGGCGCGGCAACCAGATCGTGGTGACCCGCTACCTGGACGGTTCCTATGAGGTGCAGGACTTCGGCAGCGGTATTCCTGTGGATTATAACAAGAACGAGCAGCGAGAGAACTGGGAACTGCTGTTTTGCGAGATGTATGCCGGGTCCAAGTACGATAATGCCGGTGGGTCCGGCAGCTATGAGTTCTCCCTGGGTCTGAACGGCCTGGGCCTTTGCGCCACCCAGTATGCGTCGGAATATATGGACGCAGAAATTCACCGGGACGGCTACTGCTACACCCTGCATTTTGAGAAGGGTGAGAACATCGGCGGCCTGCACAAGGAGCCGTACCATAAGCGGGACACCGGCTCCCGTATTCGCTGGAAGCCGGATATTCAGGTGTTTACGGACATTAACATTCCCCGGGATTGGTTCGTGTCCACCATGAAGCGCCAGGCCATCGTCAATGACGGTGTGCACTTTGTGCTCAAGGAGGAGACTGCCGGCGGCAAGTTCGACACCACCGAGTTCTGCTACCAAAACGGTATTCAGGACTATGTGGCGGAGCTGGCAGGGGACACCGCTTTTACCACGCCCCAATACTGGGAGTGCGAGCGGGTGGGCCGCGACCGTGCAGACCTGAAAGACTATAAGCTGAAGATCAAGGCGGCAGTGTGCTTTTCGCTGAAAACCCAGCTGAAAGAGTATTACCACAACTCCAGCTTTTTGGAGCACGGCGGCTCGCCGGAAAAGGCCTTTCGCAGTGCCTTTGTGAGCCAGATCAACGCCTATCTGAAAGCCAATAACAAGTACGCCAAATCGGACAATCAGATCAATATTCAGGATGTGGAGGACTGCGTGATCTTTGTGGTGTCCTCCTTCTCCACCAACACCTCTTACGAGAACCAGACCAAAAAGGCCATTACCAATAAGTTTATCCAGGAGGCCATGACCGACTTCTTCCGCAAATCCCTGGAAGTGTATTTCATTGAGAACAAGATGGAGGCGGAGAAGATCGCCAACCAGGTGCTGGTGAATATGCGCGCCCGGGTAAAGGCGGAGAACACCCGCAAGACCTTAAAATCCACCTTGCAGTCCAAGATGGATATGACCAACCGTATTCAAAAGTTCGTGGACTGCCGCTCCAAGGATGTGAGCGAGCGGGAGGTGTTCATTGTAGAGGGCGACTCTGCATTGGGCGCCTGCAAGCAGGCCCGGGACGCCCGGTTCCAGGCGGTGATCCCGGTGCGCGGCAAGATCCTTAACTGCTTAAAGTCCGAGTATGACAAGATCTTTAAGAACGATATTATCACCGACCTGATCAAGGTGCTGGGCTGCGGGGTGGAGGTGCGCTCCAAGGCCGCCAAGGACCTGTCCGCCTTTGATATGGACAACCTGCGGTGGAACAAAGTGCTTATCTGCACCGATGCGGATGTGGACGGCTTCCAGATCCGCACCCTGATTTTAACGATGATCTATCGCCTGATGCCTAAGCTGATCGAGGAGGGCAAGGTGTATATCGCCGAGTCCCCCTTGTATGAGGTGACCTGCAAGGGCCAGACCTATTTTGCCTATAATGAGGTAGAGATGGACCAGATCAAGGCAGAGATCGGCGACGCGCCCTATACGGTGCAGCGGTCCAAAGGTCTTGGTGAGAACGAGGCGGAGATGATGGCCCTGACCACCATGAACCCGGCCACCCGCCGCATTATCCAGGTGACCCCGTCAGACGCAGAGGAGACCTCCAAGTTCTTTGACCTGCTGCTGGGGGACAACCTGGAGGGCCGCAAAGAATATATTGCAGACTACGGCTACCTGTACCTGGACGCCGCAGATGTAAGCTAAGGAGGGGAGTTCATTGCCAAGAAAGAAAAAGGACCAGCGCCCGACTGCCGGGAAACTGGACGAGAATGTGCATATCAAAGGCGCCGGCACCGTGCAGACGGAGCCGATCGTGGACACCCTGAAGAGCAACTATATGCCCTACGCCATGAGCGTGATCCTCTCTCGCGCCTTGCCGGAGATCGACGGCTTTAAGCCCTCCCACCGCAAGCTGCTCTATACCATGTACAATATGAAGCTGCTCACCGGCGGCTTTATTAAGAGCGCCAACATTGTGGGGCGCACCATGCAGCTGAACCCCCACGGTGACGCGGCTATATATGACACGATGATCCGCTTGTCCCGGGGCAATGAGAGCCTGCTGTACCCCTATGTGGAGTCCAAGGGCAACTTCGGTAAAGCTTATAGCAAAAATATGATGTACGCCGCCTCTCGTTACACAGAGGCCAAGCTGGCGCCCATCTGCCGGGAGCTGTTTGACGACATCAACAAGGACACGGTGGACTTTGTAGACAACTACGACAACACTATGAAAGAGCCGACCTTGCTGCCGGTGACCTTTCCGTCCATTCTCTGTAATGTGACCACCGGTATCGCCGTGGGTATGGCCTCGTCCATTGCGTCTTTTAACTTAAAGGAAGTGTGCGACACCACCATTGCCCTGATCAAAAACCCGGCCCATGTGATCGCAGACACGCTGTTGGCGCCGGACTTTGTAGGCGGCGGCTATATTCTCTATAACAAGCCGGAGCTGGACAAAATTTATGATACCGGCCGTGGCTCTGTGCGGGTGCGCGCCAAGTACACCTATGACAAAAAATACAACTGCATTGATGTAACGGAGATCCCGCCCACCACCACCGCCGAGGCGATCATTGACAAGATCGTGGAGCTGGTCAAGACCAACAAGGTGCGGGAGATCAGCGATATTCGAGACGAAACGGACCTGACCGGTCTGAAGATCACCATTGACCTGAAGCGGGGCGTGAATGCAGACGATCTGATGTTGCGGCTTTACAAGATGACCCCCCTGGAGGACAGCTTTAGCTGCAACTTCAATGTACTGGTAGACGGCAAGCCCAAGGTCTACGGCGTGCGGGAACTGCTGATGGCGTGGATCGACTTTCGCCTGGAATGTGTGCGCCGCCGCCTGACCTTTATGCTGAACAAAAAGCGGGACCAGCTGCATTTGCTTAAGGGTCTGTCCAAGATCCTGCTGGATATTGACAAGGCCATCAAGATCGTGCGGGAGACCAAGGCAGAGGCCGATGTGGTGCCCAATTTGATGATCGGCTTTGGCATTGACGAGACCCAGGCGGAGTATGTGGCGGAGATCAAGCTGCGCCACCTGAACCGGGAGTATATCCTCAAGCGCATTCAGGATATTGAGAACCTGGAGAACGAGATCGCCCAGCTGGAGGAAGTGCTCTCCAGCCAAAACAAGATGAAAAAGGTGATCGTAGGCGAGTTGCAGGCGGTGGCCCAGAAGTACGACACCGGCCGCCGGTCGGAAATTCTCTACGATGTGCAGGAGGCTGCGCCGGAGACGGAGCAGGAGGCGCCGGACTACCCGGTGACCGTGTTCCTGTCTGCCGAGGGGTATTTGAAGAAGATCAAGACCGCCAACCTGCGCCTGAGCGGCGAGCAAAAGCTCAAGGAGGGGGACACTATGCTCCGGGAGGAGGAGGCCTCCAACCGGGACGAGCTGCTGTTCTTTACCAACCACCACCAGGTGTACAAGTCCCGCCTGTCTGACTTTGAGGACGGCAAGGCCTCCCAGCTGGGCGAGTATGTGGCCGGTAAGCTGGAAATGGAAGAGGACGAGCAGCCGGTGTATATGGCGCTGCTCCACGAATACAAGGGTTATATGCTCTTTGCCTTTGAGAACGGCAAGTTCGCCAAGGTGGATGTGACCGCCTACCAGACCAAGACCAACCGCAAAAAGCTCCTGAACGCCTATTCTGCCAAGTCACCCTTGGCGGCGGCTATGTATATTCCGGAGGATACGGAAGTGGTGCTGTGCTCCGACAGTGGGCGCAAGCTGCTGCTGAACACCGGCGGCGTGCTGGCCAAGGCCACTAAGGACACCATCGGCATTTCTGCCATGACCTTGAAGAAAAACAAAAAGGTCACCGGTATGTACCTGTACAAAGAGGGCGAGTTTGAAAAGCCCTGGCGCTACCGTGCCAAGAACCTGCCGGCAGCGGGCGCACTGCCCTCGGCGGCAGACATTGGCGAGCAGCTGACCTTTTGACCCGGTGTGAGCCCATAAAAAAACGGGCCGATCTTCCATCGACCCGGTGTCCCGGCTTGCAATCTGCCGTGCAAATGCAAAATGTGGGGACCGATGCCCACATCGGTCCGGCAAAAGCGTTTTTTATACGCTGCACCGATTGAAATTGTAGGGACCGATGCCCACATCGGTCCGGTGTAAGCGGCTTTTTTATACGCTGCACCGATTGATTTTGTAGGGGTCGATGCCCACATCGACCCGCAAAACCGGCGGCAAACGCCCTATGTAAACCCGCTGCGGGGCAGCGGGGGCAGCAAAGGCAAACGCACTCTCTTTGTTGCCGTTTATAGTGTGTGTGCCGCCGTACCTTTGTATGCCAGTAAATTGTTGGTAAAAAGGGGTTGCATTTCTCGCACCGCTATGCTATAATGCTGAAGTAAATTATGAGCGGAGGAAGTTTTCATGCTTTGGTATCATTATGTTTTCGGCGCAGTGCTGATTTTGGCGTCGATCATTATAACCATCGTTGTATTGATGCAGGAGGGTCGTTCCCAGAACCTGTCCGGTGCCATCGCCGGCGGTGCAGAGACCTTTTTGGGCAAATCCAAGGGCAGAACGATTGAGGCAAAGTTAGAAAAAATCACAAAATGGCTGATCGTGGCTTTCTTTGTGATCGTGCTTGCTGCATTTCTCATCTTCCTGTTTGTCGGATAAGCAAACGCAGAGATAACCTTGCCGCGTGCAAGGTTATTTTTTTTGCGGTCACCCCAATGAATGAACGAGAACGAACATGAACTTTGTAATTTTTGACTTAGAATGGAATAACGCCTACAACTACAAGGCCCAGACCGGTATGAACGAGATCATTGAGATCGGCGCCGTTATGCTGGACGAGCGGTTGCAAATCGTAGATACTTTTAAGCAGCTGATCCTGCCCAAGGTGTCTAAGCGGCTCACCGGTCGGTTTAAGGATCTGACCCACATTACCCCGGACGAGGTAAAGCAAAACGGCATTCCCTTTGAACAGGCCTTTCGGGACTTTGCCCGCTGGAGCGACGCGGACAACTGCGTGTTTATGAGCTGGTCGGACAGCGATCTGTATGTGCTGGCCGGTAACTACAAGTATTTTACCAAGCGTGCCCATGTACCGTTTATGCAGCGGTATGCGGACGCGCAGAAGTACTGTATGCGCTTTTTGAAAGATAATCCCAACAACAACCAGATCAGCCTGGCCCACTGTGCAGAGAAGTTCCAGATCTCCGTAGAGGAGGAGAACCTGCACCGGGCGCTGGAGGACTGCTATGTGGCTGCCGCCTGCTTTAAGAAGGTTTACGACCCGGCGCTGTTTGAGCCGTATATTTGCGACTGCTCCGGGGATTACTTTGAACGGCTGCTGTACAAGCCCTACTACCTGCGCCACGCCATTTGCCGTGGGTTCGATCTGCGGCAGCAGAAGTTCCAGTGCCCCCGCTGCCATAAGGAGCTGCAAATGCTGCGGCCCTTTGAATTCTCCAACAACGCCTTTAAGAACTGGGGCGAGTGCCCGGGCTGCGGCACCAAATACTGGGTGCAGCTGCGGGCCAAGCAAATGTACGATCATGTGCAGATCAGCAAGAAGGTGCAGCCCATGAGCCGCAAGCGCTCCCGGGCCATGGACCGGGAAAACGGCCGCACCAAGGCGCCGAACAAGAGCGGCAAGGACGCAAAAAATTCTTAATTTATTCATAATTTGCTTTATTTATCTTAATCTTTGTAGTAT
>CAVIFY010000029.1:0-24204 GCA_963642245.1 Bifidobacteriaceae bacterium | reverse complement strand
AATTCAATAAAAACATGAATTTTTTTATCTTTTTGTCATATTTTTTGATAAAAAACAAAAGAAGCCCACCGGATAACCGGTGGGCTTTCTGCTTTACTTGATGAATTTACGGTCAATGTCCTTTTCCCAGATACACAGCCAGCCGGAGGGGCAGCGCGCCCACAGGTTGCCGGTGCTGAGCAGCTTGGTCTCCAGCACGGTAATAGTGGTGCCGGAGCGCAGCATGGCGTCTGCGTTCTGCTTACTGCTGGTAGCGTGCCGCTGGCCGTCCGTGGTCAGGTCTTTTACCTTTTTCCTACCGGAGGCAGCACCTGCGCCCTTGTAAATGCCACGCACTGCCGTGGTGGTGTATGTACCCGGCTTCACGGTAGGCGCCTTGGGGCTTGCCTTGCGGTAATTTACATCGCTTTCCGCATAAACTGTCTTGGCGCCCTTGGCGTTGGTAAACAGCCAAATGCCGCTAATATCAGACGCAAGGGCGGCAGGCTGTACATACACTTCCCGGGCGTTCTTGACCGTGGTGTACTTCCGCCGGTTGGCGGTCATGGTAAACTTGCCATCATACCAGTAAGGATCCAGTACGATCAGGTTACCAGCTGTGTCCAGGCCGCCCACATACACATAGTGGCCGCCGTTGGAGAACAGCTGCTTGCCGCCTCCACTAACGCACACAATGGCCTTGCCGCCTGCTTTCAGGTGAGCCTTGAGATCGGTTACCGTTTTGGCCCGCTTACTGATGATGGAGTAGTGCTTCTCCAAATATGCGGCCACCATCTCCATATCGGTACCATCTGCGGACCGTGCGCCCATCAGCAGGCACTTCTGCGTCCAGGCGGCTGTGTCCAGGCTTGTAAAGCCAAAGTTATGGAGCACCATAAGACTGGCACACACGCCGCAGCCACTGGTATAGATACATCCGCTGGTACCGTACTTATAGGGGTGGGATTTGCTGGGATAACGAATAGACTTGCATTTTTCCGTTGTCTGCCGGCAGTAATACAATTTACTCATTGTGCACTGCCTCGCTTTCTGCCGTCTCTGTACGCTCCAGCGCCAGAGTTTCGTCCGCTTTCAAAGCGGCCTTGGTAAAGCTGTTATTCTTCCACCAGGCGGCAAGGGACGCCGCCACAGCCACCACCGTTGACACGGCGGTATAGACTTCATCGTCACTGAACGGCAATGGGTTCTTGCCAAAGGCATTGAGCAATACATTCAACAGAGACACCGCCAGTACAGCGGTTCTCGCAATGGTTCCTGCGGTTACTTTCATTTTTTAGTCCTCCTTTTGCAGCTCCTCCGGGAGCGCGATTATTTCATTATAGAAGCGAGTCATCATACCATTGCCGCCCAGGGCATGGTATGCATCATACACCTTGACCATAGCTTCTTTTGCGTAGAGCGGGCAGTAGCCCCGCTCCGTGTGCTTGTCGTGCTGCCGTATGATCTCGGCCCGCAGAATGGACTGCAAGCCGTTCTCAATGGCTATGTACCGTGCACTGTTTACTTCGTCCTCTTGTTTTTTGCTCTTTTTCCGAGCAATCAATGAAGCGATCACAGCGGACACGGCGCTACCCGCCACTGTTGACACGGCAGCAGTCAGGGCGGCGGTAACGAATGCGTTATACAGCGGTCTCACCCCCTTGCAGGGCGTTGATCTCGGCCCGGTATGCTGCCCGCTGCTGGCGGATCGGTGCGTACTCCTCCTCGCTCAAAGCGCCATCCGTGTACTTCAAGCAGAGGTAGTCTGTCTCCGCCAGTTCAGACTTCAAAAACGCAATGCGACTTTCGATTTCCACATTCATTTTGCCACCCCCAATACCTCAACTTGGGTACCCGCACCAATAGTCTTGCCGTTGGTTGGGAACGCCAGTGCTTTGATGGAGCCGTGGCCCTCTATGTCCTTAAAGATGTTGAATGTGATCCCGCTTGCGGCCCAAATGGAACCGCCGGTCATGGAGTTGGCCGCGTTGAAGTTGCTGGAGATATTGCTCTTGTTGGTTTGCACCCGCACCATGTCCTCGGTGATCTCCGCCTCAGCAACGGCGAATGCACCCTTAGCTGCGTCCGTCTCAAAGCGGAACGCGTTAGGCAGAAAGCACTTACTCGTGTATGAGTTGAGGTACACCGTCTGATCGCCTGCGGCGGAATTGGCTGCACTCCCGGCCACGGCCATACGCAGCCGGATCTTACGGCAGGGTTTTGTAAGGTTCCACTGCTGGTTGGCCGTTGTGTCTTCATCAAAGGACTTAGTAAACACGGTCTCCCATGTTTCACCTGCGCCGGTATTACCAGCAGTCAGTAGGGTGACCGTCCCGCTGCCGTCTGTCGCTCTGCGTAAGACGGCCAGGCCAAAATCAGACTGGGTGACTGTGGCACACTCCACGCCATCTTCTTCAAAGAAAGACACCAGTGCCCCGCTGCGCAATGTCAAGGCATGATCGCCGCTCCCGGCGTCGTCAGCGTGCAATGTAATGGTGCCCTGGGTGTCATAATCCACATTCAACACATAGGGACAGAAATCAGAGGTGTTCCACCATTCATGCAGAGTGACCTCATCGTCCGCCGCTTGCGCCAGGGTGCCCACATAACTGGTGAGCTTGGCCTGTAAATCATCACTCAGCAGGTTTTCTGTAACTGTTTTCGGAGCCAGCCGCGCGCCCGTTATCGTGCGTGCTTTGATATGCTTGGCTTCAATGGCCTGTGAGCTGATCTTATCACTGGTGACAGCGCTGTCCGCCAACTTATCCGTCGTCACAGATCCGTCCGGGATCTCCACCTTGGCGGCAATATCGGTTTTATCCGTGTCTGTCAGCACATAGTCCTTGCCATCTGCGCCAGCAGGACCGGGATCACCTTTTGGCCCTTGTTCGCCCTGAGGGCCGGTTTCGCCTTTAGGGCCTTGTTCACCCTGGGGACCTTGCGCACCTGTATCCCCCTTGGGACCCTGTTCACCTTGCTCGCCTTGTGCACCTATGTCTCCTTTGGGGCCTTGCGGACCCTCTGCGCCCGGCTCCCCTTGGGGACCCTGTGGACCCGCTGCACCATCTTTTCCCGGTTCACCTTGCGGTCCTTGCTCTCCATCTTTACCAGGAGCGCCCTGGGGACCGGTGTCACCCTTTGGACCTTTAATGTTCACCGGCTCCGGGTTGTCCTTTCCGCCGTCATTGGTCCAGCTGATCACGCCCGCTGCGGACACGCTGGGCGTATAAGTGGTGCCGTTCACGCCCTGGCCAATGTCTTTGAGCAGCGCCTGTACCTTGGCATAATAAGCCTCCAGCTCCGTCGGATCCGGTGCGTCTGCCTCCACAGCTGCCGGGTCATAAGAACCGGGACGCACATAGAATACGCAAGGCTCCGGGCTAATGCGCTGCACCAGCTGCTCACCGTCCACAGCATAGCCGTACACACCCAGGCGGCACATTCCCTCTTGCAGCGGAGGGGCGTAACACTCACCGTCCACCACGGTGGCGAACTGGCCGTTCATACACACCCGCACGACAAGATCGGCGTATGCCGGGTCCAGCTCTACCACGCAGCGAATCTGATTGACATTCTCAGCCGTCACCGGGTCTTTATTTTGTAAGATCACCGCCTGCTGGGTGACCTTAATGTTTAACGTTTGCATAAAATCCTCCTTTTTGGCATAAAAAAACGGCGTGCCTAAGCCGCCGTTTGCAGTTGACTGCAATTTGTATTTTACATGGGTATCGCCTCCTGTTTTCTTGCAATCTGCGGGAAAGTGTGGTATGGTGGGGAGTGAAAGGAGAGATGAAGATGAAATCTAAGGCCAAGGTGTGGATCCTTGTGGTGACCATTGTAGTGGCGGTGGGGGTCGGTATCGGTGTGTGGGTACACTATGATCAAGCGCGTGATCAGGAGACAGCCAGTCTGGTAGATCACGCTGTATCCAGTGCACTGGCAGGTGTCACTACACAGCCCACAGAGACCACTACAGAACCGGCAGCTACAGAGGCGACCGCAACTACCACAACAACTACAAAGCCCACAACCACTAAGAAGAAAAAGAAGAAACATACTACCACGCAACCGCAGGTTGTGTATTATACCTCCCAAGAAAGAGGTGTTATAGTACAGCACACAGAATCAACGACCAAGCAACCCACACCAAAAGTGCCAAAAGCACAACAAAATTCAGTGCCGTTAGACGCAATCGACGAAATTATTCATTCAGACGATGGAGATTACTGGGCGACAGCGACACAACGGGCTGATAGGCACGAAACCATATATGTGGATAAGGCCGGTAGGCATTTCTATTTTGAGCACGGCGATGATTCGACGCCAAGAATATATATTGACTAACATCTAAAGCGGCTGTTCCAGTACGGAGCAGCCGCTTTGCTGTTTATTGCAATTTTGCTTTCAGCGCGTCCACCTCGGCCTGCAAATCGTCCAACTGCTGTTTTTGCTCTTGGATGAGCTTAAGCATTGCCGGGATCATAATACGATCCTGCCAACTTTCCGGGCGGCCATCTTCATCATAAATCACTGCATTAGGATAGTGCAGGGCCAAATCCTCTGCCACCAAGCCGATTTGTGTGCCACCAACCAGCTCTTTGTCCCGACACTCCGGCTTGTAATTGTACTGGCTTACCTGCACATCATACAGCCCGATAGGATCAAGAGACGGATCTTCCAATGGCTTAATATTTTCCTTATATCGTGCAGAAGAGCTGGATGTTGTAATAACACCGCTGGTATTGACCACTAATGGAACCGTTCCGCTGACCGCTTTGAAATTGAGCTTCACATCTCCACGCGCTACTATATTGCCGTCGATCGTAGTATTATTACCAAGAAGAATACTGCTGCCGACTAAATACAGTCGATTGTCCCCGCCGTTTGCACTTAATACAAAACCACCAGTAGAGTTTATGGTATCTCTTACTGCCGTCGAGCCGTCAATTGTCCAATTCATAGGAGCCAGTGAAAAGCGTGTTGTACTACCGTTTTGAATTTCTACTCCACCACCATTATGGCGAAGATATATCGTTCCACCTTCCAAATATGTTTTCAATTTTTTGTCGTATTGACCATAACCAATAACTAACGAACTACCACCAGAAGCTGCATTGATGATTTCGCAACCGGAAAAGTCATAGATTTTCTTGTGGAAAGTAACATCCGTATCAAATGTTGTTTGACCAGCAACATCCAACGAACCATTACACCACATATTACCTGCCATTGTTACACCCCATACGCCTGTGTAAGAGCCGTCCGAATTCTTTTTTTGCACAGATAGAACCCAGTCGCTGTTCTTTGACGGCTTTTTGAAATATGCACGATTATTTCCCACATCGCAATACAAAGCGTATTCGTCTATGTTCCACCCGGCGATCGTACCTTTATCCGCGAGGATCTCAATACCAGAGAGTCTACCGGCTGAAATGTCCGTGGCATTCAGGTAATACTGGTTGGTTTCTTTGTCGTAATACACCGCAAAGTCCTTAAAGGGGCCTTGCAGTCCGGTGGTGGAAACGGCCATGCCGTTCTTATTCAGCAGCAGGCAGCGGCCTTTGGTCTTGCCCTCTGCCACCGGGTACTCACCGATATAAAGCGCGTCTGACACGCCATCGCCGTCCCGGTCGATCAAAGCAGCGTAACCGCCCACTGCATTCGTGATAGAATCCGTGGCGTCCTGAATCCGTTGCGCCAACGGCGCTGTGACCTGCTGCATAGCTTTAGAGATCATACGGGAAAGAATACTTCCGGCAGAGCTGCCCTCCTGTTCCGAACGGGCGTGGGCGGCCACATCCATAGTAACGGAGCCGTCATAATCATACTCTACGCCCATCAGAGGAATATGGTGATCACCGGTATCGTCCCGGTAAGTGATCACATCAAAACTATCAAGCGCCGGATTGGCCGTGAGCAATGTCATACTTCCCGGTCGGTACTGTATGCCCAGGTCAAATACAGTCTCGCCCTGGTCGCCATCGTCTATGTAGATCATATCAGACACAGCGTTAAATACTTTTTCCGCTTGGGCCTGGGTGGTGATCAGCGGGTTATCGAAATACAGCACCTCGCTGCCAGCAGATAGACTATCGGGCGCAAGAATGTTCTTATTCCCATTGTTGCAGCTGATCCCCAGGTATGTCTTGTCCATCTCTGCCAAGGAGACTTCTGTGACCGTGTCGTCTGTCACCGTGTATTCTGCCGTACCATCATATACCTGGGCGAAAGTGTCTACTCGCAACTTGCCCGCGCGGTCAAAGACGGCAGCGCAGCCGCAGAATCCGGCCACATAACCAATGGCGTCGTTCACATTATAGGCAGTGACCTGCTGCTTGCCATCCTCGTCTGTTTCCGTACCGCAGAGCAAAGAAACATCTACCGTGCCAAAGCCGGAGAGCTTGCTCTCCACGCCGGCAGCCAACTCAAAGTTGCCCTGGCGTGCCAGGTCTTTTAAGATTGCCAAAGGGGTCTGCTGACCGCTGATGGCGGCAGAATACGGCATAGAAAGATCATACATGTGGTCGTACATTTCCAAAGTGGTACATTCACCGGACCGGGTGGCCTTTTCCGGGTAAAACACGCCCATCGGTACCCACTCCACTGCACCGTTGACCATACAGCCAAAGTACACCACGGTTTTCTGCCCACGAAGCACGGCACCGGCGGGCACAGCCCACAGCACACAGTTACACCCACAAGCGTAGGACTTGGCCAGCGCATAATCGTCGTGGCTGATACTGCGGTCAATATTCAGCTCCATGATGTTGTTCTGCTCCTTGGGGCTGTCAGGATCCGTTTCATCATCGTATCCAAAAATGAAATTGCCGCATTTGACCTTTACATAGATCCGTTCACCGTTTTTGATGGCCTGGTTAAAAGCTGTGCTTGTTTTGTACATAAAATACTCCTTTAGCGCTCGATGGCGTCTACTTTGTAGTTGATGAAATACCGGCAATCCCTGGCACCGGAATAGGCCGTCCAACTGGGCGTGCCAAAGTAGCAGTTGAAAGAAAACACCGTATTTCCGGAGGTATCCTCCAGCTTAATGGAATGCCAGGGCTTACTCGCATTGTTGATCACGCCGTTCAGCTTGTCCAGTTCCGCCCGGGTCAAGGGCGGAAAGGACAGCTGCCTCGTTTTTTTGATCTGAACGATACTGCCGTTCATATAAGCCGACTTGGAGCGGCCCGTGTTAGAGGACCACACCTTTTCATCTGAACAGGATATGGCATTGAATGATGGGTTTGGCATTTTGGTGCCGTCAATATATAGTGGCATACCGTCCCTCCTTACGCTGTGGCCGTAACTGGGTCACGGCCTTTCTTTTCTGTTTGGTTCACATCGTCCAGCACCACCGTGCTTAAATGCTTACCGCCCACATATACCGGGATCGTTACATTGACCGCCTGCCCGCTGCTACCCAGCATTTGCACCATCATTGCGGCTACCTTGCTGATCCACTGGGTGTTTCGCTCCAAAGGCACAACAGCCTCGGCGCCCTTACCCTCCAGCAGACCGACCTGGCCTTTTTTCAGCACGCCGCCCTTTTCCAGCTCTGGGATAGTGGGTATAGAAAACAGCTGGTACTGTCCGTTGGTCACGCTCACGCCAAGGGCACCAAGCACCTTAGACAGCGTGCTGCCAACGCTGATCAGCAACTTGTCATTGATCTTGCCGACCATATTGTTGACCAGTTTGATCACACCATTTAAGGGGCCTTTGAACGCATTGGTAAAGGTGGCTTTCAAATTCTTCAGGCCGTTCTTTAAGCCGGTGACGATCTTATCGCCCAGGCCGGTGACTTTTGACACAACGCCATCTTTCCCGGTAAAGAAATTAACAACGCCGTCCTTAAATTCTTTGAATTTTTGGCTGACCTTTTTCCACAGATCGCCGATACCGTCAAACAGCCCTTGGGAAATAAAGCCACCCTGTTCTTTCATAACCCTTGAGGGCGACTTGATCTTAAATGCTTCCTGGAAACCTTTGAGAAACGGCTGGAAGATATGTTCCTTGATCCACTTTCCTGCGTCACCAATACCGTCAACAATACCGTCCCAAATGCCCTGGGCCACATTGCCACCGGCGTCTTTGATCTTGCCGCCAAAATAGGTCTGTACGCTGGAGATAGCGTCCATAATCAGTTTGCCGAGAAATGCAGAAATACCGCCCAGAGCGGCACCCAGCGCCTCAAACAGAGAGTTAGCCATACCCTCAAAGTCAATACCGGCTATAAAGTTTTCCAGTGCTGTGGCCAGCCCTCGCCAATCCAGAGTCTCCAAAAAGCCGGAAATGGCCTTGAACACACCACTGATAGCGTCAGAAATGGTCTTGGCCACTTGACCCCACTCAATAGTGCTCACCAAGCCGTTTATGTTGCTTGCAAGCCCGGCACCCAACTGGTCGAACTTAAAGGTGGTCAGAAATGTGTCCAGTGCGCTGAAGATCGTATTCACGCCCTGTCCCACGATCTCGCCCATACCTGCCCAGTCAAAATCCTGCACAAAGCCGTTCAGGCTATTGGCAATGCCGCTGACTGCGTCATTGACCTTTTTCCGTATGCCGTCCCAGTCCAGGTTCTTGATCTTGTCGATCACTTTATTGCAGGAGGCCGCAACCTGCTCGCCAATGCCCTCAAAGTCGCCGCTTTTCCACAGGTTCTTGATTTTCTCCAAATAAGCGGAGAACTGGTCGGATGCTGCCGGTGTCTTGGCCGCAGAAGAATTGGACGAGCTGCTGTCTTGCTGATCTTCACTGACCTTAGTAATTTGGTCAAACCCATACAACTCTTTTTGTGCTTGAGAAAGCTTTTTCGTCTCTTTTGTGGTCTTGCCCACAGCGGTGGCTGTGGCATTTACTTGCGAAGCGATCCCCACAGAGGAAAGTAAGCCGCTGATGGCATTAGCCACACTCATGGCATAGGGCATGAGCTTTTCAAATAGCCCCACAACCACATTGATGGCCGGTGCCAAAGCCTTTGCAAAGGCATTTTTTAAGGCTTCCACACGGTTATTCAGGGCCTCATTCTGACTTAAATAACCGGTGATTACCGAGCGCAGCTCACCGAAAATGTTTTTACACACTTTCAACCCCAGCGATACCACGCCTATGCGGCGGATAGACTTGACCACATTCAGCAGAGACTTACTGGCCGTACCGGAAGAAGCACGCATATTTTTCAGGTGACTATGCACCTTGCCGAAAGCGGCGCCCGCTGCGGACCCGATTTTACCGAATACGGAACCTGTTGCCCTACCGATAGTCCCGAATACAGCACCTGTTTTGCTGCCGACATTTGCAAATGCACTGCCGAGACTTTTAACCTTGTTTTTGAACTTGGTCATTCTGCTTTCAACCGGTGGAAAGGCTTCCTCTTGCAGAGCATTGTCAAGCTCATTGCCCATTTCAGTCAGTGCTTCACCGTTCTGTTTTATGGTACTGCGTAGAGATTTATACCGCGTGGTCTCGATCGCCAGGCTGCCGTTGGCTTTATTGATTTGAGCCGTGGTCTGGGCCATAGCATTTTTTTGCTGGTTCATTTGCGCAGAAACGCTTTGAATTTCTGCTTTGAGTTTATCGAGCGTATCCGTATTCAAGCTGCGCAAATCAAGCCCATATCCATCTTGCAGCATTTTGTCGAACTGTGCAGAGGCATCAATCAGTTTCTTGATTTCAGCTTCCTGCTCTTGAATTGCTTTGTTTGAAAGGAAGGAACGCATACTGTTCAGCTTTTGAATTTTCTCTTCAATTTCACTGAACTTATCTTGCCGAAGTTCTCTTAAATCGGCAAGTGAATACTCATTTTCTTTCAACTGAGCAATAAGTCCTTTTTGCTTTTGGTATTGTGCACTCACTTTCTGCAATTTACTGTTTAAGGTTTCGTATTCTTGGCCCTGCGATTTCAACTTGCCCTCTAATTGCTCCACCTTGTTGGAATAATCCATAATCTTGACGCTGCTTGCGGTAGCCGCTTGCACATTACGCTCTTGCGCCTTTACCAGGCTTTCCACCTGTTTACCCAGCTTGCGGGTATCTTCATAAGCTGAATTCATCGCTTGAGCGGTCGCCGCACGCACTTGGCCGGTCACGCCGGACAACTGTTTCAGCTCGCTCTGAAGCGTTGTAATGCTTTTTTTATACTCGCTGATGTCTGCCGTAAATCGGGTTACCAATTCTTGATCCACTTTTTCGCCTCACTTTCTGATCGAGTTACAACTGATTAAAATAAGCCAGCGCCTTAGCCGCCTGAATGTCCAATATATCCTCCTCAGTCCAATAGGGGAAGCGTTCATACACAGGGCCTATATCTTCACCGGCAACAATAGAAGCGATCACACCGGCCTGGATGTAAGCGATTTGTGACAGATTTTGATACTGTATGCGCTCCCGGTCACGATGGAACAGGATATACCGCTTTAATTCACCGTAAGTCATTGAAAGAATGACCGGAAAAGCCAGGCCGCAGGCATTGGCTTCTAAAATCATATCCTCCAAGGTGCAATACTTACCCTGGAAAGGAAGCAGGCTGTTCCTCGCTTTCTGCCGTCTGCTCCATGCCATCAAAAGCAGCATTGAGCATTTTCCCAATACCGGTGGACAGTTTTTCCGCCTGGGTGTCGCTCAACAGACCGGATACATGGGCCAGCTTGAATAGAATGTTGGAGAATGCGTCCATACCGCTGACGCCGCTGTCCACCAGCGCGTCATACAACGCCTCACCGGTCAGATCGCCGTTGGGATCATCGTTAAAATGCAGGGCCTCATCCAGTACAGCCAGGAGCCGCTCCGGATCACTGGAAGCACTGAGGATCACATCCAGGGCGTCCTCGTTGAATTTATTTTTCAGTCGCAGCTGAGCAGCTACAGTCAAACGCAGGTGCACAGTCTTGCCGCCATTCAGCTGCAAATCGTATGTTCTGGTTACAATATGAGATTCGTTCATTGTCATTTCCTCCTAAAAAGTGGGGAGGCAGTCGCCTGCCTCCCGAATAGTCGATTTACGCGGTGGGGAACTCTCTGGTCCAGTCGCCGTCCAGCTTGTAGGAGACAGTAGCCTCCATCAGGCTGTTTACACCCGGTCCCTTAATCGTCAGGCTGGGCACACCGGAGTTGTTAAACTTGGTGCCATCCGGCAGCTTAATCATAATGGGCACGGACACACCGGCGTCCTCCAAAGCCGCCAACACCTGATAGTCCGATGTGGCGTCCTTTGCGTTATACAGAAAAGTTACTTCAAAGGCGTCTGCTTTCTTGCGAATGCCGGTAATGCTGTGTTCCACATCATCGTCATAGCAAGTGGCGTCCAGTTCCTCCCGCTCGCCCTTGGTCAGATCGCCGATTTGGGTAGCATAGTTCAGGCACTTGGCTGTGGGGCCGGTATAGTTGGGATATACCTCAATGCCTTTGGACGCAAGGCCGCGTTCCGGCTTTGTTTCGTTCATATAAAATCCTCCTTAATCAATCAATCGATTGGTTCTTGTGTCTACCCGGCGGCCGTAACGCAAAGATTTGCGCAAATAACCGCTGGGGTCATGTAACAGTGCGTCCGAGGACGCAAATTGTCGGATCAGGCCCAGCGAGGTCAAAGCCTCATCCACCTTATCCGTCATTTCCAACAGGTCCGGCAAGGCCATAAACCACAGATCCACCTGATAGGCGATCACATCTACGCACGCCAGTTCCGTACCTGTATTGGTGATCTCATAAAATGTGATCAGGTTACCTGCCGGTTTGCTCTCCGGAAATGCCATCTTAATATCATAGGAAATATCCGACTCTACGGATTTCAAGGTGTCCCGGATCACTGCACGGTAGTTTTTCACTTGATCGCCTCCTGTATAGCTGTGCCATAGTGCTCTGCTATCACCGGCTGCATTTCCTGCATACCGTTATACATAAAGAGCGCCGGCAAGCGGCCTTTCAGTCTGCGAAAACCGTAACCGGGTATATACGCAGTCCAAGGCTCGTGCTTACGCACAATCCCCAGCTCGCTGTCCAGCGGTGTACCCTTTTCGTCACCCACAGGCCCGGTTCCGAATTCCACATAGGCTGCATACCGCATATTGGTACGGCTGCCTGCGGTCACCCGATCACCGTCACGCTCGCAAAAGGCGGCGATGGACTCCCGCAGTAGTCCGGTGTCCTCCGGGCAGTTGCTGCGCTGACGGCCGGCCATGTCCTCTGCGTCCTGCAACATCTGCCGCTCCAGGTTGTCCAGCAGGTGATCTGCGGTGCGTTGCAGCGTCTTGGCATAGGCACTCAGCTTTTCGATCTCAATGTTCGTTTCCACCGGGCGCCCTCCTCTCTGTGGCGCTCGCTGTCAGCAGCCGATAATGTAGAAACTGCTGCACGGTCTCTACCTCCAGCCAGCCAATACCCTCCACCTGTACCAGGTCGCCGGGCCGCACGCCCACAGGGTCATACAGCACAGCTTGATACCCGGCAGACGGCACCCGCCCCCGCTCCTCAATAGGGGCAGAAGCAGATACCGGCTGCCAGCACAAATACAAAACGGCAGGTGTAGCACTGTATGTGTTCTGCTCAAAGTCGTAGGCACTGTCTCTGATCGCCTGTGCGGAAAAAATCCTTGATTTCACAGTCCACGACTTAGGCGTTTTTGCTTTCACCGGTGCGCACCTCCCTGTATCTGTTGTACGGTTGGAGCAGGTCGGCAATGGCCGTCTCCTGCTCCGCAGGGGTGGTATAGGTCTCGCTCATAGATACGCTGCCCTCCGTATAGGACGCACTCTTAACGCCATAATCCCGATCCTGTATAAAGCCGTTCAGGTGCACAAATGCCAGTTTTGCCAGTGTGGTGGCGGTAACCACCGGCGGCAGCTCTTGCGTGCCCAAATAGGCCAGGCAATCGTCCTCCGCCATATCCAAAAACAACTGCAAATCCAGCTCTTCACCGGCGTGTGCGTACCAGGTCTCGCATATCTTGTCATATCGCCCGGCAGCGGCCCGCAGCAGCCGCAGGGTCTTACTTTTCATCTCATCAGTCAAACATATCACCCCATAAGAAAAGGCGCCTTATTTGGCGCCCTTTTTTGTATCCTCTTTTTCTTGCAGCTGCCAACCGGCATTCAAATAAGCCGGCAGACAACTCCGATCAATGACCACTTGGGTCTTGCCCTGTACAACGGTTACCTTTTCCATTTGCACCTCCCCGGGCTTAGCCCTGCACCTTGACGATCATATTCTTGTCCAGCGTGGCCACGCCGTACAGAATATCAAAGGACACGGTGTCGATCTTGTGGGTACTGTCGTAGTCAAAGACCACACGCACACCCAGGCCGTCCGCAGAAGCCACATAGGCGTTCTTGTTGCCCATCGGCAGATCCATAGGACGGGTCACCAGTGCCACGCCGTTGCGGTGGAACCCTACGGAAGTGGGTGCAGAGATCACAGTGGCGTCCTTTTCAGACAGTGTAGCGTGCAAGGGCTGGTCAATAGCCACCTCGGCCACCGCACCGCTGGCTGCCGTAGCGTCTGCGGCAAAATGGTACACATAGCCGTCCACAATAAAGCAGTCGCCCTTTTTCACCGTGGCAGTAGCAGCAGTCACAGAGGACAGCGCCACCTTGCTCTCACCGGCAGTACCACTGACCTTATAAGTCTTGGCAGTACCAACGGCATTGTCCAGATAACCGTAGGGATACGGTGCGTTCTGGCTCATGTAGGTGTCCATGGTGTACACCTTGCCCAGTTCTGCGTCTCGCAGAGCGTTGCCGTCACCGGCATAGGACACCTTGGACAGGTTGTCGTCCGTGGCATACAGCACCTTGTGCGAGGGGTTCAGCACCAGGCGGCGGTTCTGTACCGGCACACCGGCGAAATCCAGATAGCTGCCCACCTTGGCAATATCCTTAATGGGCTTGGTTGCGCTCTCTCCGGAAGCGGTCACCGTGCGACCGGCGCCCTCTACGGCAGTCGCCAGTACATCTGCGTCCACGGCGCTGGCGATCGCAGTCATAGCCGGTTCAATCACCTGGGCGGAGAAGTCACGCAGATCCAAGGACATTTCCTTAGAAGTAATCTGCACAGTCACATCGCGCAGCCGGTCCATCTTCACGGCCACACCGCCCTCGTTCAGATCCTGGGGATCCACAGCGCCGGTAAAGTTCTTGGCTACAAACTTGCTGGGGCGGCGGGCGGTAACCGTGTCGCCAACCTTCACAAATTCGTTCTCATAGTCCCGGTGCACCAGGTTGGCCATCACCAGGTTGTTTTTCAGTACCATCAGTGCCTCATTGGCAATGACATTGGGGGTTAAAATCGTATTCGGCATTTCTTATTCCTCCTATTAGCCGTTATTTTTTCTCCACGCCTCATAAGCGCGGAAGTCTGTGGGCGGTACATTGTCACCCGCTGCTTCCCTACCTGCCGGCGGCAAGTCCTTGCCCCGCAGGTTGGCGGTTGTGGCGGCCTGTACTGCCTCTTGAAATGCGGCGTCAAAAGCCTCCAAGTTCTTTTGCGAGGCGGTGGCGTCATTCCCGGTCAGGAATGCGGCAAACTGCGCAGGCAGCTTACGCTGGAGCAGCTCGGCCGCAACAGCCGTTTCCAACTGCTTCTTGGCAAAGGCTGCCTTTTCCTGTTCAAATGCCTGGCGATCTTTTGCCAGGTTATACCGCTCTCGCTCCTCTTTGTTCATGCTTGAGAGCTTTTTGGCTTCGTCCGCCTGCTCTTTGGCGCTTTCTTCCCACTTGGCTCTGGCCGTGGCAAGCGCCTTGCTGACCCTGCTGTCAAATTCGCTTTGGAATTTCTTGTCTTTCAGCAGTTCGTCAAAGGTCGGAGTGGTATTGCCCCCATCGGAGTTGGCGCCGGTGTTGCCCGCTGCCCCCTCTGTGTTGGTTTCTGCTCCTGCTTCGCCGGGTTCTTCGGCAAACAACTGGATTTGCAGCGGCAAGCGTGCGCACACTTGACTGCACTCCTTATTGGTGCCGGTCTCGGCATACTGTTTTGTCATTACTGACTCCTTTCCCGAACCGTTCTCTGCCGGTCCGTTAAATGATATATCCCACAGGCATAGCCTGAAAATGGGTATAAAAAGAGCAGGGTCGCAATCTGCAACTCTGCTTTCTGTGGATTATGATTTTATTCCATTGCCTCCAGCCATTCCTCGGGGCATTTCCCGTCATAAAAAGTATCAATGGCTTCCTGTAGTATCTTTTTTCGCTCCTCTTTACTGATTTCTCTATGTCCAACTACCGTTGCCTGCGGCACATCATTCCAGCGTGGAGCGGTAAACAGCTTCTTTTCTTCCATAATTCACTCCTATATTTCACGCAAGAAAATTTTTACCATCTGTTCTTTCTGAACAACATTGAAGACTTCAAAACTACTATTCCGTTCATAGAGCACTTCCTGCTCACCTGAATTGACGGAACGAATATCCCGTCCGTTCTTGCTGTACGGAATATAGATCTGCACCCGCCCGTCAGGATTATACACCTCTCCGCAAGTTGCGGCTATGTACTCGTTATAAGTAACTGTATTACCGACTGCGTGGGCTTCCACAAATTTCCTTACATCTTCCGGATCAGATATAGCCAAAGAGCGCTTTAGTGGACCATTATATTTAGGAAATTTCACAAGTGCTTGATCTAAGTTAGTTATAGCCTTTTTTTCTTCGTTTGTCAATCCTATACCACGCCGCAACTTCTCATTGATAGCGTAAAAGTCACTGGACACCCAGCGATTGATTGCGTATTCTTCCTCTTCAGTCAAGCCCGTGTCTCTCTTCTCCACATACTTCTCATACCACTGGCTATAGGTCATATCTGCCGGTACGATCATGGACTTGCCGGTTACCGGGTCCCTGGCCCAGCGGGTGCCGGGGCGATCACTCACCACCGGCACGGTAATACTGCGGCAAAAAGGGTGCATAGGTGGCAGGTTCTCTCCCGCTTTTGCCTCTTCCACCAAAAAGGCCTTGCCGTCCAGCTGGCGACACACGGCGGAGGTGCGCAGGTCCAGAGTAGCCATAAACCGATACCTGGTAATGCCCGCTGCCTTATAGCCCTCTAAAAAGCCCTGGTTGGAGAAGTGATTGACCTCTGTACGGATCAAGCGGCTGGCACAATAGCGTTGCCCGCTGTCGCTGTCTGCTCCTACGCAGTCCTCCAGCAGCCGCTCCTCCATATCGTGCAGAGTCATACCCGTCATACAACCCACTTCAATCGTGCGCTGCAACCGCTTGCAAAAGGCGGCGTTGTTTTTCCACACACGATCGGAATAGTTCTTGCCGCTCCACTTATGGGTAAGTGCGGCCTGTACACGGCGGTCGCTGATCAAGCGAAAGTCATATAGACCATTCTGCTTTTGGTCGTTAAATATAGTGCGGTAGTACGCTTGTTTGAGGGTATCCGTCAGTCGTGCTTTCGCCAGCCGTTCCTCACGCACACCCATGGCAACGGCTTCCGCACGAATGGCGTTCTGTAAAGCCTGCAAACGGCTGATACGGTCCGCATACGCAGGAGCGTCCAGCATAGCGATCAATTCACGCCGTGCCTGTGGTTCCTTAGTCTGTTGTAGCTGTTCCAGCAGGCGCTGGCGCTCCTCTGCGGTTTGGCCCGCACTCAGTAGCTGCAAAGCGTAAGCCTGGCTAATCTGACCGTTTTTTACATACCGGCGGAGAATACGCTCAATTTGCTCGTTGAGCTGCTCTACACCCTGGGCATACATACGGTTGACCTCCACCATCGTGGCGGTGGTGCGCGCTTGCAGCAGGTGTTCCAGGTCAACCGTTCGCCTTTTCCAATACTCTGCTGCTTTCATAGATTAAGCGTCCTTTTCTTTGTCTTGCTGCTTCTGATCTGCCGACTGTTCCTTTTCGTCAGCCTTATCCTCTGTGTTGGCTGTGAAGCTGTCCATATATTGTTGCTGGTTCTCCTGCTTTTGCTGTTTCATATTTTCCACAGCCTCCGCCGGGTCCTTAACAAACCAAAGCAGGGATAACAGGGTTTGATCATCAACCAGTCCGGCGTTCTTCAAGGTGCACACCATCTGTACGATCTGCGCCTCATCAATGGGCAGGGCCACAGTGAACACAATATCCACATCGTCCACAGATACCGGGTCAATTCCGTTATGAGCCAGCCAGTTGTTATATAACCTCCAGCGCTTCTTTAAGCCCGCCTCCATAGCACTCATTTTACTTTTTACAAGCAGGTGCAAGGCCAGCAGCTTTAATTTCAGCGCCACGCCACTGGCGTTGCCCGCAAAGGCCTGGTCTGTCATATCCGGGGTTAAAGTCATTTTATGAATATCCGATACCAGCGTATCGTCCAGCACCTTTAACGCATTCTCATCAAAGGTCTTTTGCACATATTCCAACCGGGCGTCCTGTGGAATACCATCCACGAAGTGATCCCGCTTTGCGGCTGCCATCGTCTCCGGCGGCAATACCGCACCGTAGGCAGCCAAAATAGAATTGACAAACTTGCGCTTATCCGTCAAACGATCGGACAGCAGCTCATTGCGGGCGTCTATCAGGTTTGCCACCTGCTCAAAGTCGCCTTGTCTCTCCTCGTTGTTCTCATAACACACCACCGGCACCTCATCAAAGAAGTGGGGCACCGGCGCACCCACCGGGTTGTACACATAGTTTTCTTTATCCAGCGAGGTGCTTTCGTACTGCTGGTATTGGGTGGCTGTATAGACCGTTACCGCATAGTACCGGCTGCGATCTGTGCGCTCCCGCTGCTCAAACCACAGCGCAAACAGGTCCTTGTGCTCCACAGTATCATCTTGCACCAGTACGATCTGATCCGGCGCATACACTGCGGATCGTGGGCGTGGCTGCTCATCTGTGCTGGCATATAGCAGTTCACAGCTTTCGCCGTATATACCCATAGCCTTTCCGTTTCGTTGATCCACGGTAGCAATATTCTGACTATGGTAGGCAGCCATGACTGCGGAAATGTCAATCTTCTTTCCGCACAGATCGCAAAGGCCGTCTTTATCCTCATCTACAGCGTTGTGACGGACCAGGTTGCCGTTTTGCCGGTCCAGCTTGGCCTCAACCGTAGACACCAGGGAAAGCTGCGCCTGGCTGTCTTTCTTGTCCCGGTCGTTGCAATCGTACTTGACCGGCTCGCTTAGGAAGTAACCGCGAATAATATCTACGATATACTTGGCGTAGTTGGCCTCCGCCCGCACATCGTCCTCTTTATCTCCACGGTGAAGCTGCGGAACGCCAATATACCGGCCATATAGGGCCCGGCACCGTCTTTCGTATTCATTCGCTCGACCGATCACATAATCGATCACCGCAGATGGCAGCTCGCCCCGGTCCAGGTTCGGCACATCCCGCCGGTTCATGTAAAGTATCATCTTATGTCCTCCTTGTTACGATCCGCCCCAGCGCCGTGCTGACAAAGTAGCGCATAGCGTCCATAGCGTGGTCGTCCTGTTTGACCGGTTCGTCCCGGCCCGCCTGAGCCGCTTTGTCATACCAACGGTAGGCGTAAAATTCTGCAATGGTACGGGTGCAGTCCTTACTGAACAGCAGATCCGCCCGCTGCAATAGCGTACATACGGTACGGATCCCATCCAGCACGGCATTATCTGCCTTGAGCACTTTTAGCCCCCGCCTTTGCAATTCAGTTATAAATGAAGCCGCCGATGGGTCTACGACCACGCAGGTGTATGGCGTGTTTCCAAGGAACTGCACCAGATCATCTGCGTACTCGGAGTCCGTCTTTTGCCTGTGGTTCTCCCGCCCGGAATAGTAATATTCCTTGGCGCATAGCCACTTGCCATGGTATTTGCGCCACATCAGGAACACCGTTGGGTTTAGCGTACCGTAGTCCACACTGATATAGGCAGAGCCTTGCAGCTCACTCTCCGGCGGCAGCGGAATACAGTGGCGGCTTTCATCAAACATATCGTAGATTAGGCCCTCTGCCACTTTCCATTCGCCCAGAATGTACCGGGCATAAAAAACGCCCGCATACATCGTTCTGTACCGGGCTTTAACCTCCTCTGTTAAGGACAAATTGTCGTCCATCGTAAAGTGGAGGTAGAGTATTCGCTTTTCTTGCCGCTTCTCTGGCAGGATCCATTCTTCATAAAACCAGTGGTGTGGGTTATCCGGGTTACAGTTAAACCAAAATTTTGCACCACTGACAGAGCACCGGGCGGTGGCCTGCTGCACAAAGGACTGGGGCATTAAAGCCACCTCGTCAAAGAACACACCGGCCAAAGTCATACCCTGGATCAGATCCTGGCTGCTTTCGTCTTTGCCGCCAAAGATATAAAATGCGTTTTCCGTGTTACCCCGTGTTACCACAAGCACATTGTCGCTGCGGCTGTATTTCACCTGATACCCACGACTTTGTAGCATCGCAGGCAGAAAAGAAAGTACATTTCGGCGAAAGGAGCTGATTGTCTTACCGCACATGGCAAAGTTCATGCCGCTATAGGTACTCATAGCCCACAGAATATAGCTAAGCGCCATACTCACCGTCTTACCGGATCGTATAGCGCCGTCTGCAATTATTCCGTTTTTGTCGCTCACAGGTGATGTTTTGCACCACCAGGTAAGCACCTGGATCTGCTTGGCGGAGAATGGCTGAAAATGAAATGTGCTTATTCTTCCCATACCTGTTCACCCGCTTTCTGCTCCAAGGCTTCCAAGAAGCCATCGTCCGTCTGCTCATCTTCATGCCCTCGGGCCAATTCAAAGTGACGCAGAAGCTCTGCCAGGGCTTTCACCCGATCAGAGGTATTCGGCGGCTTTGCCGTCTCTGCAAACCCGATGGAGCACAGCGCGTTCAGCACATCCGTTGCGGTAAAATCCAACTTGTCCAGCTTTCGCTTTTCCAGGTCAGCGATAAATTTTTTTACCTTATCATTTCTTAGCAATCGGCTTGCTTGGCTTTCTGCGCTCCCGGGCGCCTTACAATTCGGGTAAGCAGCCTGGTAAGACCGTTTCCCGTTATGGTCGAGCACATATTCATAACAGAACAGCCTTTGTTTAGGTGTTAAGGTCTCTTTACCCATGCTGCTCACCTCCTTTGTAATAATTGCGGATTATATGCTGTTATTTTTTCTGTTTGCTGTCTGGGAAAAATTCATCCAGTATTTCGAGCCGAATTCTATTTTTGCGGGTTGCTTTCTCGAAACACCGCTGGCAAATCAGTATAATCACTGCTGCTATTGCTGAAGCAACTACAACCACGCCGAATATCTCAATATGACTATTCTGAATTTCACTCATCTTCTGTTGTATCTTTTGAATTATTCCAGCATAGTTTGAGTATTCTTTAAGCAATGTTTGAAACTGATCTTTCAAAATGTCATAAATCTTACTTTGAAAGACTGCAAACCATGAAAATATCATCGATATTACAGAAATCGTCAAAGGAGTAGTATTTATCGCGGTTTTCTCTTCGGCCTCTGCTAAAATGCGTTCGCGGCGGCGTTCCGCCGGAGAAAGGTTAGTCAGTTCCATCTTGATCTTTTCATACTCTCGAACTTTACGATTTTTCCGTTTCTTCTGCTGCTTGCCTAAAGGTTTTTTAGAGCGTTTACGCATGTATTTGTTTCCCCCCTTTCGCTCACCATAATTATAGCACATCTGAAAATGGGCCTCGTAGTAACCGCGTTTTAGAAAGGGAAAACTCAAAGACAAAAACCAAAGAGCGCACCGTTTGGAGCGCTCTTTCAATCTGTTTGGCAGTTTATACTATAACACAGACGGTAACCTGCATACTATAACATCAACATGCATTGCATAGTGGTTTTTTATTTTTTGCATTCCAGCATATCCAGGGACTGCGGGTGAATGCGAGAGACCAGGTGATTGTATGTAATATCTTCGTCCACCGCGATTTTCTCAAAAGTGTCACCGTTCAAATACCGCCGACGCAACACACGCCGGTGCAACGGGCTGCGCACCTGCTCAATAGCAGCCTCAATTTCTGCCCGCTGCAACAGAGCAAGCCGGACTTGTTGGTCCAGCTTCTCTTTCAGTTCTATAATGCGATCTACCGTCAAGGTGAAATCTGCCCGCTGCCCGCCTCCCGGCGTTGGAGAGAGGGAAGCCGTGATCTTTTGCGCCCGGCTGTTCAGTTCTTCGATCTCCTGTTGTGTAATCTCAACCTCCGCCCAGCACTCTCGGTATCGTTGCAGCCATTCCTTCTTTTCGTTGTTCGTCATTTTTCCTCCTACTTTTTGTTATGCTCATTTCTTAAAGTTCGGGCCAAAGCCGATCACGCCAAAAAATGCAACAATGACCGCCCCGGCCACAAGAATGATTTGTGCAGCTGTACACATCCTGATCACCTCCCTGTACTCCCGAACCCGCCGTTGCCCCGTTCGGTGTCTGCCAGCTTGTCCACCAGCACCAGCTCCGGCGTGTCGATCTTGACCACCACCAGCTGGCTGATTTTGTCCCCACGGCGCACGGCGTAATCCATACCGCTGTGATTGTACAGCTTAACGGCAATGCTGCCGGTGTATCCCACATCTATAACGCCCTCGCTTGTAATGCCGTACTTCACATTCAGTCCGCTTTTGGACTTCAAAAAGCCCGCTGTGTGTACCGGCAGCTCAATATGTACCCCAGTATCAATGGTCACCGCTCCGTGTGCCGGCACTACCGTGTCCACCGGTGACAGCAGGTCAAGCCCTGCGTCCGTGTCATGTGCTCGCACAGGCATTAGTGCCTGCTTGTCCAGTTTAATGTTCATTCTTTCACCTCAATCAATATGTATTTTCCGTTAATCACAAGAGGCTTATTAACATTCTCTTTCAAACAAGTTTTACCAAATAACGGGCAACAATATGCTCCATCAGAAAGCAAACAATATTTATGTTTTGAAAGCCATTTATCGCAATACTCTCCATTAGTCATAGTCCTTAACTTCTTCTTTTTCATTTGTCACATTCCTCCATTCTCGGCGGCTTTGGCAGCTCTCGCCAATGCGTGACCGATTTGATTTCATTTGCTTCTATATCAAACCAAATTCGTTCCACTTCTTGTGGCAGATCGGGCAAAAGTCCGTATCCAGTACAAACGGCTTGCCGCAAATGGGGCAATCTTCATCAAACTGCACCAGCGTTACGCTGCGCTGATCTTCTGGAGGAATCCAGTCACCACCAACGACACACGCTGCTGCATATACGCCCTCAGATATGAACTCTCCAGTTGTTCTCGCAAGATCAGCGGCATAATTTCTGATTTCAGCCAGTGTTGGCTGTCTCTGGCTTCCGGTGAAGATAATTGCCGTGCCATCTTCATTCCATTCGTGTGTTATTTTGTTTTTGGCCATTCCTTTTCCCTCCCATTCTCGCAGCTGTACTGCCCCTGGTGTATCGTCTTTCCGTCCGGGGCCAGGTGTTTGCGGCAACCGTATTCGTTGCTGCCCAGGTTGCGGCCATACTGGCAGCGGTCGCAGCGCACATAGAACGCACATTGTTCAGCCATCTGTCCGTGTCCTCCAGTTCCGCAGTTCAACCTCCACATAACCCTCCAGGCCATAGGTCTTGATCACTTGCAGTTCCACCACCTGTTTGTCGTCCGGGTAGGCCAGGCCATTCAAGGCATCCAGCACGATCTTGGCAATGTTATCCGTGTCCGGCTTTTTGGTGGGCAGCACCCTGCTGGCCATCATCTCCACCTTGCGCTTTTTGCTGGCGCTCTTGGGAATGCCAAACGCCGCAATGATCGTTGCGCTGATCGGCTCATCAACGGCAAAGGCCATCCGGTCACCGTATGCCTGCCGGTAGCAGAACCGCACCTCGTCCTCGTAGTCCTTGGTCTTCCTGGGCGTGTATGTAGCGATCCGGTCACCTCGGCGCACCGCCCGGTGCCGTCCCTTGCCCTGGGGTTCTCCCGGTATCGTCAGCCGTACCATCATCTCGCGGTCACCATCCTTTCATAGATCCGCTGTGCCATTGCTGCCGTGGCCAGCTCCTCATCGCCGTGGGCGTTCAGCCGCTTGGCATACCGCAGCAGCGGCTCTGGGTTACTCTCGTCCACCAGCATATAGCCAAAGTCGCCGGTAACGATGGGCACACCCTGTTCCTGCATAGCCTTGCGCTCTGATCTCAGGTCTCGCTCACTAATGCGAGTCCGCCGTGCCAGGTCTCTGCCACGCACCGGCAGCCCGGGCGGGATCAGAGCGTCATAGATCAGCGCCTGCCGTGGTGTCAGTTTTTTCAAATCCATAGGTTCCTCCTAAAACTTGATGTCTGTGTTGTTCATGGTGTCCCGCTTGATCTGCTCCAGGTCGTAGGACGGTGGGCTTTGCAGTGCCCCGCTGTTTTTCCTGTCCTCTGTGCCCCACTTCTGCAATACAGAGAAGTGATCGTAGTAGGTCTTGTGGGTGTTGTGGATGTGGAAGCTCAGGTTCTTGATCAGCCGCTGCCAGTCAAGCGGGAACTGGCGCTTCAGCTTGGAAAACTCCTCATCGGTTAATCGAACATTTTTGAAATCGCCGTATAGCTTTGCGGGCGTGCACGCGCTCGCGCGCTCTCTCCCTTCTTGCATTCTTTCATTCTTGCATTCTTGTTTATAGAAAGCGCTTGTTATTTGATTGTTATCTGTTTGTTGTTTGTTTGTTATCTGTTTGTTATCTGTTTGTTGCCTATCGTTTTCCGACCCCTGATATTTGGCGTAGTTACGCAGGATAATAACGGTATTTTTGTTTGTTACATTCTTGGAAATCTCGCCAGTTTTTTGCAGGTGTTTTAGCGCTGTTCTCACTTGCATATCTGACAGCCCGCTGCCGCTTGCCAAAGCGCTTATGGAGGTGACCACGGAGCCGCTGCCCAGCGTTTGACCGCGCCATTGCTGCGGCTCCCTGTTGACTATAAGCAACAAATGCAAGAACAGCTTAAAGGTTGGTACATCGGTGTACCACTCCCAATCCAGCAGTTGCCGGTAGGCTTTCACCCAACCCTGATTGCTCATATATACTCCTTAAAACGGTAAATCGTCGTCATCCACGATCTCTTCAAAATCGCTGTTATCTGCGCTGGCGTAGCTGGGCGCCGGTTGCGCAAAAGCAGGATTGGAGTTTGCGCCGGTAGCGCCACTCTCTGCCTTAGAACCGCAGAAGGACGCCTGGTGGGCCACCAGCTGCACGCTCTTGCGTTTTTCGCCGTTCTGGTCCGTGTAGTTGTCTGTCTGCAAAGAGCCCTCCACGGCGATCATGGAGCCTTTGTGGAAGTATTTGGACACAAACTCCGCCGTCTGCCGCCAGGCGGTGC
>CAVIFY010000028.1:18678-24396 GCA_963642245.1 Bifidobacteriaceae bacterium | reverse complement strand
CTGTTGGTCCAGTGGTCAAAATAATAGCCGTCCTTAGGCGCATTGGCGGTAATATATACCGTGTCGCCGGGCAGATAGTAACCGCTGCCGGTGCCGTTCTCTACCGTTACGGCAAAGGTGGGATCGGCAGACACCACATACACCGGGGTCAGCACCACCGGGTTCTCCTCCACCGTTACATTGGTGGACTTCTCCGTGGCGTTCTCAATATTCTCTGCATTGCCGGTGCTCTCCCAGTGGTCAAAAACCATACCCTGGGCAGCCGCCGGTGCGGTGACCCACACCTTGTCGCCGACTGTGTTGTCATAGACTTTATCCGTGCCGGATCTGTCCGCTTTCAGCACAGCCACGCTGCCTACGGTGCCCTCCGCCTTGGTATAAACGGCGGTCAGGGTGCAGTCGCAGTTCTCCACGATCAGGTTGATCTCGGTCTTTTTCTTGCTGGACACATTGACCTTCTTGTCCTTCACGCCCTCGGTGTTGCTCTTGACCTCCCAGTGGTCAAACTTCTCGCCCTGTTCATTGAACAGATCGCAGGAGACGGTCACATTCTGGCCCTCTTTGTAAGTACCGCTGCCGTTGCCGTTCTCCACCACCACTTTGCGGCAGGTCTTGCCCGCCTCTTTGACCGGCTTATACACCGGGGTCAGAGTCACGGAGTAGTCATAATCCAGCAGCGGAGAGTCATAATCCGCATAATCCAGCTGCACCGGCACGCCCAGGGTATCTGCCGCAGCGGCAGCGCCCTGTACAAACCCGGCGCCGTAATTGGAGGAATGGTCGTTCTGTACCGAGCCGAGATACCCAAGCTTGGTATTGCCCTGGAGCACCGCGGAGAACCCGGCCAGGTAGCCGCTTTGCAGTTCATCAAAGCTGGCGCTCATCACATTGGGCAGCAGCCGAGCGGACTTGTCCCCGGCAGAATGGGGCACAGCGTCCAGCAAAATGAAATTCATCTCCGGGTACATGGTGGCCAGCTCGTAGCAGGTCACGGCAAAGGTCTCACCGGGGAGCACAATGCACTTAGCGCCCTTGTCGGCGGCCAGCTTTACATACTGCTCCACCACATCGGTGGTCAGCTCCTGACCCTCCTCTAACGCAGGCTGATAGTAAACCGCCTTGGCGGAATTCTCATTGGCATAGGCCTGCACTCCGTCCCAGGCGGACTGATTATAGGCCTTATCGTGGATACTGCCACCGTCGGTGATCAGCGCCACATCATACTTCAGATCAGATGTTTTTGTGCACCCGGCAAAGGCAAAAACGCCCACAGCCACCAGGGCCACGCACATCAGCACGGAAAGGATCTTCTTCATCGCTCTATTGTCCCTCCAACAATAAAATACTACCACTCAATGATACCAAAAACTTTAAGTCAATGCAATAGATTTTGTTGATTTGGCGGCGAAAAAACACTATAATAAAACCATAAAATCCCGAGAGGTGAAAATAATGAACACATCGAGTGCAAGCGTACTAAGGGACAGAAAGCCGCAGATCGGCATTGTGCTGGGCAGCGGCCTGGGCGCCCTGGCAGACAGAATAGAGGGGGCAGAGGCCCTGTCTTACAGCGATATTCCCGGTTTTCCGTTCTCTACGGCACCGGGGCACAAGGGCCGATTTGTCTTTGGCACCATCGGCGACAAAGAAGTGGTGCTGATGGACGGCCGGGTGCACCTGTATGAGGGCTACACCCCCCAGCAGGTGGTGATGCCCATTCGCCTAATGCGCCAAATGGGAGTTGAGACCGTCATACTGACCAACGCCAGCGGCGGTATTCGCCGGGATCTCCACGCCGGGGATCTAATGCTACTGACGGACCATATCTCCAGTCTGGTCCCCTCTCCCCTGCGGGGCGAGAACGACCCGGCGCTGGGGGTGCGCTTTCCGGATATGCGCCATGTGTACGACGAGGACTTGCAGCGCCTGTTGCGCCAAACTGCAAAGGCACTGGATATTCCGCTGAAAAGCGGCGTCTATATTCAGCTGCAAGGCCCGGCATTTGAGACCCCGGCGGAGATCAGAATGTGCGCCGCCCTGGGTGCGGACGCTGTGGGTATGAGCACCGCCATTGAGGCCCAGGCCGCACGGCACTGCGGACTGCGGGTGGCCGGGATCAGCTGCATTACCAACCTGGCCAGCGGGCTGCTGGACTGCCCCCTGACCTCTGAAGAAGTGGGCGAAACTGCCGCCAAGGTGGCAGAGCAGTTCCAGTCCCTGATCCTTGAAACTGTGAAACGGATGTGACCATATGGAAAATTTGAAATACCAAGACGGGAAATTGGAAATTCTCGACCAGCGGCTGCTGCCCAATGAAGCTAAGTGGCTGCCCATCGACACCAAGGAAGCGGCCTTTGACGCCATCAAGACCCTGGCGGTGCGGGGCGCACCGGCCATCGGTATCTTTGTCGCATTCTCTATGGCGCTGTTTGGCAAGGACGACCCGGCGGGGTGCAAAGCCTATTTGGACAGCGCCCGCCCCACGGCGGTGAACCTGAGCTGGGCCACTGCACGGCTGGCAAAGGTGATAGAAAGCGGCGGCGACCCGATGGCAGAGGCCCTGGCGGTGCAGGCGGAGGACATAGAAATGTGCCGCAAGATCAGCGCATACGGTCTGTCCCTGCTCCACGACGGCGACGGTCTGCTGACCCACTGCAACGCCGGTGAGCTGGCCACCAGCCGCTACGGCACCGGGCTGGGACCGATCCTGCTGGGCAAGGAAAAGGGCTGCAACTTTAAGGTGTTTTCCGACGAGACCCGTCCCCTGCTGCAAGGGGCACGGCTCACCAGCTATGAACTGGAAAAAGCCGGGGTGGATGTGACCCTGATCTGTGACAATATGGCCAGCCAGGTGATGAAAAACGGCTGGATCCAGGCGGTGCTGGTGGGCTGTGACCGGGTGGCAATGAACGGTGACGCCGCCAACAAGATCGGCACCTC
Organism: Bifidobacteriaceae bacterium; assembly: GCA_963642245.1. Taxonomy (GTDB): domain Bacteria; phylum Bacillota; class Clostridia; order Oscillospirales; family Acutalibacteraceae; genus CAG-217. Next base: position 21,456 of record CAVIFY010000028.1, on the reverse strand, counting down.
CGGGGTGGCGATCCTGGCAAAGCACTACGGTATTCCCTTTTATGTGCTTGGCCCCACCTCCACGGTGGACCCGAACTGCGCCACCGGTGCGGATATTCAGATCGAGGAACGCCCGGGGGACGAGATCAAGGAGCTGTACTTTGAGCGCCCCACGGCGCTGCCCCAAACCAAGTGCTACAACCCGGCCTTTGATGTAACGGACCATGAGCTGATCACCGCCATTATTACGGACAAAGGGATCTTGCGCCCGCCGTACACCGAGAGCCTGCGCACCCTGTTTTCGGAGGAAGTATGATACGATTTTTTAACGGCCCTGTGCTGACGCTGCAACAGGACCAAATGGATATGACCCACCAAGAAGTGTGGGTAGACGGCGCCCGCATTGTGTGCCTGGGACCGAACCCGGGGGCCAAAGCGGACCGGGAGATCGACCTGCACGGCGATCTGCTGATGCCGGCCTTTAAGAACGCTCACACCCACTCGGCCATGACCTTTGGCCGCTCCTTTAGCGACGATCTGCCCCTGCAAAGCTGGCTGTATGACAAAATCTTTCCCCTGGAGGCCAAGCTGACCGCAGAGGATATTTATCACCTGTCCCGGCTGGCGTTTCTGGAGTATTTGGAGAGCGGCATTTCCGCCTGCTTTGATATGTACTACTTCCCGCAGGCTATGGCAAAGGCGGCGGTGGACGCCGGGTTCCGCACGGTAATGTGCGGCGCAGTAAATAATTTTAAGGAAAGCCCGGCGCTGCTGGAGGAATACTATAACACCTATAACAACTACCACCCGCTGGTATCCTACCGGCTGGGGTTCCACGCCGAGTACACCACGGACCGCGCCATTATGGAGGCCATTGCGGCGCTGGCAGAGAAGTACAAGGCGCCGGTATATATGCACGCCAGCGAAACGGAGAGCGAGGTGCAAGACTGCATTGGTCGCTACGGACTGACCCCTACGGCGCTGTTTGAGCAGCTGGGGCTGTGGAACTACGGCGGCGGCGCATTCCACAGTGTTTGGGTCAACAATACGGACCTGGACATTTACAAAAAGCACGGCGTTTACGCGGTGCTGAATGCCGGTTCCAACGCCAAGCTGGCCAGTGGCATTGCCCCGGTGGAAAAAATGCTGCAAATGGATATTCCCCTGGCGGTGGGCACCGACGGCCCCTCCAGCAACAATGCGCTGGATATGTTCCGGGAAATGTACCTGATCTGCGTGCTGCAAAAGCTGCGGGAGAAAAACGCCGCAGCAGCAGACGCCAACGCCATATTAAAGGCGGCTACCGTTGGCTCCGCACGGTGTATGGGACTGACGGAGGCAGACTGCATTGCCCCCGGCAAGCTGGCGGACCTGACGGTGATCGACCTGCACCGGCCCAATATGCAGCCTATCAACAACATCACCAAGAATTTGGTGTACAGCGGCGCCAAGACCAATGTGCGCCTGACTATGGTGGGCGGCCAAATTCTCTACGAAAACGGCCGGTTCTTAAACACAGATACAGACGAAATTTACAAAAATGCGCAAGCGGTCATTGACCGTATTCGATAAGGAGGCAGGAATATGAAAGTCTTATTAGTCAACGGTTCTCCCAAACAGCACGGCTGCACCTACACTGCCCTGACGGAGATCGCCAATACCCTGCAAGAAGAAGGCATTGACAGCGAGATCTTTTGGATCGGCAACAAGCCCATTGGCGGCTGTATCGGCTGCCACGGCTGCGTTAAGCTGGGCAAGTGCGCCTTTGACGACGACCCGGTGAACGCCTTTACTGCCAAGGCCAAGGAAGCGGACGGTTTCGTCTTTGGCTCGCCGGTGCACTACGCGGCGGCCAGCGGCAATATGACCGCCTTTATGGACCGGGTGTTCTATTCCGACGGCTGCGGCAAAGGCCGTGCATTCTACTTAAAGCCCGCAGCAGCGGTAGCCAGCGCCCGCCGGGCAGGCACCACCGCCACCCTGGACCAGCTGAACAAATACTTTACCATTGCCCAAATGCCGGTGATCTCTTCCCGGTACTGGAATATGGTCCACGGCTTTACCCCAGAGGATGTAAAGAAAGACCTGGAGGGTCTGCAAACAATGCGGGTACTGGCGCGAAATATGGCCTACTACTTAAAGTGCAAGGCCGCCGGTGCCGCCGCAGGGGTGGAGCCGCCCAAAACGGAACGGACCATTCTCACCAACTTTATTGATTAAATGCCCCGAGCAAAAGACAAAAAGCGCCAAAAGCGGCTTGAACTCGATGTTCAAGCCGCTTTTTTTAAGCCATAACGATAATAGAAAGTTGCGGCAGGAGCAAGCCCCTGCCCTACGAAAAGCCTATTAGAATTTTGCAAACGGCGCGATTTAGCCGCTTTATCGACAGTCTGAGAGCCATCGGTAAAACCGATGGCTCTTTTTAATGATTATTATTTGGCTGCGGTCTCGCAGTACAGGCAGCGGTAGGTGCCCTTGTCCGGGTCTACCAAGGTGAACACATCGTCCACATGCTCGTGGTTGCTGATACACGCCGGGTTGGGGCAATGCACCATATTCACCAGCTTTTCCGGCAGGCGCAGGGCCTGCTTCTCCGCCGCTTTACCGCCGCGGATCACATTCACAGTGGTATGGGGTGCCAGGTACGCCACCGCGTCCAAGTTCAAGTCGAACTGGTCCGTGGCGATCTTGAGCACATCTTTTTTGCCCATTTTAGAGGACTTGGCGTTTTGGATCAGCGCCACCTGGGCGTCGGTCTTATCCAGCCCCAGCAGCTTATAGATCCGCATACCCATACCC
>CAVIFY010000028.1:11448-18668 GCA_963642245.1 Bifidobacteriaceae bacterium | reverse complement strand
CCCATACCCGCCGGGATATGGTCCAGCACATAGCCGTTTTGGATCGAGTCAATGGTCATTCCAGCGCACCTCCCCACTTCAGCAGCGTCATGATCAGCGCCATACGAATGTACTTGCCGTTCCTCGCCTGTTCAAAATACTTGGCTCGCGGGTCATCGTCCACATCCACAGTGATCTCGTTGACCCGGGGCAGCGGGTGCATAATGGTCAGGTCGCTTTTGGCGCTTTCCAGCTTCTCCGGGTCCAGCACAAAGGCGTCCTTATGGCGCAGGTACTCGTCCTCGGAGAAAAAGCGCTCTCGCTGAATACGGGTCATATAAAGCACATCCAGCCGGGGCATTACATCTTCCATATGCTCCACCTCTGTGTACTTCATACCGGAGGCGTCCAGCACATCCGTTTTGATATAATCCGGCACCGCCAGCTCCTTGGGCGAGATCAACACAAACTCCACATCCGTATAGCGGCACATGGCCTTAATGAGCGAATGCACCGTGCGGCCGAACTTTAAGTCCCCGCACAGGCCGATGGTCAGGTGGTCCAGACGGCCCTTTTCTCTGTAAATGGTGAGTAGGTCCGTTAAGGTCTGGGTGGGGTGGCTGTGGCCGCCGTCCCCGGCGTTGATAATGGGCACATCACTCTTAAAGCTGGCCACCCGGGGCGCACCCTCCAGCGGGTGGCGCATAGCGATAATATCCGCATAGCAGGACACGATCTTGACCGTGTCCCCCACCGTCTCACCCTTGGAGGCAGAGGAAGAATTGGCCTCTGCAAAGCCCAGCACATTGCCGCCCAGCTCCATCATCGCCGCCTCAAAAGACAGGCGGGTGCGGGTGGACGGCTCAAAAAACAGGGTCGCCAGCTTTTTGCCGTCACACACATGGGCGTATTTCTTAGGGTCGGCGATAATGTCCGTAGCCAGGTGGATCAGGTCGTCGATCTCTTCTACCGTAAAGTCCGTTGTATCTAAACAATGGCGCATAAAGACCACTCCTTTTGCTTACAGTTCCATCCAGGCCGGATCCTGGGGGTTCTTCTGGAACGCGGTCAGCTTGGCAATATCCTTGTCTGCAATATAGCCCTCGGCGGCAGCCACCTTGGACAGGGTGTCAAAGTCAGACAGGCTGTAATTCACCACATCGGCAGCAGCCAGGCGCTCCACGCCCTTTTGCAGCCCGTAGGTGAAGATGGAGGCGATACCCAGCACCTCTGCACCGGCCTGGCGCAGCACATCTACCACTTCCAGCACAGAGCCGCCGGTGGAGATCAGATCCTCGATCACCACTACTTTGGTGCCCGGCTCCATTTTGCCCTCGATCTGGTTTTGGCGGCCGTGGTCCTTATGACCGGAGCGCACATAACCCATAGGCAGGTCCAGAATGGTGGCGGTAATGGCTGCGTGGGCAATGCCCGCCGTGGAGGTGCCCATCAGCATTTCCGCCTGCGGGAACTTCTCTTTTACGATCTCGGCCAGCCCGGCCTCCACATCCTTGCGCACCGCAGGGGCGGACAGGGTCAGCCGGTTGTCGCAGTAAATGGGGCTGTGAATACCGGAAGCCCAGGTAAAGGGATCGTCCGGCTTTAAGAATACAGCGCGAATGGACAGCAAATCTTTTGCGATCTGTTCCTTGGTAATGGTCATATCAATCTCTCCTTAATCTATAAATTCGCGGCAGCAGCGTCTGTACGCAGCCACCGGGTCCTCGGCAGCGGTAATGGGACGGCCCACCACAATGTAGTCGGAGCCGATCTCCTTGGCCTTGGCAGGGGTGGTCACCCGCACCTGGTCGCCCAGGTCGCCGTCTGCAAAGCGCACGCCGGGGGTCACGGTCATAAAGGCCTTGCCGCAGGCGTCCTTCACCATACCCGCCTCCAGCGGGGAGCACACCACACCGTCCAGACCGGCGTTCTTGGCGTTCTTGGCGTACTGCACAATGGTGTCGTTAATGGTGGCGTTGATGAGCAGCTCCTTTTGCATACGCTCCTCACTGGTAGAGGTCAGCTGGGTCACGGCGATCAGCAGCGGACGCGTGCCGTCCGGCCGGGTCAGACCCTCCAGCGCCGCCTCCATCATCTCCACCGTACCGGCAGCGTGCACATTGGTCATATCCACATCCAGTCGGCTGAGCACCGCCATAGACTTCTTTACCGTGTTGGGAATATCGTGCAGCTTCAGATCCAAAAAGATCTTGTGCCCACGCTTTTTCAGCTCCCGCACAATAGACGGACCCTCTGCATAATACAGCTCCATACCGATCTTCACAAAGGGCTTTTCCTCCGTGAATTTGTCCAGGAACGCAAAGGTTGCCTCTGCGCTTGCAAAGTCGCAAGCCACGATCACATCTTTACCCATTCTTTACCACTCCTATCACATCACTTAATTTATCAATGCCCAGATCTGCGCACACAGTCGGCAGATCCTCAATGATCTTTTTGCAGGCGTAGGGGTCTACCAAATTGGCAGCGCCCACCTGTACCGCCGTGGCACCGGCCATCATCATCTCCACCACATCCCGGGCAGAGGTCACGCCGCCGCAGCCCATCACGGGAATGTGGCAGGCACTAGCCACCTGGTACACCATACGCACCGCCACCGGGAACACTGCCGGGCCGCTAAAGCCGCCCATGGTGTTGGCGATCACCGGTCGCCGCCCATGGAGATCAATGCGCATACCCAGCAGGGTGTTGATCAGGCAAATGCCGTCCGCCCCGGCTTCTTCACAAGCCTTGGCAATGGCAACAATATCCGTTACATTGGGCGACAGCTTAATGAACACCGGCTTGGTGGTCACTGCCTTTACCGCCCGGGTCACTTCCGCAGCGCAGGCCGGGTCCGTGCCAAAGCTCATACCGCCGCCGTGCACATTGGGGCAGGACACATTCACTTCCAATATCCCCACCTGCTCCTCTTTGTCCAGCAGCTGGCAGGTATAGGCGTAATCCTCTACGGAAAAGCCGCTCACATTGGCGATCACCGGCTTATGAAAAATCTTTTTCAGCTCCGGCAGTTCATGCTCGATCACATGGTGCACACCGGGATTTTGCAGTCCAACGGCGTTGATCATGCCGGAGGTGCACTCTGCAATGCGGGGGGTGGGATTGCCAAAGCGGGCGTCCCGCGTGGTGCCCTTAAAGGAGAAAGAGCCTAAAATATCAATATCGTAAAATTCGCTGAATTCCTTGCCAAAGCCGAAAGTGCCGGAGGCAGGGACCACCGGGTTGTCCATCTCCAGCCCGCACAAATTCACACGCAGGTCTACCATATGATCTCCTCCTTTACCAGCACTGGGCCGTCCTTACAAATGCGCTTGTTGCCGTACTTGGTCTTGCAGGAGCAGCCCATACAAGCGCCAAAGCCGCAGCCCATACGCTCCTCAAAGGAGAACTGGCCGGAGGTGGCGGAACGGTCATACACTGCCTTTAGCATCGGCAGCGGACCGCAGGTGTAAAAGTAGTCATAGTCCGCCGGGAATGTGTCCGTCACAAAGCCCTTGGTGCCTACGCTGCCGTCCACGGTGGTGATCCGCACCTCCGCACCCAGTGCGGCGAATTCCTCAGCGTAAAACACTTCGTCCGCCGTGTTAAAGCCCAGGATCACCGTCACCTGCTGCCCGGCAGATCGCAGGGTCTTGCACAGGTTATAAAGGGGCGGCACGCCTACGCCGCCGCCGATAAGCAGCGCGTGGTGCACAGGCTCTATCGTGTAGCCGTTGCCCAGGCCGGTGAGCACATCCAGGGGCTGCCCCGGCTGCATAGCGGCCATTTGTGCCGTCCCCTGCCCCACCACTTTATAAATGATGGTCACCGTCCGGCTGTCATAATCGCAGACGGAAATGGGGCGGCGCAGGAACTTGCCCTCCAAGGCAATGTTGACAAACTGGCCCGGCGCCGTAATATACCGGGTGTCCCCTGCCAGCACCATACGGTACACGCTGGCGGTCAGGGGCCGGTTCTCTTCTATTGTAAAAATACCTTGTTTATACATACGCTTACTCCGCGTCAATGGTGGACACGCCCAGAGTGATCTCCTCCAGCACATCCAGCAGCACCTTTACCGTGTCCAGGGAGGTGAACATGGTCACATTGTTCTCCACCGCAGCCCGGCGAATTTCCGAGCCGTCCGAATGGCTGTCGCCGTGGTTAATATCAATGGTGTTGATCACATAGGCAATGTGCCCCTGGCGCAGGGCCATCAGGATCTCGTCGCTGTCGTCCTCGGTGAGCTTTTGGCGCACCCGGGTGCGAATGCCGTGGGCTTTCAGGTACTTAGCCGTACCCTCGGTGGCCTCGATGTTAAAGCCCAGGTCGTAGAACCGACGGATCAGCGGCAGCGCCGTAGGCTTGTCCTGATCCGCAATGGTCACCAGCACCGTGCCGTAGTTGGACACATGCAGCCCGCTGGATTGCAGCGCCTTATACAGGGCGCGGGTCAGGCTCTTGTCGTAGCCGATGGCCTCACCGGTGGACTTCATCTCCGGGGACAGGTAGGTATCCATCCCTTTCAGCTTGCTAAAGGAGAAGGCAGGCGCCTTAACATACCAGCGCTTTTTCTCCGTAGGATACACTTCCGTAATGCCCTGCTCTTTTAAGCTGTGGCCCAGGATCACCTGGGTGGCAATGTGCGCCATAGGCACGGAAGTGGCCTTGGACAGGAACGGCACCGTGCGAGAGGAACGGGGGTTCACCTCGATCACATACACATCGTCGTTGCTGTCGGCGATAAACTGGATATTGTAAAGGCCCACAATGCCGATGGCCGTACCCAGCTTAACGGTATAATCAATGATCTTGTCCTTGACCGCCTGGCTGACGGAGAAGGTGGGGTAAATGCTGATGGAGTCGCCGGAGTGCACGCCGGTGCGCTCCACATGCTCCATAATACCGGGAATGAACACATCCGTGCCGTCACAGATGGCGTCCACCTCCAGCTCTTTACCCATAATGTATTTATCTACCAGCACCGGCTGATCGGTGTTGATCTCCACAGCCGTTTGCAGGTAGTGGCGCAGGCTCTCCTCATTGGCAACGATCTGCATAGCCCGGCCGCCCAACACAAAGGAGGGGCGCACCAGCACAGGATAACCGATGGAGGCGGCCACACGCACGCCCTCTTCAATATCCGTGACCGCCAGGCCCTTAGGCTGGGGAATGCCCAGCTTTTCCATCACCTTTTCAAAGCTGTCCCGGTTCTCTGCCCGGTCAATGGCAGCCACATCGGTGCCGATGATGGGCACACCCAGCGCGTCCAGCGGGGGTGCCAGGTTAATGGCGGTCTGGCCGCCCAGGGACACCACAATGCCCATGGGCTGCTCCAGCTCGATCACATTCATTACATCTTCCACCGTCAGCGGCTCAAAATACAGCTTGTCCGAGGTGGTATAGTCGGTAGACACGGTCTCCGGGTTGTTATTGATGATAATGGCCTCATACCCGGCGTCCCGAATGGACCAAATGGCGTGGACGGTTGAGTAGTCGAACTCCACGCCCTGACCAATGCGAATGGGGCCGGAGCCAAGCACCACGATCTTCTTTTTGTCCGACACCACGGACTCGTTCTCCTCCTCATAGGTGGAGTAGAAGTACGGCACATAGGAGGCAAACTCCGAGGCGCAGGTGTCGATCATCTTATAGACCGGGAATAGCCGAATGGACTTGCGCAGGTTAAAAACTTCCGCCTCCGTCATATCCCACAGCTGGCCGATATATTTGTCGGACACGCCCATTTTCTTGGCGTCCCGCAGGGTCTGCTGGTCCCGAGGATTGGCCCGCAGCACCGCCTCAAAGTCCACAATGTTCTTGAACTTCTCCAAGAACCACATATCGATCTTGGTCGCGTTATAAATGCGGTTCAAATCGCAGCCCAGACGGATCAACTGGGCAATGGCATACAGCCGATCGTCGGTGCCGGTATGGATATAGTCCAGCAGCTCCTCCTGAGTGTAGTCGTCAAACTTCTTCATATACAGGTGGCAAACGCCGATCTCCAGGGAGCGCACCGCCTTAAGCAGGCTCTCCTCCATGGTGCGACCTACGCTCATCACCTCGCCGGTAGCCTTCATCTGGGTATTCAGGGTATTGTTGGCGTCGGCAAACTTGTCAAAGGGGAACCGGGCGATCTTGGTGACCACATAGTCCAGGGTAGGCTCAAAGGAAGCCGGGGTGTTGGCAATGGGGATCTCGTCCAGGTGCATACCCACGGCGATCTTGGCGCTGACCCGGGCAATGGGATAGCCGCTGGCCTTGGACGCCAAGGCGGAGGAACGGCTGACGCGAGGGTTCACCTCAATAAGATAATACTGGAACGAATGAGGATCCAGTGCGAACTGCACATTGCACCCACCCTCGATCTTCAACTCCCGAATGATCTTCAGCGCAGAGTCACGGAGCATTTGGTACTCTTTGTTGGTGAGGGTCTGAGAGGGCGCCACCACCACAGAGTCGCCGGTGTGGATACCCACCGGGTCAATATTCTCCATATTACAAATGGTAATGGCGGTGTCGTTGGCGTCCCGCATGACCTCGTATTCCACTTCTTTATAGCCCTTGATGCTCTTTTCCACCAGCACCTGGTGCACAGGCGACAGAGCCAGGGCGTTTTTCAGCATCACACGGCATTCTTCTTCATCATCGGCAAAGCCGCCGCCGGTGCCGCCCAGGGTAAAGGCCGGGCGCAGTACCACGGGATAACCGATCTCTGCGGCAGCCCGCAGGCCGTCCTCCAGGGTCTCTGCGATCTCTGAGGGCAGCACAGGCTCCCCCAGCCCCTGGCAAAGTTCCTTAAACAGCTCTCGGTCCTCGGCCCGCTCAATGGACTCAAAGCTGGTGCCGAGAATTTCTACATCACACTCTTGCAGCACGCCTTTCTTAGCCAGCTGTACCGCCAGGTTCAGGCCGGTCTGGCCGCCCAGGGAGGGCAAGATGGCGTCCGGGCGCTCGTGGCGAATGATCCGGGCCACATATTCCAAATTCAGCGGCTCCATATACACTTTATCGGCAATATCCGTGTCGGTCATAATGGTGGCCGGGTTGGAGTTGATGAGCACCACCTCGTAGCCCTCCTCACGCAGGGCAAGGCAGGCCTGGGTGCCGGCGTAGTCAAACTCCGCCGCCTGGCCGATGACGATGGGGCCGGAGCCGATCACCAATACTTTATGAATATCTGTACGCTTAGGCATGGTTCTGCGCCTCCTCCATCAAATCAATAAACCGGTCAAACAAAT
>CAVIFY010000028.1:0-11438 GCA_963642245.1 Bifidobacteriaceae bacterium | reverse complement strand
CAAATAGGCACTGTCCTGCGGACCGGGTGCGCTCTCCGGGTGGTACTGCACGGAGAACAGCCGGTTCTCCGGCGAGGCCACGCCCTCGGCGGTGCGATCCAGCAGGTTCATGTGGGTCAGTTCCAGCTCCGTGCCGGTCAGGGACGCCACATCTACCGCGTAAGAGTGGTTTTGGGAAGTGATCTCAATTTTGCCGGTCTCCAAATTCTTCACCGGGTGGTTGCCGCCCCGGTGACCGAACTTCATCTTAAAGGTCTTGGCGCCCAGCGCCAGGCTGATCATCTGGTGCCCCAGGCAAATGCCAAAGATGGGCAGTTTGCCCTTGAGCTGCTGCACCACCTGAATGACCGGGGTCACATCCTCCGGGTTGCCGGGGCCGTTAGACAGGAACAGCCCGTCCGGGTGCATACGCAAAATTTCTTCTGCGGTGGTATCATAAGGCACCACCGTTACATTGCAGCCCTTTTCGTTGAGCTTGCGGATAATATTCAGCTTTACCCCGCAGTCGATGGCCACCACATCGTACTTGTGGTTGGGGGTGCGGGAGTACCAGCGCTTTTTGCAGCTGACCCGAGACACCATATCCGTGGGAATGGTGTAGTTCTTCACCTGCCACAGGGCGCTGTCATAGGGCATATCCGCCGGGAAGATACCCACCTTTTGGCTGCCCTCGTCCCGAATAATGCGGGTAAGCATACGGGTGTCGATCCCGCTGATACCGGGAACGCCGTATTCCTCCAGCACCTCGGACAGGGTCTTGGTATAGCGGAAGTTGGAGGGCTGGTCGTTGTATTCCCGCACGATCAGGCCGCCCATAGTGGGGATCTTGGTCTCGTAGTCCTCATCGGTCATACCGTAGTTGCCGATGAGCGGGTAGGTCATTACCACCATCTGGTCCGTGTAGCTGGGGTCGGACACGATCTCCTGATACCCCACCATAGAGGTGTTAAACACGATCTCGTTAATGGCGCTCTTGTCTGCGCCAAAGCCGTAGCCGAAGAACTGCTTGCCGTTCTCCAGCACCAACTGCTTATCGTAAGGCTTCATATACAACTTCTCCTCTCCATACCGTCAATCTGTTTTTGCCCTGCACCTGCCAACCGGCAAAGGGCGTTGCCCGCCCCATGGTCACGAACTTGTCCGGCTCTATCGTCCAGTTGCAGTCCGTGTCCAGCAGGCACAGGTCCGCCGGTGCGCCGGGAGCGATCTCGCCACCCGGCAGGTCAAATATCTCTCTTGGCCGCAAGGCCATCATTTGGATCAGCTTTTCAAAGGTCATAACGCCGGTGCGCACCAGCTTGGTGTACAGCACCGGGAACGCCGTTTCCAGTCCCACAATACCCATGGCGGAACCGGCCAAACCTTTGGCTTTTTCCGCTGCACTGTGGGGTGCGTGGTCGGTGGCGATCACATCCACCGTGCCGTCTGCCACACCCTCTAACAGAGCGTCCATATCGCTGCGGCTGCGCAGGGGCGGGTTCATCTTAAACCGCCCGTCCTCCTGCAAATCCGCATCACACAGCACCAGGTAGTGCGGCCCGGTCTCGCAGGTGACAGGCACACCGCTTTTCTTGGCCTCACGGATCACTTCCACGCTCTCTTTGGTAGAAATGTGGCACACATGGTAGCGGCAGCCGGTGTCCGCCGCCAGGCGGCAGTCCCGCTCGATCATCTTCCACTCGGAGGCGGAAGAAATGCCCCGGTGGCCGTGGGCCTTGCAGTAGGCGCCGTCGTGAATGTAGCCGCCGTTGAGCAGATCGTTGACCTCGCAGTGGGCGGAGATCACCTTGTTCAGCGCCTTGCAGCGCACCATCGCCTCCCGCATTAAGCCCTCGTCCTGCACGCCGCAACCGTCGTCGGAAAAGCCCACCACTTTAGGCGCCAGCGCCTCAAAGTCCACCAACTGGCCGCTGCCCTTGCGCCCCTTGGTAATGGCGGCAAAGGGCAAGACTTGGATCTTGCTGTCCCGATCGATGATCTCCTGTTCCTCTGCCAAATGGGCCGGGCTGTCCGGTGCCGGGTCCAGGTTGGGCATAGCGCACACGGTGGTATAGCCCGCCGCAGCAGCCGCCGCAGAACCGGTGGCAATGGTCTCCTTATAAGAAAAACCGGGCTCACGGAGATGCACATGCACATCAACGAAACCCGGTATAAGGAAATACTGACCCCTTGCGTCAAAAAGGGTATCGACCCCATCAGAGGAAATGGAGGTGCCGAGGGACTTTATTTTGCCTCCCTGTAAGAGGACATCTGCCGTATGAAACCCGCCGCCGTTCCAGCAGCGCGCGTTCTGAATAAGCAATGCCATATTCTGTACTCTCCATCAAAATTGCTGTTCGTTCTAAACAGATATTATACTGGACGGACCCCTTAAAGTCAAGACAAAATTTGATTACAAAACGGTGAATTCTGCCTTGCCGAAAACACCGGAAAAGCCCCCTCCGGGGAGAGGGCTTTTTGGCTCTTATTTTGCAGGCGCTTTTGCCGTTTCTTCTTCCATTTCTTCCAGCAGTTTTTCGTGCACCGCGTCCTGCTTTTTGCGCACCACGGAGGCGGGAATAAAGCAGAACACCATCACCACAGCGGCGCCCAGGAACAGCTCCATGGGATAGACGATATCCGCACTGTTCGTAACGCCCTTATTATACTGATTGATAATAAACTGGGCGATCAGCGGACCGATGATCATCGGCACCAGCACATACAGCACCATCCGGCAACCCTGGAACAGGCCCTCACGACCCTTGGGAATGCAGTCCCGGTAGGAGGCGGTGAACAGACCGGCCATCACCAGCGACACACCGATCACCAAAATACCGCCCACGATCAAAACAGCCAGCTCCGCCGTTTGGTTTTTGCCCACAAAGAACTTGGCGCTCCAAATGATCACGCAGCCGATGATCCCGGCAATGATGGTGGGATAGAAAAAGTGCTTTTTGCCCACCTTATCCATAGCGGTACTCACCAACACGGAGCCAACCGCAGCCACCAGGCCGATAATGGCCACCGGCACGATATAATCTTTGATTTGCAGCGTGCCCTCAATAATATTGAACAGGTAGTTCACATAGATCTGGTACGCAATGGCCGCCACCATATTGCCGGACAGGCACACATACAGCAGCTTGTTTTCTTTAATGACTTTCGGATTTAAGCTGTACACAAAATCCGCCAGGAAGTTGCCGTCCGTCTTTTTTTGCAGACCCGGCTTGTCTTTCATCAAAAACACGCCGATCAGGCCGCCCACCGTGGGGATAATACCCAGGAGCATAAAAAACTTTTTCCAATCGTCAGTGGTGGCAGAGGCGTTGGTCAGCCCGTCAAAGCCCACAAATACAACGGCAATGGCCAGCAGCGGCAGCACCGCCAAAATGGTGTCTACCTTGCTGCGGTTGGCCGTGTTGGTAATATCCGTGATCCAGGTGTTAAAGGAGGCGTCGTTACTGATGGAGCCGATCACAGACATGACGCAGTCCATCACCACCACCAGGATCACCATGGCCTTGACTTTATCCGCCGAGGGCTGCATGGGGATCAGGGCAAAGGCCATAATGGTAAAGCCCCAGATCACATACCCCCAGGTGATGAACACCTTGCGCTTGCCGGTACGGTCGCAGATAGCGCCGCCCAGCAGGGTGGACAGCGTGGCAAACAGCGCAGAGAACGCCACCATCAGCGTAGTGGCATAAGGCGCGCGGGTGATCTCATTTTGCATAAAGCGGCTGAAATACATATTCTCCACCACCCAGGCGATCTGGCCGATCAGGCCAAACAGCAGAATGGAGGTCCAGGTGCGCGCCGACAAAGCGCCGGGTTTCTTAGCTTTCATAGTCATTCCCCCTAAAAATAGAATAGACTCGCCCTATTCTTTTGGCTTATTTTACCACATTCTATTGAAATTGTGAAGAGAATATAGTAAAATAGAACAAAATTATTTTACATTCCGCTAAGAAGTGCCCATAACGCACCCTGCGCCATTCTATAAGGAGGACCCAAGATGAGAGACCGCAAAACCTACCTGACCCTGCCCGGTGACTACAAGACCTTAAAGAGCAATTTTTTTGCGACCCTGGAGGAGAGCGGCAAAGATGTGCTGGTGCTCACCGACTGCGTTACACTCAAAGTGGGCAAGACAAACTATATCATCTCTCCCCTTTTTGAACCCATTGACCCGGAACGGATCATCTCCAAGGCCTTTACCAAGGAGAAGTTCACCGCCCTGATGACCGAGTACCACGAGGGCTGCACCCCGGAGGATATTGAGTCCCTGCGGTTTGTGCCCCACATTGTAGAGTTCATTGAGGAGGACGGCAGAGAAATTCTCTCCAGCTCTTACTCCCAGTATCAGTTTTTTAAGCAGTACCCGGTAACGGACACCGCCTACGCCTGCACCGGCTTTCGGGTGACCCGGGTCTGAGCCTACACAGTTTGTAAAAAAACGGGTCAGTTTGCGGACTGCCCCGCTTTTTTCGCGGAAAGTGACTTGCTTCTTTTGACAAGATGTGCTATCCTAAATACCCAAAACCGATTTAATCCATAGGAGAAGAAGACTATGAAGAAAATTTCTCAGCAGCACGATATCAAACGGCAGGAAATGATGGAAAAATGCTTTGACTGCTATGCGGAGAACGGGCTGACCGGCACCGGCACCCAGGCGCTGGCAGAAGCCTGCGGCTGTACCAAAGCCAACCTGTATGTGTATTTTAAGAATTTGGACGAGCTGATCATTGACTCCACCGCCTACTGTATGTCTAAGGTGGAGGACGACTTTATGGCCAAGGCCCCCACAGACCCCAAGGATGTGATGCGGTTTATTGAGGAGATCCCCTACTGGACCGCCAAAAAGCACGGCAAAAAATACCGCCTGATGTACCAGGTCTACACCCTGCCAAAGTATATTGAATACGGCAAAAAATTCTTTGAGGGGGTCAACGAGCGCTACACCCAGTATGCAAAGGAGCTGGAGCCGAAGATCGGTATTCCCTACACCATTACCACCCCGCTGATCTTCATTTTCGTTCGTGCCTGCGTGCACTATGCTATGTTTGAGGACGAGTATTACCTGAAAAGTCAGATGGAAGTGCTCAAGCAAAGCGTGCAGCTGTTTATTGAAAAGTATAACAGCCAGTACCTGAAACCGCAAAATAAATAAAGAACGCACAAAAGCCACCGACCAAAAGTCGGTGGCTTATCTTTTTTCTATTTAATACAGATCGCCGGTCTGCATATGCAGCAGGCGGCTGACCTCCATGGCAATATCGTTCAGCGAGCAATCCAGCCGCCCTTTGAACCACTCTTTATAGAGATTGACCGCTCCCCCGGCAAAGTAGGTGACCCGCAGCTGCACGGTCTTAGAGCCCCGGGCCTCCGGGGGAATATCCGTGTCCGTGAGCATATGCTCCACAAACAGGGTTTGCAGCTTTTCCAAGAACACATCTGCGTGATCCGAGCTGACCAGCACCCGAAAGAACGCCACATCCCGCTCAAAAAAGCGGCTGATCTCCAGCAGCAGCGGCGCCGGGTTGTCAAAGAACTGGGCAAAGCGAAAATCGCTGAGCACCGCCAGCATTTCATCTATGATCTCATTCTCGATCTCCTCTGTCACACCCCGCACATCCGGATAATGGGCGTAGAATGTGCCCCTGTTGATATCCGCCCGGCGCACAATATCCGTTACGGTGATCTTGTCCAGTGGTTTCTCCTCCAACATTTCCATATAGGCCCGGCGGATCAGCTTGCGGGAGCGTACCGCGCTTTTATACTCTGCTTTTTCGCCCATTTTCACCTCCAAAAATCAATACTTTTGCCTCTTTTGTTCAATTTTGGCCAAAACGCAAAAAACTGATGATTGCAACTTTCTGTACTTTGATTATACTGGCATTGAACACAAAAAGCAACACCTGTACAAAAATAACACTGTGTTCAACTTTATTACAGAAAGGAACTTACAAAATGAGAAACTATGATCGTGTACACCCGCGCAAGCCGGAAGGGATCGACCGTCGCAAAGCCTATATTGTAGGCGGCGGTATCGCCGGGCTGAGCGCAGCAGCCTTCCTGGTACGGGACGGCCAAATGCCCGGAGACAACATTACCGTTTACGACAGCCTGCCGGTATTCGGCGGCTCCATGGACGCCTGCGGCAACCCGGAAACCGGTTACATCTCTCGCGGCGAGCGCGAGCTGGAGCCGTATATGGAGTGCCTGTGGGACCTGTTCGGCAGCATTCCCTCCATTTATGAAGAGGGGCGCACCGTGCTGGACGAAACCCGGGAGTGCAACAAGAATTTTGAGATCGACTCCAAGCACCGCCTGTGGGAAAAGGGCTTTGTGCCCCACGACGAGACCACATTCGGCGTGAGCAAAGAGGTGCAGGAACAGTTTATTCAGATGATGATGACGGACGAGAAAGAGCTGGAAGATGTGACCATTGCCCAGTGGTTCAGCCCGGACTTCTTTGAAAGCCAGTTGTGGTATTACTGGTGCGCTATGCTGGCGTTCCAGCCCTATCACAGCCTGATCGAAATGCGCCGCTATGCCACCCGCTTTATGCACCAGCTGCACCTGATCCGCAGCCTGCGGGGCATTCTGCGCACCAAGTACGACCAGTATAACAGCCTGATCCTGCCGCTGCAAAAGTATCTGACAGACGCCGGTGTACACTTTGTGGCAGGCACCACGGTGACGGATATGGACTTCTCCCCCAATGGCGCCAAGAAAGCCGTATCCGGCCTGATGCTGCAAAAGGACGGCAAGACGAAATATGTGGAGGTAGCGCCGGAGGACCTGGTATTCTTCACCAACGGCTCTATGACCCAGAACTCCACCCGCGGCAGTATGACCCAGGCGCCTGTGATGAACCGAGACACCGAAAACCGCGGCTGCTTTACTCTGTGGGAGAAAATCGCCAAGAAATCCGACGACTTCGGCCACCCGGAGAAGTTCGTGTTTGACCCGGACAAGAGCAACTTTGTCAGCTGCACCGTGACCGTTAAGGACTACCCGCAATTCTTCCAATACTTAGAGGAGAAAACCGGCAATCCCACCGGCAAGGGCGGTGCCACCACCTTTGTGCACGCACCCTGGTTCATCACCTACGGCGCGGCCTTGCAGCCCATCTGCCCGGACCAGCCGGACAATGTGCAGGTGCTGTGGTTCTACGGCCTGCACGCCAACGAAAAGGGCACCGTGGTCAAAAAGCCCATGCACCAGTGCACCGGCGCAGAGCTGCTAAAGGAATTCCTGTACTACTGCGGTCTGGAGGACAAGTACGACGAGATCGCCGCCCACTGTATCTCCATTCCCACAGTTATGCCGTATATCACCAGCCAGTTTATGCCCCGCAAGCTGGATGATCGCCCCCAGGTGCTGCCCAAGAGCTGCTCCAATCTGGCATTCATCGGTCAGTTTGTGGAATTAGAGGGCGATGTGGTATTCACGGTAGAGACCAGCGTGCGTACCGCTATGATCGCCGTGTACAAAATGCTGCACCTGGATCGGCCCATCACCCCGCTGTTTGAGGGCAAGTACGATATTCGTATGGTCAATGTGGCCTTAAAGACGCTGCTGGGCAAAGACCAGATCACCGTCAGCGACCTGCCGAAACTCAGCCCGCTGAAGATCGGCCAATTCCAAAAGCAGCTGGTGGAATTCATCAACCACATTCCCCCAGTGCCGGAATACTACGCCGAGCGCTACGAAAACCAATAACCCAAACCGCAAAAACAATGCAAAACGCCGCTGTACTCCCTGTACAGCGGCGCCTTTTATTCTGCCGGGCTTTCCGGCTTTTCTTTCTTCTGCTTTGGTTCTTTCCTGGCTTTTTCTGCTTTCTTCGGTTTCGGCTCTTTCTTTTCTTTCTTCTCTTTTTTCTCCTTGGCGGGCGGTTCTTTCTTCTCTCGCGGGGTGCGGCGCAGTCCGGATTTGGTGCGGCCGGTCTCCTCCGGGGCGATCACCGCGTCCAGCCGCTTAATGTAGCCCTCGATCTTCTCTTTGTAAAGCAGGCGGGACAGATCGCTCACCGCCAACTTTACCGTGTGCTCCAGCAGGTGGCGCTGGTCCTCGGTAATGCCGGTCACGGAGTACAGAGTGCGCAACATATCCCCGGCGTCAAAGTTCCGCAGTGCCTCATAATCGGTGATCCCGGCGCTTTCAAAAAAGGCAAACAGGGTCTCAAACACCGTCTCCATATTCTCCGGCCCCACATCGTCCATCACCAGTTTGATGTACTTTTCAATAAACAGCGACGCGTCGTCCCGACTGGGCACATAGCAGAAGTGGTCGTCCTCCACCACCCAGGAGGCGGCCTGGTGCTGCTTTAATCCCTCGTTCTCGCTTTGCACGATCTTGGTATCTGCATTGTGCTCCAGCAGGCAGCCGATCACCGATCGCTCCGGCACATAAGAGAACAGCCGGTCCCGCATTTCCAAATAATCATAGCGGTGCACCATCGGCTCCGGGAACCCGGGCGCGTCATATTCATACACGCCGCGAATGCGCTTTTTCAGCGAGTTGGAGCAGGACACAGCGGCAAAGACGGCCAAATTGCCGCCCTTGGAGTGACCGCATACCCGCACATCGCCCTCGGTCAGGGACGCCGTCTCCTGAAAATAGTACAGCGCCTCGATCTGGGCCGGCACCGGGAACATATAGCTGAGCATAGCCGACTCCTTGACCCCGGTAATGCTGGTGTCCGTGCCCCGAAACGCCACCAACAGGCTACCGTCATTCAGGTGGAACCCAATGCCGGAGAATTGCTTGTCGATCTTGATATTCACATTATTCACATAGGCGGACAACCGGGTGTTGCCGTAGCGGCGGGTGTCTGTGCACAGCTGCAACAGATAAATGGCCTTTTGCACAATGCCGATCTCGTTGTCGATCTCCTCTGCCGGGTGCAGGGCAAAATACTGCCGCGCCGCGTCGTCCAGCAGGGTCTGGAACTGGGCGTCTGCACCGCCAACGATCCCCGCATAGTCCACATACGCCAGCTGGGAAAAGATCAGCCCGTCCACTTCATTAAAGGGCATTTCGTTAAAATCCCGGTCGCCGTACCGGGCAATATAGGCTTCATAATGGGCCATAAGATCACCGCCAAATGGATTTTTCTCATTTTAACATACGCAGCAGCGGCGGTCAAGCACACGCCCGACCGCCGCAACGATTTTACCAATCTACATATACAGACTTCACATCGGAGTACGCACCGTAGACGGTTTTGCCCTTGCTGTCTTTTTTGACTGCGCGGACTTTTACATAATAAGTCTTGCCTTTGGTCACCTTTTTCTTAAAGGAAGTGCCGGTGGCGGTGCCCAGCTTTTTGTAGCTGCCGTCTTTCTTGGTGGCGTAATAGACCTGGTAACTTTTGGCCTCTCGCACAGCGTTCCACTTGACACTCAGCGTGCCGCTCTTAGCGCTGACTTTTACGCCCAGCACCTTGCCAAACTTGGTCTTTGCCTTGCACTCCTTGCTGGCTTTGCCGCTAAAGTCCGTGTCGCAAATGCGGTTGACCCCGATCACACGGAACCGGTAATTGGTAGCCCCGGCCATATTCTTAAAAGTATAGCTGGTGCCGGTAACGGTGGCATAGGTCTTCCACTTCTTTTGGCTGACCACATACCGCTGCACCTTGTACCGATTGGCATACTTGACCTTGTTCCAAGTGAGCTTTACCGTACTGCCGGTGGTGCCGGCTTTTACCCCGCTCACCTGAGCCGGGGTTTTGATAACTTTATAATTTACCTTTTCCGTATCCGGGTTGGCGTTATTCTGTTTGCACTGTTTCTCAATAGCGGAACCGGGCAAACAATAGATACGACCCAAAAACTGGAATGGATTATCATTGTCACTGGAAATGAATTTTGTGTTATTGCCCCGAAAAACTATAGACGGTGTGGTCATGAAAAACGCATTGCCGTCTATTACTTTAACATTTGAGGGAATTACAACGCTCTTTAGCTTTGTATATCCCTCAAATGCACTATCAATGCGCGTTATTGTGTTAGCAAATTCAATTTCTTCAAGATTCGGGAACGCACATGAAAAAGCAGCGTAACCAATTGAAGTAATACCAGATTCAAAAACAATCTTTTTTACAAAACGAGTGATTTCGACATAGGTGCGTGGATAAATCTGACGAATCATAATTTCTTCATTCATTTCTGGAGAAGTATAAGATCCATCCGGCCCATTCTCGTCTTCCCACTCGAGTCTATAGTTTTTGCGCCAATTATACTCCATGTCACCATAATCATCGTCTTGGCTCGTACTCCAACCTAAGTACCGTTCCGGCACAGCACCATTACCGCGAATGTACAGTGTCTGACATTCTGGATCATACAAGTAATGAATATTAGACTTTTTCTCTGCCGCCTGGGCAGATACACCGCCTACGCAAAGACAGGTAAACAGCATAACGAAACTTAAAAACACAGATAATGTCTTTTTCATAATAAGTACCTCCTAATTATTTCCACTGAGCCTGAAAGACGACCCGTTCGCCGATTTGGACTGTTTCTTTAACAGAAGAACCGGTAAATAGATATAGCTTATACTTGTCAGTATCTACTGCTGACTTTCTGTACCAAGGGGTCTGACTGGCATCTGTTTTGCTTTGATAGCGCCACTTGTCCAACTCCAAACGGTGTTGACGATAGCCTGTAAATGTTGCTTGCTCGTTCGTTGAAGTGTTGCTATATTTTCCAACTGTGTTTGTCGATCCATAAATTGCCTTTGTTGGTGTTTTTATGTTGCCAGCAGTAACACATTTGCCGTTCGCATCATATAGGATTGTAAATTCATTCCACCGCGCATAAAATATTATATGCTGCCCGGCCTTGGCCGTCCTGGCAATGGTGGTTTGATCCTTATAAGTATGCTTTAGAGCACCTACCGGCGCTTCGCCCTCTTTATACCAGGCATTGGTACCGTCCGCTTGCTTGTAGAGCCACTCGCCTCTTTCCACGCTGTAGATCATCCAACCGGTAAACTTTTCGCCTGACTTTGTAAATGTGTTCTTTGGCATGGTCTTCTCCACATCATAGGTGACCGTTTGCATCGCCATGCTGCCGCTACCACCGTTGGCATTAAAGAAAACATAAAAGTCCTTGGTGGCTTTCCAGGTGGCACAGAACATCACTGTTTTGCCGGATTTGACAGTCTGACTGACAGATTGTTTGTCCGCATACACACTCTTCTTATACCCACTGGGTTGTTGACCGGCCTTGCACCATTTTATGTCGCCGGCGTCATTCTTATAACTCCATATATCCTCGCCGGGGATATACAGAGTCCAACCGGCAAATTTGTAACCGGTCTTGGTAAATGTATTCTTGCGGATCTTCGTAGACTGCTGGTAGAGAATGCTCTGATAGGTTTTGTTCGCCAGCTGCGCGTTTGCGGCAGTATTTTCGTCCGGACAATACTGGATATGGAAATAC
>CAVIFY010000027.1:0-24545 GCA_963642245.1 Bifidobacteriaceae bacterium | reverse complement strand
TCCCCCGGACTGTTTCTCCCAAATGCTAACGCATTTGGAGCCTCGTGTCTCTTGCGCTGCGCGCAATTCACTCGGCAGATTGCCGCCCCTACGATAAACTTTTTTGCCTCCCTTGTAAAGGGAGGGGGACCACCGTAGGTGGTGGGTTTGCCGTAGGCAAACTCGGAGGGATTATGCGGCTTTATATCCTCGTAGGGGCGGATATCATCCGCCCGCCCTGCGTGTATTCAAACGGAAAGCGGCTTCTGTGTTACGGATGCCTTTCGGTAACGACTTGTAGGGTGCGATGCCCACATCGCACCGCTATTGCGGCGGGAGCAAGCCCCCGCCCTACGACATATTGCTTTGTCACATTCTATCGTGTATTCTCCCTCCAAAATATAAATCGTAGGGACGGCAACCTGCCGCCCGCCACTCACAATATAGGGTCAATACCCACGGTGTAGGGTACGCTACGCATATTGCCGCGTATTTTTTATTTTGCCGTTTTTGGCTTGGTTACGCGGAATTTTGGCTGGGCGAAAAAATTTTTTCAAATTTTCCCACATTACCTATTGACATAGTAGGCATTATGGTGTATAGTTAAGTCAATCCAACGGGGAGACCCGAAGAAATCAGGAGACCGCTATGAACCGGTTATTTCCCACACTGTTAAGACAAAATTTCCGATTTGGACGAATGACACGATGTATGTGACCCGATCGTAACCTACACTTTATCATTTGAACTTGAAAGGAATTTGAATTATGAGCAAGAAATACGCATTTGAGACTTTGCAGCTGCATGTTGGCCAGGAGCAGGCGGATCCCGCTACCGATTCCAGAGCCGTACCGATCTACCAGACCACTTCTTATGTCTTCCATAACAGCGACCACGCCCAGGCCCGTTTTGGCCTGGCAGACGCCGGCAACATTTACGGCCGTCTGACCAACTCCACCCAGGATGTGTTTGAAAAGCGCATTGCCGCTTTGGAGGGCGGCGTAGCCGGTTTGGCTACCGCCAGCGGTGCGGCTGCTTTGGCTTACACCTTCCAGGCACTGGCCAAGGCCGGTGACCACATTGTCAGCGCCAAGACCATTTACGGCGGCACTTACAACTACCTGGAGCACACTTTCCCGGAGCACGGCGTTAAGACCACCTTTGTTGATCCGGACGATCTGCAAAACTTTGAGGACGCCATTCAGGACAATACCAAGCTGATCTTCTTTGAGACCCTGGGCAACCCCAACTCCAACCTGGTGGACATTGAGGCTCTGGCCGAGATCGCCCACAAGCACGGCATTCCGCTGGTGGCGGACAGCACCTTTGCCACGCCTTACCTGCTGCGCCCCATTGAGTACGGCGTAGACATTGTGGTCCACAGCGCCACCAAGTTTATCGGCGGCCACGGCACCACCCTGGGCGGCGTGATCGTAGACAGCGGCAAGTTCGATTGGGAAAAGAGCGGCAAGTTCCCGCAGCTCACCGAGCCCAACGCCAGCTACCACGGTATCAGCTTTGTGCAGGCTGCCGGTCCGGCTGCATTTGCCACTTATATCCGCGCCATTCTGCTGCGCGATACCGGCGCTGCCATCTCTCCCTTTAACGCATTCCTGCTGCTTCAGGGCGTAGAGACCCTGTCCCTGCGTGTGGAGCGCCATGTGGAGAACACCAAGAAGGTGCTGGAGTACCTGCAAAATCACCCGCTGGTAGAGCATGTGAACCACCCGTCCCTGGATCCCAAGTATCAGGATCTGTACAACAAGTATTTCCCGAACGGCGCCGGTTCCATCTTCACCTTTGACATTAAGGGCGGCGAAAAAGAGGCCAAGGCCTTTATCGACGCGCTGGAGATCTTCTCTCTGCTGGCCAATGTGGCAGATGTAAAATCCCTGGTGATCCACCCCAAGACCACCACCCACTCCCAGCTGTCTGAGCAGGAGTTCAACGAGCAGAAGATTTTTGACAATACCATCCGTCTTTCTATCGGTACAGAGAACATCAACGACATTATCGCCGATCTGGAGCAGGGATTTGACGCTGTAAAAGCGCTGAACGCCTGATTTGACCGACAATTTCATTTGAATTTGAAAAGGAGTTATTATCATGGCAATTTATAAATCTATCCTGGACCTGGTTGGCGGCACCCCGCTGGTGGAGCTGACCCAGTTTGAAAAAGAGAACGACCTGAAAGCAACCGTTTTGGCCAAGCTGGAGTATTTTAACCCGGCCGGTTCCGTAAAGGACCGTATCGCCAAGGCCATTGTGGAGGACGCAGAAAAGACCGGCAAGTTGCAGCCCGGCGGCACCATTATTGAGCCTACTTCCGGCAACACCGGTATCGGCCTGGCAGCCGTTGCTGCGGCCAAAAAATATCGCCTGATCATCACCATGCCGGAGACTATGAGCGTAGAGCGCCGCAACCTGATGAAAGCCTACGGCGCAGAGCTGGTGCTCACCGAGGGCGCCAAGGGCATGAAGGGCGCCATCGCCAAGGCAGAGGAACTGCATGAGCAGATCCCCGGCTCCATCATCGCCGGTCAGTTTGTAAACCCGGTGAACCCGGCCACCCATAAGGCCACCACCGGCCCGGAGATCTGGAAAGACACCGAGGGCAAGGTAGACATTTTTGTGGCAGGCGTTGGCACCGGCGGTACAGTGTCCGGCGTGGGCGCGTATCTGAAGAGCCAAAATCCTGATGTAAAAGTGGTTGCCGTAGAGCCCGCTTCCTCCCCGGTGCTGTCCACCGGCCAGGGCGGTGCCCATAAGATCCAGGGTATCGGCGCCGGCTTTGTTCCGGACACGCTGGATACCAAGATCTATGACGAGATCATTACTGTTACCAATGAGGACGCTTTTGCTACCGGCAAGCGCCTGGCCAAGTCTGACGCTGTGCTCACCGGTATCAGCTCCGGCGCAGCCGTTTGGGCCGCCGAGCAGCTGGCCAAGCGCCCGGAGAACGCAGGCAAGACCATCGTAGCCCTGCTGCCGGATACCGGCGACCGCTACCTGTCCACCCCGCTGTTCCAGGACTGATTTTACCCCCAAAGAATACCACCGCCCCGGCGTAAGCCAAAGCGGTGGTGTTTTTCTCATGGGGTGTTGACAAAATCCACACCCCGTGCTACTATAAAGACAGATAAGGAGCGTGCCGGATAGACGGTGTGCCCTTGGCTGGTTAAAGATTAACCGCGCGTTTTCTCAGGACGGGGCGGTTAATCTTTTTTGATTATATACAGAATGACAGCAATAAGTACCAGAGTGATAATCGTTGCATACTCCATATAGATCACCCCCTCTCTGTTGATCTTGAGGGGGAAAGATACACCCTCTCAGAAAGAGGGCAAACCGCCTACCGCTATTTGGTCGTTTTCCTTATCCACTGTTTATTATAGAGCGTAGTTGTCCACTTGTCAACCGATGGCCCGCTTGACAAACCCTGCCGGATATATTAAAATAACACAAGTGCCAAGATCGGCTTGCGTCTGCCGCATAGCGAGCAGGAAAAGCGGCTTTTCGGCCTGTATGTACATATTCAATCAAAAAATCGGGGTGTAGCGCAGTTGGTAGCGCGCCTGCTTTGGGAGCAGGATGCCGCAGGTTCGAATCCTGTCACTCCGACCATGCAGAGTGTCCTTATAGGATCTGAGTATCCTGTAATGGACACTCTGCTTTTTTATGTGAAGAATGGTGAAAAGCTGGAGCTGTCGATCATCATCCGTTCTCGCATGCATAGCGGCCTGGTTTTATGTTCAGTCGGCAGGACGATGTATCGCTTTGCCATGCTGCAATCCGGTCCCGAGTGATTAAGGCTGTTTACCCCAGCACCACATCCACCTTCTCTCGAATCTGGTGGTCAATGAAGGCGCTTTTGATGTCCCATGGCAGGTGGGATTGGCCATGCCATTGGCAACAAGGTGGGCAACAGTTTCTACAGCGGCAGTGGGAATCTCGGAGGACCGGGCTGCATAGGGAATGTCTTTTCATTTGCAAACTTCCTTTTCGTGGCGTGAAAAAGCCAGTCTACAGATTGGCAATAGTCAAAGCTTTCGTTCAACAGAATACTGACATCAGCTTTATCCTGATTGACTGTATTTTTATATAAAAATTATGTGACTTTCTATTGAATTGTCGGTGGTTTTCCGTTATACTATACTATGGTACATCGGAAAAACTATTCAACAAAGGAGCAAGACATATGAACAAGATTATAGAAAACTTCTTGAATATCCACAAAGCAGAATATGCGATAGAGCATCTTGATGCTGAAACGGCTTTCGAGCATTTTACAAATAAGTGCATTGTAAACAAATATTCTAATGAGCGCTTTGATCCTGCTGATATAATGACCGACCCGGGTGAAAAAGGATTAGATGGTGTAGCTATATGTGTAAATGGTAGAGTTATTACAAGCATTGATGAACTGGAATCAATTTTAAGTGAAGCCAAGACTCTAGATGTTCGTTTTGTATTTATTCAAGCGAAAACCAGCGAGCATTTCGATGGTAACGAAATCGGAACTTTCATTTACGGAGTTAAAGCTTTTTTTGCTCCAGAAAATCTTCGTCCAAAAACAAATGAAAAAATGGACAACTTAATATATCTCAAAGATGAGATTTATAAGCACAGTATTGACATGACTAGCGCACCAGTACTGGATTTATACTATGTTTGCTGTGGAAAATGGGATGAAGGTAACGGTCTACGATCCAGAGCAAATCTTGATATTCAAACGCTGAAAGATACACAGAATTTTAGTTCGGTTATGTTCTTCCCTTATGATTCAGAGAAAATCATTACAACCTACAAAGAACTCAAAAAGAAAGTCTGCAGATCCTTTGCGATGGAGAAAAGAGTAACATTTCCCCCTATTGATGGTGTAAAACAAGCCTTTTTGGGATTGGTGAAGTGTAAAGATTTTATCGCAATTCTTGCAGATAGCGACGAAAATATGCTGACCAATATTTTTGAGGATAATGTTCGAGACTTTCAAGGCTATAACGTTGTAAATTCTGAAATTCAAGATACGCTCAAAAACAACGAGGATCAGGCAAGATTCGGTTTGCTAAACAATGGAATTACCATAGTGGCTAAAAGGATAACGCCCATAGGCGATCAGATTGAAATATACGACTATCAAATTGTAAATGGATGTCAAACGAGCTATGTCTTGTTTGACAACAGAACTGCTTTAAGAGATGATTCCTTTGTTATGGTAAAACTTATTGAAGTTACAAATGAAGATGTTTCTGATCGAGTTATTTATACAACAAATCGCCAGACGGAAGTGAAGTCCGAAGCTTTTGCTGCTACAAAGCATTTTCATAAATGTTTGCAGGACTACTATGATGCTGTTTCCAATCCGTATCGTCTTTATTATGAACGTCGATCTAAACAATACGATCTCAATGATAGTGTCAGCAAAAATAAAGTTGTTACTCTTACTCAACAAATTCAATCGTACTTGGCGATGTTTTTGAATGAGCCGCATAGTACCCACCGCTATTATGGCGAACTGCTTCGTGCATACAATAATCGACTATTCCTTGATACAGACGATTATGAACCTTATTTTTGTTCAGCGTACTTTAGTTATTATGTTGATACACAGATTCGAAATAGTACTTTAGATAGAAAGTACAAAAAGTTTAAGTTCCATTTGATTTGTGCTATGCGTTCACTAATTGCAGGTAGCTCGGTCGTATTTGGTCAAGCTCGGCAACAGCAGAAGATTTGCAAGAAGTTGTGGGAAATTATGAAAAACGATGCAGAAATGAGACGAACACTGGATGCAGCTGTAACTTGCTTAGATAGTGCGTGTAGTGAGTGCCCGGACATCCCGCTTTCTGAGTGGCACCGTTCAAAAGAAATAACAAATGCTATGATTAGCGCTGCTGAACGTCAGACAAAAGCTACTAAAGATAATGCTTTTTTGAAAAAAGGAGACATTGTTCACTGTACCGTAAAGGCTATTAAACCATACTCAGTCGATGTTGCTATCAAAACGGACGATGCTCGCAACTGCGGCTCCATTTATATTTCGAGAATAGCTAAGCAGTATATTGAAGATATACATGATGTTATGACTATTGGACAGATATTTCAAGCAAAAATTATAAACGATGATTTTTATGAAAAGCCATGGGGATGGGAACTTAGCAAGATATTTTGATTAGTACACATCAAAAGTCTTTCTGTTTTTCGCATATTAATGTGTTAATTCAAGCTAGCGTGAAGTAGTATGTATCCGCTCAGGCCAAGAGTCGGGCAAAAAACAAATGCTCTTCTGCACTAAATTGAATGAGAGAATAAGAATTGGGAGCGAATTCTCTTATGCAGATGGTTACTATTTTGAGAGCGTGATTAATCCGTAAACAACGTAGATCGGTGATTTATGGGAATTGTCGCCTGCTTTTTTGTTAGGTGGCGTTGTTCTCGTTATTTTGAATTTTTAGAATAAATACCTCTTGCCGACTGCCAGCAAACCGTTGGTACATCAGCGCTTTCTGAGTTTCTATAATTATACTCCGACCAAAATTCCACCGCAATTCTGATAGAATACGGTGGACTTTTTGTTGTTGATTGTCTGACAGGTCACATTATGCTATAATGTTTCTACAAATCGAAATTCGGCAACGGTAATAATTAAAACGGAGAACTTACAATGCGGCTGGATGGATATGGGCTATTCGTTAAAGATATGCCGGCAATGATTCGCTTTTATCGAGATGTATTGGGATTTGAAATTAAAGAAGATGAAAACACGAGCAATGTTTATTTGTTAAAAGACGGAACGCTTACGGAAGAAACGATTTTGAAAAGCTTACAAGCAAAAAATACGAGTATCTCAAGGGCGTAAATGCACACTCGGAAATGGCGCTATATGTTGATACATACGAAGAGGTCGACTTGCAGTATAAAAATGCGATCGCCTGTGGTGCAACTTCTTTATTAGAGCCAACGACCGAGCCTTGGGGGGCAAAGAACCTGTTTTATTGCTGATCCGGAGGAAAATGTCATTGAGATCGGTTCTTGGAATAAACCATATGGAGAAAAGGATCTGTAAGATCGACAAATTTCAGTTTATTGGCATGGTTTGAACGCTTGTTGTACGCTCACAGGTGTACAACTGCTCCTTATTAAATCGAGATTGTACTCCCTTTGGCCGGTGGAGCACCCTCTTTGCCGGGCAAAAGCACAGTTCTTTACACCGTCGCGGACTATATCGGATTTGCGACGGTTTTTTCTTTGCTTATGGCGCAAGATATAGGTATATGCATGGCTTTTTTTGCAGATGGAGCAGTCCTGCGTTACGGCAGGCAGTAAAGGAGTTTGGAATGAAAGATTTTATTTATCACGGCAGTGTGCCCATCTTGTATGGCGCAGGTCAAATGGAAGCGGCGGTACAGGAGATCGCAAAGCTGGGCGAGCGGGTATTGGCGGTGCCTGCCGATAGCTTTTTGACCGGCGGGCATTATGAAAAACTGGCCCGGGCGCTGACTGGCGCCGGGTTGCAGGTGACCTGCCTGGAAACCGGCAAAGAGCCGCTTTTAAGCAAGGTGAACGAGGGCATTCGTTGCTGTGCGGAGCAGAAGATACAGGTGGTTTTGGGCATTGGCGGCGGCGTTTGTATGGACCTGGCCAAGGCGATTGCATTCGGCGCGCGGAATACCGGCGTGCCTGTGGAGCAGTACCTGACCTGTCAGGTGCCCACGGCGGGGCTATCCATGCTCCCGGTGGTCACCGTTCCCACCAATCCCATGTCCGGTTCGGAAACCAATGGGGATGTGCAGATCACGCTGGATGACAGCGGTTTGCAAGTGGGGTGCAGCGTGGGCAAGGCTGCGTTCACCTGGCTGAACCCCGACTATATGCTGTCACTGCCGGATAAGATCCTTGCCTATGGTCAGATGACTGCCTTTGTGCAGCTGTCGATCAATTATTTGAACCTGACGCGGTCCCCGCTGGCAGAGCACTATGCGGAGGCTTCTATGAAAACCGTTCTCCAGTGTTTGCACCGCTGCCTTGCAGACAAGACGGATACGGAAGCCCGGGGAACACTGCTGCTCAACAGCGCCCTGGCGCTCTCCGGCATTAACGATCTGGGGCGGGAGGGTGAGTTCGCGCCGTATCCGTTGCAGTCCTTTGCACAGCGTTACCTGGGCCTGCATTATCCGGCGGCGTTGACCGGCCTTTTCCCTTATTGGCTGAAAGAGATCTACCGCGCTTGCACGGATAAGGCGATTTTCTATCGCTATTTTTCAGAGATCCTTGGCGTTGCCGTGGGTGAAAAAGCGGACGAAGCACTGTTGCAGGAAGCGCTGGCTGCGTTGGAACGACTTTACCGAGAATTCGGTATCGCCTTTACCTACGGAGAGCTTGTCGCCGATCCCCGAGATCATGCAAAGCTGGTGGAGATCATAGAGGCTTTCGGCCCGCTGTCTTGCCGTATGTTGCCGCTGACCACGGAGCGAATGGCTAAGATGATCGAAGACGCCATTGTGGGCGATTTGAATTGACTGCCCATTTACGGAAAGGACCATAAGATGAAAAAAGTTGTTATTTTTGGTGCTGCCGGGCACACCGGCAAGTATTTGACCCGCCAAATGCAAAAGATGGAAGATGTGGAGCTGTCGGTTTTTGTCCGCGATCCGGCAAAATTCGGCGATATGGATCTGAGCGGCATTCGCGTGATCCGCGGCGACGCGCTGGTAGCCCAGGATGTGTGCCGCGCCATGGAGGGGCAGGATGTGCTCCTGTGCTCTTTGGATGGGGATGTGCTGACCATGGCTCGGCATATTGCAGCCGCAGTGGAGCAGACCGGTGTGCGGCGGATCATTTGGATCACCGGTATGGGTATTCACCACGAGATCAAGGGCGTGCACGGCCTTATGCTGAACCGGCTGGCCAAGAAAATGCCGGCGTATATTCAGGCTGCCGATACCATCGCTGCCAGTGCCGCGGTCACCACTTTGCTGCGTTGTCCGGGTATTCGGGACGGCGAAAATCAGGCGTATGCACTGACGAAAGAGGGCCGGCAGCCGACTTGTTGGACCGTAGACCGGGCCGCCATTGCCCGTTGCATGGCCGATATGGTGGCAGACGATGCTTTGGGCGCAAACGAAAGTCTGGGCATTACAAATCGAAAGGAGTCCGTATGAAGAAGGTTTTGATTTTAGAGGGAAGCCCGCGCAGACGCGGGAATTCAGCTATCTTGAGTGCAGAATTTGCCCGCGGTGCAGCGGAGGCCGGGTGCAGTGTGGAGATGGTAAATGTTGCCGGCAAAAAAATCGCCGGTTGCCTGGGCTGTGATGCCTGTTATCGCAACGGCGGCACTTGCGTGCAAAAGGACGATATGCAAGAAGTGCGGGAGAAAATGCTGGCGGCGGATGTGATCGTGTTGGCGTCGCCCATCTATTTTTACTCCATGACCGCGCAGCTGAAAGCGGTGATCGATCGTGCTTATGCCTTTTACCAGCAGCTGGAGGGCAAGACTTTTTATTTCATTATCACTTGCGCAGCGCCGGATGCGGCCTTTACCGAGACGATGCAGGCGGCTTTGCGCGGCTTTACCTGTTGCGTCCCCGGTGCCAAGGAGGGCGGCACTGTGCTGGGCGTGGGTGCCATGGAGGCCGGAGCGATCCGCAGCTCAGCAGCCATGACAGAGGCCTACAATCTTGGCCTCACCATCGCTTGACGGCGTGTTCTAGAGTGGTTTTACATAGACACCAAGACCGCCACTATGCCAACACCGGCATTACGGCTCTTGCCAAAAAACCGAAAGTAGAGTTTGTTCTCTACTTTCGGTCTTTTTGTACTATTTTAGTTGTTTTACCGCCATTTTCAGAAAAGTATATTTTTACAACTGTGTTTTTACGCTGGATTTAAGACAGTTAATTACTTATCCGGCTTAGTATGAATTGCAAATACATTGGATGTGTTGAAAGTGCTTGCTTTTGAGAGCAACGAGAAAAGCGAGGACCTTTTAATGACCGAATTTTAATCAACGAGTAGTCGTATCACATTAGTGCCCTTCTTTTTTGTAGCATGCAACAGTGTTCTCGGCGGGTACAGAGATTCTGTAAAGTCGCTTTCTTTTATCCCTTAAAAATGTCAAATTTGCCCTTGAACCCATATTTTCGCAATTTGATTTTTTTAATTCGTAACGCAGATGAATCACTAGATTCAAACTCGGTAAAATACCAAGTAGCATTTGGAGATATACTCGCAATTATTTTTTTGATATAAATACGATCAACCTTGCCATAACTAAATCCGTATGAATATACCTTATCGATAGAGGAATCTAGCCTCTTGAAAAAGTCTTTATACTTCTTTAATGGAGTGGTTGTGTCTTTTTTGAAAGACAGGATCATCTCATCTAAAAATGAGGAACCTATGCAGAAATCTTCATAATCCAGGCTTTGATAAAGATTCGTCTCCTCTTCTTTCTCGTGCCCAAAGATTAGCTTTTGACCAACTCGATTATGAATGTGAATTACTTTTTTAATGCCATATAGTTTTTGCAAAGTTTTGGTGTAGTTAAAGGTGAAAAATTGCATATCCTGATTGCTGAATAAATCGATCAATGTTTCTTTTGGCATAAATTCAGAGCCGTCGATTTTTTGCTGAATACTTTTTATCCAAATCCTAAAAAATTCCTGCCATATTTTGGAGCAATTGATGAAAGCACTCGTAAGTACATCCATGTACAAAAGATAATTTTGCATTAATTCTTGATCTTCTTTGTCGGTTTCATTTTCTCTGTGGTTCGGCGCAGGAAATTTATTATCAAAGTTAATGTGAGCAAGAGCGGCTTCAAAATCACACCAGTTTTCACCGGCAGATTTGTCCATTGTGTTTAATAAAATTTCTGCGGCAAATTCAGCTGGATCGATGTCTAGTAAATCCTCTATATGTACGATCTCGTCTCGAAGATTTACTGCTTCAGGGAAGGATTCTGTAATGAATAACCTAAAATCACCATATTTGCTTGGAATACCGTGTGCAATATCGAAACCATTGCCTGCAATAAATAGCGAACTGATATAAAACCCTCCTATATTGAGATTCTATCATAATGACTAACCTCATGTTAATACCTGGATTGTCCATTCGGTGCAGGTTTGATACTTGAACTTGATAGATTTATAACGCTCGCACGAATGTGGAAGGTTTAGCAGAGGCAGATAGCTTTTTTCTGGGTTGTACGCATCGTCTTATTTGATAATCTCGGAATTAAGCATTACCGTGTGAGTAGATATCCGTTCACTTTCATCAAGAAAAGCGATTATTTGTTTTTTCACACCAATCGTATTGCTGCCATGCCGACACAACTATATCAGTATGTTAGCAGATCCTCTGCGACAAATAAATCATCTTTTGTTGCTGTCATCGACTTACTCGCAAGAAGTATCAGATTATGCACCAAATTCTTAATCATCACGAAAATCCGCTGTTATCTTTCTCAATATCTCTACATCCGCCGGGCAGAATTCATAATTCGGAATTTCGGTCGGTGCAATCCATTTTATATCGTTATGCTCCAGTTTTTGTGGGGTGCCCTCGATGGTTGCTGCATTGAATAAGGTTAGATGCACTGTCAAATCCGGATATTCATGAACGACATCCATAAACACATCGCCGACTGAGAGCGTTATAGCCAATTCTTCCTGACACTCGCGGATAAGCGCTTGCTCTTTGGATTCGCCGGGTTCTACTTTATCGCCAACGAATTCCCACAACAGGGCCCGGGTCTTGTGCGCTGGACGCTGGCAGATCATGAATTTACCTTTATCCCATATTAGTGCTGCAACAACTTCTGTCATTATTTTGCGTTCCTTTCGTTGTCAATCAGCCCCATTTTCTTTAGCTTGGCTCTGACCCCTGTTTCCGTTCGCATAAGAGTTGCTGCCATTTCAGAAACGGGAACATGTTTGTTGAACAAATTCAACAAGCATTCTTCATGCTCTGCTGTCCATGCTTGTCCTTGATTGCCCGCTTTTTTAGTAGAAGTGTTGCGAATGTTCGTGATAATTGCGTCCATGTTGTCAAGGATGAATTGCTGTGCAGATTTGTTATAAACAACCACAACATACTCGCCGTTCACACCATTTCGTGTTTCTAAAGAAATACCGAGTGTTTCACCTTGACTTGTGGGCCTTTTTTTACTTTTTCCATCAGCAAGTGTGATTGTCTCTAACGCGCCTATGGAAACTAACCAATTTGTTATGTCAGAGTATTTCAGCTTGTGGCACAAATCTAAATCTGCCAAATCATTTAGGCGCCGGCTTATCTCGCTTACTGAGATGGGTGCTTCAGAAAAGGCGAAGTCTGTTATACGGTCGTCGGAAAGGAAAAATGCCTTCTTTGACGCCTTGCCCTTTTGAATAACGCCGTTGTTATCAATCACCTGTCCTAAGATGGTGGATACGTAAAATAAGCACCGTGAGATCCGAACATTGTTGACCATATCCTGATCGGCAGCATAAGTATCATCAACCGGGTTGATCCCATTTGCCATTTTATCAATGTACATCTTCGCTCGTTGCATTTTCTCAAGCTCGGTCATAACTTTCACTCCTTGAGGATTATCCGACTACCAATTTGTTTGTTTTCTTCAGGTATTTTGCCGGAATGGGGGCATCTAATTTCCATGTAATATTCATGGGTCTTGACCCGTTATGCGAAACATAATTTGCGGTGCCAAGATAAGTGTACGGCGCAGTGTTGCCGTAAATGTCATTCTTAAATTCGCGTACAAACAAGAGAACCTTGCTGCCATTTTTGCGATGATTGATATAGCGCTGGCCGACTTTACCATCTGCATTGGTGGTGCTTTGGCTCTGCCAATGGAACAGCGTTTCGTTGATGGAATAATCCTTATACATGGTTGTAGGCGAATAGTCTTTATCCGACTTATTCAATGTGATAAAGAACACATCAATTTCCTTGTCGGGCAACCATTTTACGCCTTCGCGCACGGTGCTCGGTTTCATAAAATCCATTGCTACAAGCAGTTGATCGCGTGTATATGTACAATGCAGATCAAGCGGACAATCAAACCCGAGGTCCACGGGCTCATCAATAAAATCAATGCGATTGTAGTTATATTTAAGCAGTGCAATCAGCTCGGAGCGCATAATGGGACTATCTGAAAGAGCTCGAAAGTTTTCAATGACTTCATTTGCATGCCAATCTTCAATCGCTTTTCCCCACATTGTAATATAGAACATCTGAAGCATACGCTTTTCTATATCCGAAAGTTTCGCAAAGTCAAAATGGTTGATATTTTCCAAAACATGCAACATAAACACGATCCAGCGTCTTGAGTCCACCAAAGCAAAACGGTTGAGTGCTTTTGATATTACCTCTTCCATCGGTTCCTCAAAATGATCAATTATATCTGCACGTGCGCACAGACGAGAAAAGGAAGCAAATTTATAGATTGAGCGAGGATCCAACCGATAGTGGTCGAGAAAGTTTTCGAGAGTAAGTTTTAGACCGGTATCCTCTTCAAAGGTTGCTATACGCGCAACAAGGCCAGCGCTGTTTCCGTAAGATGCGCGAATGTTATCAAGAATATATCTTGCCGCCTTCTTTTCAAGCTGAATATAGCATCCCTTTGGAAGTGAAATAAACCCATCCTTGATTTCACGTGTTACGCCTCGTGTGGTGTTGGAAAGTAGAGCTGCAAGCTTATCTTCAAAATTATACTTTTTGTTTGCCTGTCCGATAAAATCAAGTACAGTCAGGCACTCTTTATCTTCAGATAAGCGCAGCCCACGTCCAAGTTGTTGTAAAAACACCGTCAAAGATTCTGTCGGGCGCAGGAATAAAACCGTGTTGACTTCGGGAATGTCCACGCCTTCGTTGTAGATATCAACCACAAAGATAAAGCGTACTTCACTTTTTACAAGTCTGGCCTTTGCCTCTTTTCTTTCTTCGTCCGGCGAATGTCCGGTCAGGAACATCGACGGAATTCCGCGGGCATTAAAGTAATTGGACATGAATTCTGCGTGTTCAATCGTTACGCAAAATCCAAGCCCCTTTACATCGTCAATATCGGTGACATATTTAAGCAGAGAAGAAACCACCAAATCAGCACGACGATCTGCCACCACGCCGCTGAGTGTATAAATTCGCGAAAGCTCGCTTTTATCATAACCTCCGGCTGTCCATTTTAAGTGATCCAGATCAACCGTATCGGTCACGCCAAAGTATTGGAACGGACACAGGAGCTTACGGTCAATAGCTTCGGGCAGACGAATTTCAGCCGCAATGCGATGATTAAAATACGGCAAAATGCTCTTGCCATCCATACGTTCAGGTGTTGCTGTCAAGCCCAGTAAAATTTGCGGATTGTAATAGGATAAGAGCTTTTGATACGTAGGTGCAGCGGCGTGATGGAACTCGTCCACGATAATATAATCATAGAATTCCGGCGTCGTTTTTTCAGTGAATGCCTGGGAGTTAAAGGTTTGTATGGAAATGAAAAGATGATCTATACTTTCCGGTTTATAGCTGCCTACAAACATTTCGCCAAAGTTTGCATCTTTTAGTACTGCGCGAAAGGTGTACATACTTTGTTTCAGGATTTCTTCACGATGAGCCACGAACAAAAGACGACAGGGCTTATCCGCATTTTGCTTGCAAAAGCGCTTGTAATCGAGTGCAGAAATCACCGTCTTTCCGGTCCCGGTGGCGGCAACAACAAGGTTTCGATAATAGCCGCGAACCTTGCGCTCTGCTTCCAGCTTATCAAGAATTTCTTGCTGATAGGAATAGGGCGCGATATCCATTGTATAAATTTCAGCATTGTTACGATCAAAGTATTTTTCGGATTTTAACGCACGCGCTAAGCGCGCTTTTTGCTCCTCATTGTAATACTCAAATTCATTGGAATTCCAATAACTTTCAAAGGTGGCGGCGATCTTGTCAATCGTTTCTGGCAGGTCCGTTTTTGTAACCTTTACATTCCATTCCAAACCACTGGAAATAGCGGCATTGGAAAGGTTTGACGACCCAACATACGCGGTAGTAAAATCGGTATTCCGATAGAAGACATACGTTTTTGCGTGGAGTCGGGTGCGTTTGGTGTCATAGCTCACCTTGATCTTTGTGTTAGGAAGTTTGCAAAGTTCTTCGATTGCCTTTACATCGGTCGCGCCCATATAAGAAGTTGTAATTATGCGGAGTTCACCGCCGCTTTGCACGAAGGCAGTAAGCTCATCTATGATTAAGCGCAGGCCACTCCATTTAATGAAGGATACCAGCATATCAATGCGGTTGCAGGATAGGATCTCCTTCTTGAGCTCGGTAAACATCTGCGGTTCGTGGATTGCACCGGTAAATAACGAGCTTTGCGCGATAGACGTTTCTGGGCGAACGATTGCCGCCTTTTCATCGATGGCAAGAATGCTGTTCTTTTTGTCAAAAAGAGCAAAAAACTGCTGGGCCCGGTCGGCTACTGCCATTTTGGCAAGTTCGGTTTCTCCTGTTTCGTCGATAATCGTGGAAATAATACGATTTGTAAGAGCAACCTGCGCGTTCACGTCCCCGCCGTTGTCAGCAATATGATTGAGACTCTCTTCTACAACCTCCGCAATGTATTTTGCCAGCACTTTAGGCGCCTCAGCACGATCAATGGGTGCGGTAGTGGAGAGCTTGTCCATAGAGGCAAGCTCTGTTTCTAATCCCTTATTGATAATTTGCTCATACAGTCCGTCGTGCAACATACTATAAAATACCTGTCCATGCGCTCGTGTGCGATTGTGTAGCCATGCGCGTACGAATTCTCAAGTGAGTTAGAACCGAATTGCAAATCCGTTGTGTCACTGTGTCTACCGAAAAAATGGGGCAACGTAGAGGGCTATCACGCACTTCGTCTTGTAAAGTTACAATAGTAACAATTTTATCATCAAGGACATTATATCAAGGACATTATATCGCGTTTCGTTCCCAATATCAACTGTTATTATTGAAAAATGTAGAATTTGTGTACTTGAGGCTCGCTTTTGCGGGGGCCTTTTTGTGTGGATTTATTGCCGAAGAGCTGTATTTGTGTGGTGGAAAACAGAAAAATTTCTCCAAACCCCTTGACGAAAAGGGGAGGAATGGGTAGAATAAAACCGATTGGAAAGATTTTTGGAGAGAGATGAGGTATGGATATGGGTCGGCGGATTTTGGCTGGGTTGGCGGCGTTTTTGGCGCTATTGCTGGCGGTGGTGCCGGCCTGTGCAGCGACGCCGGCGATGGACAGCGCCTACCTGACCCGCGAGCCTTGGCGGAATGTACCGTTTGTGGAATTCCAGACCGATGGGGCTATGGGCTATTACCAGATCTACGCCGACACGGATAACCACTGTCTGTATTTTGCGGTGAGTATGCAGGATCAGCAGGTGGAGCCGGGGGCGAAAACGGACGCTGTTGCCCTGAATTTGCAAGTGTCCTCCGCCAAATTCTCCACCAAGAAATTTACATTTGCCAACGGCGCCACCGGTGCTGCGCAGACCTACAACGGCTTTGGCAGCGGGTGCAATGTGCAGATGGAAATTCTGGAAAACAGTGGCGGTTACTGGACCGCAGACGGCAACGCGTACTTTGCCATCGCGCTGGACAAAAGCCTGTGCGGGCTGTTGACAGTGCGGCTGGATTACAACTGCGGTGAGCGGGGCGTTTGCCTTTTGGAGCGCGCCACTTTCGACTACACTTTGCCGGAAAAGACGACCACAAGCCGCAGTGCACGCACCACAACAAAGAAACAGACCCGGCAAGCTACCACCAAAAAGAAAAAAGAGACCAGCACTAAATTTACATACACCGGCACAGTGCCCGGGACCACAAAAAGCGCCCGCAAAAGCAGCGCCCAAACGGTGACCAAGTTCGCGTACACCGGCGGGACAAGCACTGGCGATACGGAAGAAGAATTGCAAGTACAAAGCGGCGACACCGCGGCGCTCACAGACGGTACATACACCGCAGCGGTGACGCCAACCGGCCGCTCTACCATAGCCAATATTTTGATTTATCTTGCCATTGCTTTAGCCACAGCAGCCGTGATCGCATTGGCAGCAGGGATCATCAAATCCCGCAAAGCCAAGCAAAAAGAAGAGCAGGAAAAACAGCGCCGACAAGAAGAACAGGAAATCGAAGAATACGACGAATAGCAAAGAAGAAAGCCACCGATCATCGGTGGCTTTTTGTTATGTTATGTGCCGTTGCCCTTGTGGAGCAAAATAGGGGAGATTGTGAGGAATGGGGGCGGCTCATTCATAGCGAAGGGCGTCTATGGGGTCCAGTTTGGCGGCTTTATTCGCAGGCGCGAAGCCGAATATGAGACCGATGAGCACCGAAAAAGCGACGGCTCCACAGATGGCGCCGACATTTGGTGTCATACCGTAACCCAGGATCTTGCCGATGATGGCCGCGGCAGACAGACCCAGCGCAATGCCGATGACCCCGCCGATCAGGCAGATCACAGCAGCCTCCGTTACAAATTGCGTGCGGATCGACGAATTGGGTGCGCCCAGCGCTTTTCTTGTGCCGATCTCATTGGTGCGCTCCGTGATGGAAACCAGCATAATGTTCATGACGCCGATCCCACCTACCAGCAGACTGATCGCTGCGATCGCTGCAACAGCGTAGGAAATGGTCTTGATCATATCGGTAACAGTGCTGAGCATTTCCTGCAAGGAGCTTGCGGTTGCGGTCCAACTGTCATTTTGTGTGTAAAATGAGGCGAAAAAGTCGCCGGTGGCGTTCATGAATGTTTCAATGTCTACACTTTTATCGGCGATGATGGTGATGCTCTGATACCCGTCCCCGGCAGCGGCAATGGTCTTAGCTGTGGACAGGGGAATATACAGGGTGGTTACCTGGTCTTCCCGGTCGTTGTCGTCGGTGGAAACCGTGTCGCTTTCATATTTATAAACACCTGTAATATAGAATTTGTACGGTGTGCCGTTTATGGTCACGGTGAAGCTCTCGCCGATGGCGTTTTGTTCCTCTAAACCGAGAACATCTTTGGCAAAGCTGTCGGCAACCACCGCCAGCCGCTTGTTTTCGTCCCCATTGTTCTGAATAAACCGGCCATAAAGCATGGTGATCTCTTCTGCTTGCCGGTATTCATCATTGGTTCCCAGCACGGTCAGCGTGTTGTCGCCGTATGTGCCGGTCCCCACATCACAGACGGTTTCTATATATTTTACCCGGTCGGCAAAGGCGCTTTTATACTGCGCGATCATATCGTCTGTGATGAGATCTTCTGTTTCAGGCGTGTCGTTTTTGAAGTTGCGGAGCTTAACATTGTCGGCTGTATTTGTGTCGCTGTCTGATTTTTGCGTAAGCGCCACATTTATGCTGTAGCCGCCAAGGGTGCGCATACTGTCGCTGACATAACCGGTCAAAGAGGATCCCACCGTGGTGATGGTGATCACCGAGCCAATGCCGATGATAATTCCCAGCATGGTTAAAAATGAACGCAGTTTGTTGGATCTTAGGCTCTCAAATGCCAAGCGTATGTTGTCAAAGAGCACAGGCCTCATCTCCTTTCGCAGGTATAAAACGGCCGTCCTCCAGCGTTAAAATCCGATCGCATTCACAGGCAAGATGGCGGTTGTGGGTGATCAAAACGATGGTCTTGCCACAATCTTTGTTTAATGTGTGAAAAAGATCCATAATACGGCGAGAGGATTTTCTGTCCAGGGCACCTGTTGGTTCGTCGGCCAGCAAAAGCTGGGCGTCGTTCGCCATAGCCCTCGCAATGGCGACCCGCTGTTTTTGGCCGCCGGACAATTCGCTGGGCTTGTGGTACATACGGTCCTCCATACCTACCTGCGCCAGCAGTCGGCGTGCTTTTTCTGTGCGCACCTTGCGATCGGTGCCGGCATAGAGCATGGGCAGCTCTACATTCTTTAGCGCGTTTTGCCGACCGATCAGGTTAAAGGTTTGAAAAATAAAGCCGATTTTTTGGTTGCGGATCCGGGAAAGTGCCCGATCATCGGCGGCGGAAATATCCTCACCGTCTAAAAAATATGTGCCGCTGCTGGGTTTGTCCAGCACGCCGATCAGGTTCATCAGGGTGGATTTGCCGCTGCCGGACTCACCTACAATGGCAACGAATTCGCCCTTTTTCACGCGCAGGTCAATGCCATGCAGCACCTCGAATTCGTTTTTTTGCCCCACAAAAAAGCGCTTTCTGATTTGGGACATTTCAATCATGGTATCAGGCATTTGGTTGGCCTCCGTCATTGTTTTTGCCGCCGGAGGGGGCTGCGCTGTCTGTGTTGGACGGACCGGCGGGCGGATCACCGCCGCCCTGCGGCATTTGGCCGCCTTGATCGTTTTGGGCGTTGCCAAAGTTGCCGAACAGATTGAATAGGCTGCTGCTTTTTTTGTCGCTTTCAACGGTTTCTATACCCTGGGTCAGGTCTGCGCTGCTGCGGATCACATCGCCGTCTTTCAAATCGTCTGCGTCTATTTCAATGTAATAGTCATTTTCGCTGCCGGTGGTTACATACACCTTTTCAAAGGTAAGATCCACGCCGGTGCCGCCGGTTTTTCGGTAAACATAGGTGCCGGTGCTGTCCTTGCCCACGGCGTCAATGGGTACGGTGTACACATTGTCGGTAGAGGATACCAAAATTTCAACCGTAGCGTTGATCCCGATCTTTAGATCTGTGTCAGCGGTGTCTACCGTAACCGTTGCGCCAAAACTTCCATTGTCTGAGGCGACCGGATCGATCTGCGTCAGCGTGCCGCTGTATTTTTGATCTGCGGCGTCGGTTGTGATGTTGCAGGATAAGCCCACCTGCGCCTGGTTAATGTCTGCCTCCGCAATGGTAATGTCAATGGCCAGCTTGGAGGTGTCCTGGATCTTGGCCACGGTGTCCTTACAACCGGAGCCTACCGTTGCGTTCAGCGCGGTAATGGTTCCGCTCTGTCCCGCCTTGAGGGTGCAGGCGTTTAGGTTATCCGTCAGTTCCTCCAGTTCGCTGGTGTCTGCGGCGTTTTCAAGCGCGTCCTTTGCTTCCTCCAGCTTCACCTTTGCCTGGGCAAGATTGGACTTGGCCTGGGTGTATGCATTTTTGGCGTTATCGTAGGTTTCCTGCGCCTTTTCATAGGTGGCGGTATTTTTGCCGCCGGTGGCGCTTTTCGCATTTGCAAGTGCGGCCTTTGCAGATGAGACGGCGGATTTGGCGTTTTGGTATTCCGTATTCGCGTCGTTGTAGGACTGCTTGGCGCTGTTGTAAGAGATTTTAGCGGATTTTTCCTGCTTTGCAATGTTCGCCTTTGCGGTTGCGATCTGCTTTTCCAGCTGGGTCGTGTCCAGGGTTGCGATCACATCGCCCTTTTTTACCGTGTCGCCCACTTTGACGGCAATGCTTTTTACCGTGTACTGTAGGTCGGTGGTCACATTGGAGGTTTTGGTGCTGATCACTGTTCCGGTTGCAGAAATGGACGCGTCCAGCGTGCCCTTAGATAATGTGGTGGTTCGGATAAAGGTATAGGCGGCCGATTGGGATTTGCCCTTTGCTACCAAAAGCGAGCCTGCCACAATGGCTGCGATCAGCAAAAGCGCTACAATGGCGGTCAGCACCTTGTGCCTTTTTATATAATTCTTGAATGGGTGGCGCTTGGTGGATTTTTCTTTTGTCATACCGTTTGGTCCTTTCGCTTGAGTCTAAGCAGAGTATGGACGATAAAGATTAAATCAACATTAAAAGCGCGTTTGATAAATATGCCGAATAAAAGCACCGACTTCATACATTCCCTCAAAAAAAGAACCCGCTGATGACAGTTCATCAACGGGTTTGTCGGCTTAGGACGATTTTGATCGGGTCACATAGAGGACAGGGCGCCGATAGCGGCGGTGCCTACGACGGTGTAAAACAGCACCATCGCCACCACGGCGATGACCCACATAATAATGTTGGCCCAAATAAAGTTCTTCTTATTCTTATTGGTATTGGGGCTGCACAGCCACACGATCCAGCAGATCAAATTCACCACCGGCAGGGCGGAGAGAATGAACATACCCACATACTGGCCAATGCTCATCACCTGGGTGGTGGGGTCATAGGCCGGGGGCGCCGGTTGATAAGGCGGCTGATAGGGCTGTTGGTAATTGTCCTGGGGGTTGGGGTTTTGCTGGTTGTACTGGTCCATTTGCTTCTTCCTCTTTTCTTAAAAAATGCGCAGAACTCTGCACCCATAGCATACCATACTTGGCAGGGGCTGTCAATTCTTGCCTTTGCCGGGCAAATTTACGGCGCAGATCCCGCCGGTGACCAGCGCGCCGGACAGCAGATAGCGCCAGGAGAACGGCTCGCCCAGCAGCAGGCAGGAGAGCACCACACCCAGCACCGGGATAAAGGCGTTGTAAATGGCGATCTGCCCCACCGGGTGGTAGCGCAGCAGTTGGTTGTAAAAGGAAAAGCCCACGGCAGACACCGCCACCAGCGCCGCCAGGATCAGCAGCCCCTTCGGGTGTACACCGGCCGGGTGGGCGCCCATCAGCAGCCCGGCAGGGATCAGCAGTGCGCCGCCCAGTGCCAGGGAGTGGCCGGTAGCCACCAGCGGGTCCATTTTGCGGGTGACTACTCGGGTCAGCAGCCCGCCTGCCATGGCGCACACGCTGCTGCACAGCAGCATACCGTCGCCGGAGAGGGTGAACTGCCCGGCGGTGCTGCCCAGGTTGATGAGCACAATGCCGGAGAACCCCAGCAGGCAGCCGAAAATCGACCGCAGAGTGAGCCGCTCTCGGAACACCACCGCGGCGGCGATAATCAGTAGGAAAGTGCCCAGGCTGTCTAAGATAGACGCCCGGCCGCCGGGGGAATTGGACACGCCCAGGTAGAAGAAAAAGTAGTGCAGCGCCGTGTTGACCAGGCCAAAGAGCACCAGCTGCCACCGGGTCTTGCCCCGGGGCACTGCAAAGGAGCGGCCGCACAGCTTGGCTACCGCCAGCACCACCAGCCCGGCCAGCAGGAACCGCGCCCCGGCAAACAGCGCCTTGCCGCCGGTGTCCGTACCCGCAATGCCAAAGTCTGCCAGCCCCAGCTTGATGAGGGGAAAGGCGCAGGCCCAGCTCAGTGCCGCGCTGCCGGCAAACAGGGGCACCCATTTTCGATTTTCAAACACAGAGGCTCGGCCCATTTTGTTCTCCGTTCTCGGCACACCGCCGCAGATCATTCTTTGTTTTTGCCGGATCAT
Organism: Bifidobacteriaceae bacterium; assembly: GCA_963642245.1. Lineage (GTDB taxonomy): Bacteria > Bacillota > Clostridia > Oscillospirales > Acutalibacteraceae > CAG-217. Next base: position 2,351 of record CAVIFY010000027.1, on the reverse strand, counting down.
TGTATAATACCCGCCGCCAAAAGTCAACAAATGCGCAGGGCTGCCCGCCGGTGGCGTCAGTTATACTGCCGCTCAAACAATTCCTCATAGGTGGTGCCTAAAATCTGCCGAATGTGGCGGATCTCGTCCGGGTAAATATGCCGCTGCCCCACCTCGATCTTGGCCACGGCGCTGCGGGTAATGTCGCACCCGGCCAGCTGCAATTTGGCGGAGAGCAGCTCCTGGGTCATGCCCTTTTCTTCCCGAATATGGCGGATATTCCGCCCCATCTGCTTTTCAAACTCAATATTCATTGTCAACCTCTTGCACCTATTTAAGAACAATTTGTGTTGACTTTATTGTATCTTTGTGCTATTCTAAGATTGCACCTATATAGGTGCAATTATGCGGAAATCGGAAAAGGAGAATGTGCAATGAAAAAAGGACTATCCATCTTACTTTGTGCCTGTTTGCTCTTTGGGCTGTGTGCCTGTACCGGCCAAAATGGGACAAAAAGTAAAGAAACCACAACGGTCGCTACGACTGCCTCTACGACGATAAAGTCGGAGAGTACAACCAAAAAACGCAAAACGGATTTTAGAAATGTTTGCTGGGGTGACAGCGCGGCAAGGGTGAAGAAAGAAGAAAAGGCGGAATTGATAACTGACGGCGATAATTCACTCATGTATTCGACGACTGTCGATCATGAGGAAATGTATCTGTTTTATTACTTTGACAGTCACGACAAACTTTACATGGCGCAGTATGGTAGTAAAAAACAAAATGCTTCGTTTGGTCAGTGGAAAAACGATTACGACAGCTTAAAGAAATCCTTAACGGCCAAATATGGAAAGCCAGATACCAGCACTGTGGTCAATAATGTGGATCAAAATCTAATAGATGCAGCCGGCAGTCAGGCATTGGAGTTTGGGTATGTAACTTATCTTTCAGAGTGGAAAAAAGGCAGAACCAAAATCCGGTTGGGGTTAATGAGTCAGGAATATCAAATATATCTTTCCGTTATTTATTCGGATAAAAACCATAAAGATGATCCGAATGACAGCGGGCTGTAAAGCTGGTGAATAGCAGAAAAAGGTTTTGTTGCTGTGAATAAACAATGCAGAGGTGCATTGATCATTCAAATTTTATACAAAGGAGAAATAACAATGAAAATGAAAAAGGTACTTTCCCTGTTTTTGGCATTGCTTACAGTCGTAACAATGTTTTCGTTTGGCACAGTAGATGCCTATGCGGCAACACAGGTGTATAAGGCGAAAGGCTCTTTGTCGTCCGCGGACATATTTTCTGATGAGTTTTACATCAGCAGTAAACAGAAGATCAAATTTGTGTTCACTTGCCAAGCGCCTGCTTATATCAGCATTTCCAATGCGGATACCTTTGATGATGTCCTCTATAACGACGGAACTAAGGATTTTACGGCAACAAAAACATTGTCAAAAGGCGAGTACAGGGTATTCTTCTGTTTGTTAGATGATGACTCAATAGATTCAATGAAAGATTATGCTTACTCTTTTACAGCAACGGATGTCACATCATACGCAAGCAAAATTTCAATGACCACCACCAAAAAGACAATGTCCGTTGGCAGTTCAACGACCTTGAAATATAAAACATCGCCCTCCGGTAGTGTGGCAAAAAGTGTAAGTTGGTCATCATCAAATACTAAGGTGGCCACCGTCAATAAGTCCGGCAAAGTAACGGCCAAAGGGCTTGGCAAGGCGACAATTACCGCAAAGCTGAATAATGGCAAGAAAACCACCTGCACGATTACGGTCAATAAAAAGGACATTTATGTTTTTGCCGGTACCAGCAGAACTTTACCGCAGATCGGCGGCAAGAAGAAAGTGACCTGGAAAAACGGCAAAAAGTCCATTGCCAAGGTAAATTCACAGAAAATCAAGGGCGTAAAGCAAGGCGCAACTTCGGTCACGGCCACTTATAGCAAAGTCAAATACACCTGTAATATTTATGTTGTGGATTACAACAAACTGTATAACAAATGCAAGAGCGAATTAAAAGATCAGTTGAAAGACCCGGATTCTCTGAAGATATACCATGTTTGGAGAGGGTATGACAAAGATGGCGATCCGACTGTTCAATTCGATTATGGTGGTAAAAACTCATACGGAGCGTATGTGCGCAATAATTATGCAGGGTATTACCACTATAACAAGAGTAAGAAGAAATTTCAGTTTGGCGATTACTTTCCCGATTATTTAGTAAAGCTGAGCAGCGAAAAAAAGATGAAATAAGTGTAGGAAGTCCCGCAGACCACCATACGGTCTGCGGGCTTTTTATTCTTAAAGTAAACCACAAGCTAAGCTTGTGGGAGAAGCGAGCCGTAGCGTTGA
>CAVIFY010000026.1:0-26465 GCA_963642245.1 Bifidobacteriaceae bacterium | reverse complement strand
TCTCCGTACCGTCCGGCAGATAATGCTCTGCCCAAAAGGTGGTGCTGGTGGTGATTTGGTATTCATCGTCCAGCAGCAGGTGCACCTTAGTGCCCCGCCCCCGTTGGTGGGTCAGGCGCATTACTCGTCGTCATCCTCTACGGCAATGTCCAGCTTAGCGCGGGCAGCCGCACGGGTCTGGCGAGCGGTGCTCTCCTCTGCCGGTTCCGGCTCCGTGTCCGCCTTAGGTGCTGCCTTGGGTTGATACTTCTTATCGGAGGTGGCCTGCACCTCGGCGATCTTTTCCTTGATCTCCTGCTCCAGCTGGGCGGCAAACTCCGGCTCGTCCTTGATCAGCTGCTTTACATTGTCACGGCCCTGACCCAGTCGGCGCTCGCCGTAGGAGAACCAGGAGCCGCCTTTCTTAATAACGCCGTACTCCACGCCCAGATCCAGGATCTCGCCCTCTTTGCTGATACCGGTGCCGTACATAATGTCAAACTCCGCAGAGCGGAACGGCGGGGCCACCTTGTTCTTTACGATCTTCACCTTGGTGCGAGAGCCGATAAACTGATTGTCGGAATTCTTCAGCTGCTCGCCCTTGCGCACATCAATACGCATGGAGGCATAGAACTTCAGCGCGCGACCGCCGGTGGTCACCTCCGGGTTGCCATACACCACGCCCACCTTCTCACGCAGCTGGTTGATAAAAATGATCAGGGTGTTGGACTTGTTGATGGCACCGGCCAGCTTACGCATAGCCTGGCTCATCAGACGGGCGTGCAGACCCACATGGGAGTCGCCCATATCGTCGTCAATTTCCGTTCTGGGCACCAGCGCCGCCACAGAGTCCACAACGATAATGTCGATAGCTCCGGAGCGTGCCAACTGCTCGGCGATCTCCAGCGCCTGCTCGCCGTAGTCCGGCTGGGCCACCAAAAGAGAGTCCACATCTACGCCCAGGTTGGCGGCATAGATGGGATCCAGCGCGTGCTCCGCGTCAATAAACGCAGCCTGGCCGCCGGCCTTTTGCGCCTCTGCCACACAGTGGAGCGCCAGGGTGGTCTTACCGCTGGACTCCGGGCCGTAGATCTCTACGATACGGCCCTTGGGCAGGCCGTTGATACCGGTGGCAATGTCCAAAGACAGAGAGCCGGTGGAGATGGCAGCCACATTCAGGTGCTTGTTCTCGCCCAGGCGCATAATGGCGCCTGCGCCGTACTGCTTTTCAATTTGCTTGAGCGCATTTTCCAGCGCCGTCTGCTTGTCTGTTGCTTTATCGGGTTTGTCCAGTTTCTTGCTTTTTTTATCCGTAGCCATAGGTATTCCTCCGTCAAAATCATCGCTCTTATTATATTATATATAATAAATAAAATCAACATTTAGTTTTTTGCTGACCGTAAAATCGGCCTTTTTTGAAAATTTAGGCAAAAAGTGCTTGCATTTTGCAGGGATATGTGCTATTATAGCGGCGTTGTAATTTAGTAAGGAGGTGTTCGCACATGGCAAAATGTGAATACTGCGGGAAAGAAATGTCCTTTGGCATCAAGGTTTCTCATTCACACAGACGGTCCAACAGAACCTGGAAACCCAACATTAAGAAAGTTAAGGCTATTGTAAACGGCTCTCCGAAAAGAGTGTATGTTTGCACCAGATGTCTTCGTTCCGGTAAGGTCGAAAGAGCGTAATGAGATAAAACCGCTGTTCCGTTCAGCGGTTTCTTTTTTGCCCTGCTACAAAAGCGCAGCCGACACACGATCGTGTCGGCTGCGCTTTTTCTTTTGCTTATTCTTTTTTATCTTTACCGCCAACGGTGATCTTGCTTTCCGTACCGTTTAAGATCCGCTTGATGTTCTCCCGGTGCGCCACCAGCACAATGGCCGCAAACACCACGGAGATCAGCGTAATGGGAACGGACTTATAAAACACACCCATCAGCACCGGGTACAAAATCGCCATTAAGATGGACCCCAGCGACACCCACTTAGTCAGCAGCACAGCCACAATGAACACCGCCAGCAGGATCAGGGCGATCCGCCAGTCGATCATAAACACCATACCGCCGCAGGTCGCTACGCCCTTGCCGCCCTTAAAGCGGAAAAAGCAAGGGAAAATATGGCCCAGCACGCAAAACAGCCCGGCAAAGGACTTTATAAAGATGGGCTGCTGGTCATACAATTCACTGCCCACCAGCAGGCGCACCAGCAAGATAGCCACAGCCACCTTTGCCATATCGCCAAGAATGGTCGCCACTGCCGGCAGCTTGCCGTAACTCCGCAGCATATTGGTGGACCCGGCGTTGCCGCTGCCGTGGGTGCGCACATCGTCCTTTTCAAACTTGCGGGAGAGAATAATGCCAAAGTTCAAGCTCCCCAGCAAGTAGGACAGCACCGCACCCAGGATCAGGCGCAAAATCATTTCTTGCCCTCTCCCCTCTCTCGGATAATAAAGCGTACCGGCGTACCCTCCAGACCAAACACCTCACGGATTTGGTTCTCCAGATACCGCTGGTAAGAGAAGTGGAACAACTGGGCGTTGTTCACAAAAAATACAAAGGTGGGCGGGCACACAGACGCCTGGGTCATATAATAGATCTTCAGCCGCTTGCCCTTGTCCGTAGGCGGCTGCACCCGAGCGGTGGCAGCGCCGAGAATTTCGTTCAGCTTGCCGGTAGAAATGCGCATAGTGCTCTGGGCATACACATAGGCGATCTGCTCAAACAGCCGATCAATGCGCTGGCCGGTCTTGGCAGAGATAAACACAAAGGGCGCGAACTTCATAAAGGCAAAGTCCACAGCCAGCTTCTCTTTATACTCCCGCATGGTATTGCCGTCTTTTTCCACCGCGTCCCACTTATTGACCACCACAATGCAGCCCTTGCCCTGGTCCAGAGCGATACCGGCTACCTTGGAGTCCTGCTCCGTAAAACCCTCTGTGGCGTCGATCATAATCACGCACACATTGGCCCGCTCCACAGCGGTACGGGCGCGGATAATGCTGTATTTCTCGATCGCGTCCGTCACCTTGCTCTTGCGGCGAATACCGGCGGTGTCAATAAAGGTGAACTTGCCGTATTGATTTTCAATACGGGTGTCCGTAGCGTCCCGGGTGGTGCCCGCAATATCAGACACAATGGCGCGCTCCTGACCGCTGATCCGATTGATCAGCGAGGACTTGCCCACATTGGGCTTGCCGATAACGGCCACCTTAATGGTGTCGTCCTCCTCTTCCTCCTCGCTCTCCGGGGGGAAGTAAGCGATCACCTGATCCAGCAGATCGCCGGTGCCGTGGCCGTGCACGGCAGATACGGCCACCGGGTCGCCCATGCCCAAATTATAAAACTCGTAGAACTCCGGGTCCGGGGCGCCAACGCTGTCGCACTTATTCACGCACAGGATCACCGGCTTGCCGCTTTTTTGCAGCATATTGGCCACATCCTGATCCGTGGCCACCACGCCGCTGCGCAGGTCCGTCACCAGCACGATCACATCCGCCGTTTCAATGGCAATGTTGGCCTGGGCGCGCATTTGAGAGAGGATCACATCGTCCGCCCGCGGCTCAATACCGCCGGTATCTACCAGCAAAAAGTGGTGGCCCAGCCACTCACAGTCGCCATAAATGCGGTCCCGGGTCACGCCGGGCTTGTCGTCCACAATAGACAGACGGGCGCCTACCAATTTATTAAAAAGTGTGGATTTGCCCACATTGGGGCGGCCCACAATGGCAACAACAGGTCTCGCCATAGCAGACCCTCCTTTCACGCAAATAGCAAGAAAGGCGGACATAAGCCCCGCAGCCTGTCCGGCTGTGACCAAGTCCGCCTCTGTTTTGAAGTTTTGGCTTACGCCTCGTCCTTGCTGACAACTGCCTTGCCGTTGTAGTAACCGCAGTTGGCGCACACTTTGTGCGGCACGGTGTAACCGGCGCAGTTGGGGCACTTAACGAGAGTAGGCGCATTCAGCTTCCAAACGCTGGAGCGTCTCTTATTCTTTCTTGCCTTTGAAGTTTTTCTCTTAGGTACTGCCATTTGAATTGCCTCCTTTATAATCCTTGATGCAAAATAATCACTTAATCCAGCAGCTGCAAAAGGGCTTCCAATCTGGGGTCCACATCCTTTTGGCAGTCGCAGGGTCCGTCATTCAAATTCTTGCCGCATTTGCAGCAAAGGCCCTTACAGTCCGGCTTGCACAGCATTTTGGTGGGAAAGAACAGGAAAAGCTCCTCCCGCAAAAGGTCGCTGAGATCCAGCGTGCTGTCCTGCACCAAAACATATTCGTCGTCCGCTTCTTCCCGGTTTTGGAGATCCTCCACCAAGATCTTGTGCAAAGACAACGACATAGGCTTTTGAATGGGCTCGGCGCAGCGGTCGCACACCCCGTCAAACACAAAGGACAGATCCAGGTCTAAATAACACACATCCGCCTTTGCATACGCCTGTCCGGTCACGCGCACCGGCTGGCGCAGCGGGCAATACGAACCGTATTGCAAATCGTGGAAGTCCAGCTGCTCCTCAATAGCAATACGCTGTGTATCGCCGCCGAAAAGTGCCTTCAGGTCTAACTTCACAAAACCACCTCACGATCGCACTTTAAGTATTATATATATAAGACGCCGCTTTGTCAATAGTTATTTTTGCGGCGGAAAAAATAAAGAGCCTGAAAAAGGCTCTTTATTTGTGCATTTTTGCTTACAGCTCCTCGCAGTAGTCAAACACTTCCACCGGCAGGTCCTCTTTGTCGCAGCTGATGGTGAAGTAGAAATCCACATCCTGTGCCTCGCTCAGCTCGGACAGCATATCAAAGAACTGTACCAGCTTCTGATACTCTCTGCCAACGATCTTAAAGGTCGCGTCGATCAAAATATCCGTCACATCGTAGTTACCGGCACAGATACCGGCCAAAAAGCCGTAAAATGCCTTGCAACCGCTGATCTGGTATGTATCGGTCTCCAGCAGGCGGGCCTTAGAGGACACATCGTAAGTGAGCTTGGGCTCCTTTTCGATGCACACCACATTGCCGTCAGACTTCTCTACGCAGGTGTTCACCAGGTCGATGAGTTTTTTGGTTTTGCCTGAGCCTTTGTTGCCGATAATGAGCTTAATCATTTATTATTCCTCCAATGGGATTTATTTGCAACTCTATTTTAGCATAACCCCAACTGTTTTTCAAGGTTTTCTTTTTCACTTTCATAACCGGGTTTGCCAAGGAGCGCAAACATATTCTTTTTGTAGCTCTCTACGCCGGGCTGGTTAAAGGGATTGACCCCCAGCATATAGCCGGAAACGGCGCAGACCTTCTCAAAGAAATAGATCATATAACCCATATTCTCTGCGTCCAGGGCGTCGATCTCCAGTACAAAGTTGCCAACACCGCCGGCGGTGTGGGCAAGCAGAGTGCCCTGGCGGGCCTTTTCGTTTACATAGCTCATTTCCTTACCGGCCAGGAAGTTCAGGCCGTCAATATTGCCCTCTTCCTCACCGATCACATAATCGCTCTGGGGGCGGGCAAACTGCATCACGGTCTCAAACATCAGCTTGCTGCCGCTCTCCTGAATATACTGGCCCACAGAGTGCAGGTCGGTGGAGAACACGCAGGACACCGGGAACAGGCCCTTGCCGTCCTTGCCCTCGCTCTCTGCAAACAGCTGCTTGAGCCACTCGTTGAACATAGTCATTGCCGGCTCGTAGGACACAAAGCACTCCAGGCTCTTGCCCTGATTATAGAAGCAGTTTCTGGCAGCGGCATACTTGAGCACATCGTTGCTGTCTACCGTCTGGCCGCACAGGGTGTCCTCTGCGGTCTTGGCACCGGCCATCAGAGCGTCAATATCAATACCGGCCACAGCGATGGGCAGCAGACCCACGGCGGTGAGCACGCTGTAACGGCCGCCCACATTATCCGGCACCACAAAGGTCTCATAGCCCTCTGCGTCTGCCAGCGCCTTTAAGGTGCCCTTAGACTGATCGGTGGTGCAGAAAATGCGCTTTGCAGCCTCCTCTGCGCTGTACTTCTTGTTGACCATCTCACGGAACACACGGAATGCGATGGCCGGCTCCGTGGTGGTGCCGCTCTTGCTGATCACATTCACGCAAATGTCCTTGCCTTCGCAAAGGGCCACGGTCTCGTTGAGCATCTCCGGGCTGATGGAGTTGCCGATAAAGAAGATCTGCGGAGTGTCCTTAGCCAGCAGGTTATAATTGGGAGACTTCAGCGCCTCGATCACGGCGCGGGCGCCCAGGTAAGAGCCGCCGATACCGATCACGATCAGCACATCGGCGTTCTTCTGAATATAAGAAGCTGCCTTTTTAATGCGGGCAAACTCCTCTTTGTCATAGTCGGTGGGCAGATGAACCCAACCCAAAAAGTCGTTACCGGCACCGGTACCGTCCATCAGGGTCTTTTGCGCAGCCGCAGCCTGGGGCTCCAGCGCCTGAATATCCGCCTTGCTGACGAAAGACTCAGCAAAATTACTGTTAAATTTAACTGCCATAATTTTATCTCCATTCTACTTGGAATTTCAAATCATCATTTTACAACAACAAGGCCGATTTTTCAACACTTATTTTCAAAATGTCCTTAAAAAGCGGACAAAAACCGACCAAAAGGTGGTTTTGTCGATATTCACCCCGGCATACACCGGCATTTGAGCCACGGTTTTGCCCTCCAGCTTGACCGTCACGGTGCCCACCTTGGTGTTCTTGCGCACAGGCGCCGTCACCGCCTTTTTCAGCCGATATTCGTAGGTGGGTTCTGTGCTGCCCTTGGCGCACAGCAGCTGCTGCTTGGCAGGCACGGCGGGGGTCAGGGTCTTTTGGCTGCCGTTTTTCACGGTGATCTGGGCAATTTTCTTTGGATCTGCCGACAGGGTCATCAGTCGGTAGTCCGCAAAGCCGCTGTCCAGCAGCGCCGTAGCGGTGGAAAAGCGCTGCTCGCTGGTCTTGGCGCCCAGTACCACGGCGATCAGCTGCATACCGTCCCGCCGGGCGGTAGCGCAAAGACAAAAGCCCGCTTTCTCCGTGGTGCCGGTTTTCAGCCCGGTAATGCCGTCATAAGTGTTTACCAGTTTGTTGGTATTATTCAGCTCTGTTTTGCCTCCCCGCAGACTGTCCAGCCACACGGTGGTGTACTTGGTGATCCAGTTGTGGCGCAGCACTTCCCGGGCGATCACCGCCAGGTCGTAGGCAGAGGAAAAATGGTTCTTGGCCGTATCGTCCAGCCCGGTGCAGTTCTCAAAACTGGTATCCTTTAGCCCCAATTCCCCGGCGCGGGCATTCATTCGCTGCACAAAGGCGCCGTCCGACCCGGCTACGAACTCTGCCAGCGCCGTACAGGCGTCGTTGGCCGAGGCGATCACCACCGCTTTCAGCAGTTCCTCCACGGTCATTTGCTCCCCCACTTCCAGCCAAATTTGGGAGCCGCCCTTGGAGGCAGCGTTGGCGCTGCCGGTGACCGTATCCGTCAGCTTGATCTTGCCGCTGTCCAGGGCTTCCGCCACCAGCAGCATGGTCATCAGCTTGGTCACCGACGCCGGGGAGCGCCGGTCGTGGGCGTTCTTCTCAAAGAGCACCGCCCCGGTATCTGCGCTCATCAGCACGGCGCTGGGCGCCTCTACCGTCTTTTCGTCCACAGCGGCAAAGCAGGGCGCAGGCACCGCCAACGCCAGCACCAAAGCCAGCAAAAATGTGACCATCTTTTTCATCAAACCACCTCATTGTTTGCGCTAAAAAATCTTGCTCCACCACCGGCTTTATGCTATAATGTCGTGGATTGGAGCGTAATAGATATGAAAGCTGCTTTTTACACCCTTGGCTGCAAGGTCAACCAGTATGAAAGTGAATATATGGCCGAGCTGCTGCGCAGCGCCGGTTTTGAGATCGTGCCCCCGGATCAGGAGGCGGACTACTACATTGTCAACTCCTGCACGGTGACCGCCACCGCGGACCAAAAGACCCGGCAGAGCGTGCGCCGCTTTAAGCGCCGCCACCCGGACGCCACGGTGATCCTCACCGGCTGTATGCCCCAGGCGTTCCCGGAGGAGGCCAAGGCTCAGTTAGATGCGGACATTGTGTTCTCGAATAAGAGCGACGGTGATATTTTTTCCATCATCAACCGGTATCATACAGAAAAGAGCCGCATTGTGGACATTAACGCCCACCGGACCGGCGACCCCTTTGCCCCCTGCGCCATCAGCGGCTTTGGGCAGCGGGTGCGCGCCTTTGTGAAGATCGAGGACGGCTGCGACCGGTTTTGCTCCTACTGCATTATTCCCAAATCCAGAGGGCGGGTACGCTCTAAGGCGCCTGCCGACCTGGAAAAGGAAGTGCAGGACCTGGCCGCCCACGGCATTAAGGAGATCGTGCTGGTAGGCATTAACCTGTCCGCTTACGGCAAGGGGCAGGACTTTGACCTGTTGGACGCAGTGGCCATTTGCAACCGCACCCCCGGCATTGCCCGGGTGCGCTTGGGCTCGCTGGAGCCGGACCACATCACCGACCGAATCATCGCAGGATTGGCCAAGATGGACAAATTCTGTCCCCAGTTCCACATCTCCCTGCAAAGCGGCTGCACCAAGACCTTAAAGTCTATGAACCGCCACTACACGGCGGAAGAATATGCGGACCTGTGCCGCAAGCTGCGCGCCGCATTCCCGGACGCCACTTTGACCACGGATATAATGACCGGCTTCCATGAAGAAACAGAAGCCGATTTTGAAGAGAGCCTGGCCTTTGCAAAGAAGATCGGGTTTGAAAAGGTGCATGTATTCCCCTACTCCCAGCGCGAGGGCACAGCCGCCTCTAAGCGGGGCGACAGCGTGCCCCGACAGGAGAAGGAGCGCCGCGCCAAAAAGCTGATCGCTGAGACGGACAAGCTGCGAGAAGCCTATTTTGACGGCCTGGTAGGCCGAAAGGTAGAGGTGCTGGTGGAGCAGCAACAACCGGAGGGCACCTATACCGGCTACACTCGCAATTATGTACCGGTGACCATTCACCGCAACGATCTGCACATCGGCGACCTGGTGGAAGTGACCATCACCGGCGTGGAAAACGCCGATCACTGCATGGCAGAGTAAAGGCCGCTGACCTCCTCCCCTACGCTCTCATCTGTGAGATAGCCGTAGGAGAACACATAAAAGCCCTTGACCGCCGGGATTTGGCGGATAAACTGAATTTGGCGGAAGATCATATTCTTGTTCTCTTGGAATTCGGCCTTGCCCCGCCCGGCGTAGGCGTCCGCCTTGCCGCATTTATACAGCGGCAGACCGATATAGAGATCGCAGGCGGTGACCAGATCCCGCCAGTCCTTTACCGTTTTCATAAACGGCAGGGTGTCGTTAAGAAAGCCAAAGTACACCTGGGGGCACAGATAATCGCAATAGCCCTTTTGGGTGGCCCAGGTCTCCACATCGGCGTACAGACTGTCCCGATCATTGGCAATGCCCGCCGCCGGGCTGATACCAAAGGTGCAGTTTTTATTTTCTTCTTTCACGGCTTTATATACGGCACGGATCAGGTCGTTCACCCGACTGCGCCGCCAGGCGCCCAGGGACCGGGTGCCGCCGTCTGCACGGTAGTCGGCATACTGCTTGGCGTCGATCTTCTTATCCGTATCCGGGTAAAAGTAATCGTCAAAATGAATGCCGTCCACCGGGTAGTTCTTTACAATTTCCCGCACACCGGCCACAATGCGCTTTTGCACCGCTTTGGCTGCCGGATTAAAGTAGATTTTTTTATTTACGATCACCACATTGCCGTTTTTCTCCTTGTACCACTTTTTGGCAATGTTATCGTCACTGAGCTTGTCGATCTTCTCCTGCTGGCTCACCCGGTATGGGTTGAACCAGGCCTCGATCTTCAGCTGATTTTCGTGGGCCGCCTTGCACAGCAGTTCCAGCGGGTCGTATTTCAGTTCCCCGCCCTCTTTGCCAAAGCAGTATGCGCTGACCGGGAAGTATTTGGACGAATAAAAGGCGTCTGCACAGGGGTGCACCTGCACGGTGACCGCTGTAAAGCCCCGCTTTTGCAGCCGGGCAAAAGCCTTGGACACTGCGCTGTAAAAACCGTCGCCGGTATCGTATTTGCCGGTAAAGGCCTGGAGTTCATAATAGGTGATCCACACACTGCGCACGGCCAGTTCACCGGCTGCGGCAGTGACGGTTGCCGTGCTGGTCTCGGTTTGCACCGGTTCGTTCACCGTGCAGCCGCACAGCAGCACCAGGCAGAAAAGAGAGAGGATTACTTTCTTCATACTTGACACTTTCTAAAAATATTGTAAAATAAGCATAGGTGATATTATGGAATACAGATTGGGTACAGACAAGCGAATTAAAGCCCGGGGCGAGACGGTGGAACTCACCTGCCCCCAGTGCGGCAAAAAAGGGCACTTTGGCGTGTTCTCCAACTTTGAGCGCCGCATTGCCGTAAAGCTGCCGCTGCCCCTGGACTGCCAGACGGTGTACTTTTTGGTATGCCCCAACTGCGCTGCCGTCTTTGGTGTAGACGAGCAAAAGGGCGATGATTTCAAAAAGGGTTCTCCCCTGTCCATCGGCAACTTTGACCTAAAGGACTTAAAGCCCTTTAAGCCGGAAAAGGAAGTATGAGCCTGTTCCAATTTGCCCTGCTTTGGCTGGCGTGCACCAACCTGCTGGCCATCGTGCTGACCGTCAGCGACAAGGTACGGGCCAAAAAAGGCAAATGGCGGGTGCCGGAGGATACGCTGCTTTTTGTAGCGCTCTTGGGCGGCGCCGTGGGCGAATACATCACCATGCGCCTAATCCGCCACAAGACCCGGCATAAGAAATTTATGATCACCCTGCCGGTGTTCATTCTGCTGCAAGCCGCGCTGGCCTTGGTGCTGGAAGCGAAATTTTATTTTTATTGATGGTAAAAACGGAGCCAAACGGCTCCGTTTTTTGTTTTTCTTGTTAAAGAATAATACAGATCAGCCCGCTGCACCCCTCGTTGATCACCCGCTCGATGGTCTCTCTGAACTTGTTGCGGGCGTCCTCCGGCATACGGTAGAGCTTGTTGTTCAGCCCCTCGTTCACCAGATCCAGCAGCGGCTTGCCAAACAAATTGGTATTCCAAATGGCTGCCGGGTCCTGTTCAAACTCCTTGAGCAGGTACATCACCAGTTCCTGGGACTGACTCTCGCTGCCTACAATAGGTGCCACTTCCGTATAAGTATTGCAGCGGATCATGTGAATAGACGGCGCCTGGGCGCGGAGCTTTACACCGTAGCGGCCGCCCTGTTTCATAATTTCCGGCTCATCCAGGTGCATCTCATCCATAGCGGGCATCACAATGCCGTAGCCGCTGTCCTCCACATCTGCCAACGCCTGCTCAAACCGGGCAAACCGCTGCTTGACAGCCACCAGCTGCAAGATCTGCTCCATCAGCTGGCGTTCGTTGGCAATGGTCAGGCCGCATTTCTCGGACAATACCTGATAAAAGTAACTGTGGTCCACCTGCACATCCAGCTGCACATCGCCGGTGGACAGGTCCAGCCGCCGCACCTGCACGCTTTCGATCCGGGAGACCCGGGCCAGCGCTGCGGTAAACTGCTGCACGCTGTCAATGGTAGACAGACTGTGGCAGTCTTGCTGCACCGCGCCGAACAACTCCGCTTTCCAGGGGTCCTGATCGTCCAGGCACTTGATCCACCCGGGCATCAGCAACTGTACGGAGCTGATGGGAAATTCATACAGTACCTTTTGCAGCACCGCATTGAACGCCTCTGCGTCCATTTCCATACAGTTCTCTGCCAGTACCGGCACGCCGTATTTCTCTGTCAGTTCGGCTGCCAAAGCGGCAGTGCCCGGGGCTGTGGGGGTCTCGGAATTGAGCAGCACCACAAAGGGCTTGCCGTAGGATTTCAGCTCCTCGATCACCCGCTCCTCCGCTTCTTCATACTCGGCTCTGGGGATCGAGGTAATGGTGCCGTCCGTGGTCACCACAAGGCCGATGGTGGAGTGCTCGGTAATGACTTTCTTGGTGCCGATCTCCGCCGCCATATTAAAGGGTATCTCTTCCTCATACCAGGGGGTGCGCACCATACGGGGCTGCTCCTCCTCAATATAACCTACGGCACTGGGCACAATGTAGCCCACGCAGTCCACCAGCCGCACACGGAATGCGGTGTGGTCCGCTAAGTTCAAGGTCACCGCTTCCTCCGGCACGAACTTTGGCTCCGTGGTCATAATGGTGCGCCCGGCAGCGGACTGGGGCAGTTCGTCCGTGGCCCGCTCCCGCTGGTACTCTCCGTCAATATTGGGGATCACCATGGTGTCCATAAACCGCTTGATAAAGGTGGATTTGCCTGTACGCACCGGCCCCACCACACCGATATAAATATCACCCTGCGTTCTGAGAGCGATATCGCTGTAAATACGCTGATCCATTTGCTCACACTCCCGGAATCAAAAGAATGGTTTGTTGGCGAAGTACATCCTCCGTCAGTTGATTTTCCTGCTGAATTAGCTCGGTGCGAGAGCGGAACTTCTTTGCAATGTCCCACAGGCTCTCGTCCTTGGCGGCAAAGTACAAGGTCAGCACCGGCGACTCACCGGCACTGCGGGGTTGCAGCTCCACATCGGTCACCGTCTGCATCTCCACCCCGGTGTACAGGCAGGCGCTGTACTCTATATTCACCCGCAGTTCAATGCGGTTGGCCGACTGTAAGATATAATCAAAGGATTGCAGCCCGGCGCCTACAAATCCGGCGCACTTCTCGTCAGTCAGCGCCAGTTGCAGCCGGGTCACGCCGTCCTTGCAGCACAGATTGCCGCCCACATCGTAGTAAGCCACGCCGTAGCCCATCTCCACCAGCAGCAGGCCGTTTTGCACCCGCGCCTCCTGCATAGCCAGGGACAGGTCCAGGATCTCTGCGATCTCCGTGTCCTCAAAGCTCAGATCGGCGGACAGCGTTTTGCCGTCATAGAAGAATTGGGGGTCCCGCAGCAGCGGCACCGTGCCGGTCTGCACCCGGGCGTCATAGGCAATGGCGTAGGCGTCCGTCACCAGTCGGGTATCGCTGACCCGGGCGGCGGTGTAAGACACGCAAAAGGCCCCGGCGATCTCCAACCGGCGCAGGTCGTTATTTTCGTCCGGCACCGGCTTAACAAACAGGGAGCCGATCTTCACCTGGGCAAAGGCGTGGCTGTCCTCGGTCATACCGGCCACATCCACGATCTTGCTGCTGTGCACGGTAAAGCAGCATTTTTCCGTGGTATGGTCCGTGTTTTCATAGACCACGCACAGTTCCGCACGGCACTTCACCAGCATTTTGCCCTCAATGGTGCGCACCTCGTCGATCACCGCAAAGGCACCGGTGTGGATCAATACCGAGATATTGGTGTTGTGCTGGCCGATGGCGAACTTCTCGTCAAAGTCGCTGGAGAACAGCCCGGCGTCCAGCACCTCCAAGCACTGAGCGTCTGCCTGGCGCAGAATGGCACCGCAGCAGTCGGTCAGTTGGCTCTGTTCCGTATAGGCAAAGACCTCTGTGTGGACTTGCAGCCCGGAGCGCACCTCCAACTTGCGCTGATTGATCAGCCGATAGTTGGTAAAGGCCGTGCAGGCGTGCACCTGGGCAAAGGCAAAGGCGTCCGTTACCGGCGCGTCAATGTTCTTGGTGAACCGCTCCTCAAACTCGGCGGACAAGCAGCACCCGGAGGTGGAGATATACACCAGCGAAATGCGGCTGCGGCCGGTCACCTTTAAGCTGCCGGAGGCGTATTCGTAGTCCGTCACCGCGTGGCTGCACACGCACCGCACCACCCGCTCCACATCTTCGCAGTATTGG
Organism: Bifidobacteriaceae bacterium; assembly: GCA_963642245.1. Classification (GTDB taxonomy): domain Bacteria; phylum Bacillota; class Clostridia; order Oscillospirales; family Acutalibacteraceae; genus CAG-217. The sequence goes on along the minus strand of CAVIFY010000026.1, from coordinate 12,687 downwards.
GGCAGGCTCTCCTGGTATTCCACTTCAAACTTGGCTTCTCCCGTGCCCAAACAAACCGTGCGCTTGCTGTCGGCAAAGGTCTTTTCCGTTTCCATTGCAACATCTCCTTACAGTTACTGGTAATATCTATGCGCCCGCGCCCCCGCCTATGCACACCAAAGAAAAATGTTACAACGAGAAAACCCCGCAGCACCTTTTCAGGTCCCGCGGGTTTTGTTTTAGTTCTCTGATGACTTTACAATTTCTTCTGTCCTCGCTCGTGTCGAGGGTTTCAAATCGTCAAAAGTATTTTTCTAAAGATTCACAGGCACTGAGCCTTGAATTTGGCCCTGTGATATGCGATAGTCTATATCGCCCGTAGCTGCATTCCATTCAGCCATAACGATCAAGTCGCAATTCAGATTAAGATCGAATTGTCTTTTTTGCCTATGACCTGTAAGCTTAACAAAATGCATACCCTCATCAAGTTCGTACACAATCGAAGCGCCTTTTTCAACAGAGATCAAAGGTGTACCGTCAATTTCGGAATTGATAGCAGGGTTTATAAGTGGCAGAGCCTGCTCGCGATGAAAAACCGTAAGCCTAAATTTTTTTACAAAATAGGATTTACAGCTTGGACACAAAACAGCCTCATCAAACAATTCTCTACCACAATTCTGACAATATTTCATTCAATAAATCTCCAACCGTCACATAACACTTGCAAAAATGATTGCAGATATAATCCAAACAACAATTGCAACAGGAATGGCAATAATACACTGCTTTTTATATGTCGGGTCTTTATATTTTGCTATACCGACAATACCACAAATAATGCCAACGATCGGAAAGAGTATTGCACAAATAATGGCAGCTCTTGCAAGTCCGCCGCTTTCAGCCGTAGCAGACGCTTGCTCGGCTGTCATTGGTTGGGCATTATAAGCCGTTTGCGAATTAGCTTGCTGCTGATAATAAGCCTGTGCGCTCTGCTGTGGCTGACTGTTACCTGTTGGGCAGCCGCAATTGGGGCATACTACTGCTGAATTATCAATTTCCTTTCCGTATTTTGAACAAAACATTTTAATCTTCCTTTCTTCACATCTGAATAAATATCGTAGGTCTATATCGCTCGTTGCTGTAAATTTTCAGATTTCACTCCTTTCTTCTCATAGCAATAAAGTCTATTTATAGCCTAATAGCATCATATATAGCCCATTTTGTCAATAGCCATTATCTATAATGAAGCTAATTGGATTGTAAGGAGATCATTATGGATACTTATTCTGCCGTAAAATGGCGCTTGCTCCAGCTTTGTGAGGAGCACAATATGTCCATCAACAAATTAGCCACGGAAGCTGCTGTACCGCCATCGACGATCAAAAATATTCTGTATGGAAAAAGCGTCAATCCGGGTATCGTGACCCTGAAAATGCTTTGTGACGGACTGGACATTTCCCTCTACGATTTTTTCGATACAGAGGTATTTCGTACTCTTCCTCAACACATTGAATAATACAACTAAAAGAAAAAGACTTCGTTACCCTGTGATAACGAAGTCTTTTTTATGTTAGCTTTAGGTTTCCGGCTTGACTTTTTTGATCTTAAAGACGGCGCGCAGCAGCGGCGCCAACACCTTTGGGCGATCCAGTACGATCACTTGCATAATGGGCCTCCTTTTAGCGTTTACAGCAGATAATGCCCAGGACGATCACGGCAATGGCCAAAATGCGGGTGACCCAAATGGTGGGGCAGCAACAGGCAATCACCAGTCCTGCACCGAATGCGATCCACAAAAAGTCACGCCTGCACATCTTTTTCACGCCGAACACCCCGCAAATGCTGTATTTACACCATACTATGCACGCACTTGCAGATCGTTACTGAGCACCGTCAGCAGCCGTCCCCCCCGGAAAGAAATGGAGCATTCCCCGCCCCGCACCTCATTGCTCTGGCACATAGAGGTGGCCGGATCCAGGTCATAGTCCGTCAGTTCCCACTCGGCGCCCCGAATGGTCAGCCCCCGGCACACGCCGCCAAAGGCAAACAGGGAGAAATAGCCGTAGCCCGCCCCGCTAAAAGAAAAGGGGCCGTCGGCGATAAACAGCTTTTCGTTGGGGGTGATGATCTCCGCCTGCACGCCACGATCCAGGCAATAGGCCAAATTAGCCACATTGGAGAAAGAATGGTCAAAGCGGTTGCCGATGGCGCCCACCAGAGTCAGGTGGGTATAGCCGTGCTCCATGGCGATCTTCATGGCCGCCAGCGTGTCCGTATCGTCCTTATGCGCGGGCATTACGATCAATTCCTTGGTGTGCTCCGGCACCGGCGAGGAGTCAAAGTCCCCTACCACAATATCCGGCTCTACGCCCAGGCGACGGCACTTTTGATAGCCGCTGTCCGCTGCCACCACAAAGGCGCCCGGCAGCAACGGCTCTATGTAGGCAATATCCGCCTCCGGCGCGCCGCTGACGATCAGGCAGCGCTTTACTTCCGTTCCCATTTTTTAATATCCTTTACCTGATTATAAAATTCAATATAGCTGTTGTGGCGGCTTTCGCTGATCTCGCCCCGCTCCACGGCGGCACACACGGCGCAGCCCTTGTCTGCCACATGGGTGCAGCTGTTAAAGCGGCAATCCCCCAAATAGGGGCGAAAGTCCGGGAAGCAGCCGGGCAGCTCGTCTTTGTCGATCTCTGCGTCCCGCTCCAGTTCCAGTGCGGAAAAGCCGGGGGTATCTGCCACCCAGCCACCGGCCACCGGGTATAACTCGCAATGTCGGGTAGTGTGGCGGCCGCGGCCCAGTTTCTTGCTGGTCTCGCCGGTCTCCAGCGCCAAGTCCGGGCACAGTCGGTTCAGCAGTGTGGACTTGCCCACGCCGCTGTTGCCGGTAAACGCGCACAGCCGTCCGGAGATCAGCCCAGGTAATTCGTCCGTCCCTGCGCCGGTGCGGGCGTTGCACAGCACCACCGGGTAACCGGCTTTTTTGTAAATTTCGGCATACTGCTGCCCGTTCTCTGCCAAGTCCGCCTTGGTGAGCACGATCACACAGTCAATGCCCTTTTGCGCCGCCAGCACCGTCAGCTTGTCAATTTGGACGGTGCGGATCTCCGGGTCCACCAGGGACGACACAATAAACAACCGGTCCAAATTGGCCAGCGGCGGCCGCCGCAGTTCGTTCCTGCGGGGCAAAATCGCGTCAATGGTGTTCTCCCCTTGGGGGTTCACGGTGATCTCTACCCGGTCCCCCACCAGCGGGGTGATCCGCTGCTTGCGAAAGGCGCCCCGTGCCTTGCACTCATATAATCCATCGGCGGTTTCTACATAATAGAAACCGCCGATCCCTTTGTGAATTCTGCCTGTTACTGCCATATCAGTCCGTCCCGTCGGGTACTGTGGTGTCCGTCTTGTCGTTAAAGTTCATACGCACCGTTTTGGCCTTGTCTGCCTTTACGGTCTGGCGCTGAGACACCTCGCCCAGTTCCACCTCGATCTCCACCTGAGCACCGTAAGACACTTGCAGGTTAAAGGTACGCTGGCCGCCGTCCAGGCTCTCGCTCTTGGTAAATTGCAGCTCCCCGTCCACATAGATATTCAGGGTGCTGTGCTTGCCGGTATCCGGCACCGTCACCTGCAACTTCACCGTCTGCGCCGCCGGGTCGGTAGAGACCACGCCGGTGGACACCACCAGCTTGATGGTCGCCGACGGCTCCGCCGCCTCGCCCTGACCGGGGGTCTGGCTGATCACCGTGTCCTTGGGCAAATTGCTGTCCTCGGTAGAAATACGAATATTCTCAAACCCGCTCTTTTCCAAAAAGCTGCGGGCGTCGCTTTGGCTCAGTCCACGCACATCCGGCACAGTGAGCAGCACCTTTTGCGTGGTGCTGGGGCCGGAGCTGATATAAATGGTCACCGTTTGGTCCGCAGACACCAGGTCCCCTGCCTTGGGGCTGGTGTACACACACTGGCCCTCTTTCACCGTCTCGCTGGAGATGGTGGTCACGGTGTAGTTGTTCAGTCCCTCGGAGGCCAGCTCTTTCTTAGCCATATCCTCACCGAGGCCGTAGCAGTTGGGCACCTGAATACCGCCGGGCGCCTGGGCCACCACAAGGGTCACCGTGCTGCCCTTCATCACCCGCTCACCGGCTGCCGGCTTTTGCTCCAGCACCGTGCCCGGGTCCGCGTCCTCGCTCTCCTTGCTCTCCTGTACAAAGGCATAATCGTACTGGTTGGAGCTGACAATGGTGTCATAGGACTGGCCTACAAAGTTCTCCAACTTCATGGACTTGGTGTTCAGGGAACCGGTCAGGCCCATCACCAGCAGCACGATGGCTGCCGCAAGCACCAGCATACCGGCGATCACAGCGCCCACGATCTTGCCCTTGCGCTTGGGGTCCTCTTCCACCACCGGCTGCTCCGGCTCGGCGCGCAGATCCGGCTGGGGCTGCTCCGGGTGGTCCACCGTTTTGATCACATATTTCGTCGGCTCCTCGTCCACAAAATAGGAATAGTCAAAGGTGGTGGCCGGGTTCTTAATGACCTCTTCCACATCAAAGAGCATTTCCGTTGCGGACTGGTAGCGGTTGGCCGGGTTCTTCTCCATAGCGTGGGCACAGATCTGCTCCACACCCCGGGGAATGTCCGGATTAATGTCAATGAGCCGCTTGGCGTCCGCCTGCACCTGCATCAGGGCAACGGACACGGCGCTGTCTGCGTCAAAAGGCACCCGACCGGCCAGCATCTCATAGAGCACCACGCCCAGGGAGTAAATATCCGCCCGCTCGTCGGTAAACTCGCCCTTGGCCTGCTCCGGGCTGATATAATGCACGGAGCCGATGGCGTTCTCCGTTAAAGTCTTGGTCTCGCTGCGGGAGAAGCGGGCAATACCAAAGTCCGTCACCTTGATATGGCCGTTGGCCAGCAGCATAATGTTTTGGGGCTTAATGTCCCGGTGCACAATGCCCTTGTCGTGGGCGTGCTGCAACGCGCGCAAGATCTGCGTGGTAAAGTACAGGGCGTCGTTCCAGGTGATGGCCCCCTGCTTTTGTATATATTCCTTTAAGGTAATGCCGTCCACATACTCCATCACAATGTACTGGAGCTTTTCGCCAAAGCTCACATCGTACACCTTTACGATATTGGGGTGGGACATCACGGCAATGGCCTTGGACTCGTTCTTGAACCGGCGCACAAAGTCGTCGTTTTGCAAAAATTCGTCCTTCAGGATCTTCACCGCCACAATGCGATCGTCCACATTGTCATAGGCTTTATACACAACGGACATACCGCCTACGCCGATGATCTCCTGCACTTCATATCTGCCGTCTAAGCGTTTTCCTACATAATTATCCATTATATTCGTTCACTCCGCTTAATTGCTGATGGCAACCACGGTAATATTATCACCGCCGCCGTTTTTGTTGGCCTGCTGCACCAGCCGGTCCGCATAGGCATAATACTGACCGTCGCTGATGGCGCTGACCATCTCGTCATTGTCCACATAGTTGGAAAGACCGTCCGTACACAGCAGCAGCACCTGGCCGTCGCTAAAGTCGATCTGGTCAAAGTCGATCTTAATGTCACTGTCTACCCCGATGGCACGGGTGATGATATTCTTATTGGGGTGGTGCTTGGCCTCGTCCGGGGTGATCTTGCCGCTCTCCACCAGGTCCTGGACCATACTGTGGTCGGTGGTCACCTGCTGCAAGCCGTCAGCAGAAAAGAGATACGCCCGGCTGTCCCCGGCGTGGGCGATAAACGCCTGGCCGCCGCGAATAACGGCGCATACCACCGTGGTGCCCATACCCCGAAGATCCGCCTTTTCCTGCGCCAGATCATACACTTCCACATTGGCGGCAGACAGCGCCGACTCCAGCATATTGCAGATGGAGCTGTCCCGCATATTGGGGTGGTAAGACGCATTGATCTTGCTGCTGATCACCTGCACCGCCAAAGAGCTGGCAATATTGCCGCCGGCTGCGCCGCCCATACCGTCGCACACCACGGCAAAGGCCGTGCCGTCCGGCATTTCGCCCACAAAGTAGGCGTCCTGGTTGGACTCACGGATCCGCCCCCGGTCGGTTTTAGCAACCATGTTCAATCTGATCACCTCGTTTCTTCAATCTGCGAAGCTGCCCGCAAGAGGCATTGATATCATGACCTAAAGTTCTTCTTATTGTAGCATTTATTCCCTGTTTTTTCAATATACTTTGAAAGTTTTGAATGTCTTTTTGGCTGGAGCGCACATTGCCCCGCTCCGCCACATCGTTCACCGGGATCAGGTTCACATGGCAAAGCATACCCCGCAGCCGAGCCGCCAGCTCCATGGCATGGGCCGGGCGGTCGTTCACATTGTGGATCAAAGTGTATTCAAAAGACACCCGGCGGGAGGTTTTCTCCGCATAAGCGGCCATGGCACGCAGAGTAGCGTCCATGCCCCACCGGGCGTTCACCGGCATGGTGCGGGAGCGGATCTCGTCATTAGGAGCGTGCAGGGACAAAGTCAGCGTCACCGGCAGGTCCTCGTTCATCAGATCGTAAATACGGTCCACCAGCCCGCAGGTGGAGATGGTGATGTTCCGCAGGCTGATATTCAGCCCCCGCGGGTCGTTGACCGTATGTAAAAAAGCAATGGTATTGTCATAATTATCCAGCGGCTCGCCAATGCCCATCATCACGATGTGGGAAATGCGGCAGCCCAAGTCCTGCTGGGCAGCGTGCACCTGGCTCTCGATCTCCGCCGGCAGCAAATTTCGCTGGAACCCGGCCAGGGTGGACGCACAGAAGGTGCAGCCCATTTTGCACCCCACCTGGCTGGACACGCAAATGGTGTAGCCGTAGTTGTAGTGCATGACCACGGACTCTACATATTCGCCATCGTTCAGGCGAAACAGGTACTTCACCGTATCGTCCACAGCGGACACATATTTTTCTTCTATCCGGCAGGTGGGAATGGTGAACTGACGGTCCAGTTGGCTGCGCAGGTCCTTGGACAGATTGGTCATCTCTCCAAAGTCCTGCACCCCCACCTTGTGCAGCCAGCCATACACCTGGTCGGCGCGAAAGCGCTTGAGTCCCAGCTCCCCCAGCCGGTCGCACAGCGCCGGGTAAGATAAACTTTTAATGTCCTCTTTCATGCCTGTCTCTCCAAAACGGCGTAGTAAAAGCCGTCGCTGCCCTGGGCGCACGGAAAGCGGGTGCATTCCGCCGCCAGGGAAAAGGCGCTGTGCCCATCTAAAAAGGCCGACACCACCTTTTCATTCTCTTTTTTATGGAGGGTGCAGGTGGAGTACACCAGTCGCCCGCCGGGTTTTAAGTAAGTGGCTGCCGTCTGCAATATGGAAAGCTGCAAGGCCGGCAGGTCCTTGATACTGTCTAAATCTTTATAGCGAATTTCCGGCTTGCGGCGGAGAATGCCAAAGCCGGAGCAAGGCACATCGCAAAGAATGGCGTCCGCCGCCGGTAAATCCCGGCTGTGCACGGTAGCGTCCTGCACACAGGGTTCTATACAGTCCAGGTGCAGCCGCCGGGCACCGTTCTCGATCAGCGCCACCCGGTGGGGGTGCAGATCACAGGCGATCAGTCGGCCGGTGTTGTTCATCATCTCTGCCAGGGTAAAGGACTTGCCCCCGGGTGCGGCGCACACATCCAACACCGTTTGGCCCGGGCGCACCTGCAAGGCGGCGCAGGCCAGGTAGCAGGACAGGTCCTGCACATGGAAATAGCCTTTTTGGAATGCGGCGGCGTGCTCCACATCAAAGCCGTCGTCCACCGCCAACACGCCCTCCGGCAGCACCCGAGCCGCTACGCCCGCCTCTGCCAGCATATCTTGCAACTGCTCTGCCGTTACAAATAAAGAATTGGGCACCAAAAACAGCGGCGCACGACCGTTAATATAAGGCAGGAACGCCGCCGTGGCGTCTGCGCCGTAGGTCTTTTGCCACATAGCCAGCAGGGGCTGGGGCACGGAATAGCGGAGCATAGGCGTGTCCGGCAAGTCCGGGTCCGCCGCGATCTGCCGCAGTACCGCATTGATCATACGGCCGTAATAGCCTTGGCCAACGGTCTTTGCCAGCTCTACCGTTTCGTTCACCGCAGCAGATACCGGCACCTTGTCCATATACAGCGCCTGGTAGGCACCCATACGCAGCAGCACCCGCACCTTCGGCTTCAATCGCCCGGTGGTGAATTTGTCCACCAGTGCATCCAGGGTGATCTGCCGCTCCAACACGCCCCGCACCAAGGCGGTGGCAAAGGCCCGGTCCTGGCCGTTGGCCACAGGCAGGTGCTCCAGAGAAAGGTTGGAATAAGCGCTGTCCTGTTGAATTTTATATAAGGTCTCAAACGCGGCTAAGCGCGGGGATTTAACGGTCATTGCTTCGTCCTGCCAGGAGCAGCAGACGCAGCAAAGTAGCCAGTGTAGAGGCCAGCGCCGCCACATAGGTGAGCGCAGCCGCCGTCAGCACTTTCTTTGCGCCGCGGTACTCCTGTTCGGTTAAAAATTGATGGCTTTCAATGGTCTGCAAGGCCCGGCGGGAGGCGTTAAACTCCACCGGCAGGGTCAGCAGCTGGAACAGCGCCACCAGCGCATAGAGAATAATGCCCACCATGATCAGCGGCCGCCAGGTAAATACCACGCCCAGCAGCACCAGCGGAATACCCAAAGAAGAGCCAATGCGGGTGGCAGGAATGGCCGCGTTGCGTATTTTCAGCGGCGCATAGCCCTGGGCGTGCTGACAGGCGTGGCCCGCCTCATGACAGGCAACGCCGATGGCCGCCACAGAGGTGGCGTTATACACATCGCCGGACAAGCAAATTTCCTTATTTTTCGGGTCGTAATAATCGGTGAGTGTGCCGCCGATCTGGCGGATCTGCACATCGGTAATGCCGTTCAGTTGCAGCAGTCGTGCCGCCGCCTGGGCGCCGGTCATACCGCACAAGGCGTGTACACTGCTGTACCGGCGAAAAGCCCGCTTCACCTTGATTTGGCAATAAAAAGAAAACAGCAGGACCGGGATCATAATGACCCCGGTTGCGTAATAAAGCATATAGGCGTTCATAAACTCACGCTCCTAAAACAGTACCAACCGCCACCGGGTGCCCGGCCAAAAAGGCCTTGGCGTCCATGGCTTTCTTCCCCTGGGGCTGCACGGTCAGCAGTTCCAAACCGCCACCGTCGCCGCAGGCAACGATCAACTTGCCCTTACTCTCGATCACTGCGCCGGGGGTGCTCCCCTTTTGGTCGCTTAGGCGGGCGGACAGCACCTTGACCGTCTTGTCGCCAATGGTGGTGGTGGCGCAGGGCCAGGAATACAGCCCCCGCACCCGGTTGTGCAATTCCGCCGCCGGGCGGCTCCAATCCAAGGGGCTCATAGACTTGGAGATCATCTTGGCATAGCCAAAGTCCCCTGCCGGTTGAGGCACCGGGTGCAGACAGTCCAGCTGTGGTAAGATCTCCGCCAGTGCCTGTGCGCCCAGGGCAGACAACCGGTCAAACAGCATTTCCGCCGTTTCCTCCGGGTCAATGGGCGTTTTCTTCACCAGCAGCATATCGCCGGTGTCCAGTCCCGCGTCCATTTGCATAACCGTCACGCCGGTCTCCGTCTCGCCGTCTAAGATGGCCCACTGAATGGGCGCCGCGCCCCGGTATTTGGGCAAGAGCGAGGCGTGCACATTGATACAGCCGTAGCGGGGCAGTTCCAGCACCGCCCGGGGCAAAATGCGCCCGTAGGCCACCACCACGATCAAGTCCGGCGCCAGCGCCTCTAACTGCTCTAAAGTGGCCGGGTCTTTCATCTTCTCCGGCTGAAAAACAGGCACGCCGTGCGCCGCAGCCAGCACCTTTACCGGCGGCGGGGTCAGCACCATTTTGCGCCCCTGGGGCTTATCCGGCTGGGTAAACACGCCCACCACGCTGTGGGGGCTGTCCAGCAGGGTTTGCAGGCACGGCACGGCAAAATCCGGCGTGCCCATAAATACGATACGCAGCGTTTGCATCTTAGTCCTTCTTTACAGTTTTGTCCATGCGGTCGATAAAGAGCACACCGTCCAAATGGTCGATCTCATGGCAGAATGCCCGGGCCTTTAAGTCCTCGCCGGTATAAACATGCCATTTGCCCGCACGGTCCTGGCCTTTTACCTGCACCTTTTGGGGGCGGCGCACCGTCTCGTACCGACCGGGCAGGGACAGGCAGCCCTCCTGGCCGCACTGCTCGCCCTCGGTCTTTACGATCTCCGGGTTGATCAGTTCTACCGGGCCGTCGCCGCAGTCGATCACCACAATGCGCTTAAGGATACCCACCTGCACCGCAGCCAGGCCCACGCCGTTGTCCTTATACATGGTCTCAAACATATCCTCCACCAAGGTGGCGATACGCTGGTCAAACACTTCCACCGTGCGGCTCTTTTTTCTTAAGATCGGGTCGCCGTATTTTACTACATTCCGTAATGCCATTTTCTCTCCTAACCCAGGTCAATGGGGTTCAAATCTATGGAAATCTGCACCTTTCGCAGCTCTTTCATTTTAACAGTAGCTTTTAACACCTGCATGAGCAAATTGCGAACAGATTTTGAATTTTTACACTTAATTGCCAGCCGATACCGATAGGTATTGCTGATTTTAGATATTCTTGCCGGTGAGGGACCAAGCACGATCAGCTTTTGCTGCTGCGCTTTGTTCTCCTGCACCAGTGTTTCAAAAAAGGCCTTGGCCGCCAGCGCCGCCGCGTTCTCGTCCTCGCTGACAAAGAACACGCCGTAAATATCGCAAAACGGCGGATAGGTCAAAATGCGCCGCAGGGCGTACTCCGTCTCAAAAAAAGCCGGGTAGTCCTGCCGGGCCGCCAGGTCGATCACCGGGTTGCAGGGGTCAATGGTCTGGATCACTGCCGTGCCGGTAGCGTCTCGCCGACCGCTGCGCCCCACCACCTGGGTGATCAGGTCAAAGGCCCGCTCGTGGCTCAGGTAGTTCTCGTCATACAGCGCATTGTCCGCATTCACCACGCCCACCAGGGTCACATCGTCAAAATCCAGCCCCTTGGCCACCATTTGGGTGCCCACCAAAATGTCATATTCGTGGGCGGCAAAGGCGTCAAACAGCTTTTGGTGGCTGAATTTGCCTGCGGTGGTGTCTGCGTCCATACGCAAGATCCGCGCCGCGGGGAACAGCGCTTGCAGCTCGTCCTCGATCCGCTGGGTGCCGTACCCACTGTACCGCACCGCGTGGCTGCCGCATTCCGGGCAGATATTGTCCAGGGGCTTGGAGTAGCCGCAGTAGTGGCACATCAGCCGGTTGGAATAGCTGTGATAGGTCAGCGAAATGGAGCAGTTGGGGCAGGTGATCACATGGCCGCAGTCGTTGCAGGCAATGAATGTGTTGTACCCCCGCCGGTTCATCAGCAGAATGGTCTGCTTGCCCGCGTCCAAATTGGCCAGTATCTGCGCTTGCAGGGTGCGGCTCAGGGGCGAACGGTGCCCGGCGTGCAACTCCCCTTTCATATCCACGGTACACACCTGTGGCAACGCAGCGTTGCCGAAACGGTGCTCCAGGGTACAAAGGGTGTATTTCCCCGCCTTGGCTGCCGCATAGCTTTCAATGCTGGGGGTAGCAGACGCCATAACAAACAGGGCGCCGCTCTCCCCTGCCCGGTAGCGGGCAATGTCCCTGGCGTGGTAACGAGGGGTGCGCTCACTTTTATAAGTCAGCTCCTGCTCCTCGTCCATAATGATCAGTCCCAGGTGGTGCAGCGGCGCAAACACGGCGCTGCGGGTGCCCAGCACGATCTTGGCCTCGCCCCGGTCGGCACGGCGGTATTCGTCGTTGCGCTCCCCCACGGACAGACCGCTGTGCAGCACTGCCACCCGGCGGCCGTACCGCTGATGGAACAGCCCCAGCACCTGGGGGGTCAGGCCAATCTCCGGCACCAGCACAATGGTATCTTTCCCCTGCTGCAACGCCCGGTCGATCAGGCGCATATACACCTGGGTCTTGCCGCTGCCGGTGACGCCGTACAGCAACGCGCTGCCGCCGTCGCCGTCCAGCATAGCGGACAGGGTGTTATACGCCTTTGCCTGCTCGGCAGACAGCTCGATCTCCGCCGCCTTGGGCGCAGCAGGCAGATCCGCATACGGATTTCTGTATTTCTCTTTTTTGAAAAAGCGCAGCGCGCCGCACTTTTCCATATTTTTCAGCACACTGTCGCCCACGCCGCAAAGGGTCTTGATCTCCTCCACGGTGGCGCTGCCAATATCCAGCAGCAAATCGGCAACGGACTGCTGCTTTGGCGTTAAGCGGGGCAGCTCCTCGCTGCGGCTGACGGTCAGTTCTGCCATACGCACCCCGGCCACGCCGATCTTGCCGAACCCGCGGGGCAGCATTTGCAGCAGGCACTCATAGGTGGTGCAAAAATAGCGGCTCTTCATCCACCGGGCCAGGCGAATTTGGCTCTCGTCCAGCACCGTGCCGTAATCGCACACCCGGGCAATGTCTTTCAGTGCCGGGTTGATCCCGTCAAACACTTGCAGCACGATCCCCCGGCGCAGTCGATTGCCGCTGCCAAAGGGCACCTCCACCGCCACGCCCGGGCGCACCCGGTCCGCCAATGCAGCGGGCACCGCGTAGTCGTAGTCGCTGTCCAGATTAAAAAAGGTGCGCTCCACCGCCACAGTGGCAATGGGGTGATTCTCTACCTGATCGCTCACGCTTATTTC
>CAVIFY010000025.1:0-27408 GCA_963642245.1 Bifidobacteriaceae bacterium | reverse complement strand
ACTTTACGGTGAGCAAGAGCGCCACCGCCAAGACCTTCTCCACTTACCGGGCCAAGACCACCTACTATGTGCGTATGCGCTCCTACCGCACCGAGGGCAAAAAGAAAGTCTACTCCGCCTGGAGCGCCACCAAAGCCGTAAAAGTGAAATAAACAGCATAACAAAACGCCCCGTGCAGTTCCAAACCGCACGGGGTATTTTTATGTGTTATTCTTTTGAGCCGCCAAACTTCACTTTGAGGATATAGTCCCGCAAAAAAGACAGCAGGACGATCAAAACCGGTGCGCCGGCACAAAGCCACTTGGCCCATCCGTTTTGTGCCAATCCCGCCCCGCCAAAAGTCAGGAACAGCACCACCTCAAAGACAACCAGCAAAGCCACCAGGCAACAAGTGGTTAGAATGTAAAATCGCTTTTTGTTCATCACAATACCTCCTCTCGCCCTCATTCAAACATATTTTACCGGCGTTGTCAAGAGAGGCACATATAAAAAAGGCGGGTGTGTGCCCGCCTTTTGCATTTGAAAATTATTTTATTTCTTTTTGCCGGATTTTTCCTCATACACGGCAGCCACGGTGTCCACATCGCCGGAGGCAATGATATGCCCTTTCTCCAGCAAAATGGCCGTGTCGCAAATGGCCTTTACCTGCTGAATGTTATGGGACACGAACAGCACGGTCACGCCCTGGTCAAACATGGACTGGACCTTGGCCAGGCTCTTTTTGCGGAAGCGGGCGTCACCGACGGACAGCACCTCATCCAAAATCAGAATATCCGGCTCCACGGCCGTGGCGATGGAAAAGCCTAAGCGGGCCTTCATACCGGAAGAATAATTCTTCAGCGGCACATCAATAAACTTGCCCAACTCGGAAAACGCCACGATCTCGTCATACTTGCTCTCCAAATACTCCCGGTTGTAGCCCAGGATAGCGCCGTACAGGAAGATATTTTCCTTGCCGGTGTAGTTGGGGTCAAAGCCGGCGCCCAGCTCCAGCAAAGGCGCGATCACGCCCTGCTTCTTCACCACGCCCTCTGTTGGCTTGTACACGCCTACAATGGTCTTGAGCAGCGTGGACTTACCGGCGCCGTTCAGGCCCAAAATGCCCAAATGCTGGCCCCGGCGCACCTGGAAGTTAATATCCTGCAAGGCATAAAACTTCTTGAATTCCAGCTGGCGCTTTAACAGCTTGATCACATATTCCTTTAAGTTATCCACCTTTTCCTTATTCAGGTTAAAGGCCATGGTCACATTTTCAACAGAAATGACTACATCGTTGTCCATACGGTTCATCCTTTACAGTTCTTGCCCTTGCGCGCAAAGGCCACGATCCCGGAGACTGCCAGCAGCAGTCCGCCGGCGCCCAGGCACATATACAGCCAGCCGGTCATATACCGGGTGGCCGCCACACAAAGATAGGCGGGAAAAATATACAGGTCCTTTTGGTGCAGCAGCACCAGCATGATCACGGCGCACAGCACCGTTACCAGCCCGGCGGCACAAATACCGTCTGCTGCCAGCAACCGCTGAAGCCCCTTGGCAGCCCCGCTGCGCCCCAGCAGAAACACCGCCAGCGCCACGCCGCAGCAGGCGATCACGCCCCCCGCCGCAGACACCCGGGTGCTGAAATACGCAAAATTACGCAGATCCGCCGCAAACACCAGCGCCATACGCTCGCCCATATAATCGGCAAACGCCTTGCCAAAGTCCTGCACCTGCGCCGTAGTAGCGCCGGGGGCTGCCTTGGCTGCCGCCGTTTCTAATGCGGTACGCACCTGTTGGAGCGCCGGTGCCAGCTTGGCTGAGCGGTCCTTGCTCTTTAACATACTCTTTGCATAGGTCTGCACCGCCGTGCGCACGCCGTCCTTGGTGACTGCGTCTGCCACTGCCGTGTCCAGCCCGTACTCCAGGCACAGATCCGCCGCATACTGGTGGACCTCCGCATAAAGGCCGTCCACATAAGTATCGCCGCCCAGGCACTGCACCATACGCAGTGGGTTGCCAAAGAGGGCGCCCACCAACACGGACAGGGTCAGCACGCCGGTAAAAACAAACAGCAAAAACGCACTGAAACCGGCGCGCCGGTTGCACTTTTTGATCTTAGCCATTGGCGCTCACCTCCACAGCCGGGCCGGAGGCCTTTTCACAAAATACATACAGCCGCTGATCCGCCAAGTTGCCAAAGGGCGACTGGGGATAGGTGCAAAAGAGGATCAGCTTTTCCTTGTCCACCACAGACACATCCACCGACTCGTCCGAGGTGAGCACCTGACGGTCCGTCACCCGGCAGGAGAAGTGCCCCCAGTTGGTGGAAAAGTCGATGAGATCGCCTTTTTTCAACTGACCCAGGTTCCGGAACACCGTGGTGTTGTACCCGGTAACAACGGTAGATTTGCCGTAGCCCGGCAGGCCATAAGCCGTAGACGCGGCCGCACCGGCACGCAGGCACACCCGATTGGCGCCGTAATACACCGGGCAATCCAGGTCGATCCGGCTGCATTCCAGCCGACCAAAGTGCATACCGCCGGTCACTGTGGCGCCCTCTACGATCCCAAAGGTATTGGGCTGGGGGTCGTACTGCTCCGTCAGCTGCAAATCACTGTCTGCCCGGGGCAACTTGGCCTGCACATCGTGCACGGCAGACACGGCATAGCGCCCGCCCAGCACCCATATCGGCGTAAACACCAGCGCGGCTGCCAGCACAAACACCAGCACCACCGCCAGGTGGCGCAGCAGCGCGCGCCCTTTACCGGTCGTCCCGTCCTTTTTCATACTCAGTCCTCAAATACTGCGCCCTTAGCGCCGCTGGTCACATGCTGGGCATACCGCTTCAGGTAGCCGGTCAGGTGCTGCTCCGGCGGCTGCCAGGTGGCCTTGCGCTGGGCCAGCTCCTCGTCAGACACATCTACCCGCAGCACACGCGCAGGAATATCAATTTCGATCATATCGCCGTCCTGTACCAGAGCGATGGTGCCGCCCATGGCCGCCTCCGGGCTCACATGGCCGATGGAAGCACCGCGGGTAGCGCCGGAGAACCGGCCGTCCGTCAGCAGCGCAACGGAGGAGCCCAGCCCCATACCGATAATGGCAGAGGTGGGAGACAACATCTCACGCATACCGGGGCCGCCCTTGGGACCCTCATAACGAATGACCACCACATCACCGGCAACCACCTTGCCGCCGGTAATGGCCGCAATGGCCTCTTCTTCCGAATTATAGCACTTGGCCGGGCCTTTATGCTGCATCATCTCCGGTGCAACGGCGCCCTTCTTCACCACAGCGCCGTCTTCTGCCAGGTTGCCGGTGAGCACAGCGATACCGCCGTCTGCGGAGAACGGTGCCTCCAGGGTGTGAATGATCTCGCCGTCGGCGTCCGGTGCAGCGTCCAGCCGATCCTGTACCGTGCCGCTGACGGTCAGGCAATCGGTATTGATCATACCGCCCTTGGCCAGCTCCTTCATCACTGCGGGGATACCGCCCACATCGTTCAGATCCGTAATAAACACGGAGGACGCCGGATTCAGCTTGCAGATCTGGGGGGTCTTTCTGCCGTAAGCGTCCAGCCGGGCCAGGTCAATATCATGGCCTGCCGCATGGGCAATGGCCGTCAAATGCAAAATGGTGTTGGTGGAGCAGCCGATGGCCATATCCGTGCGCATGGCGTTCTCAATGGCTTTCTCCGTAATAATATCCGAGGGCTTAATGTCCTCTTTCAGCAGGTCCATCACCCGCTCACCGGCCTGTTTTGCCAGGCGCAGACGGGCGCTCATCACAGCCGGAATGGTGCCGGAGCCGGGCAGGGACATACCGATGGTCTCCGTCAGGCAGTTCATAGAGTTAGCAGTGTACATACCGGAGCAGCTGCCGCAGGTGGGGCAGGCGGTGTAGGCACAGCTCTCCAGGATCTGGTCGCTCATTTTGCCCACTGCATTGGCACCTACATACTCAAACTGCTCGGACAGACCGATACGCCCGCCGGTAACGGCGCTCTTGCCGGGCAGCATAGGACCGCCGCTGATGAAGATACAGGGCAGGTTCAGCCGGCAGGCAGCCAGCAGCATACCGGGCACGATCTTGTCGCAGTTGGGGATAAACACAATGGCGTCCAGCGGGTGCGCGGTGAGCATCACCTCAATGCTGTCGGCAATCAGCTCACGGGAGCACAGAGAATACTTCATACCCTTGTGGTTCATGGCAATACCGTCGCACACGCCGATGGTGTTAAATTCAAAAGGCACGCCGCCGGCGTTGCGGATACCCGCCTTTACCTGCTCGGCGATCTTGTCCAGGTGCATATGGCCGGGAATGTAGTCGCTCTTGGAGTTCACCACGGCAACGAACGGCCGCTTCATCTCCAGATCATCAATACCCAGTGCACGCAGTAACGAACGATGGGGGGCTCTGCTGGGTCCCTCTTTGATCAAATCAGAACGCATAATATCTCTCCTAAAATTCTTGTGGATTTATAACATCGTATTCGCTTTATTATACTCATTTTTTGCCCGGTAGTCAAGCCCTGCCGGGGCAGCAAAAAGCGCGCCGCACACCGGGTGCAGCACGCTTTTTTCGGCTGGATCAAAAATCAAAGGTCAGCGGGTCGTGGCTGGTGCGCCGGTTTTGGTCCATAGCGCTCAGCGCCGCCATATCTTCCTCCTCCAGCGCAAAATCGAACACGGCGATATTCTCCGCCAGGCGGGTGGGGTTCTTGGACTTGGGAATGGGAATGATCCCCTGCTGCACATTCCAGCGCAGCAGGATTTGCGCCGGGGTCTTGCCGTACTTGCGGGCCAGATTTTGGATCACCGGGTGGTCAAAATCCCCACGCAGCAGCGGTGCCCAGGCCATCACCTTGATCTTCTTTTCGCCACAATAGTCCAAGAGCGCCCGGTTGTGCTGCAAGGGCGTGTGCTCGATCTGATCCAGCATAGGCGCTACCCGGCAGTGAGAGAGCAGATACTCCAGCTGGGGCTGTTCAAAGTTGCACACCCCAATGCTGCGCACCTTGCCGTCCCCATACAGCTTTTCCATAGCCTGCCAGGTAGACAGGGTGCGGGCCTTGTCCTGCCCCGGCCAGTGCACCAAAAAGGCGTCCAAATAATCCGTTTGCAGCCGTTCCAGGCTCTGTTCAAAGCTGTCCAAGGTGGGCTGATACCACTGGTTGCCGTTATCCACCTTGCTGATCAGGAACACCTCTTTGCGGGGAATGCCGTTTGCCTGCAATGCCTCACCCAGCGCCGCCTCGTTGCCGTACATCTGGGCCGTGTCAAACAGCCGATACCCGGCGGCATAGGCTGCGCCCACAGCGGCGTTCATCTCCGCCCCGGCAGCCATTTTGTACACCCCCAGCCCCAGGGCGGGGATCTCCACCTGATTTGCCAATTTCATACCGTTACCTCCTGTTTTGCAGTTGTTGTTCCAATCGTTTTGCCGTGGGGCGGTACAGCGCCAGCCCCAGCAGATCTGCCAGCACCCAGCCGATGGGAATAGACAGCCAAATGGCCACCACCCCCAGCGCCGTGTGGGGCGCCAGCGCATAAGACAAGGCCACCCGGGTGCCCAGGGACACCACCGTCAGCAGCAGCGACACCTTTGGCCGCTCCACCCCGCGGAAATAGCCGTACCACAAAAACAGCACGCCGATCCCCACATAGGCGGCACCCTCTATGCGCAGGTACTGCACACCGGCGGTGATGATCGCCCTCTCACCGCTGTCCACAAACAGGCCCATCAGCCCCTTGGCAAACAGAAAAATACAAACGGACACCACACAGCAGAACCCGGCGGACACCGCAAAGGCCAGCCGACTGCCCCGGCGAATACGCGCGGCTTGCCCGGCCCCGTAGTTTTGAGACACAAACAGGGAATACGCATTGCCAAACTCCTGGGCCGGCATATAGGCCACCGTGTCGA
Organism: Bifidobacteriaceae bacterium; assembly: GCA_963642245.1. Lineage (GTDB taxonomy): Bacteria > Bacillota > Clostridia > Oscillospirales > Acutalibacteraceae > CAG-217. The sequence continues at coordinate 21,501 of CAVIFY010000025.1, read as the reverse complement.
TCTTTACCGCCGCCGCAAAGGCAGCCATCACCACCGTGCCAAAGCTGTTTACCAGCCCCTGGATCATTAAAATGCCAAAATTCATCACCGACTGTTGCAGACCGGTGGCAATATCACCGCCAATGATCTGCCGCAGCCGGGCACGGTCAAAGGACGGATCCTTGCGCGCCATACGCAAAAGCGGCACCCGCCGCAGCGCAAACACGGCAATGCCTATACCGGAGAACGCCTGGGCGATCACCGTGGCCCAGGCCGCCCCGGCCACACCCAGGTGCAGCCCGGCAACGAACCAAAGGTCCAGCCCGATATTAAGCAGGGACGCCACCGCCAGGAACACCAGCGGCACCCGGGTATTGCCCAGCGCCCGCAAAAGATACGCAAAAAAATTATATAGAAAGGTGAAAAGCAGACCGCCAAACACCACCTGCACATACGCCCGGGTCATTTTCAGCAGCTCCGCCGGGGTTTGCAGCAGCCGCAGGATCAGCCCCATACCCGGATAGCACAGGGCATACAGCCCTGCCGTTACCGCCAAAACGAACCAAAAGGACAGCCAAATATCCTGCTGCAACTGCCGGGTGTTCCCTGCCCCGTGGTCTACGGAGAAGAACGCCCCGCTGCCCATACACAGCCCGATGATCATAGAGGTCACAAAGATCATCAGGGTGTACACCGAGCCAACCGCCGCCAGTGCGTCGGCACCGATACAGCGGCCCACGATCAGGGTGTCTGCCAAATTGTAGATCTGTTGCAGCAGATTACCGGCGATCATCGGCAGCGAGAACCGCACCAGGCTGCCAAAGATCGGCCCCCGGGTCAGGTCCACCGTTCGCATTGCTCTGCTCAATCCAGCACCTTATAGTAAGGGCAAATATCCGCATACTGCCCGTCCGCCCGGCGAAAGCCGCCGGGAATGGTGCCCAACTGCACAAAGCCCAGGCGCTCATATAAATGCCGGGCGTGCACATTCTCTGCCACCACCGCGTTAAACTGCATTACCCGAAAGCCGTGGTCCTTGGCCCGGGCCAGGCAGTCCAGCACCAGCCGCTCGCCGATATGCAGCCCTCTGCACCCGGGACTGACCGCAAAGCTGGCGTTGCAGATATGCCCGCAGCGCCCCACATTGTTGGGGTGGAGAATATACAGCCCCAGGGGCCGCTCCGTCCCCGGCTCCACAGCCACACCGGTATAGGTCTGCCCGCCAAAGAACGCCGCCGCACTGTCCACGGTCAGCACTTCTTCCTGGGGAAAGGCGTCGCCCGCCTCCACCACTGCGTTCCAAATCTCCACCATCTCTGCCAAATCTGCTGGGCCATACGCCCGCACTTGTATTTCCATATCTTTTACCTCTTATTACTCTTTACTCTGTGATCCAACTGTGCCCACATAGGCCACGGTGTACATCGGCACCGTCAATCGACCTGCCACCTGATACCGGTCAAACAGCGCCCCGGCCGCCGTCAAAAAGCGCGCATATTCCGCCTGATCTTCCGTCGGTGCATGGGACGAGGACAACAGGCGGGCAATATAGCCCTGCCGATCATAGGTTTGGCTGTTCTCTGCCCGGAACACCCGGCATTTGTGATCAAAAAAGGCCCGGCATTTTTCCTCGCTCATACCGTTAGAAAAGCCCACAAAGCGAGCACTGTATGTATGCCAAAGCGCAGCCAGCGACCGGGTGCAGGGCGCCTGCAAATCCCGGGTGTTATACACCAACAGCACCTGCCCGCCGGGCTTTAAGATCCGGCGGCACTCCCGGCGAAAAGCCACCGGATCAAACCAGTGGAACGCCTGGGCCGCCGATACATAGTCCACACTCTCGTCCTCCAGCCCGGTATGATCCGCCGTACCGTCGACGGACTGATAACCGGCCGTTCCGTTTAGCGCCTGCTCTGCCCGGCCGCGCATATCTGCATTCGGCTCCACGGCTGTTACCCGGTAACCGGCCTGCAACAGCTGACTGCTGAAAATGCCGGTGCCTGCGCCAATATCCGCAAACACGGCGCCCGGCGGCACTTGCAGCTCCTGCTCCAAATACGCAAACAGCGCCGGTGCATATCCGGGCCGTGCCTTGGCATAAACGGCGCCCTTGCCGCTAAATCGCTTTGTGTTGTCCATACGCCTACCCCCCAAGCTGCGTTCTTCTCTATCCAGCCTGATTTTGCCCCACGGCTGCGCTTACAGCACCAGCGACACCAGCCAGCAGATCAGTGCCGCCACTGCCGGATAGAACAGCAGTTCCACCGCCTTGGCGTACATTCCGTATTTCAGCATATTTTTCTCCGTCCTCCGGTCTTACACTTCTCGATTATCAATAGTATAGATCACGCAGGCGATACCCACGATCAGCGTGAACAAGATCGCCCCGCCAAAACCGTCCTCCAGCGCAGAACCTACAAAAAAGCCCACCACCCCGGCGATCACCATTAAGATCAGGGATACTACTGTTCTAAATTTCTTCATCTGGAACACCTCCGCAATTATTTGCCGATCCCGGCCAGGGCCAGGAATTTCTTATCCGATTGCACCGCATGGGTGACGAATTTGCCGTCCCGGAACAGAGCGTAAGTGCTCACCGGTGCAGGTACATTCTGCGCCGCTGCCCGGTCGGTCAGGTGCACCACCTTGAGCGGGATATGGTGCTCTGCGGCCACCGCCTGCACCCGGGCCACCCAGTAGTAGGTAAAGGGGCACTGGTCGGTATAATACAGCACAAAGCCCGGCTCCTCCACCTGCAACTTTTTGGCGCAGGGCTTGAACTTGGGCACCGACGCGCTGCCGTCCAGGGGCAGGTACATCAGGTCAATGCCTGCGTCCGTGGTATCTGCCACCGCAAAGCCCTTATAGGCCAGGTACTTGGGGTCGGCCAGGAATTCCTTTTTTCGCCCTGCTGAGGACAAAATGCACACCCCCGCCTTGCCCCCGGCCTTGGCGTCTGCCAGGCACCGAGCCAGCAGGTCGTTTGCGTAGCCGTGGCCCTTCATCGCCCCGGCGATCCACAAGCAGTGGATATACAGGTAGTTCGGCGCGTCAATAGGCACCCAGGCCATCTCCGCCGGCATATATTCAACAAAGCACTTGCCCCGCTCCACGCTGCGGCAAAACACCAGCCCCTCGTCCAGCCGAGCTTTCAGCCATTCTTTCTTCTGCACGCTCTGCTTGCCGGACATGGCGCAGCAAATGTGCTCCCGGTCGATATTTTCTCTTGTGATCTCCATATAGTCCACACGCCGTCCCCCCTCGATCATTCTATTTGCCAAGGGAGCCGACAAGCCCGGCGGCTCACCGGCTCCCCCGTTTCATTCGCCGGGTTTACTGCCCCAGTTGCCCGGGCAGGATCAACTTTTCTTTCGCAGGGAATGTGGCGTCATACCGGGCGAAATCCCGCGGGTCGTCCACCGCAGCAAAATACGCCTGCGGCGTGGCATACTCGCCGGAAATACCGTCCAAATACCCCGGCGCCAATGCTTTGCATAGAAAGAAATCTGCGCTGGCACCGGCAGGCAGGCCGTGGTAGCGTATGCCCTTGGTGGCGGCCGCCACAAACCCGCTTTTGCCATAGAAGTCAATATTCCCCTCAAAGCATACGGCCTTGTAGCCCAGCGCCTTGGCTTGGGCCAGCCCGTAGTCCAGCAGCCGCTTGCCGTAGCCCCGGCGTTGCAGCGCCCGGGCAATGCAAATGGGGCCCATGGTCATAATCGGCAGCTTTCGCCCGTCGTCCAGGGTCAGCGCCGTGCGCACAAAGACCGTTTGGCCGATGATCCGGCCGCTTTGCTCCATAACGAAGTCCAGTTCCGGCACAAAGTCCGGGTGTGACCGCAACCGGTGCAGCACATAGTGCTCCGTGCAGCCCGGCGCGTACACATTCCAAAAGCTGTCGCGCACCAGCTGCTCCACCGCGCGGTGATCCTCTTTTTGCTCCAAGCGAATGATAATATCCTTTGTATTCATTGTTTTACCTCCTGAAAATTGTGGATGTCAATTGCACTTCTGCGGGAGGTTTGGCAGATCGTCAGCAAACCTCCCGGTTATGCCACAATCTCCGGTGTGTTGTACTTGGTCAAAAAGCACGCTCCTAAAAATAAAAAATTTTGCGAGTCGGCGCAACCGAACGCGCCCCGACTCACTTGCATTGTAGCGCATTTTCGCCTGTTTGTAAAGCGTCGGCTTTCTGCAAAAAAGAAAATAAAAAAGCCCTTTGAGAACAGGCGTTTCCGCTCTCAAAGGGTAAGTTGACAAACGGGATTTACAGATCCAATAGATAGAGCACGCTATCCCTGTCCGGATAAGAATAGGCCACCGGCAATTCTGCGGTGCCGATCCTGTGAAAACCCGCCTTTTCATAAAATTTGTGTGAAGCGTGCGCGACCGCCGGCGTATCCAAAAGGATATGGCGAACGCCTTTACTAACGGCATATTTCAAAAGCTCGTTATACAAGGAAAGTCCGACTTTCTGTGAACGGAACGCCTTTTTCACAAAAAATTTTTTCAAAACGGCACAGTGATTTTCCATTAACATAAGTCCGATGGTGCCGATCACCCTGCCATCGGACAAAGCGATCCAAAACTCACCGCCGGACTGCTGATAACAACGGTGAATGTCCAGCAGATCCGGCTGCTCTTGCAATGAGAGCCCGATCTTTGCCTCATCATTTTGGATAGAAAGAATGAGCTCGATCAGTTCATCATCATATTTTCCGCTATATGTTTCGATCTTCAAAATGAGCACCTCTACATTCCGGTTTGTATTTCCACTCTTTTAGGGAAAGGCAAAGCTCACCAAAATCCCTGCGCACACACTGCTTATCCGGGCATAAAAACGCATGATTTGCAGACTGTTTAGGCACCGATCTTCACTTGCAAAGGGCTGATGGATCAATCCGTCAACAATCGGCCGTTATCGTTCCATTCGCCAAACATTTTTCCCGCTTGTGACTGCTCGATCAATTTCTTTAGGCGCTTATCAAACACTTCTCTGTCTTTCTTTTTATCACGCTGTATGGAATCGATCCGCACCCGCTGATAAAGCGCAGGAAAAGACTGAAAGTTCTCCCACGCGTCCGGATTGGCCTGAAACGCCTGGTAAATTTCGGGATCTATTACAAATCCCGTTTCAGACATATCCGGCAAAGCAGCGCGTCCCGCGTCCGTCATCAGTCCAAGTTTTTCCAATCTACGGCAACGCTCTTTATTTAATTCGGACCACGGACTTCTGGCGGCGCGAGGTGTAAATCTTTGCATATCCACGCCGTCGATCTTTTTATGCGTCGTGTCTATCCAGCCAAAGCAAAGCGCTTCTTCAACAGCGTCTAAATACCACACACGATCCGTCGGTGGCTGCTTGCCTTTCTTTGCAACCATCCAGCACTCCGTTTCTTTATTATGATTTTCTGCCAGCCACTTTCTAAACTCTTCTCTTGTTGTGATATTCAGAATATTTTTAGGTTCCATTTTGTCCTCACTAACCTGATTTGCATTTCCGTTCATTTTAGAAAATGGGCAATCCCGCATTTTGCCTATCGGTATTTCTCTGTCATACACTATTTTTTCTTGGCCCGAGGGGCGGGCAGATCGTCCACCATGGCGTCAAACAGGCCGCAAAGATACGCTCGGTCGTCTACATTGTCCACCAGCAGCATGGGCTTAGCACCGGGATACGGCAGTTCTTCCGTGGCCGACGGCATATACGCCACTGCGCCGGGGGTGACCTTTACCAGCAGGCGGTCGTCATAGATCCCGCCGATCACCTTGTCCCGATAATAGAGAATGTACTCCCCCATCATTGCCCGAGCGCGCACCCCGTCCAGATCCGCCAGCTGCTCCAATACAAATTCCAAATACCCACGATCCGATGCCATAGTTACCTCTTTCTTTGGTGCAAAGCAGACAAAGCGCACTGCGCTCTGCCGAATGTCCACTTTTTTCTCGAATGTCCACTTTTATGCTTTCAATGTCCACTTTTGATCCACTGAAAATGCGATCCAATAACACAAAAGGGCGCCCTGAAAAGGGTGCCCCTGTCTTGCGGTGATTTATTTGTCCAAAGACTTCATGGTCGGAATTATCGTGACCAGCCTTAGATAAGCTCCCCTTAGCGTCTATAAGTCCCCACCGGCATCTACTCGTTTGGAGCTGGGGTAAGCTCAGTTACGCCTAATGCAGATAGCGGAAAATCTAATGGCGTAAGCTGTGGAGTAAGCCGGCATAAGGCGGCTTCATTTTTTGAAAACAAGCCGTGCGCTATACTGAAGCTAATGCTTTAATAGTATAGCACACAGCTTAACAAAATTCAATATTTTCTGCGCAACACGGAGCACTTGAACATCTTTCTCGGGATCCGTATGGAGATAAATAGGATTGTATGTAAATAGCGCCTTGATCTCCGCTGCCATTTGCGAAATATCCGTAGTTCTTTTAATGCGGTGGTCACTCAACCGGTTGCATTGACAAATGGCAGCCTCCCCGTTTTGCGTGCCACACCTTATCATTCGCAACCGAGGAAGCGCTGTTAAAACTCCGCTTCTCATTGACCGCATTGGGGGGGCAATGACAGATTATTCTCCGGCCACTCTATAGCACGCGATAACTGTTCCCTCTCCTTTCAGTTAAATGGTCCTTTACTCTTCGATCTCCATAACATACACCTTTGCTTTAAAAGTGGCACTATTATCATATTTTGTGTATTCGTCATAGTGGTCAAATTTGAGTCCGCATTTTTCCATTACCTTACCTGAACGGGGGTTATCAACAGCGTGGAACGAGCAAATTCTATTAACGCCTAATTCTTTGTGAACATAGTCGATAATTGCTTTCATCGCCTCGGTGCAGTAGCCCATGTGCCAATAATCGAAATGCAAATTATAACCCATACCCCAATAACCCTCTATTTTATTGCTGGGACCTATCGAGCCTGTACCGATAACCTTGTTTTCTTCCTTAAGCACAAATGCGAAATTGTATTCCTTTCCGTCTGTAAGCGTAGATTTTATCCAATCAATCGTTTGGCTTATGTCTGTAAGCGTAGGGTATGACATATATTTTGCGACCCTTTCATCGCTGTTCCACGAAAAGCAAGCTTCTGCATCGTCAAGAGTGATTGGGCGTAAAATCAATCTTTCGGTTTCTAAAATCGGTTCTTTTGACATTTTGATACCTCCAAAAAAAATAAGCCGTTGATGTGAATGATCGTTACACATCAACGGCTTTTATGTTATAAATAAAACTTTATACCGAAATTGAGTGCAACAAAGTAACCCCGTTTGCAAGGCAAACAGAAGAGGCTGCTTTATAGGCGGTTGCACGATATAATTTCTGCATAACTTCTATCCTTTCTTTTGATAAGGTCATAGTAACATGGTGTGGTGATTTTGTCAAGGTATCTCTCCCGCATCAGAGGAAACCGAATTCTGCTTTCAAGTCTTTATGTAGTTTGCAACGCGACAAGAAAACTATGTAAACTGAAAGAAGCCCCCGAAAAGCCGTAGCTTTTCAGGGGCTGTGTTAAGTCCAAAAATATAAGTTTTTTCGTTTTTAGAAGTCTTGAAACCCACATAAATATCGGGGGTTCGTCTTTTTACTTATCCAAAGACTTCATTGTGGGGAACAGCAGCACATCGCGGATGGCGGGGCTATCCGTCAGCAGCATACACATCCGGTCGATGCCAAAGCCGATGCCGCCGGTGGGGGGCATACCGATCTCCAGTGCCTGCAAGAAGTCCTCGTCCGTATGGTTGGCCTCCTCGTCGCCCTGGGCAAACATCTCCTCCTGGGCGGCAAAGCGGGCACGCTGGTCGATGGGATCGTTCAGCTCGGAATAGGCATTTGCCATCTCCCAGCCGTTCATAAAGAACTCAAAGCGCTCCACATAGTCCGGATCCTCCGGCTTTTTCTTAGTCAGCGGAGAGATCTCAATGGGGTGATCCATCACAAAAGTGGGCTGGATCAAGTGTTCCTCCACATACTCCTCAAAGAACAGGTTGAGAATATCGCCCTTCTTGTGGCGCTCCTCATATTCGATCCCGTGGGCGTCCGCCGCAGCGCGGGCCTCCTCCAGGGTTTGAATTTCCTTAAAATCAACGCCGCTGTACTGCTTGACCGCGTCTACCATGGTAATACGGGTAAAGGGCTTGGACAGGTCCATCTCAATGCCGTTATAAGTGATCTTGGCGGTGCCCAGCACAGCCTCGGCCACATGGCGGTACATCCGCTCGGTCAGGTCCATCATACCGTGATAATCGGTATAAGCCTGGTACAGCTCCATCAAGGTGAATTCCGGGTTATGGCGGGTATCCACGCCCTCGTTACGGAACACACGCCCGATCTCGTACACACGCTCCAGGCCGCCCACGATCAGCCGCTTTAAGTACAGCTCCAGAGAAATGCGCATTTTCAGGTCCTCATTGAGCGCATTAAAGTGGGTCTCAAAGGGACGAGCGGCAGCGCCGCCGGCGTTGCTCACCAGAATGGGGGTCTCTACCTCCATAAAGCCCTCGCCGTCCAGGAACTTGCGAATTTCGCGGATAATGGCGGAGCGCTTTTCAAAGGTGTCGCGCACCTCCGGGTTCATGATCAGGTCCAAATAGCGCTTTCTGTACCGGGTATCGGTATCTTGCAGGCCGTGGAACTTCTCCGGCAGGGGCAGCAGGCTCTTGGTGAGCAGCTTCAGCTCCTTGGCGTGAACGGAGATCTCGCCGGTGCGGGTCTTAAACACAAAGCCGGTCACCTGGAACAGATCGCCGATGTCCCACTTCTTAAAGGCGCGGAACACATCCTCGCCCACATCGTTCATACGCACATAGATCTGCATACGCCCGGTGCGGTCGCTAAGATCCACAAAGTTGGCCTTGCCCATATCCCGGCGAGACATCATTCGCCCGCACAGGGTCACATCCGTATTCTCCAGCGCGTCAAAATCGGCGCGCACATCGGCGGTGTGGTGGGTCTGCTCTGCCTTGGTGATCCGGAACGGATCCTGCCCGGCCTCTTGCAGCGCCTGCAACTTGTTCAGGCGGATCTGGCGCAGCTCGTTCTCGCTGAGCACCACCTCTGCCATAGCCATCTGCGCGGCGTTGGCGTTGTTGCCGATCTGTTCGATCACAGCCAGGGCGGCAGCCTCATCCGCAGCAGTACCGGTCAGGCACGGCTCGCCGGTCTGCAAAAACAGGGTAAAGCGGGCGCCGTTCTCTGCCGGCTCCACCAAATACTTGGGGTTGGTCTTTTCTTCATCAGCGGCAAAGGCATTTTGCACCTTCATGCGGCTGTTCTTCTTTACGGCCTTTACGCCGCGGCGGCAAGCGTCCTCTTTCTCAAACACAGGGCTTTGCGCCACCGGGGTGCCGTCAATTAAAAATTCAAAACTGAAAGTACCGTCACCGGCCTTGGTGATCTCAAACTTTCCTGCCATAGTCTTTCCTCTTCTTTAGTCAATCTCTTCAATCAGGTAATCAATGTTGCCGATGGGGGCCTCTACCGTTACGGTCTCGCCGATCTTGGCGCCCATCAGTGCACGGCCCACCGGGCTTTCGTCAGAGATCTTGCCCTCTGCCGGGTTGGACTGGGAAAAGCCCACGATCTCATAGGTGGCGCGCACATCGTCAGACTTGCGCAGCACAGTGACCTTGGAGCCCATGCTCACGCTGCCCTTCTCGGTCGCGCCGATGATCTCCGCGTGCTCCAGCTGGTACTCCAGCTCGTTGATACGGGCCTCGATCTTGGCCTGCTCACTCTTGGCCTCATCATATTCGCTGTTCTCGGACAAGTCGCCGTAAGAGCGGGCTACCTTCAGCTTTTCAGCAATATCAATACGGCCTTCGGTCTTCAGGGAATCCAGTTCCGCTTCCAGCTGGGCTTTGCCTTCTGCGGTCATCTTAAACACTTTTTCTGCCATTTGGAACGACTCCTTAACTTAAGATTTATTCGTTATATTATATATTATAATTTATGCAGTGTCAAGTCATACCCGCAAAAGGCCAAAATCATTGACCCGCGCCCCGGGGCAAGGTATAATAAAGGCAGAAAGAACAGGAGGGATCCCCATGGAGGTTGCCGTCATCACCCGCCACGCCATTGCCAATTACGGCTCGCTGCTGCAAGCCGCTGCCACCCAAAACGCCATAGAGGCGCTGGGGCACAGCTGCCGCATCATCGACTATGTGCGCCCCAACGAGGTCTGCACCCGGCTGCACAAATGCCAGCTGCAACAAAAGCCCCGATGGAACCGCACGCCCCTGCGCCGCCGGGTGTACAGCACCCTGCGCTATACGGAGAATGTGATGGCCGGTCGGTTGTTTGAGAGCGCCCGGCGGCAAATGCTGCACTTGACCGAGCCGTACAGCACGGCGGAAGAACTGACCGCCAACGGGCCAAAGGCCGATGTATATATGACCGGCAGCGACCAGGTGTGGGGTCCTATGGAGGACGGCACCTACGACCCGGTCTATCGGCTGGCCTTTGCGCCAAAGGGCGCAAAAAAGGTGGCCTACGCCGCCAGCTTTGGCCGCACGGAGCTGTCCAAGCCCCTGCGGGGGCAGTTTTGCCGAGATCTGCGGCAATATGCCCGGATCACCGTGCGGGAGGACAGCGCCATTGCGCTGCTGCGCCAGCTGGGGCTGGAGGGCAAGCAGGTGATCGACCCGGTGTTTTTGCCGGAGGACGCCTTTTGGCAGGACCTGCTGGAGCCTGTCAACGCAGCGCCCGGCAGCTACTTTTTGGTGTATCAAATCCATAAAGACCCGGCGCTGTGCGCCTATGCCAAGGCGGCGGCCAAGGCGGCAGGCAAGCCGCTGCTGCGCCTATCTGCCAGCGTGCACCAGGCCACCTGGGGCGGCAAATTCATCTACGCCCCCACCCCCGGCCAGTTCCTGCACTACATCAAAAATGCTGCCTGTGTGATCACAGACAGCTTCCACGGCACCGCCTTTTCCCTGCGCTTTGGGGTGCCCTTTGCAGAGGTGTTGCCGGCCAACCGCACCGGCACCCGCAACCAAAGTCTGTTGACCCTCACCGGGCTGCAAGACCGGCTGGTAACGGACCCGGCCGACACGGCCCTGGCCGCCGCACCCATCGACTATGCCCCGGTGCGCCAAAAAATCGAAACGGCCCGAGCCGCTTCCCTATCCCTTCTGCGGGAGATGATCGAAAAATGAACACAACAGAGAGAGCCACCGTTTGCCCGCCGGAGCAGTGCACCTACTGCGGCGCCTGCACCGCTGTGTGCGCCCAAGGTGCCATCACCTTAACAGACCGGCTCCGGGGCAGCGAGGCAAAGATCGACAGCGCCAAATGCGTAAATTGCGGCGCCTGTGACCGGGTGTGCCCGGTACTGCACGCCCCGCAAAAAAGCGAACCCATCGCTGTGTACCAAGGCTGGTGCACGGCGGAGCAGCTGCGGCTGCAAGGGGCCTCCGGCGGTGTGGCGAGTGCCATTGCCGCTGCTTTTATCGCGAGCGGCGGTGTGGTTTGCAGCTGCCGCTTTCAAGGCGGGGAATGCGCCTTTGCCTTTGCGGAAACGGCAGACGAATTGGCAGCCTTTGCCGGTTCCAAATATGTTAAAAGCCGGGCGACAGACCTGTACCGTCCCTTAAAGCAGCGGCTGGCTGCCGGTCGGTCCGTGCTGCTGATCGCCCTGCCCTGCCAAGTGGCTGCGGCAAAGAACTTTATCGGTCCGGCGCTGGGAGAGCGGCTGTACACCGTGGACCTGATCTGCCACGGCACGCCCATGCCCCGGGTGCTGGCGCAATACCTGAGCAGCCACGGCATTGACCCGGCGACGCTGGCGGATCTGCGCTTTCGCCAAAAGGGCGCGGCCCCGCTCACCGGCTACAAGGCCATCTCCCCCACCGGGAATGACGGCTACATCACCGCCTTTTTGAACACCATCAGCCAAAGCGACGGCTGCCTGCACTGCCCATTCGCCACCACCCGGCGGGTGGCAGACCTGACCCTGGGTGACGCCTGGCAGTCCGACCTGCCGGAGACGGAGCGCCGCCGGGGCGTGTCACTGCTGCTGTGCCAAAGCGAAAAAGGCCGCAAACTGGTGGAAAGCGCCCCGCTGCACACAGCGCCGGTGCCGGAGCGGCTGCTGGCGGAAAACCAGCACCTGCACACCCCGCCTACCCCGGGCACCGGGCGAGACGCCTTCTTCGCCGCTCTGGAAACCGGCAAAAACCCGGACAGGACCGTCTTTTCCCTTTACCCCAAGGCCCACGCCAAGACCCTTTTGAAAAACGCCCTGCACACCCTGGGCGCGTACAAAGGCGGCGCACTGCAATACGGCCTGTATTACAAAGAAAAATAAGGCAAAAGCCACAAAAAAGCGCGTATCTGCAACAGATACGCGCTTTTGTTTTTGCTGTTTTGTACAAAAATCAGTCGTTGGGAATGAACTTGGCGTGCACGGCGGAGACGGCCTTGTCGGCGTCCTCCTCGGCAACCAAAACAGAGATCTTGATCTCGGAAGTGGAGATCATCTGAATGTTGATGTCCCGCTCATACAGGGCCTCAAACATCTTGGAAGCGGTGCCCGGGTGAGACTCCATACCGGCGCCTACAATGGAAACCTTGGCTACCTTGGTGTCGCACACCACATCCTGGAAACCGCCCACCTCATCGTTGAGGATCTCCACAGCCAGGGGGCCGTTGTCCTTGCTGACGGTAAAGGTAATGTCCTTGGTGCCGTCACGGCCGACGGACTGCAAAATAATATCCACATTGATGTTGCGCTGACTCAGCTTGGAGAAGATCTTAAAGGCCACGCCGGGGGTGTCCTTCAGGCCGATCACAGAGATACGGGCCACATCTTTATCCTTGGTTACGCCGCGAATGAGCATTTTTTCCATTTTTGCTACCTCCTTAACAATGGTGCCGGGAATGGGATTCAGCGAGGAGAGCACCTCCAGCTCCACGCCGTACTTCTTTGCCATCTCTACGGAGCGGTTGTTGAGCACCTGCGCGCCCAGGGTGGCCAGCTCCAGCATTTCGTCATAAGTGATCTCTTTCAGCTTCTGCGCATTCTCTACCTTGCGGGGATCGGCGGTGTACACGCCCTCCACATCGGTAAAGATCTGGCACTTGTCTGCATTCAGCGCAGCGGCAATGGCTACCGCAGAGGTATCGGACCCGCCGCGGCCCAGTGTGGTCAGGTCGTCATAGCGGTTCAGCCCCTGGAACCCGGCGACCACCACAATGTTGCGCTTGGCCAGCTCCGCCTGCAAGCGGTTGGGCTTAATGTTCTTGATCCGCGCCGCGCCGTACACCGCATTGGTGTTAAACCCGGCCTGCCAGCCCAGCAGGCTGATCACCGGAAAGCCCATACGCTCAATGGCCATAGCCAGCAGCGAAATGGAGATCTGCTCCCCGGCGGTCAGCAGCTGGTCCATCTCTCTGGCTGCTGCGTGGGGGTTGATCTCGTTGGCCTTTTCGATCAGATCGTCAGTGGTATCGCCCTGGGCGGACACCACCACCACCACATCATTGCCGGCCTTGTAAGTGTCCGTCACAATGCGTGCCACATTGTTTACACGCTCGGCATTGGCTACTGAGGAGCCGCCGAACTTCTGTACAATCAGTCCCATAGTCTATCTATCCTCCGAATTAGTAACTTGCCACCTTGATCACAGCCTCTACCTGGAACCCGGCCAGGCGGCGCTCCAGCTCCTCCTCTGTCATCTCGTCGGTGATAAAGGCTTTTTCGTCAGCAGGCTGCCCTCTGCGAGAGAGGAACTTCACATTGTCAAAGGCCTGCTTAATGTGGGTCTCGTCGCCCTGTACCCGTACATAGAAGGGCATTTTAATGGCGGTTTTGTAGTCCACCACATAGTCCTCCTCACCGGCGCCCCAGCCAAAGATCCGGCGCTGCTCGGTGTGTGCGGCACAGTCTGCCATATCTGCCACCACAGCAGAGGCGGTGGGCAGCTTACCGGCGCCCTGGCCGTAGAAGCACACATCACCCACGGCGTCGCCCCGCACCAAAATGGCGTTAAACACGCCCTTAACGGAGGCCAGCTGAGAGCCGTTATACACCACAGCCGGGCCAACAAAAGCAGCGATCTTGCCGTCGCCCAGGTCCTTGATCTGACCCAGCAGCTTGATCACGCCGCCGGCAGAAGCCACATAGGCCACATCTTCCAGGGTGATCTTGGAGATACCCTCCGTCTCCACCTGAGAGGGGTACACATGCTTGCCAAAGGCCAGGGAGGCCAAAATGCACACTTTGCGGCAGGCGTCGTGGCCCTCCACATCGGCGGTGGGATCCTTCTCTGCAAAGCCGTTGGCCTGGGCCAGCGCCAGTGCGTCTGCAAAGGACATATCCTCCTCGATCATCTGGGTCAAAATAAAGTTGGTGGTGCCGTTGAGAATACCGGCAATGCCCTCAATATGATTGGCCGCCAGGCACTGAGCCATGGGGCGAATGATGGGAATACCGCCGCCAACGGACGCCTCGATCAGGTAGTTTACATTATGCTCTTTGGCGCAGGCCAGCAGCTCCGGCCCCTTTTGCGCCACCAGCTCCTTGTTGGAGGTGACCACGCTCTTGCCGCTGGCAAGCAGTTTCATGGTAAAGTCAAAAGCCGGGTTCACCCCGCCCATGGTCTCTGCCACGATCTTGATCTCCGGATCATTCAGAATATCGTTAAAATCCTTGGTGAAGAGCGCCTCGTGCTTGTCGCCGGGGAACTCCCGCAGATCCAGGATCCGCGCCAGCTCCAGCGCCGTACCGCCGGTGCGCTTGGCCAGGGTGTCCTGGTGGGTCTCGATCACTTCACACACGCCGGAACCTACGGTCCCGTACCCCATAACTGCTACTTTCATTTGAACCTCCTGAAAGAGAAATTTTGCTGCCGGGCAGCAATCCAAAAAAATTTACTGAATAAATGCGGCGCCCACAACGCCCTCCAGCTGCTCGAGGAGCGCCGGTAACCGGGCGGGCTCCACAGACAGATCGGCAATGCGCACGGTCACGGTCACATCCGCCGCCCCGTCCTGGGGCACGCTCTGATTGACGGAGAGCACATTGCCCCCCACCTGAGAGATGGCGCCGATAAAGCCGGAGAGCACCCCGGCGCTGTCCTGCAACCGGGCCTTGACGGTGGCCACCTCGTCTGACGCAGAGGTGCCGTACTCAAAGATGGCGTCCTTGTATTTATAGTATGCACTGCGGGAGATCCCTGCCAGCTGCGCCGCCTCCTTGACAGAAGCCGCCTTGCCGGTGGCCAGGTACTTTTTCGCCGTTAAAACCTTGCGGTAAACCTCCGGCAAGATCCCGGCGTCCACCAGCACATAACCTGCTTTGCTCATTCGATGTGTTCACCACCCGTGCACAGATGTGCGCTTGTCAAAAACATTTTGAATATAGTAGCACGATTTCCGGCTATAATCAAGACCTAAATTCAGAATTTTACAATATTTACAAAAATCCCTTGCAACAAAAGGCAAAATACTATAAAATGCTTAGTAATAGATATTGTTTTGCGATAATATATAAGGACGGTTCTATGAACGAAAAAGTAGCAAAACGGCGCGACGCGCTGATCAATCTGGCCTATGTAGCAGTGATCTTCGGACTGCTGTTTCTGTTTTTCCGCTACTGCTTTTGGGTGGCGGCACCCTTTTTGCTCACCTTTCTCTTTGCGGTGATCAATCAGCGCCCCCTGCGCTGGCTGGACAAAAAGACCAACCACAAGTGCCACGGTCTGTGGAGCGTGCTGCTGGTGCTCTTTACCATTCTCATTATTCTGGTGCCGGTGGGGCTGCTGATCCAAAAGCTGTTTCAGGAGATCGGCAGTTTTATCTCTTATGTTGCAGACCAGATGAACGACCTGCCCGGGTTTTTGACCACCTTGCAAAAGAATGTGCTGCACTTTTTGCAGTTTTTGCCGGACGGCATTTACGCCTCCGTTTCCACCTCGGTGACGGATTTCTTCAACAACCTGATCCAGGACTTTGACCTGAGCAAGATCGGCCTGAATTTAGATACGGTCAAATCCGGCATTACCAGCGGCGTCAGCGGCGTGGTCAATGTGGTCAAGAGCCTGCCCTCTGCCCTCCTGGCGATCGTTATCGGCATTATCGCCTGGATCCTGTTTACCAAGGATTATGACAAGGTGGTGCACTTTATCAAGTTGCAGCTGCCGGCAAAGCATAAAAACCTGCTCAGCGAGACCAAGCAGCTGTTCTCCAAAACCATTGTCAAAATGCTGCGGGCCTACGCGCTGATCATGTTTATCACCTTCTGCGAGCTGTTTTTGGGCTTTACCATTATGAACGCCGTTGGCATTATGCACAACGCCTATGCGGTGGTGATCGCCATGGGCATTGCCATCTTTGACATTTTGCCGGTGGCCGGCTCCGGTGGCATTCTCATTCCCTGGGCCATTATCAGCCTGCTGAACGGCGACACCAAGCAGGGTGTCGGGCTGCTGGTGCTCTATGTGGTGATCACCGTGATCCGCCAGTACATTGAGCCGAAGATCGTGGGCCAGACCCTGGGAGTCAACCCGCTGGTGACCCTGATGGGCCTGTACTTTGGTCTGAAGATCTTTGGGTTTATCGGTATGTTCTTAGTGCCGTTGGCAGTGATGACCGTTAAGGCCTTTAACGACACCGGGCGGATCCACCTGTACACCCCGCCGGCCCAGGAGCGGGCCGCCGCAGAGGCCACCCTCCGGGCTGCCGACCAGCCAAAGAAACCCCTGCCCAATCCCTTTAAGAAAAAGAAATGATCCCTATATAATATAGAAACCGACGGTGCCTGTACGGCGCACCGTCGGTTTTTTGTTTTTTGTGTGTAAAATGTGGAATGCGGTAGGGGCGGATACCATCCGCCCGCGCAAATCCCTCCACCACCTGCGGTGGTCCCCCTCCCTTTACAAGGGAGGCTAAGATATTGTAACCGATTTGCCTCCCTTGCAAAGGGAGGTGGCAACGCCGTAGGCGTTGACGGAGGGATTGTTCGGCGGGAGCAAGCCCCCGCCCTACGGTTATCTCTATTCTTTGTAGGGTGCGGTGCCCTCACCGCACCGCGGGCGGCAGGTTGCCGCCCCTACGGTCGCTCAAATACCTAAATGCACTTTACTTCTTGGTAGTCACACTCTTAGCCTTACTCCAGCCGGAGTAGAGTTTTACGCTCTTACCACCGATTTTTACGGTCTTATAAGTGCGCACGCGAACATAGTACTTCTTCTTGGCGGACAGCTTGCTGACAGACTTAGAAGTGGTCTTATTCTTGGTGACATTCACGGTCTTATTGCCTTTTTTGAAGTTAGATGATGTGCTGTACTGCACTTCATACCCGGTAGTCTGGGTAGCCTGCTTTTTCCAGGTCACCTTAAAGCCTTTCTTGGCAGCGGTCACTTTGGAAACACTGGTGCCCTTGGGGTTAATGTTGTAAGTCATCGCCTTACTGCCGCTGTAGTTACCTTTTAGAGTCACTTTCACGGTGTAACGGCCTACATTTTTGCAGCCGCTGCTGTAAGACACGGTGTAATCCGTGCCGTTCTTCAAGGTCTTGCCCTTGCTGTCTTTCACCGTCACGCCGGGGCGCTGTACCTTGCCGTTGTAGGTGTAAGCGGTCTTATTCAGCTTGATATTGGACGCCTTGGCGATCACCGTTTTGCCGGTGACTGCGCCGCAAAGGGCGCACTTTTTATAGCTTTGGCCGTCCTTAGCGGTGGTGGCTTTGGTCACGCCCGACTTGTACTGGTGATTGCAGATCAGGGTGTAATTGACCCCGTACTTCTTGGCATAGGTATGGGCGGCCGAGTTGGCGTAGCAAGCCATCTTAAACCCGGCAAACGGATACCGCTGCGCCCCGTCCTGCCGATAGCCCATACACTGTTCGCCCAGGTATTTGACGCTGGCAGGCACGGTGATCTGGCCGTTGCGGTTGTTGTAAAAAGCAAAGTCGCAAATGCCCACTGTGCCGTTGGCAATGGACAAATTGCCGGTGCCATTGGCGGCGATCACCCATTTGTCCACATACTGAATGGGCTGGCCGGCCTGGTTATTCAGAACCGGGGTGTTGATAAACACGCAAGTGCCCATGTGCTGCAAAGTGGCGGGCAGATCCACACCGGTCAGCAGTCCGCAGCCGGAGAACACATAATCGCCCAGCGACTGCACGCCCTCGGAGAAGGTCACCGTCTTTAGCTGCTGGCAGTTGGAGAACGCATAATTCCCAATGGTCTTTACACTCCCGGGAATGGTCAGGCTGGTAAAGCTATTATAGGACAGCGCGCCATCGCCAATGCTCTCCAGGGACGCCGGCAGGTCAATATACTTCATATAATAATTGCTGTAACCGGCGATGATCGTGGGTGCGAGCACATGATCCGCCAGGTGGCGGGTGCCGTCCTTAATGTTCACCGTATCCACAGAATTGCCTTTGCAATCCTCATAGCCGATCAGCCAATCGCCCCAGTAAATGCCCTCGCTGGGCTGGGCCGCAGACAGCGGCGCCTGATAAAAGGGATTGTAGCCCACCTGCTTCAGCCGGTCGGGACAAGGGGTGTCTGCAATGTTGGTACCGGAGAACACCAGGTCGCCCAGCTTCTCCAGTCCGTCCGGAAGAGCAATATCCGTCAACGCCCAGCAGTCGCCAAACGCCGTATCGTCAATGGACTTTAAGGTGGAGGGGAACTGTACGGAAGTCAGCTTTACGCAGCTGTTAAAAGCGTTGGAGCCAATTTCCGTTACCCCCTCGGGAATGGTAATGGATGTAAGGGAGCGGCACGCCTGGAACACAGATGTGCCCAGCCGCTGCATGCTCTTTGGCAGGTGCACGGCAGTCAGGGCGTTACAGTTTTCAAACACCTGGCCGCCCATCAAGGTGACCCCGTCCGGAATGGTGATGGAAGTCAGCTGGCGGCAGGTGCTAAACACCCTTTCCCAGATCTGCTGCAACCCGGCAGGCAGTTCAATGGTGGTAAAATGGGCACCGGCAAAGGCGCTGTTCTCCAAGATCTTGACCGTGCTGGGAATATTGATCTGCTCCAGGGGCAGACCGTCAAAAGCATGGGCGCGGATCACCGTCAGCCCCTCCGGCAGGCGGGCAGACACCAGCTTGCTGTACTGGAACGCACACTCCCGGATCTCGGTCACACCGTCCGGCACATAAATGCTCTCCAACCCGGTGTACTGGAATGCGGCATAGCCGATCTCCGTCAGCGTAGACGGCAGGGTGATGGATTTCAATGCCTCGCAGCTGTCAAAGGCCCGATCGGGTATCACTTTCAGCCCGTCGGGCAGGGTCACCTTTGCCAGCGCCGTACAGTTGGTAAACGCCTGCTGGCCGATGGTGGTCACCGTGTTCGGAATATTCATCTCCGTGATCTTTTCACAGCCGTAAAAAACATTCTCGCCAATGGACTTCAACCCGGACGGCAGCGATATGGCCGTAAAGGCCGCGCAATTTTCAAACACCCCGTCCGGCAGCGCCGTAATGCCCGCAGGCAGGGTCACATTCTCCAACTTGCCGCAGTACATAAAGCAGTTGGCGCCAATCTCTTTCAGTGCGGTAGGCAAGGGCATTTTCTCCAGTGCCTCACAGCCGCCAAAGGCCTGATCGCCCAGCTTGGTGACCGTATTGGGCAGGGTCACAGACTGGATGGTCGTGTTGCCGCTAAAGGCGTAATTCCCCACAGCCGTCAAGGTAGACGGTGCGGTAAAATTCGTTATATCCGTCTTGCCCTGGGGGAACAAGATCAGGCAGGTTTTTGCCGCATTGTAGAGCACATTGTCCTGCACGGACAGGGCCGTATTCCCGGCAGCCACCTGAATGGTTTGCAGCTGGCTGCACTGACCAAAGGCGCTGTCGCCGATATAGCGCAGACTGGCCGGCAGCTGCACGCCGGTGATCTGTGTATAAAAGAAAACGAAATCCGCCAGACCCACCGTCCCCGCCGGGATTTGGAAGGCAGTCAGGTTCTCTATATCGTTTGAGGTGCCAAGCATCCAGCCATCCAGGTACAGGGCGCCGTTTTTATAATTGGCGGGCTTGTCGTACCCGGTACCGCCAAAGGCCATACTGCCCACATAGGTCACCGTAGAGGGAATACGCGGTGCGGTCAGTGCGTCGCACCCATTAAATGCGCCCCGCCCAATATCTTTTAATCCGACCGGCAGGGACACGGACTTCAAATTATAACAATAGCCAAAGGCAAAGCCGCCGATAGTCTTTACCCCGGCAGGCACCGTTACGGTCTTTAACTCATCGTGGCTGATAAAGGCGGTATTGCCCACAACCGTCACTTTTTTGCCGCCCAGGGTGGACGGGAGCTTCAGATCCGCCGTCTTGCGGCCCTTGTACTCGGTGATCGCCGCCGTACCGTCTGACCGCAGGGTGTACACATAATCCCCGGACTGCTGGGTGGCCGCCCGGGCCGTAATGGGCGCCAGCAGCGTGCCCGCAGGCAAAGCCGGTGCTGCCAGCAGCAAAAGCACCGCCAGCAACCAGGCGCAACATCGCTTCATCTTCATACAAATACCTCCGTTCATAGAATAACCTCCATTCATTCTATGCCCCCACAGGGGCTTAGACTCCCAAAAAAGCGTCTACTGCCGCTACCTTAACTATAACACGGGCATTTGCAGGCCGTCAAGCGCAAATTGTGATCTTTTGCCGATCACGCTGTTTCACTGTAATTTACCGAACAGTTGGTCTTATTTGTCGCATAAATAAAAAAGCGCATAAAAAAAGCGGCGCAGAAACTGCGCCGCTTTGGCCGCACTCTGAGAGAGCGCGGGTGGCAGACAATGGCAAGTCTGCCGAGAAAGGAGAAGACTCTTTTGCGCCCTATGGGCACAGAAAAGAGCGTTACCGCAGGGAGCCGGAAGGAGAAGTACAGGGAGGGTGTTATCCATGCAGGCGGGTTTTCGCCCGCCTGCTGTGTATTGTAAGCTCCGACTGCGGGTCAAACAAAATCCACAAGGGATTTATTTGTGTAGGGAGGCTTAGTGACCAAACAGGCCCTTTTTCTTGTACGGCTCCGTATGCACATCGGTCACCGTGTAGCCGGTGTCGCCGATGGCCTTACGCAGGGCCGCCTCGTCTAAAGGCTCTGCCGAGATGATCTCCGCCTGTTTCTTTTTATGGGAGGCCTTTACGCTCTTTACATTAAAGTTGCGGCGCACGGTATCGTTTACATGGCTCTCGCACATACCGCAAGCCATACCGTCAATGCCTACTATGGTCTTTGTCATAAAGCATACCTCCTATCTCTTTTTCTTCTTAGGCTGCTGGTGGCAGCAGCCGGCGTTGGCGCAGTGGGCGCAATTTGCGCCGCAGGTGTTGCGCCCGGCCTTTTTGTCTTTCACGATGGAGCAGATGATCCCCACCACGATAGCCACCAGCACAAGAATGATCAGAATGGTTAAATAATTCGCTTTCAGAAAGGCAAGCATAAACACACCTTCTTGTTTAATTATTTGGTAGCCTTGCTCTTTGCTTTCTTTGCGGTCACGGTCAGGGTGTTATCGTCATACTTGTTCTTGCGGAACAGCATATAC
>CAVIFY010000024.1:0-27892 GCA_963642245.1 Bifidobacteriaceae bacterium | reverse complement strand
GCGTATAACTGCCTATCGGTGTGTTTCATTTCCGCAAGATAGAAATTCCAATCCATAGACATTTCATAGAATTCTTCATTTTCATACTTTTTGTCTACACTATGGATTTCAGCAAGCACCTTTCCCATTTCTTTGCAGTGCTCTGCTGTTATTTCGCTGCTTTTTAAGGCTTTCCCGGGAAAATAGTCAAACAGATAGAAATATTCACCGTCTATCTCCTGCATTTTTCTTCTGCACAATGACAATGCAGGAAGAACCGGAATACCCTGCTGCTCCAATAAAAGTTCTATCCGTTCAGCTTTTGCAAAATTATCCATAGCGGTTTCTCTTTGCATAACAAAGGGATTTAGCAACTTCAGAGCGAAAGTTCCTTGCTGGGTGCTGATCTTATACATCTTGTGCATAAAGCCACCGCTCAAACACACAGGTTCACCGATCATCTTCCAATCATATTTTTCCGCTATCTTTGTAAATATGGACACTTCGCTCCCCTCCAGGTACAAATTTGTCGCTCTTAATCTATTCGATAATTGCCCGGCGTATCACACATAATATTTTGCTTGGGCATTCCAAAGCGCTGCATACTTGCCGTTGGCGGCCAAAAGCGCTGTGTGGGTGCCGCTTTCCACCAGCCTTGCGTGATCAAACACGGCGATGGTGTCGCAAAAGACGCAGCTGGAAAGCCGGTGAGAAATATAAATGGCCGTTTTGCTTTGCACAAAGGAATTGAAGCGGCTGTAAATCTCGTTCTCCGCGATAGGATCCAGGGCTGCCGTTGGCTCGTCCAGTACCACCACCGGCGCGTCCTTATAAAGCGCTCTGGCAAGGGCCAGCTTTTGTGCCTCACCGCCGGAGATCTCTACCCCGCCCTTGTCCAGATCCTTATAAAGATATGTATTTTCCCGATGGGGCAGGTGCTCCACTCTCTCCTTGATATTGGCATTTTCCAGGCAGGTATATAGCTTGTCCCGGTCAAAAGCGGAATTGGCGCAAACCGTATCCCTCAGCGGCACGGAGAATATTTTGAAATCCTGGAACACAACGGAGTACAGCCCGGTGATACTCTCCTTGGTGTACGCCTGAATGTTCTCGCCGTTGATGAGAATTTCCCCATCGGTCACATCATACAGGCGGCACATCAGCTTGATAAAGGTGGTTTTGCCGCTGCCGTTCCTGCCCACCACGGCCAGGTGCCTGCCGTTTTCAATTTTAATGCTCACATTCTCCAGGGCATATTGATCCGTGCCCGGATATTTGAACGACACATTCTTGAACTCGATCTCAAACCGGTCACCGTCCAGGGTCCGGGTGCCGTATTGCTTGCTGTCTGTACATTCGATGATCTCAAAGTAGATCCGGGCCAGCGGCAAGATCTCCGCCAGCTTGCCCAGGGTGTTGGCAATGAGCATAACGCCGTTTACGATCTGCATAAAAGCGCCGCAGTACATCACCAGCGCGCCAATGTCAAACAGCCCCAAATTGCCCTTGACCCCGATAAAAACATACACGCCAAACGCCACAAAGGCGCCCATCACCGCAACGATGGAACTGGTTTTTGCCGTGCGCATGGAGATTTGCTTCAGCGTTTTTTCGCCGTCGGTGAGTATCTTTTCCGTTGCGATCTTGCCGATCAGATCCTGCTCTTTGTACAGGCGTATCTCCTTGCCGGTTTTGTAGTCGGAAAACAGGTCGATCAGCGAGTAAAACAGCCGGTCCAGCGTGGCATACGCCTCGTTTGCAGCCAGGTACGACTTGTTCATACCCACGGCGATCAGCGCCATAACCGCCGCCATAACCAGCAGTGTGGCGATCAGCAGGATCAAAAAGACAGGCCGTTCAAAAAACGAATTGCCGGTTTTGGTAAAACCGATCTTCAAAAGCGGCAGGATCATCACCACAGACACCGCCACCGTAAACACGCCCTTAACAAACACCTGGCTGGTCCACATAAAGTACGAAAACCGCGCCCATCGGCTGGCGCCCGCCTCCTCGTGCTTATGTATGGTCTTTCTGAAAGCGTTGTCCTCCAGCTTCTCATAATCCATACGAAACAGCTTTTCCGCCATTTTGAAATTTTCTCTGCCAAAAAGCAGGTCGGATTTTACGCCGTACAGGTCGGACAAAAATCCCCCGGCGTAATCCAGCACAAAATTAAGCGCCACAGCCGCCAGAATATAGACCAAAAGCCCCTTAAAATCCGCACCGGCGGTCATCATCCCGATGATCTTGGCCGTGAACCAAATGTTCACAAAGGGCTTGGCGCCTGTCAGGATCGCGCAGAAGAAATCCACCGGCAAGATCCCCCTATCCAGGCCGGCGATCTCTCGATACATCTTAAATATCATCTTAAAATTATGCATGCACAGCCACCCCCTGTTCTCTGTAATAGTAGCTCTGCACCTGAAACATTTTGTAATATGCGCCCTTTTTAGCCATCAGCTCCTCGTGGGTGCCCATCTCGGTGATTTGGCCGCCGGACACAAACAAAATCCGGTCGCAAAAGCGGGTGGAAGACAGCCGGTGAGAAATAAAGAAAGAGAGCTTGCCATCGGTCAGCTCACTGTATTTTAAGTACAACTGATTTTCGGCAATCGGGTCCAGCGCCGCCGTGGGCTCGTCCAATATCAAAATCGGCGCGTCCTTGTACATCGCCTTGGCAAGCAGTAGCTTTTGCTTTTCGCCGCCGGAAAAATCCACCGCGTCCCTATACACATTTCTGTCCATCCGCGTGTCTGCGCCCTTTGGCAAGGCATACACCTTATCGTACATTTCCGCCTTTTTCAACGCACGGTGGAACTTTTCCCGATCATAGTCAAGGCTTGCGGTTATGTTTTGCTGAATGGTCATGGGCAAGAAATAATAGTCCTGAAAAATAGCCGAAAACAAATCAAAATAGCTGCTCTTTGCAATGGCGGCAGTGTCTTTGCCGTTGAGCAGAATACGGCCGCCGGTGGGTGCATACAGACCGCACAGCAGCTTGATCAGGGTGGTTTTGCCTGCGCCGTTCTCCCCTACAATGGCGATCTTTTCGCCATTTTTGAATGTAAGGTCAATATTTTTCAGGGTCGGTGCGTCAGCGGAGGGGTACTGAAAAGACACATGCTCAAACACCACCCGGTCCACCGATCTGGAAGTCAGCCGCTCCCCCTCATCTGCATGATCCTCAAACTCGATATAGTCCCTGTACGCCTGACATTCTCGGCAGCACATCTCGATCTGATTGACCGCAAAGCCCAAGTGGAGCACCCAGTTGGAAAAGCCGGTGATGATACCGAAATAGAAGATAAAATCAGACACCGTGAGCGCCCCCTTGGCGGTCAAATACGCCAGGTAAATATAGGCGATAGCCTGGCGCACGGCGCTGAGCAAAGCGGTAATGCCGTTAAACGCTACGCAGGTGTGGGTGTACCGGGCATAGATTTTCTCGATCTTGCAAAGAGAGGCGGCAAGCGCCCGGATAAAATAACCGCCCATATTGTAAAGCTGAATGTCCTTTGCCGCCGTGCCGTCCTTGCACAGCTTATAAAAATAATCGAACTTTGCCGTAGACTCCGTGCGTTGATCCAAATTTTGCCGCTGCTTCTTCGTCAGCGCTCTTTGCAGGCAAAACTGGGCGCCGCAGGTGGCGATGATCAGTAGGATCATCCAAATATTGATCTTGTAGATCAGCACGCCGGACGCAATAACGCCCACCACCGCAACGAAAAACGAATTCAGCGTGCTGATAAAATTGGCGCCGCCTGCATACCGTCCGTTATAAAAAACCTCTGCGCGCTTTTGCTTCTCGCGCATTTCAAGATTTTCTATATTGGCATAGTCGGTGCTGAGATTTTTTTCAAACGCAGCCACCGCATAGCGCATACGCACGATCCTTGCACCGCCCAGGATCAGCTCCTTCATAAACGGATCCAGCCAAATGGTAAAGGTCAGCAGCAGGCTCAGCAGCGCCACCACCAAAATCAGCTGACGGGTGGTCACGCCCCTTTCGATACAGTCGATCATCGCCTTGGGTATGTAGGCGGTAACAATGGGCTGGAATACCAACGCCGGCACCCGGATCAAAAAGTACACCGGGCTTTTCTTATCCCAGGCGATCCAGTTTTTGAGCATATACTTTATGTTCGCTCGCATAACTCCTCCTTGCCTAAAAACAAAAATCGCCCCTGCATAGACTTATGCAAGAGCTGGATGACTGTGTTCGGAATGGGAACAGATTTCTCTTTTTGAGCGGCAACAACCGTCTGTGCTTTTATTCTACAAGAATACAGCGGGAATGTCAATGCAGGATCCCCTGTTTTTATTGACAACCGGGGGCGGGCATTGTATAATAGTAGCGTAATTAATTAACAGCGTTAATTAATATGAAGAGGGGTATAGTTATGCTATCGTTTCACTTGGCAGACAACAGGCTGTCCATCGCCCTGCGGGGGCAGGTCGTCTACTCGCTTTGCAAGGGGCAGACTCTACTGACCGTGGGCCGGGGCAGCTGCACCTACAAGATGAGCCACGGCAGCTTTAAGATCAAGGAAAACGGCCTGTCCCAAACGGCGCTGACGGTGGAGGACATTCGCCTGGCAGACGGCAAGGCGGTGATCGCCCTTGATCAGGGGCAATGCCAAATCGAAATTGTGGACGGCAACAAGCTGTATTTCACCTTTGATCTGCCCGGCGACTACAACCGTATGTGCTTTGACCTGCCGGCCACGGCGGACGAATGCGTTTACGGCTGCGGCGAGAACTTCTCCGACTTTAACCTGCGGGGCAAAAAAGCGCGGGTGTGGGTGGCAGAGCACATCAACGCCCTGCAAATCGCCAAAAAGCTGGCAAAGCAGGTGGTGGGGATCAAAAACACCACCCGCAAGCAAAAATTCTCCAACTACGAGACCTACTACGCCCAGCCCACCTTTTTAAGCTCGCGGAAATACTTTTTCCACAGCCTGACCACGGCGCAAAGCACCTTTGATTTTGAAGACCCCGGCAGGCATAAAATCAAAATTTGGGAGATCGCACCCTTTTACATTGGCTTTGGCGACGACTTTGAGCAGGTGCTGACCAACCTGTCTACCCTGGTGGGGCGCCAGCCGGAACTGCCGGACTGGACCTATGACGGCTACATTCTGGGCATACAGGGCGGCACCGATGTGATGATGCAAAAGGTGCACGCTGCGCTGGACAAGGGCGTGGCCGTAAACGGCGTTTGGATCCAGGACTGGGAGGGACGGCGGGTCACCGCCGCCGGAAAGCAGCTGTACTGGAACTGGGAATGGGACCGGGAACTGTACCCCCACCTGGACGAAAAAATCAAAGAACTGCGCCAAATGGGCATTCGGGTGCTGGGCTATGTAAACCCCTTCTTGGCCGTTGAAAAGCCCCTGTACCGGCAAGCCAGCGAAAAGGGCTACTGCGTAAAGGACAAGGACGGCAAGGACTATTATGTGACCATCACCACCTTCCCGGCGGCTATGATCGACCTGACCAATCCGGACGCCTGCCGCTGGATCAAAGACATTATCAAAAAGAATATAATCGACTTTGGCCTGTCTGGCTGGATGGCGGACTTTGGCGAATACCTGCCCACCGACTGTGTGCTGCACAGCGGCGAGAACGCAGAGACGGTGCACAACACCTGGCCCGCCCGCTGGGCCAAGATCAACCGGGAAGCGGTGGAAGAAGCCGGCAAGCTGGGCGAGATTATGTTCTTCACAAGAGCCGGGTTCTCCGGCACGCCCGCTGCCTCCACCATGATGTGGAACGGGGACAATCACACGGACTTTTCCATTGATTTCGGTCTGCCGTCGGTGATCCCCGCCATGCTCAGCCTGACCTGCTGCGGCTTTGGCCTGTCCCACAGCGACATTGGCGGCTACACCTCTTTCTTCAACCTAAAGCGGAGCAAAGAGCTGTATATGCGCTGGTGCGAGATGAACGCCTTTTCTCCGCTGATGCGCAGCCACGAGGGGCTGAACCCGGACCTGAATGTGCAGTTTGACGCAGACGATCAGGTGCTGCGCCACAGTGCCCAAATGTCGCAGATCCACAAAGCGCTAAGGCCCTATTTGCAGGCGGCGGTGCGGGAGAACAGCCAAACCGGCGTAGGCGTGGTGCGGCCGCTGTTTTTCTACTACAACGAGCCGCGAGCCTTTACGGAGAGCTACGAATACCTGCTGGGGCGGGATATTCTGGTGGCGCCCGTATTAAAATCCGGTGCCCAGTGCCAAAAAGTCTATCTGCCCCAGGATCAGTGGATCCATTTGTGGAGCGGCAAAGCCTACACCGGCGGGGTCTATGAGATAGACGCCCCCATCGGGCAGCCGCCGGTATTTATCAGGAAAGAAGCACCATCCGTGCTTGCTATATTCAACGCTGAATAACAGGAGGAAAACAAGATGAAGTATTTTTTAGACAGCGCAAAAATCGACGAGATCAAGGAGGCATACACCACCTTTGGTATTGACGGTGTGACCACCAATCCCAACCACATTATGAACTCCGGCAAGCCGTTCTTTACGGTGATCGGCGAGCTGGCGGAATTCGTAAAGGAAAATGGCATTGAGGGCTGGGACAAATTCCCCATCTCCGTGGAGATCAACCCCCATCTGGACGACGCAGACGAGATGATCGCCATGGGCGAGAAGATCGCCGCCATGTGCCCCAACTTCTGCATTAAGATCCCCTGCACTCAGGCAGGCATTACCGCCGCCAGAGCACTGGAGAAAAAGGGCGTAAGAACCAATCTGACCCTGGTGTTCTCCGCCTCCCAGGCGCTGATCGCCGCCAAGAACAACTCCCTCTTTGTCTCCCCCTTTATCGGCTGGAAAGAGAACAGCGGCGAGGACTGCAAGCAGTATATTCAGGACATTGTGACCATTTACAAGAACTACGGCTTCTATGGCAAGACCCAGATCATCTGCGCCGCCGTGCGCACCGGCAAGCAGTTTGTAGACTGCGCGGTGGCCGGGGCGGATATTGTCACCGCCGGTTTGCAGGTGTATAAGGACAGCTTTTACCACCCCTTTACCGACTACGGTCTGGAAAAATTCCAGAGCGCCTGGGACAAGACCATTACGGAGTGATCGTTTACAAAGCAGAAGAAAGGCTGTGTGAATACTATGAAAATCGGATTTATCGGTCTGGGCATTATGGGCGAGTCCATGTGCGAAAATATTGTAAAAAAGCACGACGACACGGTGTACTGCTCCGACCTGAACAAAGACCAGGTGAAAAAGCTGGCGGCACTGGGTGCCACCGGCTGTGAGAATAATGTGGAAGTGGCGCAAAAGGCGGATGTGATCATCACCATGGTGCCCAAATCAGAGCATGTGCAGGCAGTGTACACCGAACTGCTGCCCTATATAGACAGCAGCAAGATCTGCATTGATATGAGCACCATTGACCCCAGCGTATCCGTAGAGGTCTCCAAAATGATCAAGGCCAAGGGCGCCCAGTTTGCAGACGCGCCGGTGGTCAAGTCCAAGCCCGCTGCCATTGCAGGCCAGCTGGGTATTTTGGTGGGCTGCGACGAGCCGCTGTATGAAGTGATCAAGCCCATTTTGCTGTACATGGGCTGCAATGTGATCCGCATGGGCGAGAACGGCAAGGGGCTGGTGATGAAGATCTGCCACAACACCCTGTGTGCCGAAATTCAAAACGGCGTCAACGAGACCCTGCTACTGGCAGGCAAAATGGGCATTTCCCCGGAGGATTACCACACGGCCATCGCCTACGGCGGCGCCCAGTGTTTCTATCTGGACGCCCAGTGGCAAAACATTCGGGACGAGAACTGGGCCACCGCCTTCTCCCTGGAGAACGAGCACAAGGACCTGGGCATTTGCCAGCGGCTGTCCCAACAGGCGCAGGTGGATATGCCGGTAATGAACTATGTAAAATCCGTTTATGACAAAGGTATGGACGCCGGGATCGGCAAAGAGGACTGGCGCGCCACCTACAAGATCGTGCGGGGCGATTACAATGATTGAGCGCCTGCGAAAGGTCAATGATGTAAAGATCTACTCGGTTTTTGATACGGACTTTGCCCCTTACGGCAAGGTGCTCACCGGCTTTGACTTTGCAGCGGCCGCAGCGTATATGGAGGAGAGCACCCCCATACCGGACAGCGGCAATGTGTATATCCCCGGTGACCCAAAGCTGGAGGCACTGCCTGTATTTGCGGATTTGGAGCGCACCGTGTACGGCGAAATGCCCATCCAGGTGGGCTACTGCAACGGCAGAAACACTACCTACAACGGCTTTGAGTACCACAAAGGGTCGGAAGTGAACATTGCCGTTACCGACTTTATGCTGGTGCTGGGGCACACCTGGCAAATGCGCGATAATCGGTTCTATGTTGGGGACGAGCGGGTGTTTTATGTGCCCCGGGGTACGGCCATTGAGATGTACCAGACCACTCTGCACCTGTCCCCTTGCCGCTGCTGCGACCAAGGGTTCAAGGACATTGTGGTGCTGCCCAAGGGCACCAACACGCCCCTGGCCCACAAGCCCGCCGACGCCCACGGCGAAAACCGCCTGCTGCTGCAAAAGAACAAATGGGTGATCGCCCACAAGGACCGGGCGCCGCTGATGGATCAGGGCGCCTTTCCCGGCCTGATCGGCGAAAACAAAGAACTGAACTACTAACGGAGCGAACCATGCAAAAAATCAAAATCATTTACATTCCCATCGGCGTGCCCACCTTTCATTTGGAGAGCGCCCGGCGGGCATTTGACCGCACCGTAACGCTGCTGAAAGCCATTGACCCGGATATTCTGTGCCCGGAGGATATGCTGCTGAGCCTGGACAGTTTAACGGCGTTTTTAGAGGACAAAGACCCGGACCTGGCCATTGTGCAAAATGTGACCTTTGCCAACGCAGCGTACACCTCCCAGGCACTCCGGGAAACAAGCTGCCCGGTGCTGCTGTGGACTCTGCGGGAGCCGGACTCCGGCGGGGGCCGACTGTGCCTGAACTCCCTGACCGGCGCGTTCTCTGCCGCCAACACCCTGGCAACCATGGGCCGGACCTTTGACTACCTGCTGGCGGACCCGGAGGAACCGGTGGCCGAGGGGAAGATCCGCACCATGATCGCCGCTGCGGCGCTAAAAAAATCGGTGGCGCACCTGAACATTCTGCAAGTGGGCCACACCCCGGAGGGCTTCGGCTTTGGCCGGGCGCTGGACGGCGAAATGCAAAAGGTGTTTGGCGCACGGCTCCTGTCCATAGAGGCCAGAGAGCTGATCGACCGGGCCAAAACCTTTAGCGAAAATGAAGTAGAGCCGTACATAGAAAAAGCCAAGGCGTCCATCAACGGGCTGGACCAAATCGAACGCAAAAATGTGGTGGACTTTGCCCGGCTGTTTAAGGCCTATGACGAATACACCCGGAAAAATCATATCGGCGCCCTGTCCAGCCGGTGCTGGCCGGACTTCTTTACCGCATTCGGCACGCCGGTCTGCGCCGTGCTGGGTCTGCTCAACGACCTGGGCATACCCGCCGCCTGCGAGGCGGACACCTACGGTGCCCTCTCTATGTACCTGGCAACACAGCTTACCGGCAAGGCCGCTTTCTTTGGCGACCCGGTGTCCATCAACGAGCAGGAGAACACCGTCACCTTTTGGCACTGCGGTATGGCCCCCTGCTCCCTGGCACGCACCGATACCGGCGCCTGTGCCGGGCTGCACTGCAACAGAAAGATCGGCCCCACCCTGGAATTCGGCTGCAAGGCCGAAAAACAGGTGACGATCCTGCGCGTGGGCAAAAAACCGGATGGCAGCTTTCGCCTGTTTATCGCCAAAGGAGAAGCCCCGGACAAACCCCGGCAATACTTTGGCACCTCCGTTGTGGTGCAAACCGAAAACCCGGTGGGCGCCCTTATTGACCGGGCGGTGAAAGACGGCTGGGAGCCGCACTTTGCCGTGGCTATGGGCGATATTGGGGAAGAACTGGAGGCCTTTGCCCGCCTGCTGCACATTGAGGCGGAAAAATTCTGATGTGGGGCGTTAGAAATCTCTGGTTTTACCTTGTGGTGTTTGCCGCCAATGTGATACAATGTATTACAGGATTTGCAGGCACCGTGCTGGCCATGCCCTTTTCCATTATGCT
The DNA here is from genome assembly GCA_963642245.1 of Bifidobacteriaceae bacterium. Lineage (GTDB taxonomy): Bacteria > Bacillota > Clostridia > Oscillospirales > Acutalibacteraceae > CAG-217. The sequence continues at coordinate 17,797 of CAVIFY010000024.1, read as the reverse complement.
GGAGGGCTTTAATGTGGCCAAACCCATTCTCAATGTACTGGGCATTGTGGCTTCTGTGCTGATCGTGGTGCAAAAGCGCGCCTTTGTAGACAAAAAGGAGCTGGGCAAGATCGCCGGTATCATGCTGGCAGGCATGGTGCCCGGGGTTTTGATCGTCGATCGCTTTGCGGTAAGCGCCGGCCCGCTGTACAAGCTGCTGGGCGTGGTGGTGATCGGCTTTACGGTGCTGGGCATTGTGCGCGACTACCGACAAAGCCGGGGTGCGCTCCCCCGCCGGGGACGGCTGCACAATGGGGTTCTGTACGGCCTACTGCTGCTGGCAGGGGTGGTACACGGTATGTTTGTGTGCGGCGGCCCGCTGCTGGTGGTCTATGCCAATGAAAAGTTAAAGAACAGCGACGGTTTCCGTGCCACGGTCTCCGCCGTTTGGATCTTGCTGAACACCATCAATTTGTTTACCGAGATCGGCGAAGGGCAAATGAGCCACCACACCGTTCTTTTGCTGCTGCCCTCCACCGCTGTGCTGCTGATCGCCATGCTGGTGGGCAATCTGATCTACAAGCGTATGAATAAAAAGGCGTTTATGGCACTCACCTACACGCTGATGGCCGTCAGCGGTGCGTCGTTGCTGGTCAAATAGGAGGTTCCCGGTTGGCAAAAGGACTGAATTTGAAATCCGTTAAAAGTGAAAATCGCAGCATGGTCCTGTACCTGCTGAACACCTACGGCAGCCTGAGCCGAAAGGAAATTGCCAACAAATTGTCCCTGACCCCGGCGGCGGTCACCAAGATCTGTAACGAGCTGATCGCTGAGGGGTTTATTCGAGAGAGCGGTCTGCTGGACGCAGGCGGCAAATCCGGCAGGCGTGAGGTTTTGCTGCGCCTTTGCCTGGAAGACAAGTATGTGCTGGGCGTGCACGCGGAGAAAGACGCCATCACCTATTCCCTATCCGACCTGGCGGGCCGGGCTGTCTGCTTGCAAAAAAGCCCGCTGCTCACAGACATAGACCGGGTGGTGGAGGGGCTGCTTGCGTTTATCCGGGAGAACCGGATCGACCTGCAAACGGTGCTGGCCGCCGGTGTGTGCATTATCGGCGCAGCGGCACAAAACGACTTTGGCGTTTGGAAAAACTGCGATATTGAAAAAACATTCCGCACCGCTCTGGACATACCCGTTGTGGTAGAGAACAATGTAAAAGCCTTTGCCCAGGCAGAGCTGATCTACGGCAAAGCCGGGGGCAGCAACGCGGTGCTGTTCTTCAAATGGGGGCCGGGTATCGGCTCCTCCATCGCCACCGGCGGCAAGGTGCAGTCCGGCAACGACAACGGCATTGCCGAGATCGGGCATTACATCGTCAATACCGGGGGCAAAAAGTGCCGGTGCGGCCGCTACGGCTGCCTGGAGACCGAGGTGTCCAGCCGTGCCATTATGGACGCTGCCGGGGGCCGCACGCCGCTGGAAGCGATCATCAACAGCCGGGACCGGGATATGATCTATATGCTGGACCACAAGATCGACCTGGTGGCGCTGGCGCTGGTGAATACCGCCACCATCTTGAACGCAGACAGCATTGTGCTGTTTGGTCTGCTGTTTGATAACACAAGAATTATGGAAAAGCTGGTCAAGCAGTGCGTGCGCTATAATCGGAACTTTAACGAGAGCATGATCCGCATTTCCGGTCTGAACGGCAAGCGCGACTATATCGGCTGCGTGGCCATGTGCGCCAAGGCGTACTTTTTTGAAGTTGGTTTTTATTAAATATCTTTTCACAAATGAAGGGGGATTTTTATGAGCGAAAAGAGTTTAACACACGGCATAAAGTTTAAGGACAAGATCGGCTACGCCATGGGCGACATGGGCGGCCTATTGACCTTCTCACTGATCGGTGCGTTTCAAAACAAGTTTTACACCGATGTGCTGCACATTCAGCCGGCCAAGATCGTGGTACTGATCCTGGTGGCACGGCTTTGGGACGCCATCAACGACCCCATCTGGGGTGCGTTCATTGACTCCAGAAAGCCTACCAAGCAAGGCAAATTCCGCCCGTATGTATTTTGGTTTTCCATTCCGCTGGCGGTCTCTGCGGTGCTGATGTTTACGGTCATTCCCAATTTGAGCGAGGCCAAGTACCTGCTGTTTGCCTACATTACCTACATTCTGTACGGTATGATGTACACCTGCGTCAACATTCCTTACGGCTCTTTGGCCTCTGTGGTTACCGATGATGAGAAAGAGCGCTCCTCCCTGTCCATGTGGCGCTCCATCGGCGCCGGTATCGGCGGGCTGCCGGGCACCATTCTCTTTCCCATGCTGGTGTACAACACCACCATCGCCGCCGACGGCACCAAGATCCAGACCCTGGACGGCAACAAGCTGACCATCGGCGTTTTGATCCTGGCCATCATCTCCGTTGCGGTCTACTTTGGTCACTACAAGCTGACCAAGGAGCGAATTGTACCGATCCAAAAGAAAAAGGGCGACTACAATGTCTTTAAGACCATCGGCGACCTGGCAAAGAACAGACCCTTTGTCATGCTTTGCCTGGCGTCCATGCTGCTGATCGCGTTCCAGTTCTATTATCAGTCCACCTACCAGTACCTGTTTGCGGACTACTACCACAGCGCCCAGCTGTATTCCCTGGTGACCATCTGCACCTATTTGCCCATGGCCATCCTGATCCCCATTATGAACAAGCTGATCGACAAGTTCGGCAAAAAGGAGCTTTGCGCCTTTGGTATGGGCTTTGCGGCGCTGGTCAGCTTCATTCTGTTCTTTATTAAGACCAGCAATCCCTATGTATTTTTGGTATTCACCTTCTTCTCCGGCCTGGGCCAGACTTTCCTGGTGCTGGAGGTGTGGGCGCTGGTGATGGATGTGATCGACTACCACGAGATCCGCACCCATCGCCGGGAAGAGGGCACCGCCTACGCGGTTTTCTCCTTTACCAGAAAGCTGGGTCAAACCCTGGCGGGCGTTGGGCTGAACGCCCTTTTGGCGGTGATCCACTACGACAGCACCGCCTCGGCCAACAACACGGCGCTGCCGGAGGATGTGCTCAATAAGCTCTACGACATTTCCACCCTTGTACCGGCCATCGCCCTGGCGCTTATGGCGATTTTGCTGGCGGTGGGCTACAACCTGTCCAAGAAAAAGCTGGCTGTCCTGCACACCCAACTGGAAGAGATCCGCGAGAACGAAGAATAACCTACCCCGATAAGCATAAAAAAACAGATACACCGGCGTGTATCTGTTTTTTATTTGCGTATTTGCAGGCTGCCCGCAGATCATTGCCGCTCCAGCACCACGATCTTGTTGGACAAATTCCGCACAAAGGCCAGCTTGTCCAGTAGCTTATAAATGGGCATAAAGGCCGCCATACCCTCGGTCAGGCTGTGCTCCTCCACAAAGGCAAAGCCCTGCACCAGCGCGGAAAGAGCCTTTCCGTTTTTCACGCCCCAGGTGAACTTGGCCTTGCTGGCTTCAATGGACTTCTCCTTAAAGCCCTTTACAAACGCCGGGCTCATGGTCTCCACAAACACGGTGGCCCGGTCAAATCCGCCGGCGATCACATCAAAAATACGGCGTACATCCCCCTCGCTCAGGTACATGGTCAGCCCCTCAATGATCACCAGCACAGGCGCCTGCTGCGTCTCGATCCGGCCGCTCCAATCGTCCATGGCAGACATGGCGATCTGGGAGATATTCCCCTGCTCCGGCAGCAGCTTGGCGCGCACGGCCATGGTCTCCGGCAGGTCCAGATTGTACCAGTGGGCATAGCCCTCCATACGATAGCAGCGGGTGTCCAGTCCACAGGCAATGTTTACCACCACAGCCCCCGGGTGCTTTGCCAGCCAGGCGGCCACCATACCGTCCAGCACCACCGTGCGGGCAACCACCCCGCTGCGCATGGCGCTGTCTTTCTCCGCCTTAGAGAAATCATAGTCCAGCCGCCCGATCAGTTCTTCCGCCTTTCGGTCCGTGATCACGCCACGGGTCCGGCTCTCCCGGGCACGGGCATATACCGTTTGCAGCATGGTCTCCGGCACGCCGGTCAGGGTCATTTTTTCATTCATCGCATTCTGTCTCCCTTGCGTCTTTTGCTATACAGCCGTCATTGTTTTCTCGCGGTTAGCCATTGCTAACCTTTCTTCTATTATATCCCGATTTTCCCTTGCTGTCAATGCGTAGCCACCGTTTGGCGCACGCACTTTCCCCTTGCCAAGATCCCGCCTAAGCCTTGCCGGTTGACAGCCGGGGAAGATGGGATTATAATAAGCCTGTACATTAAAGTTAGCTTTCGCTAACTTGCAGCCAAAACCACAGCAGATCACGCCCGGCGGCAAAGGAAAGGAAAAGGCAGATCATGAAGCACATTGATTTTCAGATAGAAACAGACGGATTTTACGGCGCATACTGGCCTTGCAAAACAGACAGCGATTGCGCGCTGATCGCTATGCTTGGCGACGACCCCAAGGACTATATGGCGCGCTCGGCGGTAAAATGGCTGCGCAAGCAGGGCGTTCATGTGCTGACCATGTCCCCGGGCAAAAAGGATTACGGCCACCACAATTATCCGCTGGAGCGCATAGAGACGGCCATTGCCTGGCTAAAGGCCCACGGCAGCCGCCGGATCGGCATTGCAGGCGCCTCCACCACCGGCACCCTGGCGCTGGCGGCTGCGTCCCTGTTTTCGGACATTACGCTGACCATTGCCATGACCCCCAGCGACTTTGTGTGGCAAGGCTTTATGCAGGGCAAAAAGGACGGCTGCAAAGAGTGGCCCATCGAGGGCGAGTCGCTGTTTTCCTACCGGGGAGAGCCGCTGCCCTATATGCCCTTTTGCTATCCCCACCCCCGGTATTGGCAGGTGATCCGGGAGGAGACCAAGCGCACCGGCAGTATGCTGGCCTCGCGCCGGCTGTTTGACGACTCGGAGGCAGCCCACCCCATTACGGAAGATGAATTTATCCCGGTGGAGAAGATCCGGGGCAAGCTGCTTTTGATCGGCGCTGCCGACGATGTGCTGTGGGACGCGGCAAAGTATATCCACCGTATGGAGCGCCGCCTGGAGACGCACCCCCATAGCTGCCGGGTGGAAACCGCCGTCTACGACCACGGCACCCACTTTGTCTTTCCGGAGGGTATGCTGAAAACCTTTTTCCCCATCGGCTCCGCCCTGTTTGTGCAGCTGGCATTCCCCAATGCCAAGGACTATGCGGCAGAATGCAAAGCCGCCCGCATAGACATCGACCGCCGCGTCACCCGCGCCCTCGCCGCCTTCCGCCACCCCACCCCGGCAGATCAAAAGGCGTAACTGATAATCTCCAACCGGCAAGAAGTGATCTATCAATCACGCACAGGCATTTGTCTGTGCGTTTTTGTATGCCCGGGGTGGGGAGAGCGGAGATTGCATCTTGACAAAGGGGCGGTGGATTGGGTACTATAAGGTTGGAAAAACGGCACAGAAAAGTGCCAAAAATACAGGAGGGGTTCTATGAAGATCACGGTACTTGGCGGGGGCGGTGTGCGCTCCATGTTTCTGGCAAAGAGCATTGCCCAAAAGGCAAAGCGGCTGGGGATCGACGAGCTGTGTTTTATGGATAATGACCGGGAAAAGCTGCGCATTTACGGCGGTATGGCGGCCCATGTGGCGCGGCTGCTGTGCCCGGAAATGGGCTTTTCCCTCACTGCCGACCCGGTGGCAGCGGTGCGGGACGCGGACTATGTGATCACCACCATTCGGGTGGGGCAGGACGAAATGCGCGCCAAGGACGAGCGCATTGCTCTGGATCACGGGGTACTGGGGCAAGAGACCACCGGCGCTGCCGGGTTGTCCTTTGCCATGCGCAGCGTACCGGCGCTGGCTGCCTACTGCGAGCTAATTAAAAAATACGCAAAGCCAAATGTAAAGGTGTTTAACTTTACAAATCCGGCCGGGGTGGTGTCCCAAACCCTGCGGGATATGGGCTATGATTTTACCTACGGTATTTGCGACGCGCCCTCCGGTATGCTCCGCTCCTTTGCCCTGCTGTACGGGGCGGACCCGGCGAACATCACCGGCGAGGTGTACGGGCTCAACCACCTGTCCTACTTTAAGAGCATTACCCTGAACGGCAAAGAGATCCTGCACGATCTGATCGAGAACGACGACGCCTACAAGAACAGCGATATGCGCTACTTCTCCAAAGAACTGCTGCGGGACCGGGGCGCGGTGCTCAACGAATACCTCTACTACTTCTACTACCGGGAGCAGGCGGTAGCCAATATTCTGAAAGCGCCCCAGACCCGGGGCGAGCAGATCCTGGACATCAACCGGCAAATGACCGCCCGGCTGGGCCAAATGGATATTGAAAACGACTTTGAAGGCTGCCTGGCCGTATTCAACAAATGGTACGGTATGCGAGAGGGCAGCTATATGGCCAGCGAGACCGGCGAAAAGCGCAGCCAGCCCTGGCACTTTGATATTTACGAAGAAGACGACGGCGGCTACGCAGGCGTGGCGCTCAAGTTCATTGAGAACGCCCAAAGCGGCCAAACCGGCCCCATGATCCTGTGCGTGCCCAACGGCAACGCCATTGACGGCCTGCGCCCGGACGATGTGGTGGAGGTCACCTGCGATGTAGGTCCAAACGGCTGCGTCCCCCACCGGATCGGCGCCGTAGATGAGCAAAATCTGGAGCTGATCCGCCGGGTCAAGAACTACGAGCGCCTGGCCTCCAAAGCCATCCGGGAGAAAAGCCGCGCCGCCGCCGTGCAGGCCCTGACCCTGCACCCGCTGGTAAACAGCTATTCCCTGGCCTGCGCCCTGACCGACGCCTACATTGCCCACAACAAAGGCTACTGCGACGGCTGGCACTAATAACGAAACACAAAAAAGCAGTCGATAACTCGACTGCTTTTTTTGATCAAACAGGAAAGGTATTTGACGCACTTTATGGTATAATACCCCTACACTTGCAAGTGAAAAGAAAGGAGAACGGCCGTGGATACCCGCCAGCTGCTTCAAAATACCATCGACTATATAGACGCGCACATAAAATCCCAAATCACGCCTGCGGATCTAAGCCGGGTCGCCGGATATTCCTATGTGCATTTGGTGCGACTGTTTAAGCTGTACTTGGGCGTTACGCCAAAGGCATATCTGGTGCGCAGAAGGCTGCTGTTTGCCGTTTACGAGATGAAAAGCAAAAGGCCGAAAACAGATATTGCTTTTGATTTTGGATTTGATACATACGCCGGGTTTTACAAAGCATTTCGGCGCGAATTCGGTTGTTCTCCGTCAGCATTCACCAAAGCCTATATCGGCAGCAAGCCATATAGGATCAATATTTTGCAGGAGGACTCTATTATGGTGTCAAAAGCCGAGATCCAAAAGGTACTGTCCCATTGGGATTTGCAAAACCGCACCGTAAAACCGATCATAAGTAAAAACACCGGCAGACAAAACGAAAATGCTTACTATGTAGGCGATGATCACATCATCAAATACACTGCCAACTTGGCTGCCGTCCAAAAAGCCATGCTGTTTGATGAAGTGGTCAAATTGCACAATACGGACGCCTATTTACAGTTGGGTGAACTCTATTTTATGGTGACCAAGCGTATGCACGGCGCCCCGCTTTGCTGCCGCACTGTTTTTGAAGATCCCACCGTCGCCTATACCATCGGCGAAAACATTGCCGACTTGCACAAAAAGCTAAGCCTGTATGACCCGCAGGATTTTCCGCAGGCCAACCTGTACCGGGATAGTATGGAAAATCTGGAACAGGTGCAAAAGATCGCCCATCTGACCGACGACTTTTGCACACGGTATAAGAAAGAATGCAGCCGGCTATACCCACAACTTCCGGTGCAACTGATCCATCGGGATCTGAACCCGTCCAATATGATCTTTGACGGCAAAGCATTTGCAGGCTTTATTGATTTTGACCTGACAGAAGTCAATATACGGCTCTTTGACCTTTGCTATTGCGCCACTGCCATATTATCCGAATGCTTTGGCAATGCGTACCATTTGGAAAGATGGAAGGCGATACTCCATAATCTGATCCAGGGCTACCACAGGGTATGCACACTGAGCGAACAGGAAATGGCGGCTGTTCCCTATGTGATCTATTCCATCCAAATCATCTGTATTGCTTATTTCAGCGCACACGATAAATATGCAGAATTGACAAAGACCAACATACAAATGCTCCGGTGGTTGATGGCAAATCTATAAAACAAAACACGGCAGGGACACCTGCCGTGTTTTATTTATCCCACTGCGGTCAAGCGGACGATTTGGTTATAATCGGCAACCCGCACATAGACGGGCAGGCCCACCTCCATTAGAAAGGCGCCGCCTTTCTTGTAGTCCACGCTGTCCAGTGTAAAGGCATATGCCTTGTCAGGCGCCAAACCGGCAAAGCGCAGGTTCATCTTCTTTTTGTAGAACCGGGTGCCCCGGGCGCTCAGGAACAAGACCGCCTGCATTTTGTCCCGGCAGACATACTGGTTGCAAAGCACTTCGTCCCGATCCGCGTCCAAGATCCGATACAGATCGCCGAACTGCACCAGCGGGCGGATCTCCTTATACAGCGCCACATTGCGGCGGCAGATCTCTAACTCTTCCGGACTGTACTTCTGCAAATTGCCGCCCAGGCCCAGCGCCCCCTGCATAGCGATATGGAAGCGGAAGTCCAGGGAGCAGGGCTTGTTGATCCCGGCAATATCCGTTACCCACGCCCGCATGGTCTTGATGGGGTGGAGCATGGAGTAGCCCTTTTGAATGGTCATGCGGTCAATGGCGTCTGTATTATCGCTGGTCCACACCTGGTCAAAGTGGCTGATGGCCCCCAAGTCGCACCGGCCGCCGCCGGACGCACAACTCTCAAACTGCACCCCCGGGTGACGGCGCTTTAGTTCATCTACGATCCGATACACCGCCATGGTGTGCAGGTAAGAATACATCTTGGGATCCGCCAAATTCTCCGCCCCCACTTGGGAGAACGGCCGGTTCATATCCCACTTGATATAGCGGATATTGTGGTCCGTCAGCAGCCGATCCAGGCAGTCTAAAATATACGCCTGCACATCGCTGCGGGTCATATTCAGCACCAGCTGGTGGCGCAGCTCATCTGCGTGGCGGTGGGGGAAGTGATACGCCCAGTCCGGGTGGGCACGGTAAAGGTCGCTGTCCGGATTCACCATCTCCGGCTCCACCCACAGGCCAAAATCCATACCCAAGGCGTTTACATTGCCGATCAGTTCGTCCAGGCCGTGGGGGAACTTCTCCGGGTTCACAAACCAGTCCCCCAACCCGGCACGGTCGCTGTTGCGGGCGCCGAACCAGCCGTCGTCCATCACAAACAGCTCCACTCCGGTCTTGGCGGCGATCTCCGCCAAGCGGGTCTGGTCCGCCACATTCACATTGAATTCCGTAGCCTCCCAGGAATTATACAGCACCGGCAGCGCCTCTGCTCGGAACTGGGGCGGCAGCAGGTGTTCCAGACAAAAGCGGTTCATTTGGCGAGACATTTCGCCCAGACCCTCCGTCCGGCCGCAGTACACCGGCGGGGTCTCCAGGCGTGCCCCCGGCTCTAAAGTATGGGAAAAATCAAAGTCGTTCATACCCAGGCTCACCCGGGTAATGCCGTACAGGTCCCGCCCGGCGATCACCTTAAAATTGCCGCTGTACGCCAGGGAGCCGAAATACACGGTGCCCCGGCTCTCCGTGGCCCCACGGTGGGCAATAAAATACGGCGACTGATTGTGATTGGACGCGCCCCGGTGGCTCTCATACACCAAATTGCCCCCGTCCAGCACCGTGCGGCAGGGCAGAAACTCACCGCCCCAGGCGCCGTTAGTATTCTCAAAAGTATAAGGGTCCATATCGGGCAGAGAGAACCCGGCGCTAAACAGTCGCTCAAAGGAAATGGGCGCGCTGCCGGTGTTCTCCACCTCCACCCAGCGCTTGATAATATCCAGCCCCGGGTACACCCGATAGCCCAAGCGCACCTGCAAGGGATAATACGCGTCCTCAAACGCCACCAACAGGGTATCGCCCTCCAGCCGGTAGCCGGTATAGCGCAGCGCCACCTCTCGGCAGCCGTCTGCAAACTGCGCTTTCAGGTCGCAGGTGCGGTACACGGTGGAGCCAAAGGGAGTCAGCTCCTGGCGGTATTCGTCCAGCATGGAATGATTGGAGTTTTCGTCGCCGATCTCCGTAAATGCATAATCCGCCGGGTCGCACTTGGCGCCCCAGTGCAAATGCCGGTTGTACCCTGCCGGGTCAATGCCGAACACATAATGGGTGTTCTCCGTCTCCAGCACAAAAATGCGATTTTCTTCTAAACAATAGATCATTTTTTGCCCTCCGGGTCTATTTTTACAAGTACCTACACTATACCATAACCCACAGATAGGAGCAATGGCAATTCTCCCATTTTATCCCCAAATCGTCACACCGATCAGCAAAGCGCGGCAGCGTGCCAAGTCCCTACGACTCAGCCCGCTGCCGCGCGTGATTTATTGCCAGGGCACCGTCTCGTCCACGGTGACCTTGCCGTTTGTGTCCATTGAGCGCACGCCGATCCCCTTGGGCGTGATTTCCAGCATAGAGGCCACATAAACACCACTGCCACCGGCGTCTACCCCGCCGTCAATGAGCACCGGGAACGCTCCGTCCTGCTCAAAGGCCGACTGGTGCCAGTGCCCGCTGGCCAGTAGGCTGACCCCCAGCTGCTCCAGCTTGGTCATTGCCTGCTGCGCCAGCTCCGGCTCAATGCAGATCTCCTTGGCGTGAGAGATGGCAATGGTATGGCTGCCGGTGGGTTCCAGATCGTTCAGCCAACGGACCATCTGCTGCCGGTTGGCGGCGTAGGCGTCCATATCCCCGTACTCCGGGTGGCTGTCCTCCTTGTCCTCGCCGCTGTCCAGCACCACCAGGTCTACATTGCCCAGCCGGGCGGTATAATAAAAAGTGTCTATCCCCAAATAGCCGGACAGCTTGGCGGCCATTCGACCCCGGGTCTCGTGATTGCCCCGGGCAAAGATCACCGGCATTTGGCCCCGGCTCACCCGGGCGCCAAAGCCCACCAGGTACTTGGCCACCTCGTCCTCATACATAATGCCCGGCGCCGCGTCGCCCAGCAGGATCACCGCGTCATAATCCCCCAGCTTGGCAGCCGTCTCCGCCGCCTGATCGTTGCGGGTGTGCCAGTCAGACACCGTCAACACCCGCATACGGTCGCCCAGCTGATCGTGAAAGGCAATGGGGTCGCTCTCAATGGTCTTGCCGGTGCGGCCGCCGTAGGTCAATTCGTCCAGCACCCGGGTAGCGCCCACCTTATATGTATTCTCCGACAAATGGGCATAGGGCACCCGAACGGTGTGGATTTTGCTGTTCACCTTGCGCCCATTGTCCGCCGCAAAGGTCTTGTAATGGGTGCCGTTATAATCGTATTCAATATACGCCGTGGCCCGGTCATTGGTGGCGAACACCACTGCGTAATCCGTGCCGTTGTCAAACACCACCGGCGTGGCCGAAAAGGCAAAGGCCGATGTGGGGAACAAAGCGGCGTACACCGTCACCACCAGCCCCAGCGCCATACCGCCGGACAGCACCCGGCGCAGCACCTGCCGCCGCATAAAGGGCAGCACCAGCACCGCCGCGGCCAGGCAGACCACGCCCAGCCACAGGGGCAGCGCCTCCTTGGCCATACCGTAGGCGGCCACATGACTCTCCCGGTTACCGGCAGCCACATTGCCAATATCCACAAGCAGCAAGATAATTGTAAAGACCTCCGCTAGGCTCTGCACCACACGAAACGGCGTTTTGCCGCACACCGCCTTATCCCGCAGCGTTAAAGACGCCGCCACTGCCAAAAAGCCGGTGCACACCACCGCCAATACCAGCAGCAAAAACGAAAAGGACGCAAAAAAGGTCTGGTCCACAAATACAAAGCCAAACCGATAGGCCCAGTAAAACAGAATACCCACCGCCCCAAGCAGCGCATACACCGCCGGTGCGCTCCGGCGCAGCAGCAGCTTTTCCAAGAATGTTTTGATTTTCTTCATCCGTATTCCCCCTCCTGTCCGCCAAAGCAGACCGTGTATGTTGAGTATAGCAAGAAAGCGCTCCGGCCGCAACCCCTTTGTTTTGACAATTTATACAAATTATACTGCGAACGACTTGCATTTTTGTGCAAAATGGGTTATGATGGCATTGGCCGCGTGGGCGCAAAATCGGGACCGCTGTTCCGACCCCGCCCGAGCGAATAAGGGCAAGACGACCCGGCGGCTGACGGAGAAAAGAATTATGAAAGCAATCGGCATTCTGTTGGCAGTGGCCGCCGCAGTGGTGGTGCTGCTGTTTTTCGTATGCGGCTTTATTTTTAACCAGCTGGTATGGCGCAAGACCGTGTCCATCCCCCGCTGGATCACAGACCGCATTGCCGGCAACGCCATACCGGACGCGTATGAAAAAAAGAACAACGCCGCCGTGGCCGCCTTTCAGCAGCTGCCGGTGCGATCGGTGGAGCTGCACGCGCCGGACGGCGCCCGACTGGCAGCCAAGGTGCTGACCCCGGAGAAACCGAACGGCCGCCTGCTGATCGCCTGTCACGGTGCACGCAGCAGCGGCACCGGCGAATTTGCCCTGATGGCGCCATACCTATATAAAAAGGGCTATACGGTGCTGTTCCCGGACCACCGGGGCTGCGGCGAAAGCGACGGCAAATATATGGGCTACGGCACCCACGAGAGCCGGGACACCCTGCTTTGGCTGGACTATGCCAAGGCCCATTATCCGGAACTGCCGGTGTTTTTGCTGGGGGTGTCTATGGGTGGGGCCACGGTGCTGATGATGAGCGACCGGGTGGACCCGGCGCAGGTCAAGGGCATTATTGCCGACTGCGCCTATACCAGCGCCTGGGAGGAATTCCGCTACCAGCTGCGCACCTCGTTCCACCTGCCGCCCTTTCCCATACTGCACATTTGCAATTTATACTGCAAGCTGTTTGCCGGCTATTCCTTCCGCCAGGCTGCGCCCATCCAGGCGGTCGCCAAGGCCAAGGTGCCGGTCCTGTTTATCCACGGCAAGAAGGACGACTTTGTGCCCTTTTTTATGCGGGACCAACTCTATAACGCCTGCCCTACGGAAAAGGCAAAGCTAACCGTACCGGCAGCCGTCCACGCCAGGAGCTACTACACCGACCCCACCGCCTATCAGCTGGCGCTGGAGCGGTTCACAGAGCGCTGCCTGGCACCTAAGGCATAAATCACCGCCTATGGCGGACAAAAATACAAACCGTTTCCATTCATGAAAAGAAGGGGGATATGCTATGGAACAAACGGGACTGAAAGAACGACGATATGTAGGCGTTCGCGAAACACTGATCTACGGCGTGGCCAACGGCGGCCAGGTGATCGGCTACAACCTGGTGCGTATGCAGCTGACCTTTTTCCTGGTCACTGTATTCGGCATACCCGGCCAGGCGGTGTCGCTGATGATCTTCTTTATGGGGATCTGGGACACCATGAACGACCCGATCATGGGCACCATTGTAGACAAGACCCGCACCCGCTACGGCAAGCTGCGGCCTTATCTGCTGTTTGTGCCCATTCCGCTGGGTGCCGCCACCATTCTCTTTTTTGGCGGCGCGGAATTTCTCCGCGGGGTGGAGTCCACCACCGCCAAGATCGTCTATATGTGTATCACCTATTTTATATGGGAGTTCTTTTACACCATCGGTGATATTCCCTTTTGGGGGCTGTCGGCAGCCATCTCGCCGAACCCTAAGGACCGCAGCCGGGTCATTACCTCTGCCCGCCTGATCTCCGGCGCCATCGGCGGCCTGGTAGGTCCTGTGATCTCCATCTTCATTGACCTGCAAAAGAGCGGCAAGATCGGCATTGATATGCGGGGGCTGTTCTTTATCTTAGGCATTGTGGCCGGCACATTCGGTATGGGTCTGTTCTCCCTGGCCGGGCTGTGCACCAAAGAGCGGGTCATGCAGCAAAGCGAGGAGCCTAAGATCTCCGACTGCTTTAAGTGCCTGGTGAAGAACAAGCCGCTGCTGCTGATCGTGTGCTACAATGTGCTGGGCACTGTGGAGAGCATTGCAGACGCCTTTACCCAGTATTTTTATCTCTTCACCCTGGGCAGCGCCAGTCTGTCCATTGTGGCCGGTATTCCCGGCACCATTACCGGCTTTTTGGCCTATACCTTTATTCCGGCGCTGGAACGGCGCTGGACCTCCAAGCAGATCGTCATTCGCGCGGTGATCGTCAAGGCCGTGGTATCCAGCGCCATCTTCCTGATCGGCGCCCACTGGTATCGTGACCCCCGGGTGATCGTGCCGCTGATGATGGTGTGGGGCGTGTTCAACTCCGCCGTGGGCAGCATTAAAATGGTGATCCCCACCAAGATGATCGGCGACACGGTGGACTATATGGAGTGGAAGACCAAGGAGCGCAGCGAGGGCACCTCGTTCTCCCTGCTCACCTTTGTCAGCAAGCTCACCGGCTCTCTGTCCACCGCCGTATCCGCAGCGCTGATCCCGGTGATCGGGCTGCAAGAGGTGAACCAGGATATGGTGCTGCCGGAGGGCGGCGAACTGAACACCCGCTTTCTGCTTTGGGCCATTGTGACCATCATTCCCGCAGTGCTGAACCTGCTGTCCCTGATCCCGTTTATCTTCTACGACCTGGAGGGCGAGAAGCTGGACACCATCCACCGGGAGCTGGCCCAGCGGCGCGAAAACCTGACCGGCGCTGCCGCAGACGCAGAATAAGGAGGAGCTTATGGAAAACAAATGCCCCAAGTGCGGCGCCAAGCTGAGCGTATTCTACTTAAAGCCGGAATGCCCTAAGTGCGGCTGCAATATTATGAACTACAATATGGAGGAGCGGCTGGAAGCGGACGCCGACAAGGCGGAGGCCGAGTGGGCCAAGGCGGAAAAGCTGCTGGCGAAATTCAAAAAGAAAAAGAAAGCGGATAAGGAGGAACCACAAGATGAAGACCCTGCGTAACGCCCTGACTGCCCTGTTGGCAGCCCTGCTGATCCTGGGCACCCTGCCCTTTACGGCTCTGGCGGCGGACAACACCGCCGGCGCGCCCCTGCAATTCAAAAACGGCAAATTCAAGATTTTGATCTTAACGGATATTCAAGACACCAACACCCCCCAGCAGGCCACGGTGGATCTGATGAACAACGCCATTGACCAAACCCAGCCGGACTTTATCGCCCTGGGCGGCGACAACATTGCCGGTTGGTGGAAAGGGGTCACCCCGGAGGAGACCAAGGCGGCGGTGGATATTGTGGGCAAGGCCATTAACGACCGCAAGATCCCCTTTGCCCTGGTGTTCGGCAATCACGACCACGAGGGTCTGTGCGATGAGCAAAACGGTATGACCGAGGAGCAGGCCAAAAAGCAACTGATGGCCTGGTTCCAGGAGTACGAATACTGTATGGCGGTGGACGGCGAGGAACTGACCGGCGTGGGCAACTACAACCTGCCCATTCTCAACACCGCCGGGGACAAAACCGTCTTTAACCTGTGGTTTATGGACTCCAATCCTTATACGGACGAGAGCGAGGGCGGCGGCTACGGCTATGTGCACAAGGACCAGATCGACTGGTACGAGCGCACCTCTAACGCCCTGAAAGCGGAGAACGACGGCAAGCCTGTCCCCTCTCTGCTGTTCCAGCATATTGTGGTGCCGGAGGTGTACAATATGTTTACGGAAGTGCCCAAGGGCACCGAGGGCGCCGTGCGGGGCAACGCCAACCACACCAGCCAGTATTATGTGACCAACCCGGATTATATCGACTCCGGCCACCTGAACGAGGGCCCTTGCCCGGCCAATACCGCCAATGACGGCCAGTTGGACAGCTGGGTCAAGCAGGGCGATATTTTAGGCGCGTTCTTTGGCCACGACCATGTGAACGACTACGCCGGTACATATAAGGGCATTCGCCTGCTGGCTTCCCCGGCCGTTACCTTTTACAGCTACGGCAATTACCGTGGCGTGCGCACCATTGACCTGGACGAGAGCGACCTGACCCAGTTCCAGACCCAGGTGATCACCGCCGACAAGCTGCTGGATTATACGGTAAAGAACCCCTATATCCGGGAGCGGGGCTATTCGGAGTACAAAAACACATTTCTCCCCGCCCTGTGCGGCGGCATCGCCGGCCTGGCGGCCCTGGCCGTAGTCATCACCGTGCTGGTAAAAGTGATCAAAAAGCATAAAGCCAAAAAGCAAAATCAATAAATCCAAAAGAAAGCAGCCATCGACCAAAAGCCGATGGCTGCTGTTTTGCGCCTAAAAATCAATCGTAATACTTATCCAGCTCCGCATCGCAGGCGGGGTATTTTTTGATCTGCGGGTGGTCATAGACCTTGCCGCGGGCCACCACCATATACGGCTGCTCCAGGGCGCGGAAGTCCGCCAGCGGGTCGCTGTTTGCGATCAGCAGATCCGCGCACTTGCCAACCTCTACGCTGCCGGTCACATCGCCAAGGCCCAAAATGCGGGCATTATTCAGGGTGGCGGTGTACAGAGCAAAGGCCGGGGTGACCCCTACGCTCTTCTCAAAATAATGCAGCTCCCGCCACATATTGTAATGGGTGGTGTACGGGCAGCCGGTATCCGTCCCCAAGCCCACAGGCACACCATCCGCCAGCGCCGCCTTGGCGCCCAGGATCATATTGTTATACACCAAATTAGAATTGTACTGCACCGCCTCGGTAATGCCCAGAGTCTCCCTTTGGAACTTGGCCATCGGCAGCGCCGGAGACAAAGTACACACCAGCACCGCGCCGCTTTTATGGAAGGCAGCCAACTCCGTCTCTGACAAAGTGGAGCCGTGCTCAATAGAGTCCACGCCGTTGAGCACCGCCGTGCGCACCCCCTCCGGGCTTTGCACATGGGCAGCCACCTTTAGGCCATAGCTGTGGGCGCGGTCGCAGCAAGCCTTGATCATATCCGCCTGCATCATCAGCCGTCCCGGCTCGCCTTTCACCTTGGCGTCCATCACGCCGCCGGTGATCATCAGCTTGATCAGATCCACATTTTGGCCATGAAGCTGGTCCACCATGCGCACGGCGTCCTCCACCGTCTCGGCCGGGCGGGTCACAGAGCCAATCATGTGGCCGTGGGGCACGCCGATGGCATAGTTGGCCGCCAAGATCCGCGGGCCGTCCAGCTTGCCGGCGTTGATCTTGTCCCGCAGCCGGGTGTCCAAATTATCCAGACCACCCACTGCGCGCACGGTGGTCACGCCGGACAGCAGCCCCTGCATGGCATAGGCATGACACATACGCAGCACCAGCGCCCGGGACAGACCGGAGGACAAGGCGATCTTGGTCAGCCGATTGGTGTTCATAGGCTTGTTTTGGGGCTTACCGCCCGCCGGCAGGTGCACATGCAGATTGATCAGACCGGGCATCAAATACTTGCCGGTCAAGTCCACCACCCGGTCCCCCTTGGTGGGCGTGATCTTGCCGATCTGTGTGATTTTGCCATTTTCTATCGCCACATCGGTGTCGGGGCGGGGCGTCATCTGCTCCGTACCATCCAGCAGCGTACAATTTTGAAATACCGTTCGCATAAGGCTCCCCCTCATTTGTTTTGATACTCTCATTATACCGAACCGACAGCCAAAAGGCAACCGACCCTTTGCACTTCTTTTGTCGCATAAAAAGCAATCTGCCGCTTTTGTCGTCCAAAGGAAAGCGCCGTATCTGCACAAAAATCATAACCCCGCATGAAAATGCGGGGTTTGCAGAACGGCCCCATAGGGGCCAT
>CAVIFY010000023.1:0-28327 GCA_963642245.1 Bifidobacteriaceae bacterium | reverse complement strand
GTCATGAGAGGCGTACTTGCGTGCGCCGGCGGAGCATTGCAGGATCACCGGGGCGTTCAGCTTCTTGGCTGCACGGGTGATACCCTGCACGATCTCCATGTTGTTTACATTGAAAGCACCGATGGCGTAACCGCCCTCATAAGCCTTCTTGAACATTTCGGTAGTCGTTACCAGTGGCATAGTGTTCTCTCCATTCAAAGTAAATTATGATCCGGCGGATCATTCACTGTGCATTATACACCATTTTGTCCAAAATAGCAAGCCGCCGGGCAGATTTTGCGCCGCAGTTCTGCCACAAAACCGCCCGCCCGCGCTGTATTTTTTGTATGGTTTGACAGATTGGGAGTATTTGGTCAATGCCGGTGGCGTATGCCCGCAAAAAATCTCCGTAGGGCGGGGGCTTGCTCCCGAGTGAATTGCACGCAGTGCAAGAGACACGAGGCTCCAAATGCGTCAGCATTTGGGAGAAACAGTCCGGGGGACTGTTTCGTAGCGAGTGCATCAATCCCTCCGTCTGCTCGCACGCTCGCAGCCACCTCCCTTTACAAGGGAGGCAAATCGGTTACAAAATCTAAGCCCCCCTTGCAAAGGGGGGAAGCGGCGTAGCCGCAGGGGGGATTGCGCCGGAGGTGTTCTGAATGTAACGCGGGCGGATGGTATCCGCCCCTACGGTGCTATTTTGCGCAATAGCGAAGATGACAAAAAAAGAGACCGGTCGCCCGCTCTCTTTATTTTAACCATTATTTTTTGTAATCAAGAATTTCTTTTGCCAGGTACACCGGGCGGCGCTTGGTCTCAATGTAATTCTTGGCCAGGTACTCGCCGATGATACCGATGGTAAACAGCTGCATACCGCCAAAGAACACGATCAAGATCACCGTCTGGGTAAAGCCGTCTACCGCAATATGCTCCGTGGCCTTGCGAATGAGGGTCACGATAAAGTAAATGATGGAAAAGGCGGTGGAAAACAGCCCCAGCACCGTTGCCAATTTCAGCGGCGCGGTGGAGAAAGCCAAAATGCCGTCCCAGCCGTATTTCAGCAGCTTTTTGAACCCCCACTTGGTGGTGCCGCTGGCCCGCTCTTTGGCCTCATAGGGAATGTACTTGGTGTTAAAGCCCACCCAGCTGAACAGCCCCTTGGAAAAGCGGAAGTATTCCGGCATTTGCATGAGGGCGTCCCGCACGGTGCGGCGGAAAGTGCGGAAGTCGGAGGCGCCGTTGACAAAGTCCACCTCGCTCATATTGGTGGCCATTTTGTAAAAGGCGGATTTAACGGAGGTCATCAGCTTGTTCTCGTGCCGGGTCTCCTGAAAAGCGCACACGCAGTCCGTGTCCGGCTCCGCGTCTAAGATCTCGGTCATTTGCTTTACAATGGCCGGGTCCTGTTGCAGGTCTGCGTCGATCAGGCTGATATACTCGCCGTCGCAGTGTTGCAGCCCGGCGTAAATGGCGCTCTCCTTGCCAAAGTTGCGGGAGAAGCTGACCACCCGAATGTTCTGCTCACTTTGCCGGTGCAGTTCCTTTAGATTTTGCAGGGTCTTGTCCTTGCTGCCGTCGTTGACAAAGACGATCTCATAAGCGGACGGGTCGGGAAAAACCTCTGCCACCGCCCGGGCAAAGGGAAAAATATTGTCCTGCTCGTTAAAGCAGGGTACGATCAGCGACAGGCGCATTTGAAATTCCTCTCTTTCACAACAGATATAGATAGAGTATCTAATATTGAAGTCATTATAACACGCCGGGGGGAAATGTCAAGGTGGGGGAAGTTTTTTGTTTTTAGGTGTTTGTGGTGGGGAAATCCCTCCACCACCTGCGGTGGTCCCCCTCCCTTTACAAGGGAGGCTAATCGGTTACATCTTTTTAGGCTCCCTTGTAAAGGGAGCTGTCAGCGCAGCTGACTGAGGGATTAGAAAAACAAGTTGCACTGGGGATTGTGCGGTTTACAACCCCTATGCTTATCTCCGCCCATGCAGCAGCGGCGACAGGGGTTTATAGATCCCGGCGCACAGGGCGGCGCACAGCAGCCCCTTGGCTACGGTAAAGGGCAGGTTAAAGATAAAGAGCGCCTGCAAAATGCTCTTGGTGGTGGGCAAAATGGCCCGGTACATATCCAGCACCGCCGCCTGGGGAAAGCCCAGCACATTGTAATATAACGGATAGATCACCCAGTAGTTCACCGGCACGCTGACCAGCCCCATCACGGCGGCAGATAGCACGGCGGCGGCCAGGGCGCCCCGCTTGGTCTTGTGCTTTTTGTAGATGGTCCCGGCGGTCAGGGACATGGCCGCCCCCAGCAGAAAGTTGGACAGTTCGCCCACATACATACTGGAGGACAGGGGCAGGTGGATCAGGTTTTTGATCCCAGCCACAGCCACCCCCGCCAGGGGACCATAGGCAAAGGCTGCCAGCAGCTCTGGCAGGTCGGAGAAGTCCAGCTTGATAAAAGCGGGCATAATGGGAATGGGGAATTCCAAAAATTGCAGCGCAAAGGCAACGGCCCCCAGCATGGCAATGCCGGTGAGCCGCCGGGCGGCGCCGATTTTTGGGGTGGACTTGGTGGTTTGGGTGTTTTGTTTTGCGGTCATCTTTCTTACTCCTTTTGACCGTGGGCAAAAGAGAAGCCCCGGCACTTGGCGTACCGGGGCATTTTGGTTTGACAAGACCAATGGCGGCGCAGCGCTGCGCCGTACCTTTCCTCTCATCCGGACTTACAAGGGAATACCTTGCTCACCGTCGGTGCCTGAATTCCACAGGCTCGGCCCGTTGCCGGGTTCGCAGACTGTCACTGCCGGTAGGGATTTGCACCCTGCCCCGAAAAGTATTTGTCACCTACTATTATATGCAAGGGCGGCCGTTTGTCAAGGGGCGGGGTTGACAAGGGGTGTAAAATAAAATAAAATCGAGAGAGAAACACCGGCCCCGCCGGAGAAGGAGCCTGTTATGGACGAGCATTTGATGAATACTTTGGAGCAGTCGGACGAGTTGGCCTATGATGTGGCGGATCTGTTTAAGCTGTTTGCAGACAGCACCCGCATTCGCATTTTGGTGCTGCTGTTTGACCGGGAGCTGTGCGTAGGGGATATTGCCGCCAATTTGGAGATGAGCCAGACCGCCATCTCTCACCAGCTGCGGATCCTCAAGCAAAACCACCTGATCAAGTACCGCCGGGAGGGCAAGAATATGATCTATGCCCTGGCGGACGAGCATGTAAAGACCATTATCAACTGCGCCATTGAGCACATTGAGGAATAGTGTGAAAAATCACACTATTCCGATCATATCGCCCTCAAAATTTGCCTGCGGCATAATTTTGAGATGGCTAAATTCCCACTATACGCCTTGTCCGGCTACAGAGAGGCGTGTGGATGATTTTTAATGGACTATTTGTAGATGGAAAGGCTATGGGAATTAATATGAGCGAGAAAGAATTGCACACCCACGGAGCGGACTGCGCCTGCGACCACCATCACCACGATGACGGCTGCGGTTGCGGCCATGACCACGCCCATGAAGAGATCGACAAAAAGGCCTTTTTGCGCAAGTTTGTGCCGGGGCTTTTCTTCTTTTTACTGGGTGCGGCGGTGGAGCACCTGATCCCTGGCAGCGAGGGCAGCGCTCTGTGGCATTATGTAGAGCTGGCAGCCTTTGCCCTGTCCTATATTTTTGTGGGCTTCTCCATTTTGCGAGAGGCTGTGGAGGGCGTGCTGGCCAAAAATATTTTTAACGAGAATTTGCTGATGGCGGTGGCGTCCCTGGGCGCCTTTGCCATTGGGGAGTATTCCGAGGGCTGCGCTGTGGTGCTGCTGTACACCGTGGGCGAGTTTTTGCAAAGCCTGGCGGTGCAAAAGAGCCGCAGCTCCATTAAAGGTATGCTGGAGCAAAAGCCGGACACCGTGCGGGTGCAAGGCCCAGACGGCCTGACGGAGGTGGCGCCGGAGACGGTGCAGCCGGGCCAGACCATTGTGGTGGAGCCGGGGGAGAAGATCCACCTGGACGGCACGGTGCTGGAGGGCAATGCAGAGGTGGATACCGCCGCCCTTACCGGCGAGAGTATCCCGGTATCCGTTGCCCCGGGCACGGCGGTGCTGGCCGGCAGCGTAGCCATTGACGGCGCACTGACCATTCGGGTGGACAAGCCCTACGGGGACTCGGCGGTGGCCCGGGTGCTGACGGCCTTGGAGCACGCCCAGGACAGCAAAAGCCATACAGAGAAATTCATCACCCGCTTTGCCCGAATTTACACCCCCATTGTGTGCGGCATTGCCCTGGCGCTGGTGCTGATCCCGCCCCTGTTCTTTGGCGGCGACTGGCACGAGTGGATCTACCGCGGGCTGTCCGCCCTGGTGGTGTCCTGCCCCTGTGCCATTGTGATTTCCATTCCCCTGTCTTTCTTTGGCGGGCTGGGCACCTGCTCCCGGGAGGGGATTTTAGTCAAGGGCGCCGATCATTTGGAGACCCTGGCCCGCTGCGATGTGGGTGTGTTTGACAAGACCGGCACCATCACCAGCGGCAAGTTTGAATTTGTGCGGTGCGAGTGCGTGCACTGCCATTGCATAGATAAGCACAACCACCGAGAGCTGCTGCGGATCATTGCCGCCTGTGAGCGGCTGTCCACCCACCCCATCGCCAAGTCCATTTGTCTGGCCTTTGGCCAGTTTGCCGACGACTGCGTGGTGACGGACGCCAGAAATTACGCCGGTATGGGCGTGTCTGCGGTGGTGGACGGTGTGCGCTACTACGCCGGGAATGAAAAGCTGATGCAAAAGATCGGCGTGCCCTTTACGGAGACCCGGCTGGTGGGCACCGCCGTGTACTGCTGTACGGACACGGAGTTTCTGGGGGACATTGTGTTTGCGGACATTATCAAGACTGACAGCCGGGAGGCCATTGACCGGCTGCACCGTATGGGTATGAAGCAGGCCATTATGCTCACCGGCGACCGAGAGGCCATTGCGGCGGATATTGCCGCCAAGGCCGGGCTGGACGGCTATTATGCCAAGCTGCTGCCGGAGGAGAAGGTGCAGCGGGTGCAGGCCTTGCAGCAGCAGGGCCACACGGTGCTGTATGCCGGCGACGGGATCAACGACGCGCCGGTGCTGGCAGCGGCGGATCTGGGCGTGGCTATGGGCGGCGCCGGGGCGGATGTGGCCATTGAGGCGTCGGATATGGTGATCCAGGGCGACTCCCTGAGCCAGCTGCCGGTGGGCGTGACCATTGCCCGCAAAACGGTGGGCATTGCCCGGGAGAATATCATCTTTGCCATTACGGTCAAGCTGTTGATCATCCTTGGCTGCGCCATCGGTATCTTTGATGAGAACGCCATGTGGCTGGCGGTGTTCGGCGATGTGGGCGTGTGCCTGCTGGCGGTAGCCAATGCCCTGCGGGTGCTGCATATCCGCAAGAAGAAAAAGTAAGGCAAAAAGGGATCGGATAAAACAAAAAAGGGACTGCTCGGCAGTCTCTTTTTCTTTTGCATTTTATCCATCATCACCAAAAAATACAGGGTGATTTTGTGCATATTTTTTCTTGACAAACGGCAGTGCAGGCGTTCTATTCTCTGTCAAGAGGAAAAGGCGATATTTTCCAAAAAATAGCAATTTTCACAAAAATTTGCGGTGTGGGATTTCTTCTCAAAAATGTTGAAAACTATGTGTAAAGGGTTAAAAACTCCCCTGATTTTGAGTTTTCAACCGGAAAAATGCCCGATATTATGCGAAAAACGCCCAAATCTTTAACATTTTCCACCGTCTTTTCCACAATCCGTGATCGCAAGGTCAATATACAGATTGTAGTGGCTGAGGGGGCTGTCAAGGCTTTTTTTATGCTCACATTTCACAAAATTCCGGTATATTTTTGGCACCTTTGTCCCACACTAAAACCAGCAAACAGAAAGGACGAACAGCATGATCAAAGGTGTCAGCAAACAGGTGCTTGAGGTGACCAATCCGGAAAACCCGTATTTTGAAAAAATCGTGTTTTTTGTAAAGCCCCAGTACGCCCGAGAGGACCGGGCGGTGCTGGAACGAGAGGCCCACGCCCTGGCTACCCGCGCTGGACGGCCACCCAGAGTGCGCCGCTCCCGGCGGGAGAAGTGGCACTTTGCCCTGCGCTGCCTGCTCAGTGCCCTGGCCGGGGTGGCGCTGACCTTTTTGATCTACACGCTGTGCTGAAAGGGTGATCTCTTATGACGATTTATAAGGCCGTGCGGAATTTCTTAACGGTGTTTGTGGTGCTGGCGGTGGCTGCCGGTGCCC
Organism: Bifidobacteriaceae bacterium; assembly: GCA_963642245.1. Classification (GTDB taxonomy): domain Bacteria; phylum Bacillota; class Clostridia; order Oscillospirales; family Acutalibacteraceae; genus CAG-217. The sequence goes on along the minus strand of CAVIFY010000023.1, from coordinate 22,073 downwards.
TTTGCATTGGCGGCGGGGTGTACTATGCGGTGCAGTCCGCTACCAGCAGCCAGGTGCTCTCCAAGCTGGGCTCCACCGGTGCGGAGGTGACACGGGTGCAAAAGAAGCTTAAGGAACTGGGCTATTACAGCGGCGCTGCCGACGGCATTTACGGCAACGCCACCAAGGCGGCGGTCAAGGCGTTTCAAAAGAACTGCGGCATTACCGCCGACGGCGTGGCCGGGCCAAAGACCCTGCTATACCTGGGTTTGGGCGGCAGTAGCAGCAGCGGCGGCAACAGCACATCGTATTCGGACGCAGATGTGGAACTGCTGGCCAAGGTGATCAGCGCCGAGGCCCGGGGCGAGACCTACGAGGGCCAGGTGGCGGTAGGCGCCGTGATCCTGAACCGGGTGGCGCACCCCTCTTTCCCCAATTCCATCAGCGGCGTGGTGTACCAGAACGGGGCGTTCTCCTGCGTCAACGACTCCAACTGGTACGCCCCGGTGGCAGACAGCGCCAAGCGGGCCGCCACGGACGCCCTGAACGGCTGGGATCCCTCCGGCGGCGCGGTGTATTATTTCAACGCGGCCAAAACCTCGGACAAGTTTATGCACTCCCGCCCGGTGATCAAGGTGATCGGCAATCATAAGTTTTGTTCGTAGGGGGGTATCCGCCTGCAAGAATGCGGTGCGATGTGGGCATCGCACCCTACAAAAAGAACGATAACATTCTGTGTAGGGCTCGATGCCCTCATCGAGCCGTTTTTTATCCCCTCAGTCACTGCGGGCGGCAGATTGCCGCCCCTACGATAAACCTTTTTGCCTCCCTTGTAAAGGGGAGGCGTATCGGTTACAAACTTCAAGGCTCCCTTGCAAAGGGAGCTGTCAGCGCAGCTGACTGAGGGATTGCGCCGGAGGCGGAAATGTAGGGCGCTTTTGCCGAATAATCCCTCCACCACCTACGGTGGTCCCCCTCCCTTTACAAGGGAGGCAGATCGGTATAAGATTTATATACAAAAAAACCGGCACCCGGGGGTGTCGGTTTTCTTTTGCGTTTTTTATTTGGTAAAGAAGGTGGTAAAGGCTTTGTAGGCCATATACACATCAATTTTGGAAACGATCTCATAGGGTGCGTGCATGGAGAGCACCGGCACGCCTACATCGATCACATCCACATCCAAATTGGCGATATACATAGCCACGGTGCCGCCGCCGCCACCGTCTACCTTGCCCAGCTCGCCGCTTTGCCACAGCACGCCGTTCTCCTCCAGCAGGTTCTTGACAAAGCTCACATACTCGGCGCTGGCGTCGGAAGTGCCGCTTTTGCCGTGGGAGCCGGTAAACTTGGTGACCACCACGCCCTCGTTGATAAAGGAGGCGTTGTTCTTCTCAAAGGCAGAGGACCAGGTGGGGTCAAAGGCCGCGTTCACATCGGCGCTCAGGCACTTGGAGTTGCGCAGCACATCGCGCCCCTCGTAGCCCTCCAGCCGGGCCAGATCCTCGATAAAATACTTCAGATAGCTGGAGTTCAGCCCGGTGTTGCCGTCGGAGCCGGTCTCCTCTTTATCCGTCAGCACGGTAATGCAGGTGTACTCCGGCGGCTCGCTGACGCTGAGAATGGCCTGCAATGCCGGATAGGCGCACACACGGTCGTCATGGCCGTAGCCGCCGATCAGGGAGCGGTCAAAGCCCAGGTCGTCTACGGTAAAGGCCGGCACCAGTTCCAGCTCGGCAGACAGCAGGTCCCGCTCCACAATGCCGTACTTCTCGTACAGCAGGCTCAGGATATTCAGCTTCACCTTTTCGCTGGCCTTGTCGTCCTTAAAGGGGCGGGAGCCGATGACAATGTTCAACTCTTCCCCTTTGATCAGCTCGTTGATCTTGCGGGTGTACTGCTCCAGCGCCAGGTGGGGCAGAATGTCCGTAATGCAGAATTTGGGGTCGCCCGGCTCCTCGCCCAGGCGCACATCCACATAGCTGCCGTCATTTTTGCAAATGCGGCCGTGGAGGGACAGGGGAATGGCCGTCCACTGGTACTTTTTAATGCCGCCGTAGTAGTGGGTCTTAAACAGCGCCAGCCCGTTGTCCTCGTACACCGGGCGCTGCTTTAAGTCAATGCGGGGAGAGTCAATGTGGGCCGCGGCAATGCGCACGCCGTCCTTAATGCTGCGCTTGCCCTTGACGCACAGGATAATGGCCTTGCCCCGGTTCATCTTGTACACCTTGGCGCCCGGCTCCAGCTGGTCGCCGAATTCGTCAAAGGGCAAAAAGCCGGCAGCCCGCGCCTGGTCCAGCGCCTCGGCAGCGGCCTCCCGCTCGGTCTTGCAGCGAAAGAGGAAGTCCTTGTACCCCTCGCAAAAATCATCACACACGCCCAGTTCGGCGTCGTCCATAAAGTCTACGCCGTTCTCGCGCTTGTTGAACAGCAGCTCTTGCAGCTGCTGACCCTTGGTTTTTTCTTCACTCATAAGATAGCCTCCAGTATTCTGTCCACTTGGGATTTTATATCTCTGCCGTCGTTGGTGACGGTGAATGTGCATTTCTCGGTGTAAAAGTCCGCTGTCGGTTGGGCCTGCATACGCAGCCGTGCCGCCGCCTCCTCTATGCCGTCCCGCTCCATAATGCGCGCTCTGCGGGTGTCCGCCGGGGCAGTCACCGCCAGGGTGTAGGCGCACAGAGCGTCCGCCCCGCTTTCAAACAGCTGGGGGGCGTCCAGCACCGCCGGGATCTCCGCTTGGTGCACGCAGGCGTCCAGCACTGCCGGGTGGGTCAGGCGGTCCAGTTTTTCCGTAGCGGCAGGGGTGGCAAATGCCTTGGCTGCCAGAGCCTTGCGGTCCAGAGCGCCGTCTTTGATGATCTCTTGCCCAAAGGCTGCCGCCAGGTCTTGCAGCAGCAGCACGCCGGGGGTGGTCAGCTGCCCGTAGACCCGGTCGCAGTCCACCGGGTGCAGCCCGGCCTGTGCCAGCAGGCGGCACACATAGCCTTTGCCGGCCCCGGTAGGTCCGGTCACGCCAATGAGAAAGGGCTTTGTCAGGTCTAAAATGCGAAAGGCCGCCGCCCGGATCAGCCGGTTGTACACCGCCATACCCACCCCGGTTTTGCGGGGCATACGGGCGTAGACTTTCTTGGCGCCCAGTTCGTCCAGCCGCCGCAGAGCGTCAAACAGCTCTCTTGCCTGGCTCAGGTCGTCGGTGGCCTTGCCGTAGGGCACCTTGGGCACCGTCACTTGGTCCTCTTCATAGCACAGGGCGTAGCAGCCCGGTCGGCTGTTTACAAAGGCGGCGTAGGCGGCACTGTCGCCGTTTACCAAGATCACCTGCGCCTTGGGGGCGTAGTGCTTGTACTTCATACCCGGTGAGGCGGCGGTCTCGCCGTCTGCCATCTTTTCCAGCACTGCGGGGGCCACGGCAATGGGGCCGATCTCCGCCTCCAGCATTTCCTTGGTCACCGCGCCGGGGCGCAGCAGCGTGGGGGTGGGGGTAGCCAGGGTGATCACCGTGGACTCTACCCCATAGGCGCAGTCGCCGCCGTCCACAATGGCAGCGATCTTGCCGTTCATATCCTCTTGCACATATTTGGCTCTTGTGGGGCTGGGCAGCCCGCTGGTGTTGGCGCTGGGGGCCGCCACCGGCACCCCGGCCAGTTGCAGCAGTCGGTGGGCCACCGGGTTCTCCGGCATACGCACCGCCACCGTGTCCAGTCCGCCGCTGACGACCCGGCCGATCTTGTCACTTTTGGGCAGGATCACCGTCAGCGGTCCCGGGAAAAAGCGGTCAAAAAGTTTCTGCGCTTTTTCCGGGATCTCCCGCACCAGCGGGGCAATGTCCGCCTTTTCTGCCACATGCACGATCAGCGGGTTGTCGCTGGGGCGCCCCTTGGCGGCGTAGATCTGCGCCACGGCAGTCTCGTTCAGGGCGTTGGCGCCCAGACCGTACACCGTCTCGGTGGGAAAGGCCACCAGTTGCCCCTGCCGCAGCAGTTTCCCGGCCAGCGCCAGGTCTTGTTCAGTTGTTCCCAGTTGTTTGGTTTCCATACCTTGTGTCCTTGATTTGATTTGCGGGGAATCCCTTAGGGGTAGAACACCTCCGGTGCAATCCCCCCTGCGGCTATGCCGATTTCCCCCCTTTGCAAGGGGGGCGAAGATTTTGTAACCGATTTGCCTCCCTTGTAAAGGGAGGTGGCAACGCCGTTAGGCGTTGACGGAGGGATTATTCGGTTCGCGTTTTGTACCCGGTTGACCGTAGGGGCGGCAACCTGCCGCCCGCCTTGAATGTCAACCATGTAGGGTGCGATGCCCACATCGCACCGCCGGTATATCCCTACATTATTCCTCCGCGGCGCTGAGCTTCGCTGCCGTGTCGGCGGTGATCAGGGCGTCGATCAATTCGTCCAGATCGCCGTTTAAGATCTGTTCCAGCCGATAAAGGGTCAGGTTGATCCGGTGGTCGGTGACCCGCCCCTGGGGGTAGTTGTAGGTGCGGATCCGCTCGCTGCGGTCGCCGGTGCCTACCTGGCTTTTCCGCTCGCCGGCAATGGCTGCGTCGTGCTTGGCCTTTTCTGCGTCATACAGTCGGGCACGCAGCACTTTCATAGCCTTGTCTTTGTTTTTATGCTGGCTGCGCTCGTCCTGGCACTCCACCACCGTGCCGGTGGGCAGGTGGGTAATGCGAATGGCGGAGGAGGTTTTGTTGATATGCTGGCCCCCTGCGCCGGAGGAGCGGAAGGTGTCGATCTGCAAGTCCTTGGGGTCCAGTTCAAAGTCCACTTCCTCCGCTTCCGGCAGTACCGCTACCGTTACGGTGGAGGTGTGGATCCGGCCCTGGCTCTCCGTCTCCGGCACCCGCTGCACCCGGTGCACCCCGCTTTCAAACTTAAAGCGGGAGTAGGCGCCGTCGCCGTCTATGGAAAAGCTGATCTCTTTGTACCCGCCCAGTTCCGTGGCGTTCTCGGACAGGATTTCGCTCTTAAATCCCTTTTGCTCTGCGTACATACTGTACATACGGTACAGCACCCCGGCAAACAGGGCGCTTTCGTCGCCGCCTGCGCCGCCGCGGATCTCAATGATCACATTCTTGTCGTCGTTAGGGTCCCGGGGCAGCAGCAGGATCTTCAGCTGCTCTTGCAGCTGTTCCAGCGCCGTTTCGTTCTCTTTCAGTTCTTCCCTTGCCAGATCGCACAGCTCCGGGTCGCTCTCGCTTTGCAGCAGCTCCCGGGCCTCTTCCGCCGCCGTCTTGGCGGTTTTGTAGCGGGCAAAGGTCTCTACCACCGGAGCTAAGTGCTTTTGCTCTTTCATCAGGGCGGTGTAGCGGCCGATGTCTGCCACCACCGCCGGGTCGCACAGGTCCGCGGCGATCTTGTTGTACCGTTCTTCTACACGGCTGAGTTTTTCAAACATATACTTCTCCTTTTATATATAATGAAAAGGAGCCGGGCTACTCGTCCTGTACCACTCCGCGGATCAGCTTTTCCGCCTTGATCCGGGGCAGCAGCACCTCGCGCCCGCAGCCGGTGCATTTTAATTTGTAGTCTACGCCCAGGCGGGTCACCTCAAAGATCGCGCACCCGCAGGGGTGTGGCTTTTTCATTTTGACCCGGTCGTGCAGTTGTAATTCCATGGGGCTCTCCCCTCGTTTATTCTTATTTACAGTATAGCACCTTTTGGCCGATTTTACAACATATCCGCCTATGGGCGGGCATATATTTATAGCACAGGCAATTAGGAAAGGCGTGAGAACATGGTATTCTACCCGGAGGGACTGGAGGCGGAGCTGGACCGGCAATTTACAACGCCGGAGGCGCTGCGCCGGGCGATGATGCAGGGGTCCGTGCTGGAGAGCCGGGTGCTGCTTTGCGACCGGGAGCATAATCTCCATGTGGACCTGGGCGCCATGCGGGGGATCATTCCCCGGGAGGAGGGCGCCGTAGGGATAGACGACGGCACCGTGCGGGATATTGCCCTGATCTCCAAGGTGGGCAAGCGGGTGTGCTTTTCGATTTTAGGCTTTCAGCGGGAGGACGACGGCCCCTTTACCGCCATTCTCTCCCGCCGGGCGGTGCAGCTGCGGTGCAAGGCAGAGTTTTTGGACACCCTGGAGCCGGGGGATGTGATCCCTGCCCGGGTGACCCATTTGGAGAAATTCGGCGCGTTTATTGATGTGGGGGCGGGGTTGAACGCCCTGATCCCCATTGATATGCTCTCTGTCAGCCGCATTGACCACCCCCGTGCACGCCTGCGTGAGGGGCAGGCATTGCAGGTGGTGCTGCGCAGTCGAGAGCCGGATAAACTGACCTTTAGTCTAAAGGAGCTGCTGGGCACCTGGCAGCAGAATGCAGCGGGCTTCTCCCCCGGCGAGACCGTGCCCGGCGTGGTGCGCAGCGTAGAGCCGTATGGCGTGTTTGTAGAGCTGACCCCCAATTTGGCGGGCCTGGCAGAGCCCAGCGCCGCTCTGGAGCCGGGCCAGCCGGTGGCTGTGTATGTGAAGTCCATTTTGCCGGAGAAAATGAAGATCAAGTTGGTGGTGGTAGAGGCCTTTGACCCACCGGCACCGGTGACGCCCCTGACCTATTATGTGGACGGCACCCGTATGGACCGCTGGGTGTATTCCACCCCCACCGCCCCCCGCCAAACCGTCACAGACTTCGCCGCCCTGCGCAACATAGAAAAAAGCACCCTGTAAGGGTGCTTTTTTCTCTTTTAGATAAAGAATATGTACAGAAATATCGTGGGTTACCTGCATTTGAAACGGCTTCTGATTATTCCAATTTTCATCTGTGAGACCAAATTATTTCTTTGCAGAATTTATTGGGATTTAATTGCGGTTTTGACGGAACTATGATAGAATTTAAGATGTGTAATTACACATGCCTAGCTGAAGGATATTTATGCTAAGGCGATTTGTGCCAATATAGAAAATGAGTGCCTATTTTGGCTGAGATGTAAAGGAGAAGAGGACGATGCAAATCATTGATAATATAAATACAGTTTTGAAAGATGACTTGCAGTCAAGCATAAAAAGAGGCAGCAAACTGTCTATTGCAGCGGCGTGCTTTTCGATATATGCTTACCAAGAGTTGAAAACACAACTTGAGAAAATTGATGAGTTGCGATTTATTTTTACTTCGCCCACCTTTACGACTGAAAAGACACCAAAGGCGCAGCGGGAGTTTTATATTCCGCGTTTGTCAAGAGAGCGCAGCCTGTATGGTACGGAGTTTGAGATAAAATTACGCAATGAGCTGACCCAGAAAGCGATCGCGAAAGAATGCGCAAATTGGATTAGACGCAAGGTGACCTTCAAGTCAAATGTGACGCAAGAGCAAATGATGGGATTTATAAATGTGGACGAAAGCACATATATGCCTATCAACGGATTTAGTACTGTCGATCTTGGCTGTGAACGCGGTAATAATGCCTATCTAATGATAAACAAGATAGAGGGCACAGAAAATGGAAAACAATTCATTGATCTTTTTGAAAGCCTTTGGAATGATAAGAAAAAACTGCAAGAAGTAACGGATGAAGTGATCGAAAACATTTCTGCCGCATATCGGGAGAATGCTCCGGAGTACATTTACTTTGTAGCACTTTATAATATATTCAAAGAATTTTTGGAAGACATTTCAGAGGATGAACTGCCGAATGAAGCATTAGGCTTTAAGGAGAGTAAAGTATGGGGAATGCTTTATGATTTCCAGCGAGATGCGGTTCTTGGAATTATTAGTAAATTGGAAAAGTTCAACGGATGCATTTTGGCAGATAGTGTGGGGCTTGGCAAAACATTTACGGCGCTGGCAGTTATTAAGTATTATGAGAATCGCAATAAATCTGTGCTCGTTTTGTGTCCCAAAAAGCTATCTGCAAACTGGAATACATACAAGAGCAATTATGTGAACAATCCAATCGCAGAGGATCGGCTGCGATACGATGTCCTTTATCACACGGATCTTTCCCGTGCGCATGGACAATCGAACGGTTTGGATCTTGACCGACTGAATTGGGGCGGTTATGATCTTGTCGTCATTGATGAGAGCCACAACTTTCGCAATGGGGGTCAGGTGTCCGGTGAGGATGGAAAAGAAAATCGCTATCTGAAGTTACTGAATAAAGTCATTCGTGCCGGCGTAAAAACAAAGGTGCTCATGCTGTCTGCAACGCCGGTAAACAATAAATTTATTGACCTTAAAAATCAACTGGCGCTTGCTTATGAGGGCGATGCAGTACAGATCAATCAGAAGTTGGGCACAACCAAAAGTATTGACGAGATCTTTCGACAGGCGCAAAAGGCATTTAACGCCTGGAGCGAACTGTCTATGGAAGAACGGACAACGGATGAGTTGCTGCGCACATTAGATTTTGACTTCTTCGAGCTTCTGGACAGCGTAACCATTGCGCGGTCAAGGAAGCATATCGAAAAATATTATAACACTTCAAAAATCGGAAAATTTCCTACTCGCCTTAAGCCAATTTCCAAACGGCCGCAGTTGACGGATCTTGACGATGCGATCAACTATAAAGAGATTTATAATTTGCTTGAATCTTTGAATTTGATGATTTACATGCCGTCTTGCTATATTATGGAATCCAAGCGGGACAAGTATTCGGATCCCGACTCAAAAAATGAGAATAGTTTAACGCAGCAGGGCCGTGAGTTGGGTATTCGTCGTCTCATGGGTATTAACTTGCTTAAACGATTGGAAAGTTCTGTTGCGGCATTTAGACTGACCATTGATCGTATTCGAGAGCAAATCAATGCTACCATTGATACGATTGATGCTTATCAGTCAGGGAGCTGTGTTTTGAATTTGACCGAGGTTGACCGTGGGGTGGAATTAGACGATGACGATCAAAACGCGGATCCTTTTACAGTAGGAAAGAAGATAAAAATCGATCTGGCGGATATGGATTATGTTTCCTGGCTGCAAGATCTTAAAAAGGATGCAGAGTACCTAGAGCTCTTGTCTTCAATGATTGCGGATATTACTCCGGAGCATGATGCAAAACTGCAAACCTTGCTGACAATGATTCAAGAAAAAGTGCAGCATCCGATTAACCCGGGCAACAAGAAAATTATTATTTTTACGGCTTTCTCCGATACGGCCGACTATCTTTTTACTCATGTTGGCAAGTATGCAAAAGAATGCCTTGGGCTGGAGACAGCGGAGATTACTGGTACGGTGGATGGCAAAACTACTGTGCCCAAAATGCGCGCAGATCTAAACACGGTACTCACCTGCTTCTCTCCGATTTCTAAAGGAAAGTCCATGCTTTTGCCGAATAGCCACGACGAAATTGATATACTGATTGCAACAGATTGCATTTCGGAAGGCCAGAACTTACAGGATTGCGATTATCTCATCAATTACGATATTCATTGGAATCCGGTGCGCATTATTCAGCGGTTTGGGCGCATTGATCGTATCGGTAGTAAAAACAATTGTATCCAGTTGGTAAACTTTTGGCCGGATGTGGATTTGGATGAATACATTAATCTGAAGAATCGCGTGGAAACCAGAATGAAAGTAACCGTCATGACTTCCACCGGTGATGATGACCTTCTTAACGCGGACGAAAAAGGCGATTTGGAATATCGTAGTGCGCAGCTGAAGCGGCTGAAGGACGAGGTCGTAGATATAGAAGATATGACCAGCGGTATTTCCATTATGGACTTGGGGCTCAATGAATTTCGTCTTGATTTGTTGGAATATAAAAAACAACATCCCGAGATCGATTCGGCACCTATGGGACTGCATACGGTAGTTGCTGGCACAGAGGACAGTCCTGCCGGTGTGATTTTTGTGCTGAAAAATATTAATGACAGCGTGAATGTAGATAATCGCAATCGAATTCATCCCTTCTATATGGTCTATATTAGTGAAGCGGGCCAGATTGTTTGCGATTATCTGAATCCAAAGAAATTGCTGGATAAATTACGACTGCTTTGCCGGGGTAAAAGCGAGCCCTGTGCGGCATTGTGCAAGCGGTTTAATCAGGAGACAAATGACGGGCACCAAATGGGTTCTGTCTCTGAATTGCTAAGTGAGGCAATCAATTCCATTCTGGATGTAAAAGAGGAAAACGATATTGAAAGCCTGTTTAAGAGTGGCGGTACCACTGCCCTGCTTAGTGCAGTATCCGGTTTAGATGACTTTGAACTGATCTGTTTCTTTGTGGTAAAATAAGGGGGATTGAGCGTGCTTGGCTTTCCTGAATCAACGGCGTTTGGCAAAAGGATCCCAAAGCAGAAGTTTTACGAAAATCTGGATGTTTCTCCGGCGTTGCGGCGGGTATTTGTGGACCAAATTCGGATCATTTATTGGAGTAACAAACTGGCACCAGCTTCTCTGAATATTGCAGCGGGCGAAAGCGTAACGGAGATTGAAGTGATGGAGATGCGCCTAAATGCTCCGCAGTTGGATGAGTCGGTTCTTCGGCAGATGGACAAAGAGATTCCGTACCATATTCTTTTTGTTTTGACCTATGAGGGCAAGGCGCAGGCCTGGATCGGTTATAAGGAGAACGCGTCATCCGGCAGCAATGCCTTTAAGGTAGGGCGCTATTACCATACGGACTGGGTGCCGGAGGATAAGCTGCAACTGAATCTTAACGGCCTGAACATGGATGCGGTTTATGAAAGTTTGGTGCGTCAAATCGCCGGGGACAAGCTGCAAACAGATTGCGGCGAAAGTCTGAAAGAATCCGTTGAGCGTGATGAAAAGAAGAAGCAGCTGGAAAAGCAGATCGCCGCACTGGAAAACAAAATGCATCGAGAAAAACAACTTAACCGCAAAATGGAGATGAATGCGGAGCTGAAGAGATTGAGAAGGAGTTTGGAGGTGCTTTAGCGGATGAACCATGAAGAAACCGTAAGGGAAGTGCTATCAAGCAGAAATGCTGCGGGGGCTTTGAAAAGCCGCGAAAGCAATACTGTTGAGTTTAAGGAATCCTTCAATAAAAACAGCACTGCTAAATACGCAAAGACTATGGCTGCATATTCTAACAATCGCGGTGGATATATCATTTTTGGAGTTAAAGACAATCCGCGGACGATTGTTGGCTTGAAAAACGAGAACTTTGAGAATATGAGTCAGGAGCAATTCTCGGAGGCGATAAACTCGCTGTTTGCACCTGCAATGGATTGGGATTGCGGTACGCTTGTTATCGAAGTGTCTGCAACTGACGGAAGCGTTATGCAGTCTTCGAAAATCGGATGGATATACACGGCGGAAGCGGAATACAAGCCGATAATAGCTCAAAAGCCAAACGATGGTGAAAAAATAAATAGTGGCGATGTCTACTATCGCTATCGTGCAAGAAGTGAAAAAATAAAATTTGCAGAAATGAGCCGCATCATTGAAGAACGCACAGCAAAAGAACGCGAGGGACTCTTGAGACTATTCGAGGTGATTCGAGATAATAAAACAGCCAACCTCGGTATTGTAAATTATTCTAATGGGAAAATCAGCACACCGTATGGGGTTGATGTTGCTTTTGATCGAAAATTGGTGACACAGGTTCTAAGGAAGGCAAAGTTTATCAAAGAAGGTAGTTTTAGTGAAACAGAGGGTGTTCCTGTTATTAAAGTAACTGGTAACATTGACTTAGCGGAAGAAGTTCCTGTCCCGGATGGAAATCCTGATGAAACGCATCCATATATTCAACGCCAGCTTGCCGAAAAGCTGAATATCAGTAAGCAGGATTTGTACGCTTTGGTTTGGTATTACAAGATGAAAGAGGCCAAGAAGTATCATTTGGAAATAACAGTGTCAAGAAGCTCGGTAACACACAAATTCTCTGAATTTGCCTTCCAATTTCTCAAAGAAAAACTAGCCGAGTTGGAGCGAAAACCGGAAGAATTTGAGATAATTCGTATGGCATACAAGAATCGTAAGAAGCATGAGGCGGGCAAATTGCAATGAAATCATTTTTATCAAAAAACAAATGGAAATTATTATTGGCTTTTGTGATCTTTATTGTTTTGATTCCTCTTGCGATAAACGCCCTTTTTAAGATAGCTGCACCACTGAGTATGTTTGCCGCCGAATGGGAAGCGGGCGATGCTCTTGCGTTTTATGGAGCGATGCTTGCGTCGGCAACCACTATTGTGGGTGTTTATGTATCGGTTGAATATGCGCAGAGAAACTACCGACAAGATGAAGTAAACAAGGTGAAACCATATTTTGCTTTGACACACTATAAATCAAGCACAAAAGTAAATTTCCTTTCCGTTATTGGATTAAATCAAGAAAATGAAGAAACGGAAGAAAAAAGTAAAGATTCTTATGAAGAATATAGGCTGGATAAAGTCTTCATTGTGATTGAAGAGACCGGAGTAAAGTATCAAAATGATTTGACAAAGGCTCAAAAAGAGCGATTGGAGTCTGGCGGACTCGAAACATGTGCTCATAGCAATGGTTGTCGCACTGTTCAAGCACATCCTTTTTATTCTATGCCATTTGAAATTGAGAATGTCGGAAGTGGTGCAGCAACAAATACAAAAATTACGCTTAACAGAAAGGGAAATAGAAGGATCGGTGTTGATTTATATACCATAAAGCAGAATGATTCGTTCTATTGCCATATTTTTTGCGACCAAGTTGAAGCTGTAGCTGGACAGGAATATATGCTCGAATTGATTTATGACGATGTGCTTGGAAATCAGTATATACAGAAATACCCAACGCGGTTTTATAAAAATGATGAAATAGACAAATATTGTGTTTCTGTTAATCTCAACGGAGCACAAAAAATTAGAAATACGAGTACGGAGGAAGAGACAAATGGATAAAATGAAATTTGAATCGCCGGATATGACGGCGCAGAACATAGATCGCATTGCTACTCTGTTTCCAAACTGCATCACGGAGATGCTGGACGAGGAACACAGCACGCCGGAGAAGAAGGTGTACAAGCGGGCCGTCAATTTTGAGCTTCTGAAACAGATGCTTTCGCCGGATGTGGTGGATGGCGATGAGGCATACGAGTTTACATGGGTTGGCAAGAAGGCCGCGATCGTAGAGGCCAACAAACCCACTCGCAAGACTTTGCGCCCGGTAATCGAAGATGAAACCGTTCCTACCGGTGCGGATAGCGAAGGGAAGACCTATTGCAGTAGCGGGAGCAAAAATTGGGACACTACGGAGAACCTTTATATCGAGGGCGATAATCTGGAAGTGCTTAAGCTGTTGCAAGAGAGCTATCTGGGCAAGGTGAAGATGATCTATATTGACCCGCCGTACAACACCGGCAACGACTTCATCTATGCCGATGATTTTAAGCACTCGCAGGCAGAAGAAAACGAACAAATGGGCATATTTGATGAGGACGGCGACCGCCTGTTCAAGAATACCGACACCAACGGACGCTTTCATTCCGACTGGTGCAGTATGATTTATTCTCGGCTAATGCTGGCAAGGAATCTGCTGACGGATGATGGGGTGATTGTTATTAGTATTAGTGATGCGGAATTTGGAAACTTAAAGTCAATAGCAGATGAAGTGTTTGGTGTAAAGAATTATTGTGGAGACATTCTCTGGAACTCAACCAAATCGGTAACTAACACAGCATTAATTTCGGTTTCGCATACATATAACTTGGTATATTTCAAAAGCATTGATTATTTTGTTTCACACAGATCAGAATTTAGACTTCCTGATAATGGCGAAGGATTCGAAAATCCCGATAACGATCCGCGTGGTGCATGGAAGGCGGATCCTTTCCAGGTTGGAGGCTGGCGTCCAAATCAGCAATATGAGATCATCAATCCCAAGACGGGAGTCGTTTATAAACCCAATAGCGGGTGTAGCTGGAAAAATGATTATGCAAAGTACCAAGAATTGGTGAAAGATGGCAGAATAGTATTCGGAAAAACCGGAGATGGAGGTCCCCAAAGGAAACGCTTTATTTGGGAGGCAGAAGAAAGAGGAAAAGTTGCGAAAACATGGTGGGATGATGTTGAAACAACAACGAATGGTACACAAATGATTAAAAAAATTTTTGATGGAATAAGCATGTTTGAAAATCCTAAGCCAGTAGGATTTATAAAGAAACTGCTTCAACTTTCCACTCGATCAGACTCTATTATTCTCGACTTCTTCTCCGGTTCCGCCACCACTGCCCATGCAGTTATGCAACTCAATGCCGAGGATGGTGGGCACCGCAAATTCATCATGGTGCAGCTGCCCGAAAAGTGTGAGAAAGAGAAAGAAGCCTTCAAAGCCGGTTACAAAAACATTTGCGAAATCGGCAAAGAGCGCATCCGCCGGGCCGGGGATAAGATTAAGTCCGAAAGCCCCATGACTACGCAAGACCTGGACATTGGATTCCGTGTTCTCAAGCTGGATGATACCAATATGCAGGATGTTTACTATGCTGCGGATGATTACAATCAGGAGATGCTCGCAGGGATGGAATCCAATATTAAGGCGGATCGTAGCGATCTGGACCTGCTGTTCGGTTGCTTGATCGACTGGGGATTGCCTCTGTCCCTGCCGTACAAATCTGAGCAAATCGATGGCTGCACCGTTCACACCTATAATGATGGCGATCTGATTGCCTGCTTTAATAAGAATATTCCAGAAAGTGTAGTCAAGGAGATTGCTCGGCGCAAACCGCTGCGGGCTGTTTTCCGTGATGCCGGTTTTGCATCCAGTCCGGAGAAGATTAATGTGTTCGAGATCTTTAAGTTCTATATGCCGGAAGACGCAGGCGATATCGCCAAGCGTGTAAGAGTGATTTGAGGTGAGTAAAATTGAAATTACAATTTAAGCACCAAAAATTCCAAGCGGACGCAGCTAAGGCGGTTGTGGATGTTTTTGCCGGGCAGCCTTATCTTACGCCCTCTTATATGATTGATCGGGGTGATGACTCACAGATTGGGTGGGAAGAGGATAAGGAATTTACCGGTTGGCGCAATGAGCGCATTGTGCCGGAGCTTTCGGATAAGCGGATATTGGAACAGCTGCAAAAGGTGCAGCGGGCGAACCAGATCAAACCCTCTGACCAGCTGGAGGGTCGCTATAACCTGACCATTGAGATGGAGACCGGCGTTGGCAAAACTTATACATACATTAAGACTATGTATGAGCTGAACAAGCATTACGGCTGGAGCAAGTTCATTGTGGTGGTGCCCAGCATTGCCATTCGTGAGGGCGTTTACAAGACCTTTCAGGTGACGCAGGCGCATTTTGCCGAGGAATACGGCAAGAAAATCCGGTTCTTTATCTATAACTCTGCTCAGTTGACAGAAGTGGATCGCTTTGCATCTGATAGTGCCATCAATGTTATGATTATCAACTCCCAGGCATTTAACAAATCTGTTAAAGAAAATGAGAAGCTGGAGAGCGGTAAAAAAGCGAATAGAAATGCGGCAATTATATTTAGAAAGTTAGACAGTTTTCGTTCTCGTCGTCCCATTGATATTATTGCCAAGACGAACCCGATCCTAATTATTGATGAACCCCAATCGGTTGAGGGCACTGAGACTAAGAAAAACCTAAAGGAGTTTCATCCACTTTTGACTCTACGCTATTCTGCAACGCACAGAGCAAACAGCATTTACAATATGGTTTATCGATTGGATGCGATGGAGGCGTACAACAAGCGGCTGGTGAAGAAAATTGCAGTTAAGGGTATTACAGAGTCCGGCAGTACGGCAACTGATGGTTATGTTTATTTGGAGAGCATCAATTTGTCAAAGGCCGATCCAACAGCTACTATCCAATTCGATTTTATGGGCGCGACCGGAATTCGTCAAAAGGCGGCCACAGTCGGCCGGGGCTATAATCTCTATGACAATTCCGGTCATTTGGATGAGTATAAAGATGGCTTTGTGGTTACAAACATTGATGGTCGTGACAATTCAGTGGAATTTCAAAATGGGCTCAAAATCTTTGCCGGTGATATGATCGGACGGTTTGACGAAGATCAAAAGCGGCGGATCCAGATTCGAGAGACCATTCTTTCGCATATTGAGCGGGAGCGGCAGCTATTCCACAAGGGAATTAAAGTGTTGTCTCTGTTTTTCATTGATGAGGTGAAAAATTATAGAGATTATGTGGATGGACAGCCGCGTAATGGTAAGTATGCGGATATGTTTGAGGAAGAATACAACGATATTGTCGGTTCTTTGCAGTGCGAGCTGGACGATCAGGACTACTTGCAGTATTTAGATGCCATTTCTGCCCATGACACCCATGCCGGTTACTTTTCTGTGGATAAAAAAGGCATGATGACCGACAGCAAGCTGAATAATAGAAAAGAGAAAACCTCTGATGATGTAGACGCATACGACCTGATTATGAAGAACAAGGAACTGCTGCTGGATCGGAATCCTAAACGCTCTCCGGTTCGATTTATCTTTTCTCATTCTGCCCTGCGTGAAGGCTGGGATAATCCCAATGTGTTCCAGATTTGCACGCTGAAAGAGAGCAGCAGTGAGGTGCGCAAACGGCAGGAGGTTGGGCGCGGCCTACGCTTGTGCGTAAATCAGGATGGCGAGCGGATGGATGTCAATGTGCTTGGCAACGATGTGCATACGGTCAATGTTTTGACGGTTATTGCCAGCGAGAGTTACGACAGCTTTGCCAAGAGCTTGCAGACCGAGCTGTCAGAGGCGGTTGGTGATCGGCCGACTGCTGTGAATGTGGACCTCTTTAAGAACAAAGTTCTTGTGGACGCTAACGGCAACGAGCAGGTTGTAGATGGCGATACGGCGCAGGCAATTCACTTTGACCTGATTGTTAATGGTTATGTTGATAAAAAGGGTGCACTGACGGATAAGTATTACGCGGACAAGGAAAACGGCACGATTCAGATTGCGGAGGAAGTGAAAGATTGTCGCGATTCCGTAATTCGTATTTTGGATTCTGTTTATGATAGCCGTGCAATTCAGCTGGAGAACGCGCGCGACAATAATGTGGAGCTGCATGTGGATCCGGACAAACTGGCGATGCCGGAGTTCAAAGCACTTTGGAAGAGAATTAGCCAAAAGTCTGTGTATGCAGTTGATTTTAATACGGAACAGCTTGTAAATCAGGCGATCGGGAAGATTAATGCGAGTCTTCATGTGCCGAAAATCTATTTTAAAGTTGAAACCGGCGCCATGGATGAGATTAAGTCAAAGGATGCACTCCTGGATGGCAGCGCGTTTTCTAAATCAAAATCAGCGACATACGATAACAGCAGACGCATTCATACAAACAGTAGCGTGAAGTACGATTTGGTTGGCAAGCTGGTTGCAGAGACCGGATTGACGCGCAAGGCCATTGTGAAAATCCTAACTGGCATTGAAAAGCCTGCTTTTGACCAGTTCAAGGACAATCCGGAGGAATTTATCCGTCAGACTGGCGTTCTGATCAATGAAGCAAAGGCAACGACGATCATTCAACATATTACCTATAATGTGCTGGATGAGCATTACGAGACGGATATTTTCACAGAACCGACCATTAAGGGCAAGCTGGATGTGAATGCAATGAAAGCGAACCGGCACTTATACGATCATATTGTGTACGATTCTACAAACGAGCGTGATTTTGCCAGGGATTTGGACACCAACACAGATGTTGCAGTTTATGTAAAGCTGCCGGATAGTTTTTATATTTCCACGCCGGTGGGCCATTATAACCCGGATTGGGCGATTGCCTTTTACGAGGGAACGGTCAAGCATATTTACTTTGTAGCAGAGACGAAAGGCGCTATGTCTTCTATGCAGCTCCGGCGGATTGAGGAATCGAAAATCGAATGCGCAAGAAAGCATTTTGAAGCTATCAGCCACGGAAATGTGGTCTATGATGTGGTGGATAGTTATCAGTCTTTGCTTGACATCGTGATGCGCTAAGAAGGCGTGTTTGCTGAAGGGAACAATTTCGGCCTGCGTGAAGAGCGCAGCTGCATTCCGTAGAAATGGAATATTGCGTATCATATAGCGCGTTTGTTGTATAACAAAAAGCCCGACTGTATAGTCGGGCCTTTTTCTGTGTGTCTTCATATTGTTTTTAGGGTTGAACGGTGCACCAATACAGCTGGCAAGTCATTAAAGTGCAGCTTATTTTTATTTTTTCAGCAGGCGGCGGAGTTTCTTTTTCAGGCGGGCAAGGCCGATACCCAGGGTGGAGGTGCGCTGGTACCAGGCCAGGCGGCGCAGGGGCTTTTTGGTGGCCTTTAGCTCCGCTTTCAGGGCTTTGCGCTCTTCTTTTAGTGCCTGGATCTGCGCGGTCTGCTTTTTGTTGCGCTCTTGCAGCTGGGTGACCTTGCGCTGGCTGTCGCGCAGCTGGGTGGCCAGGCGGCTTTCGTCCTCTATCTCTTTGCGTTGCAGGCGCACGGCGGTGTCTACCCGGCGGGCGATCTCCTCCGGCGGGCGCACCAGCATGGAATGCACCGGCTGGGCATAAGAGGTGGCCGCCGTCTTTTCGTCATACAGCGAGCGGGCAGGCGTGCCTGTGCGGTCATCATAAATGGTTTTGATCCCGTTTTCGTTCAAAAAGTCGATCAGGTGCCAGAACCGCTCCGCGTGGCCGTCGTTCACCCGGCGGAAGTCCGTTTGGTCATACAGCGCTACCAGATCCGTGTCCGGCGTGACGGTGGAGGCGGGAATGGCAGGAATGTTGTGGTACTCTGCCAGCTCCCGAATGCGGGCGTCCGTGGGGAACAGCAGGCTGGGCACGCCGCAGAGAATATTGCCGATGGCGCCGTGGATGCGGGTGCCGTAGTTAAAGTCCATCTCTCGATTAAAGGAGAACATACTGGGCAGGTTGATGAAGAACCGGGCCTTGTCCTCCACAAACACCGGGTGGTCCAGGTTGGTGGGGTGCAGCACCCGGCTGTCTGCCGTGTCCGGGTGGGGGATCCCCAGGTACATCAGCCGCAGATCGTCAATAAACTGGGGCACAAAGTAGGTGTTGGGGAACCGGCCGGCACAGCGCACGGCAAATTCTTTGAACTCCGGCGGGTTGGATACAGAACCGGTAAAGCACACCTTGGACTCCGGGGTCAGCGGCTGCTTCTCTCGCAGGGGCAGACCCGGGCCGTTCAGCGCCAGGGAGGGGCAGCCGGTCACATCAATTTGGGAAAAACCCAGCTTCTTTAGGTAATCATAGGTGATCTGGCCCCGCACGCCCACGCTGGCGGAATGGTCCAGCACCGCGGCGATAAAGTCCCGGGCAGCGCCGTCAAATTCCCGGGGCTGCTCCAGGTGCGGCTCGTAGGGCAGCTGAATGCCAATGCCGGTGACCGTTACGGGAATGGTCAGCTGGCGGATCAGCGCCGTCCAGTGCTTTAAGCACTTGCGGGCAAAGTCCTCTCGAAAGGCGTTGGCCATTGGCAGGATCAGTCGGTCGTAGTTCTCGTTGATCTCCTGCGGGGTGATCTGCTTTTTCACCAGCATTTGGTCAGAGATAAAGTCCACCTGGCTGTCTGCGGTGGCCACCAGTCGGGTAATACTGTTGGCAAACAGCAGGTTGCCGGTGTTGTTGCCGATGATCTTGTCGGTGATCACATCCAGGGCGTTGTATTCCGCCCAGGGCGCCACCCCGGCGCGAATAAGGATCCGTTCCATTTTCTTCTCCGTTCTTTTTTATTGCGCAAAAAGTTGAGGTTAATTGACGGGCTGTTGCAAGTGTACACTTGTGCTAAGAAAATACGGTGTAAGGTATAGTAGTTTTCTATCTAGATGCAAAGAAAACTTGCAAGGAGGTCTTGAGAAGCATTATAGTCAATGCCAGTGTCGAAATCTTCTACAATTTCCTCCAATTTTTTGCCCTCATATTGAGTTACGCCGCGGGAGTTACGACCTGCCCAATGCTTCATGATTCTTGTGCTAGACAAAAGTTGACGATTGAACATTGAACACAGTCGCGTTTGAATTGTTTTGTTTTTATCAATGGCAACGATAAAAACTAAGTACACGCTTTTTTCTTCGGAGAGAAACGAGAGCAATTTATCTATATTATAGCCTTTTGGATTACTGGATAAGAACAAAATTTTTGTTTTGATATCTGTTTTAGTGAGATAATGCTCAAATTCTTGTTCATAGTCGCCCAGGTCATCGGCTGTAAAAATCTCTGGGAGGGGTTGTCTTGTATGCAGACAGTTCATCAGGGTTACCTTTAGGTCATCTTCAGCAGTAATCAAATATTCAATGATTCTTCCCCGCAGATTAACATTGTCAATAAAAGCTGCAATTGCAATTTCTGATTCTACTGCACGGACACGGTCATTTAGGTCATTATTTAATATCTGGTATTCTTTGGAATTCAAAAAAGAAATTGCGCGGTCAATGGATTCTTTAATATATTCAGCCTGTGATTCAGTAGGCACAAATCTTCTTCCAGTGGGAGCAATATTATTTGTTGCTTCTACCAGACGGCCAAGATTTTCCCCAAATGTAAAGTTCTCATGAGAATTGTATAGCAATTCGAAATTCTCTGGAGAATTAACAATCCCCTCATAGGTCCGAATTATATTGCTTCCCAAAAAACTTCCGCGAATATTGTCTATGCGTAATTGCTGAGATGAATGGCTAATTTTGTTTAGAAATGTAGAATTTGCTATAAACAGATAGTTCTTAACTGGAGTAACAAGACAAACAATAAACGGAAGAGCGTCAAATTTTTGAAGTCTTGACAACGATAAGACAACTCCGCTGAATGTTGAAGAATCATTTTTGGATTGGCAAAATCTTACAGCAAACCAATCACAGTAGAATACATTTTTGTCTTTTGTTAGGGAAAATGCGCTTTGCACTTGTAATGCCAATTGATTTTTATCAATAATACCGTCCTTGCTTGAAATAAAGTTGACTAACTGCTCTAAAATATTTTTATTGTACATCGTTGCACCTCTCAAAAATCAAACAATGTTTTCTGCGTATTATCTGGCTCAGTTGTAGATGACTGTTTTTTTGTTTTACGCCTGCATCCTTTTGGAGATTTTGTATTCTTTGCTCCGCTTGAAGACACATTTTGTTCAGATAAAGAGTTGCGCTCCCAAAAAACGCCATCAACATATCCTTGAATATCTGGATTATTCTCTGCCATCTCAAGTCGTTGCTCTGCCCACACACAGTATTGAGCTTCTATCTCAATTCCAATATAATGGCGGTTGAGTTTTTTGGCTACAACGCTCGTTGTACCAGAACCTAAGAATGGATCAAATACAACATCACCCTTTGAGGAGCTTGCAAGCATAATTTTGGCGATCAGCTTTTCTGACTTTTGTGTGGGGTGTGCTGTGTTTTCCGCCATAGACCAAAAAGGAATCGTAATATCATCCCAGAAATTCGAAGGACAAGTATCGCGGTAGTTACCGTTTTCGGTTTCAGCCCAATCCTTCGGTTTTCCATCTACGCGGTAAGGAGCAATAACCTTTTTTCTGATTTTGACAGCATCAAGATTAAATCTATAATTGTTGCTATTTGTAGCAAACCAAATATCTTCCATCCCATTTTTCCAATTTGCTTTTGCGCCACGTCCTTTCTCACGCTGCCATGTAATGCGGTTTCTGACATAGAAAAACTCACTTAATACCTTACCAACAATTAGGCTTGTTGCCCAGTCACAGCAGACATAAATAGATGCATCGTCTTTTAACAACGGTTTAACTGTACGTAGCCATTGGCGTGTATATTCTTCGTAATCGACTTCTTTTTTCTTTGTGAATGTTGTTCCATTGAAAGATTTTGTGCGGTTGTATGGAGGGTCTGCGATTATCAAATCTATACTCTTAGGAGGTAGCAATGAACATACATCAAGCATATTGCCAATAACGGTTTTGTCCAAAACACTACTAAGATCTACTTGCTTTTGGGTAACCGCAATACAACGATCAAGATAAATCTGTCCTTCACTTAATGGAGTATCAATAGTTTTATTTCTGCCGGCTTTCATAGTTGCCATGTTTATCTCCTTTGATCATTGTTGTTCTGCATTGGCTGTTTCACAAGATACAGAAGATATGGAAAAAGCCATATTGATATTGATTTGGTTGACCATGTCAAGCACACTCGGAAGAAACTACGGTGTATTGTATTCAGGGTTAGTATAGGGAAGATATAGTGGATATTTGCGATTGATTTTTGTTTCAGCATTCTATAGGGG
>CAVIFY010000022.1:0-29943 GCA_963642245.1 Bifidobacteriaceae bacterium | reverse complement strand
TTCAACGCTACGGCTCGCTTCTCCCACAAGCTTAGCTTGTGGTTTACTTTAAGAACAAAAGAAGCCCACCGGATAACCGGTGGGCTTTCTGCTTTACTTGATGAATTTACGGTCAATGTCCTTTTCCCAGATACACAGCCAGCCGGAGGGGCAGCGTGCCCACAGATTGCCGGTGGAGAGCAGCTTGGTCTCCAGCACGGTAATAGTGGTGCCCGACCGCAGCATGGCGTCTGCGTTCTGCTTACTGCTGGTAGCGTGCCGTTGGCCGTCCGTGGTCAGGTCCTTGACCTTTTTCCTACCGGAGGCAGCACCTGCGCCCTTGTAAATCCCCCGCACCGCCGTGGTGGTGTATGTACCGGTTTTCACGGTAGGCGCCTTGGGTGTTGCCTTGCGGTAGTTCACATCGCTTTCCGCATATACAGTCTTGGCGCCCTTGGCGTTGGTGAAGAGCCAAATACCGCTAATATCAGACGCAAGAGCGGCAGGCTGTACATACACTTCCCGGGCGTTCTTGACCGTGGTGTACTTCCGCCGGTTGGCAGTCATGGTAAACTTTCCATCGTACCAGTACGGATCTAATACAATCAGGTTGCCGCTCTTGTCCAGACCACCCACATACACATAGTGACCGCCGTTGGAGAACAGCTGCTTGCCTCCCCCGCTGACGCACACTATAGCCTTGCCGCCTGCTTTCAGATGGTTCTTTAGATCGGCAACAGTCCCGGCCCGCTTGCTGACTATGGAGTAGTGTTTCTCCAAGTAGGCCACTACGGTGTCCATATCGGTGCCGTCTGCACTGCGTGCGCCCATCAGTAGGCACTTCTGTGTCCAGGCTGCCGTGTCCAGGCTTGTAAAGCCGAAGTTATGGAGCACCATAAGGCTGGCGCATACCCCGCAGCCACTGGTATAGATACAACCGCTGGTTCCGTATTTGTACGGATGGGTCTTGCTGGGGTATCTGATGGATTTACACTTTTCAGTGGTTTGTCTGCAATAGTACAGCTTACTCATGGCTGACCGCCTCGCTTTCTGCCGTCTCCGTCCGCTCCAGCGCCAGAGTTTCGTCCGCTTTCAAAGCGGCCTTGGTAAAGCTGTTATTCTTCCACCAGGCGGCAAGGGACGCCGCCACAGCCACCACCGTTGACACGGCGGTATAGACTTCATCGTCACTGAACGGCAAGGGGTTCTTGCCAAAGGCATTGAGTAATACATTCAGCAGCGATACCGCCAACACGGCGGTTCTTGCAATGGTTCCTGCGGTTACTTTCATTTTAATCCTCCTTTTGCGGCTCCTCCGGGAGCGCTATAATCTCATTGTAAAATCTGGTCATCATACCATTACCGCCCAGGGCGTGGTAGGCGTCATACACCTTGACCATAGCTTCTTTTGCATAGAGCGGGCAGTAGCCCCGCTCGGTATGTTTGTCGTGTTGCCGTATGATCTCAGCACGCAGGATGGACTGCAAGCCGTTTTCAATGGCAATATAGCGTGCACTGTTTACTTCGTCTTCCTGTTTCTTGCTCTTTTTCCGAGCAATCAAAGAAGCGATCACAGCGGACACGGCGCTGCCCACCACTGTTGACACAGCAGCAGTCAGGGCGGCGGTAACGAATGCGTTATACATCGGTCTCACCCCCTTGTAGGGCGTTGATCTCTGCCCTGTATGCTGCCCGCTGCTGGCGGATCGGTGCATACTCTTCCTCAGACAGCGCACCGTCCGTGTACTTCAAGCAGAGGTAGTCTGTCTCCGCCAGCTCAGCTTTCAAAAATGCAATCCTGCTTTCGGTTTCCACATTCATTTTGCCACCCCCAATACCTCAACCTGGGTGCCCGCACCAATAGTCTTGCCGTTGGTTGGAAACGCCAGTGCTTTGATGGCGCCGTGGCCCTCTATGTCCTTAAAGATGTTGAATGTGATCCCACTTGCGGCCCAAATGGAACCGCCGGTCATGGAGTTGGCCGCATTGAAGTTGCTGGAGATATTGCCCTTGTTGGTCTGTACACGCACCATATCTTCGGTGATCTCCGCCTCAGCAACGGCAAAGGCACCCTTAGCTGCGTCCGTCTCAAAGCGGAACGCGTTAGGCAGAAAGCACTTGCTTGTATATGAGTTGATGTACACCGTCTGATCGCCTGCGGCGGAATTGACAGCGCTCCCGGCCACGGCCATGCGCAGCCGGATCTTACGGCATGGCTTGGCAAGGTTCCACTGCTGGTTAGCCGTGGTGTCTTCATCAAAGGTCTTAGTAAACACGGTCTCCCAGGTCTCAACACCAGAAGCGCCTGGTTCACCAGGATCCCCCTTATCTCCCTTGTCACCTTTGGCACCATCATTGCCGTTCACGCCGTCTTTGCCCGCAGCGCCTGTATCGCCCTTGGGGCCTACGACCTCACCCAAAAGTACAGTCGTGCCGTCCGTGTAAGTGATCTGTAACTCTCCGTCTTCTGTGATCTGTGCATCGGCGATACCCACGCCATCTGCACCGGCAGGTCCTTGCGCGCCAGTGTCACCCTTTGCGCCCTTTGCACCACGCTGTCCCTTAACGCTGCCCAAGTTGTCCTCTTCGCCGTCAGAATACTCCAGCTGCAGTTCTCCATCGTCATTCACCCACGCAGTATTGATGCCGCGACCATCCGTACCATCTTTACCGGGAGCACCATCTGCGCCTGGCGCTCCGTCTTTGCCGTCCTTCCCGGGAATGCCCTGTGGACCTTCTGCGCCGTCTTGGACCGTGAAGGTCCTGGTACTGTTATCACCGAATGTGACCGTATAGGTGTGTACACCGTTAGCTACACTTTCTGTGATACCTGCGATCTGGCTCTTCATTGTATCTGCCAGAGCCTTGGTCAGAGCGGACAGTTCATCACTCTGTGATAGCGTCCTGTCACTGTAGATAGGTGCGCTGGATACCACTTGCAGCTGTGGAGAATACAGCACCGCACCATCCGCGTCCTGTACACGGATATTGGCAGTATGTGTGTTGGCACACTCAGTAGCCGTCAGTTCGTGAATGATCCGCCCACCTTCCAGCCGGCACTCACCCAGCACCGGGCTATTATTGATCATCGAGTAATAAGCAGCTGTTACCTCGCCGGACTGCATATCCAGCGGAACGCCGCCCACATTCAGCGAAATACACAGTTCCCTTGACGCCTGGTCTCCGCCGGTCACATATACGGTATCCTGCACACCGGGTCTGCACACATCAAGAGATATATACATCTGTACTTTGTTCATGTTCTCACCTCTAATTGAGTATAGCAAAAGGGGGGCGACTTTCGTCACCCCCCCGATTGCGGGTTATTTGCTTTTCAGCCAAGCGCTGGTACGCTTGTAGATCTCGTCTGCCGTGTACAGTCCGGTGTTGTACATCTTCTGCCGAATGTTCCGGCGGGTAACCTCATCACCCTTAATGTACTTGTCCTTGTACTCAGCAGTAATACGACTTTTGATACAGGCGCCATCTTTGCCCGCCTTTCCAGCTTTCTCCAGCTGTGAGATAATGCTCTTCACCTTACCAGAGTTGGACTCCATAGCCTTGACCACATCAGAGCTGCTGTACGGTATGCCGGTCTTGTTGGTATGACCCTTAGCCATCGTTGCCACTTCGTCCATCGTGAAGTAGTCATCCGCAGCAATAGCCCGCACATTCGCCTCGTATGTATCAAACGCGCCAACCTTATAGGCTTCCGCAGCACGCAGCAGGCGCTCATCTGACTTGGCGAATTCTCGGCGTATGGCCTTGTCCACCATATCCTCGGCCTTGTCCTTGGTATAGCCGTTCTTGACCGCCGTGTCTATCAGGTCTTGGCGCATACGCTTGGTGCCGGAGCTGTCATTCTTACTGATTGCCAGCGCCACATCACTGTAATCATAGCGTGACTTCAAATTGCCCTTAGGCTCACTGTCAGTATCTGCGTGATCGCTCACATACTTCTCCAGCGCCTTGGCATCAAAGCCGGTGGCCACCACCTGATCAAACTTCTCCTTGTACTCCGCCTTGTACTCTTCTGTACCATCGTCATTCTCCTTGGCCGTGACCAACGCCTTAGCGGCGGACTCAACACCATCTACTGCCTTAACAGCGATCTCGTCACTAAAGCCCAGCTTGATAATATCTTGCAGCTTGGCGTCAAAGCCGTCATAGTCACCCTCTAAATGGGCCTGCACAGCCTTGCCGGCGTTCTGATCATTGGCCTTGACCGCTGCAACCAGCATACGGCTAAAGGTCTCATCGTCTCCGGCCTCTCTTTGCATACGATCAACGGTCTCCTGATCGCCGGTAGATACAGCCTTATATAGCTTTGCGGATTTATCCGTGTCCGGGAACATTTCAATGCCGAACTTCTCCAGCAGATCATCAATGAGCAACTGGCCTTTCATCTCGTCATTAAACACTTCCTTGGTGCCGGTTGCGCCGGTGTGCATATCCAAGGTGGCCTTGTGGATCACATTAAATACAGATTGCACATCCCGGGCCACATTCTTGTACGGTAGACCGACAAAGGCGGACAAGGCGCCGGCCAAGCGGTTGACCTTCTGACCGGTGCTGATGGCGTCACTGTCCATAGCCTGTACGGCGTCATACAAATCCGCAAACAGGTTCATATCTGCTCGGCTCACATCGTAGCCCTGAAAAATAGATATCGCATCCTTCAGCATTGGAATCTGCCCTGCCGGGTTCAAGTTGCTCCACATATTTGGCAGCAGCTGCCCCAAGTACACTTCCATATAGGTCTTGTCGTCATCATCATCTCGCGCTGCGGTAACGATAGACTGAAGAACAGAGTTAAGCGCCGCAGCTGCCACCAGCGATCCGACAACCCTCGCACCGTAGGACTTGGGTGCGTTTCCGTTCTTCACCTGGTACACAGCGTCCACCAGCATATTCAGCGAAGTGGTAGGCTCAGCCATAAAGGCCGTTGCCATCTTCATAGCGTTATCAGACGAACGCATCATACCCGATCGGGAGAATACAGAGTCATACACCTGGGTACGGTCCACCACCTCAGAGAACCGTTCCCCGGCCTTCTGGTAGGCAGCCTCACCGGTCAGGTGGTAATCTGTTTTTGCCTCATGCACGCAGGCATTCCAGATATGCGCCCAGGTCAGTTCATCTGCCTTTTCCGGCAGCGCAGACAGCACACTGTCCCGGTAGTCGCTGTCCGTAAACAGCGCTCCCAGTTTCTGGCCGAAACTGCGCGGCTTATCTTCATTGATCCAGTCTGTGGCCGTCTTGCCCATACCGGTATCAAAATAGCCCATCTCCTTGACAATAGCCACCGGAGCGTACTTTTGCAGCTGCGCATAATCCCGCTTACCAATAGTCGTGGCCACAAAATGCTTAGCCGGAATGACCGCCATTGCTCTGGCGATCGCAGACGGCTGCTGGATAGCCACGGAAGCAGACGCAAATACGGCGCCCTTCTTGAACAGACTGATCCCCTTGTTCACATACCGTGAGCCATTATCCGGTCGCACGCCGCCGTTCAGATCTCGGATAAACTGCTCAATATACCGTTTTGACTCTGTGTCCATATAGCCACGCACCGCCTGCGACACCGTACCGTTTTCGCCCACCTGGGTGTGGTAGTTGTACACCCGCTGGAAGTCCTCCAACGGCAGCGTGAACGCATGGTACAATGCCATATCGTTCACATGATTGGCCCACACATCGTCAAAAGACGAAATGACCAGGGCGTTGTTGGCGTGTACATTCAACTGGTTGGTAAAACCGCTGTTTTTGATCTTGGCGTCACCGTTGGCCTTATCCTGAATATACTGTACATAATCTCCGGCGGAACGCATGGGGATATAGTCGCTGTCCGTAAACAGGTCCATATCGTACATCACTCTGGACACCTCGTTACCCTTAGCGCCCATTGTATCCGCCAAATAGCGCTGCATATCCTGGGCGTAGGCTTTCTGCTCCTTGGTGAGCATATCGGTGGCCTTGGCAATGTCTTCTACGGTCAGCGGGTGCGCTGTGTTGTCCGTCAGCTCCACAATGCGCTTACCACGCTTGGAGCGGGTAGACACCTTGTCAAACACCATACCGCCCTGGGTCAGGTGCTGCATTGCCGGTTCACGCCGGCTGAGCGCATACAAATAGAGCAGCTGCTGCAAATTAAATTTCAGCTTTTCGCCGTACTGGGTCTCCAAGGTAAAGGTCCTTCTTTGGTTCCAGTTGTAGGCGTGGTACTTCTCTTTCAGTCGCTGAGAATACTGCCGTGCATCATAGCAATCCCTGGCCCAGGTGTCCTGGCCGCTGCGCAGGTTGTGGTATAGCTTCTCCAGTGTAGGCGAGCTTTGCATTCTAAAGAAATACTCCGGCTTCAAGGCGTTGTAGCCAAAGCCTTTCATAAACTCGATACGCTCGTTAGTCTTCTTACCGTTGGGATCCTTTTTGCTGCCCTTCAGTTCCTGAATGATCTGCTGACCCTGGCTCTCCACTGTAGCAGCCTTCTCCGCCTTGAACAGGCGGTTGCTGTTGGTGACAGCCTTTTTGACCGACCGGATCAGTTGATAGGTTTGCTCCAACTCATCAGCGGTCATGTCGTTAATGGACTTGTCGCCAATGCTCTCCTTTAACTGGAGAATTTGGCCCTTAAACAGGTTGTTGTAGTCCTCCACAAGCGTGGCATACTCGGACTTTTGGCTGTCATTGCCCTCAATTTTGTCAAAGCCGTCCCGCACCTTATTCAGGTAGCTGTCCAGTCTCTCCCCGGCCTTGCCGTCCAGCAACACAGCCCGGCCCAGTTCTTTCACGCTGTCCAAAAGTCCGTTGGGCACCCGGCGCTCTTTACCGCCGTTTGCCGCCAGGCTCATCAAGTCCAGTATCTGCTTTTTGATTTTGTTCTTCTGAACCGTCTTTTGCCGCTTCTCCACATCACGGTGCCGCCGTTCTGCGTATAGCTGACGCTGAGCTTTCAGCTGATCTGCGTACTTGGTGCGCATATCTGCTTTGTCCTGCCGGTTCTTGGATCGTACCGCCTGCAGCTTCTCTTCATACCGCTGTCGGTAATCGTTCTTAACGGACTGGAGCCGCTTGCGGTATTTGTTTTGCATCGCAGTAAAGCGATCGTTCTGTCGCTGAGCATAGGTTTTGTACTCCGGGGTGTCCATGTACGCATCAAAAATATCATAGGCCACGGTAGTGGCGGCATCGTCCATGTCCATACCGTCATAGGAGTAATAAGAGTCTTTCAACTCCTCCACGATCTCCAGCAGTCGCTCCGGCATATTTTGGCTGTTCTCCTCAGCGTCAAAAGTGCCCGGGTACAGCTCAGCCAGCTCCTGCCAAGCGCTATCCAGAGACTGCCCATCCTTAGCCAGATTGACCGCGCCAAACAGCCGCTTGCGGTAGTTACCGTACCGGTCATGGTGGTAGGCTGTCTCTGCCTTCTGCTCATCGGACAGAGTGATCGCCATACCACGCAGTGTGTCCAAAACCTCCTGGGCGTACTCGTCACGCACTGTGTGTTCCGGGGTACTGTCCAGCAACTCATGGGCAATTTCCTTGGCTTGGTCCATGACAGATGAAAAGGTCACATCATCATTGTTGCCAATGTAGTCAAACAGCCCTTTCAGCTGCATCATCAGGCGGGGTGTGTCCATCTTACTGCCGGTGGACTTCTTCAACTGCCGGGCCACACGCTGCACCTGGGTTTGGGAAGTGTGGTGCCCGGTCTCCAGCTCCTGGCTGTCAAACAGCTGGCGAAGAGTAATGTTCATCTCGTCCAGCCGCTTGTCGTCCCGCAGCAGAGAGGTGCGCCCGGTGTCGTCAATGCTCTTGGAATACAACGCACTTTCGCCGATTTTGCCCTCCGGTCTGGCTGTATATCCATACTGCCGCAGCACACTCTCAGATAGCATATCCGGAAAATACCTGTTGACATAATCCAGCAAGTTGGCTATACTGATATTGGAACCGGTAGCAGGTGTCGAAACCTGCGGGGATAAGCTCCCAGTCGGTTCCGTTTTTGCGTTTACAGCATACAGCACATCAATGGATTGCAATTCGTTGGTGTGCTTATTTACTATAAAAGACACCACATACGGCTCATTCTGGGCATTCTTGGCCATGCCGACCAATACATTCACCTTTTCGATTGACTCTTTTCTCGGCACCAGTTCATTGATCCGCACAGCATTGCTCAGTATTTCGCCTGCCTGCTGCACCACCGGCGCGTTGACAGACAATCGGCGGTCTAAAGAATGCTTAATGGCTTTTTTAGATACCACCACATCGGTGTCAATGTCTGCCACATGGATCACCGCATTGCCGTCCTCGTTGGTGGTGCCTACCCGCTTCACATTTTCTATCGCCTGATTGACAATGTGCTTGCGGCTCTCTGCATTCGGCGCACATTGTACCGTATCGTCGATCTTGGTAATCGGCATATCCGGCTTTGCAGTCAACTCTGCATAAGAATACTTTGTGCCTGTATTTTCTGCCGGCTTGTACTTATCTGTAATCTCCTTGGACTTGCGGCTGTCAGCGTTTAATCCTTCTTGCAGCTGATCATAATCACCATTTTGAGTACTTCTTCCTCTGTCACTGTTCCCTTCTCCTCGTAACGATCTGCCAGTGCCAGAAGCATTGCGTTTATGTTGTCCAGATTCCACCCCAAATAACTGGCTATCCCCTCGCACTTCTCGTCCGATATACCCAAATTGTGCAGAAGCTGAAACAGGACCAGCATTCTTTCTCTCATGAGTGATTTTTCGGATTTCATTAAATTCCCTCCTGGTAGTTGCGGTTTGTGGTTTGTACACTAAAATATCCCTTGTGGGCGTATCCAGCGTTTTGTAAACATAAAATCCGCTGTCAATGGTAATACAACGCACCTCATTCATGTGGCGGTCTGCGTCCCAAGTCATAACCTCACGCTTTAAGCCCGCATACCGCTTTTTGCCGGTGGTGTTAATCACATCATATCCGGCCTCGTCAAATTCGTCAACCTCTATTTGCTTTGAATACCGAATATCTGGACTGTCTGTTTCCAGCGAATGTTGGGTGTTACTCCCGCCGTTTTGTGCATTTTTTTGCCCATTCTGCATAGAATGAGTATTGACACCGGATCCGGTTTGTGATATCGTAGTGTCGGGAGAATTAGTAGAGGAATCGCCGACCGGCAATCGTAGCCCAGTACGCCCTTCCCACATACTAATTCTCTCTTTATTTTTTGTTACAAACACCACATCGGAACTATCCATGAAAGACTGCGCATTATTGCGGCGGTATGCACTTACTACTTTAACACCGTCCAACTTCATTCCGTTTCGTCCATACATATCCGCCCCAAGCACAACAAGGACCGGATTGTTACCAACATACAGTTCGCCGAAAATCGTGTAGCCCTTGAAATTTCTAGGCTTGTTCTTGGGATCTTTGGACTTCATGATAACAATCGGATTTTGCAAAACGGACGGTATCTGTTTGATTACGCGGTCTGTAATCTCCGGGTGCTTATTTTTTATTTTCAAAATCTTGGAGGCATCAAAGTATATCTTTTGATTGACCATACCCGCATTTTTCAGAGCACGCCCTGTTGTTCCAAGGAAAAAGGTGACACGCGGGTCGCTGCCGTCCCACTGGTCGTATTTCTTTTCAAACTCCGGATCAATACTAAAGCGTACATCTGCACCGGCTTTTTCTCCGGTGCTATTTTTTTGCGCCGTGTCACCATCCAGCATTCTTTGGCGATTGTCAATGGCATTGTCCAGTGCGTTAAAGAAATCGTCCAGCACCGGCACCTGCTGCGCCGCCTTTTGACCGGCTCGTGCAGTGGTGTTCAGTGTGCCCTGGCCCTCAATTACGCTGCGTACAGCGTCCAGCAATTTTGTAAAGAAGTCCTTGATCTTTTCGACAACGGACTTCTTTTCTTTTTGGGTCAGGTCCGCATCTTTCGCCAGCCACTGGGCGAACTTCTCGCCGCCCTCCTGCGTGCTGGCTTCACCACTGATGAAGTCAAAGATCATCTCGCTGACCGCATCTTCAACAGAATACTGCTTTCCGTTCTCGCTGTACCCATCTACATACTTCTGCAGTAGGTCAATCTTGTCATCGTGTGCATAATCACCGGTTGCCAGCATATACTCCACGATGGGCCGGCAGGCGTCCATCATTTCCGCCGTGTTGTAGGCGTGGGTGTACTCGCCCAGCTCGTGCATAAGGGTGGCATAGATATGCCCGCTGTCCGGGTTCAGCACCACCTTGCCGTTGGCAGGATCAATGTAGCCGTTATCGTTACTTTCCAGGCCGCCGTCCAGCACAATATCCAGTTTGGTCTTGGCCGCCACACGATCCAGGACTTTCTTTTCCTGCGGGGTGACCGTAGCTTCTCCGGTCAGTGTTACAACGCCACCCTGGTTCTTGTTTGCTTGGGTAACGGCGGTCTTGGTGGTGCCGATCTCCTTAGACTGCTCCTGACCGCTCAGAAACAACTCATTGGCAGCGCCACGGTCCATGATTCCCATTTCGATCGGCGCAGACAGTGTATTGGCTGCCTGGTCAAAGGTGATCTTGCCTGACGCACCGGCATTATAAAAGCTCTCCGCTGCGTGCAAATAGGAATAAGGATTGACCTTGCTGTCGTAATTTTTCACCAACGCATAAGCGCCCAGGGTGCCAAACTTGGCAGCGCTCTTGTAGACCGCCTTGGTGTTGGGATTATCGAACTGCACATAATCCGTAGTGGTCTTCGTGCCGTCTTGCAGCTCGACCACGGTATGGCCGTCCTGGACCTTAAGAACACCCTTCACCTGGCTCTCCGGCACAGGCTCTGCCCGCTGCAAGTCCACTGGCGCAGTGGTTTCGGTAAGTAATGTGTTATAACTCGTGTCCGCAGAGCCGTGTTCAGTCTCTCTCTGTTCGGCGGGTTCTTGCTCTAAGCGTTCCTGCTCCAGCTGGGCAATCTTAGCCTCAGTGATGCCGTTATAGGTGTCCTTGAACTCATTATACCCTTTTGCCTTTGGGTTTACAAGCAGTTCGTTCGTATATGCAGCAGAAGAACCGCCACGCAGCATTTCATAAGCCATACTGCGGGTAGTAGATTGCGCCCAGTCCGTGCTGTTGTCCTGCAGCTCGGCGTACAGGGCCTTTGTGATCTTGTCCCCTTTAATCTTCCCTTCGCCGTCAAAATAGCTGCTCACAAAGCGGCTGGCGGCCTTGTCCACATTCTTAACGCCGCCGTCTTGCAGCCGCTGGCGCACAGCGTCCTCCAACACAGCCTTTTGAGCCTGCGTAGTCGCAGCATCATCGCTGCTCTGCATTTCCATAGCCAGCTTGCCAAGCTGCCGCTTGGATATAGTTTTGCCGTTTTTCTCTGCATCAGCCAGTTCAGCAGCAATACTGTACAGCTTAGAGTTCTTATCCGCTGTTAGTCCGGCGTCAATCAGCTTTTTTGCATTTCCGTTACTGCGTACATTCTTGCCATAGCTATCCTGCTGCAAATGCTTTTCGCCGGACATAACGGCTTCATTTGCACCACTCATCGCCATACCGGACAAACCACCGGCTAAGAAAGCTGACAGATCCTCCTGCCCGGCCATGGACACGACTTTGGCCAGCGCCTGGGAATTGCTCAATCCCTGGGCACGATATTCATCAAAAGCAGCCATCATTTCGCTTTGGTTACCGTTTGCCAGCGTATCGACAATACGGTCAAGAATATTACTTGCTACCTCTTCCGAGCCCTCTGACGCAAAACTCTTTGCAAGGCGTGCAAACACATTGCCGCCAGCACTGAGGATCCCATCTAAGCCGAGCTTTTCAGAGATATATTCAACTGCGCCATACAGCGCACCTACGCCCAGCGCACGATCGTCAGTATAGCCTTCCTCTTTCATATCGTTGACTTGTTGTGTGGCCGCTTCTGATGACATGATCAGTGAGGTGGCTTTTGAGGTAATATTCTTCACCTTTTCGAGTGTCGCACCACTCATTTCGCCCCCTGCTAAGCCAACGCCGAGACTCTTACCGACCAGCATAGCAGCGACAGAATCAGCCATAGACATTCCTGCATTGTAGATCCAAGAACCGGTGTTTCCAAAAATGGTATTTTTATCTTTCCAATAGTCCTGATTCGCAATTTCTTCTGCGGTCGTTTCGCGAGTAGCGTTAGCCATTTTTCCGGACAGATTAAAAATATCGTATGTATCATCTACGGAATGGCCGGTTGCTTTAGCTGCTGCGCTGGTGATAAAACCCGGTGCACTCATTAGGTTTTCGCCAACAGAAGCGATATTCGCCACGGTGGCACCAACAGCACCATCCTTTACCATTTCCCTTTGCGACTCTACTGCGGCTTCGGTTGCTCTTTGCTGCAAATCCTTGTTAATCGCTGATAAATATTCATTTGCAGCGTCTGCGCCCTGTGTATTATACAGATAATTGTATGTGCCCCGCTGCACATCCGTCATTTGGCGATATTTCTCATCGTCCATCGTTTTGGTCATGCGGTTGTTCCACATTGCCACATTGTCCGTGCCTATATTACTGGCAACACTGGCAATGGACTCAGACAATCCGTTCACCTTGCGATATACATCGTCCTGATTGGACTTGTCGATCTGCTTTGACTTATCAGCAAAATCTTTTTGCTTAGGAATATCCGAATATTTGTCAACGATTTTTTGCCGCCGCTCGTACTCCTCCATCTCCTGTATCTTCTTGTCATATTCATCCAGCGCAGCCATGTGCCGATTGGCTTCTTCCTGCTTTTTTGCAGCGCGCTCGCTATCCGTCCGTTCCAATGCAATGCCAATCAGCTTATCTATAGTGTTGCGTGTTTGGCCACCATACTGCCGTGCGTAGGATTTGCGTTCGTCCTGTAAGCGTTCAAGATCACTCCGATCATCGGCCGCACGGATAATTTGGCGCCGCTGTGCAAGGCTCTCCTCCGGCGTCTGCTGACGATATTCAAGCACTTCACTACGCCTATAGCTATTGCGGGCCAATACATCAGCGATCTCCTCTTCCGGGTCGTCATACTCATATCTTTTCTTTTTCGGATCGTAAAATCTGGAATTTTTTCTTGTGTCCTCAGCAACACGCTCGGCGGCACCGGAGTGCTGTACCACTTTAGCAAAATTTTTGCTCTTTTTAATATTCATAGTTTCACCTCGCCATTCAAAACAGTTTTGTGCCCAGATTTATGCGCGGCTTTCCAGGATTAGGCGGTGGCGTTGTCTCTAATTTCTTCACATGCGGATTACCGTTTTTATCCTCTTTAATCTCAACCGCCTTGCTATCAATAAGGTAGTCGAATTTCGCCTCGCTGATTGGACCATACCCCAAAGCGAGTATCTCACTTTTTGGTACGCCATGGTATTCCGGCTTTACCTTCTTTTTTTCATTACCGCTATTTCCAGAACCAGTGCCGGAGCCACCTTTTCCGCTGGATCTGGAAGAACGAGAAGAGCGTGATGCCTTTGCAGCCTTTGCGGCTTCCTCCTGCTGCTTTTTCCATTGCAGTACATCCAGCTTGTACTCCTGATCAGCCTTCCACTTGGAGAGCGCTCTGTCCGCCTTGCTCTCGCTCAAGTTGCCCTCGTATTTAGCCATATCGCTAAGGAAGGACAGGTTATCACTGTATGCCTGGCTATCCACCGCGCCGGTCTTTTCCACCGCTGCGTCCCACAGGGAGCGTGCATTCTGTAAGGCCTCCACCTTGTCCTGGTACTTTTGATAATCAAACGCACCGGCCTCACTGGCTCGCTGCCCACCTGCAGCTTTGTTGTCCATTTCCCCGGAGCGGATTTGGTTGGCCGTAGACAGTTTGGACAGCAAGTCCTCATTCTGACCGGCCAATCCGTTCATATAGCTCTGCTGGGCTGCCGGAACGGTATAGTCCGTGTCATAGCCACCGGCCATATTCTCTTCTGCGTTAGTCTGCGTGTCCGCTGCTGCCAGCTTAGAAAGCGCTGCGTAGTCTCTGGCATAATCGCCGAACACATCAGCGTTGCCGAAATTGGAAGACTGGGCACGGCGGTTGAGGATATCATCCACCGCACCCTCTACCATCTTAGCGAATGTACCGTTACGGTAGGGCCCGATCGCGCCAAGTCTATTGTCATAGTCGTTTCTGGTCTTCTGTGCATTCTTGGTAGCCGCAGACTGTTTTACCTTGCCAAGAGCCTTCCTGGCCTTAGAGCTGTAACTCATTCCAAACCCTCCTTACTTCTTGTTAAGAATTTTCTTTTGCAGTGCGTAGTTTCTATCTGCAATAGTCCTTTCCTGTTTGCGCGCCTGCTGGCTCTCGTTCAGGTTGCCGTAATACTGCTGTTGACCGGAGGCAAAGCTGCGGTCATCGTTCCATTTCGTGTAGCCATTGGAATAGAAAGTGTTGAACTGGTCCGTGTCATACTGCATCTTGTTATAGGCGCTGCCCACAGCGTCCTGATACTGCCCATACTGCTGCTGATTCACACCATTAAGAAGATCATAAGCGTTCTGTTTGCCTTGCTGCTGTTGGTCATACTTCTGAAACGCCAGGGACAGCAACTGCGATTGCGCATTGGACAGGTTGTTTAACTGCGCCTGGTTGGCAGCATTACCTGCCGTAGTCGCCGCAGAGGACGCATAGCCACCTGTGGCTGACGCCATCTGACCCATAGTGTCCAGCATATCATTGCGGCCCTGCGCTTGGTATTGTGCCTTATAGGCCTGGTATGCAGCGTCATTGTCTGCGTCATAGGAAAACTTTGATTTTAAGATGCCACCCAGCATATTTTGCAGCCGAGCTGTATAGTCCGTCAGGCCGTTTGCCTTGGCATACCCGCCATAGCCGCCGTCAAGCAGGGCGTTATAGCCTTTGACGCTGGCGTCCATGTTCTGCTTCTCCTTGGAGCTCATCAGTGCTTTGTAGTCCTTGGAATTGGTCCATCCGCCGCTGTAGCTATTGACTGTTTTTGTCCAATCATTCAGGCTTTTTTGCGCAGCAGTCTGTTTGGGCTTGCTTTTTGTCGGTTTACTCTTTGCCATTTATCTGATCCCCCATATATACGATATCGTTCGTGCTGTGATCGTCACACTGCCGCTTTTCACATTGGCAGAATAGCAGTTGTCGATCGTCACCGTATTTCCTGCGTAGTCGCCGTCCACGGACCACACAGTAAAACTGTCTGTTGCACCAATGTGCGTATGCGACCCGCGAACAGCAGTGCAACTCCGGTCACCGTCCAAAATAGGGCACAGGGCGTGCATCCAGCTATTGCTAAAGCGGATAAGCAAAAAGCGGTAGTTGTCCACACTGTCATTCAGAGTGATCGTATCGCCAGCCTTTGCGGTACTCCCGCTGAACAGCAGAGCAGACGACCGACCGTCCCGGATCATCTCGTCCACCTGCTCAGCTTTCAGACCTCCGGTACTCTGCTGATCACCGTCTCCTTCCTTGGTTAATGACGCAAGGAAAGTCCGTGTCAGGTTCTGTTCGTCCATGTTGTTCAGCGCATAATTCAACTTATCTGCCATCTGGTTCAGGTACAGATACAGACGCTGTATCCGCTGACTATCCGTTACGCCGTCAGACGGCTTACCAATGTTAAAAGTCATAAGTCACTCCCTAAAGTCATTGTGTTTGCGATACTGATCACCCGAACATCTCCGCAGCCTTCCAGCCGCAGCGCATAGTGATCACAGGCTTGCGGAACGATATTCAGCACCTCCGTCTTGGGTGTACCATTACCGGTCAACACGCCCATTTGGATCCACTGTCCGCTGCTGTCATACTGGATAAACGCCTTGAGCACAGCGCCCAGTGCGATCTTGGCCCGCAGGTTAATACGGCTGACGATCTTCTTATCCGGGTATGAAAAGTCTATGGCGCCGGTCTCCGCGTACCATTCCACTTTATCTTCCGTTTGGTACAGTTCCAATCCGGACAAAGCTGTCTCATTGTGTCGGCCAAGTTCATGGAAGATACAATCCGGGTCCATTGCATAGACCGACCCGGTGTAATCCGTGATAAAGTGCAGATACCGTGTTCCGTTCAGACGCACCCACAGGCTGGTATTCAGGTCATAGACGAAGGTCTCATAGCCGCCGTCCGTCTCGTTCTTCATAGAGATATAATACTTGCCAAGGGAACTTCCGGCGTTGGCTTCTGTGTATCGTGTGTTACCCAGGGCAGCGGAAATATTTGTCACCGTGCTGCCATCAAATACGCACACGCCGTCCAGCGACTTATAGAATACTGCTCCATTCAGCACCGCCAGCGATCCAGAGCAGTCATTTTCAACGCCACGATCTTCAATGGCAATGCGTTGGTACGCCGCCGGATAACCGCCGTAAATGCCATAAATCTTATTTTGTTTGAAGAAATACGGCATATCGTTCAAAGACACCGCACCGGTAAACGGCTCGTCATCACCCAAGGACAATGCGTAGGAGTCGGACGCCGTATTCTCAAAGCAGTACCAGTTTGTCGGATCACCCAGCTTGCTGGCGTAGATTTGGTTAATGTGCTTACCTGTGGAATCATAACCGTACTTACAACCCCATACACGGTTTTGGGCAACGGTCACATAGTCCAGCTCCGGGATCACTTTTTCTATTCTGTTTGGACAGTGATATGTGGAATTGATGGCACGCCGCAGGCCCTTAACGATCAGCCAGCTGCCATCGTCGGCTACCGAATGCACATTTGCCCATTCGGTAACAAATACGCTCTTGCCTGCGGACACCGATAACTTGATCGTATCGCCCGCCTTAACGGAAGCGAGTACATCGTTTTTGATTTCTGTTGTGTCCACAAGCACATAGGTCACCGGCACCGCGATCCAGGCGTCTGCCGTGGATGAATACGCCTTGAACACAGGCGCGTCATCGTTGGTGGTATCTACCCAGTATGTGTAGAACCAGGTGTTTGAAAACAGCACATTATCGACTGCCACCCAAGCGCCATCTTCTTTTTTGTACAGTGTACCCTGGCTGAATTTTTTAAGCCCGCTGCCTGTGGTCCCGGTAGTATCCAGCCAATAGTTATTGCTGTCCACGCCAGGATCTTTATCCTGCCGCTTCCACGCACTGGCAGCCGCAAGCGTCTTTAGTGCACCGCTGTCTTGCATAGCCAGCAGGTCGCCGTTTGACCGCACAACATAAGTACCTATAGCAGCACCGGCAGGCTTTGCAGCGCTATACACCAATCGCGTGTACACCGTACCATCCGCACTGCACATATCGCAGCCGAAATAAGTATCCGTTGTCTTGTTGAACGCCAGCGGCAACACGCCTTTGTCCGGTTCTTCCGTGTCAAAATACAGGCCGTATGGGAAGATCAGAATTTTTGTACCAAAGTTCAGCAGTTGCAATTTGCCGTCTACGGCCTGCAATTCAGACAATTTTTCTCTAAAACCATAATGAGCCCCGCCATAGTACAAAACATCATTGAACGCTGCTGTTATCTGCTGATTTTTGATTAGGCAGCCAACATTCTTACCGGAAGCCGCCACATCAATAAATGTAAATGCTCGTGGATCAAGTGTGTTAATCCTATCCACATCGCTCTGTGTGTGGTTTAGACTCTTCTGTTCTAACGCATCAATAATTTCTTTGTCAGAAGCGTTCTGCTGTGTTTCGTCCTTGTAGATAGGTCTTTGTGCTTCCAATTCATGTTCCCTATAGATCACATCGACCACTAAGACTTTATCCGTTTCGGCTTCCAGCTGCACATTCTTGCCAGCACTGAAAAAATTGCCATCATCAAAAGTGTGTTCGTCCGATCCAATATGAATGCGCACATCAGCATACGCAGCAGCGTCAAATCCAACATACGAAACCGCCTCATCTCCAATATACGAAACCGAACCATCCGGTCCTAATCTTACCGTAATTTTTTCTTTCAGTGCCGCCTTGAAACGAATAAAGTATCGAATGGTCATAACCCTCCAAACTACAATTTTCGGTCCAAAAGAACTTCCTATTTCATCCCCTACTTTACCATATTTGTGGACCTGAAATGCACTGTTCACAATCGACATCCGATTGTAGACACGCTCATCACCATCTAATGTGTAAATTTCACCTATAACCTCACTGTCAAATTCAGGATACTTGTACCGGTTCACCGGCGCACGGTTGGACAGCATAGGGTAAGCATCCACAGTGATATTCTCTGTATTAAAGAACTCTCCGGCCTGCTGCACAACGCGGTGGTTATAGCCAAGGAATGTGGAGATCATCTCTCGGTTGTTGCTCACATTGCTAAGCACTGGTCTTTGCATAAACACACCTCCTAAAAGCGCAGCGGCACATTCTTGGCCGCATGCGTGCGGTTGTACTGGTTACGGAATGAGGCCAGCATTGTGTTAAACACAGAGTTTACAGCGCTGTATCGGTTGAAGTCACCAGTGTACAGCAGCATTTGGGACTGCAAGTAATGTATATAAAGTTCGTCATAAGGAGACGGCACAAGCAGTTCCTGGGTGTTCGGTGTTTTCTCCGTGTACCCGGCAAATGCAGGTGCGCCCTCTCTGGCGCCCATAATTTCCAATTTGATTTGTTTATCCAGTCTGTTCAGCCAGGCGATTTTTTCATTCATAGAAAAGGTCGTGTTGGGGCACAGCTTGTCCGCCTGGTTGACTGCTTCTGCAATCGTCATATTGTTGTTCCCTCCTCGTAGTAAAAAGGGCAGACGGAATATTCCGTCCGCCCTTTGTCGGTTACATACCGGCTGCCTGTGCAGCCAGCTTTTGAATGAGCTTGGCATTCTCTGCTTCCATCTGAAGTCTACGGTTGACTACCTCTGCAATCGGCTCTGGCACTTCTACCGAAACACCACGCTCGATCTGATATGAGCCAACGCCTGCCACAGAAGCAAACATGTGGCTCTCGTTGTTCATCGGGTCCAGCGGAATAAGCACAGGCACCATCTTCCACTTAGGTGCAGTTTCTTTCTTCTCAGCCATTCTTGATAATCCTCCTATCAATTCTCCGTGGTGCTCTCATCTGCACTGCGGTAGCTACAGCTCTCAAAACGAATAATGGCATACTCGTTCAGAATCTTTGCACCGTGCGTAGCCTTCCAGCCGGTGGAGCTGCGCTGGTTCAGCGGGTCATCGCCGTAGCCCAGCGGCTTGACGATATAGTCCAGGCCCAGGCCGTCCAGTTCAGTAACACCGTAAGCATTGGCACCCAGGAACAGCGTGCCATACACAGCCAGCTTGGAACCGGAAGCCTGCTTGTAAATCTTAGCGTTGGAAGAGTCAACAAAACGGCACTTGCCAATTTTACCGATCTCGCCCTCGAACAGAGCGGTGGTGTCCGCATACTTGTGCATCTCTTCCCACTCGCTGGACAGCATAATGTCCGTCTCCACATCAGGGTGGATAATGCAGACATAGTAGCCATCAATGGGGGTAATATCCCGACGCTTCAGCTCGTTGACCATCTTCTTCACATCAGCCACGGTCAGCTTGTCATCCGCAGTCAGCGTATCACGAGAAGTCTTGCCGCCGGCATAAGCCACGCTGGTGGTTGCCTGCATAGCATTTCGTGTCACCAGGTCAATGGTATTGCCCGCCTGGTTGCCCTGCTCTTTGCAGTCCTCCACGATCACATTATCGAATGCAGCGGTCTGCAGCATATCGGTGTGCTTAATGTAATCACCATACTGGCTCACAGTGGCCTTAATGGCGGTCACGGTCCGTTTGGTGCCATTAGGCGTTACGCCTTCTACCAGCGGGGTAAGAGCAGGCGGCAGGCTGGAAAACTTACGCCACTCTGCTACTTTGCCGGAGCCGCGAGGAATGGGCTTTTTCTGCCCGAACTGACCATGCACCAACTTGGGCTTGGCGTTCTCCAGCAGTTCCTTAATGTAATATTCCTTGATCTCAGCCGAAAGGCCAGTGTCAGTCGTTGCAGCCATGTTGGCGGTGCCATCGAACAGCTGCAGGTTCATTTTCTTGTTCATGTTTCCTCCGTTTCTGACAGAGGATCGGTTTTTACTTGCCGCTAAGGAACCGTTTGATATCCTCCGGCGTTTTCAATTCCCCTGTCGCAATTTTTTTGTTGATGAGTTGGTGCTGCTCTCTTGTCAGGGCAGCAATGTTGACAGAAGTCTTGACCGCAGGTGCGGTAGAAGATGCGTTCTCTTTCGGCACATGGCCGCGTGAGCGGATCGTGTCCGCAGCGGCTTTCGCTGTACTCTGGGCTGCAAATTGCATTGCGCCACCGGTGAGCTCGGTAAGGTGGCGTGCTTCAAAGGCAGTCTTTAGCGTGATGCCCGGGCATTTTAACAGAGAGACAAACTCAGGGTCTGCCAGTTCCGTATCCAGGTCGAATGCGTCTCCATACAAGGACTTGACCGCCTCGCTCTCATCCAGCCACTGCTGGTACTGCTGCGCTGCTGCGTTCTGCCGTTCGCGTTCCTGCATTTCCTGGCGGAATGCAGCGTTCTCACGCTCCAGCTTGTGCATCTGCTTCAGTGACTCGATCGGCACGCCCTTCTCCAGCGACTCTTGCTCGTAAAAGCTGTTGTCGTCTTCCAGGGCCTGCATGAGTGCTTCCGGATCCGTAGCATCTGCGCCGTACTTTTCGCCCAGCATATCAAGCAGGGGCAACACCCTGTCATACTGTGCCTGTGCGGCTTCATCAGCACGGAACCGCTTTTGCATTGCAGCATTGATGTGCTTTTGATATGCATTCTTGTACTTGTCCTTAATCAGAGCCTTAAACTCTTTGTCAAGGTCTTCTGCTGTGCTCTCCTGAGCACCGTCCTGCATGGCGGGTGCAGTATTGTCTGCCGTATTGTTCTGCGTGGCGGGCGCACTGCCGGTGCCGTCTGCTGCACCGCCCTCACCATCGAAAAGCTGTAGCAACATGGGCATAAATCTGTCTGTTCTCATAGGAACTCCTTTCTGTCCGTATCAGGTGGACGAACCCTTTATTCGCATAATAACAAAAGAGGGGGCGATCATGTCACCCCCCCTTTTCAGCTGATTTGTATATGCCCCGGATAGCTCTCGGCCAGTATTTCCATACCGCACCGAAAAAAAGTAAACGCTGCTGGCACCGTACTCTCATTTGCCATCGGTGCGCAACGAATACGCACATCTCCAGGTAAAATCTTGATCTGTGGTTCACACAGTAGGGCACCAGCCACATACGCCCTGCGCACTATTTCCGCCAGCGTGCAGGCAAGGGCAGAAACAGCAGCGCATACCAGGTCATGATCCTGCTCGTTGCGTGGCGCATCGGCGTGGCCTTTCAGTTCTACGGAGCAAGCACCAATATGTACCGTGGTCATTATTCTGGGCTTGTGCTTGTAGCCACTCTCTTGCGTGCCTGCGTTGCAAGTGAGTTATCCTGGTATTTGTCCGTGTTACCTAAGCTGTCGCTATCGGTCGGCGTTGTGTCTACAGACTGTGTGTCTGTCACCGCCGCACCGCTCATTGCGCCTGGCGTCATATCCTGGCCGGACATCAGGTCTTGGCCGGTCAGCTGCTTGATGATCTCGTTGCTGGTGTTCAGTGCCTGTGTCATTTGCTGAATCGTGTTCCACATCGTACCGTTTTCCTGGACCCGCTGCACAATGCGGTCTTTGTGGTTAATATCCATCATATCCAGCAGTGCCAGTGCCTGATCCGCGTTCTGCGGGTTCAGCACGCCCAGGTTGTACATCTGCACTGCCAGCTCATTTTGTGCCAGCTTGCTGTAAGGGCTGGCCTTGCTGGCCGATACATCCACATCGAAGTTAGGCATTTGATAATACTCATCGTCCGGAAACAGCGTTTCAATACGCCGCTCCTGCATATCCTGATTGGAGAAGGTCTCAAACGATACAGAGCCATCCGTGCCAGTAATACGGAACACCCGGGGCATATCGTAGAACTGCCGAATACGCTCGATCACCATTAAGATGATCTCTTTGTACGCCCGGTAGGTGCCCTTGATCTGCCAGCGTGAAGTCTTGCTCCCGGCTTCCTGCATAGCGCTGATTGCACTGGCTGCCGTTACACCGCTGCTTGTGCCGCCACTGGACACATCACGGTTGCCACTGGTCTCCTTCATCTCGTCAATCTTGTGCATGAGCATATTATAGGCGTTTCCGTCTATGCCATTGATCACGATTGGCGCATAGGTGTCCTGACCCACATTGTTGCCCACCTTAATGAAGTGTTTGGAAGTATCCGCAAAGTCGTCTTCGTTGATTTCACCATCGTCACGCACCAAATAGCGCGGAACGGAGCTCCAGATTGCGTTTTCTAACATTGCCTGGGATAGTTTGTCAATATATTCCTGCGGCTCCTTGCA
Organism: Bifidobacteriaceae bacterium; assembly: GCA_963642245.1. GTDB lineage: Bacteria > Bacillota > Clostridia > Oscillospirales > Acutalibacteraceae > CAG-217. The sequence goes on along the minus strand of CAVIFY010000022.1, from coordinate 7,683 downwards.
GAGGTCCACATAGCCATATCCGGCAGGACTTCCAGCCACACGAAACAGCGGATCAAACACAAACGGATACTTGCCGTCAATATACAGCCCGGTATCCTTGCGCTCTGGGTCATTCTCGGTTGCATACAGCACCACACCATTGCAGAACTTCACATAATGCACCACATTCTTGCCGTCCGCATTCACCTTGTAATACCAGTCTACCACCTGGCTGCGGTTGCTCTTGTCCACTGTATCATCAAACTGGTACTCTGTTTGCACCACACTGTGCATAGAGGATAAGCGGTCCTTCAACTGGGGATACTGCGACACCAGCGCATCGTTATTGGCGGAAGTGATATGAAACAGATTGGCCGAGTCTTGGATATTCTCGATCCCAGGTTCCCAGGCAAAATTAAGAATATCACACTTTTTAACACTCACATCGCCCAGGCCGTTCAGCTTGTCCTGGTCCCACACCACGGCGTATATGCCTGTACCGTTCAGGACCTTAGAGTGTACCGCCTGGTCAAACTCCTGCTCAAAGCCGTTCTCGTCCAACACCACAGGCACCACGGCAGACAACTGCTTAGCCGTCTCCTTGTCACCTTCTTCCTGTGGCAGAATATTCGGTTCCGGGAAGTTGTCCATATAGTCAGCGACCTTGTTATCCACGCAGGAATGCAGCCATGCAGACGCCGGCTTAATGCGCTTGTCGCTCTCTTTGCCGTGATCCGACTTGAAGTTGCCCCAGTGTCGCAACTTCCACCAGTTTTGGTTTGCCACCACTCTGGCATCTACGGACGCCTTACCAGCCATGTACTTATTCAGCAGTTCCATAGCCCGCTGCACATCTTCTTCTGTAATGGTGTGCAGCTCTTCCTCTTCCGGTTCCACGGCTGACATTTCGTCCACCAGTTGCTGCGCCTGTTCGATCGGATCATCAGACCGTTCATCAGCAGCGGGTGCTACGGCATCTTCCGTTTCCATCTGCGGCTCCATCTGTCCCTTGGCGTGCTGCATAAATTCTTCCTTGCTCGGCTTTTTCTTTTGCTTAGCCATAATCAATATCCTTTCTTCATTTGATCCAGCGGGTCGTCTACCAGCACTCTGGCCGGTATCTTCCGCCTGGGCGGTATCTTCTGCAACATGGAGAAATAACGAAACTCATCCATTGCATGATCTTCCAGTTCCGTATTCAAGTCCTCCACCTTGTGTTCGTCATACATCATCAAAGGAATGGTCCGGATGAAGTCCTTGCAATTCTTAAACACATACATCATCGGGTACCCACGCTCATCAAACATCAGCCTGTAATGGCACTGCATCCACCCGGCTATGCGGGTGTTATCGCCGCGCTCAAAGTACACGCCGTGTCTGTTGGCTGTCTCCGCAATGGAATATCCATCATCCTTGGCGAAGATAGCAGGGTCTGCTACGCCGGTAATATGTCGGCCCGCCAGCAGCGGGTCATGCGTTTCTATCTCTTTGATCTTCTGGAACACGATATCCGCCGGTAGTTTCATTCCCTCGTTCGGTGAGGTGCAGCCGTACCATTCCTTGATGCGGTACACCACACCGTCATATCCCTGGGCCCACCAGCCACAAGAAAACGGCTTGCTGTACCCCCAGTCGAACGAGCGATACACCTTCCAATCAGCAGGAATATCAAACGGATCTATCACATGGGTCCACCTGCGATCTGTATAGTGATCCGGATTGTTCCGCCACTCCTCGAAGAACTGACCGGAGAACACATTCCAGTCGCCATACCGCCAAGCCTGGCGTACCTTAGCAGGCAGCGCATCCAGCTGCTGAAGGTACTTAGGGCTATTGTCAAGCAGTATCTGATTGTCCGTCACCAGGGACTGTATGAATGAATAATCCTCCGGGTTCTCATTCTCATCGTACACCCGATCAATGAATAGCCGTTTGACCCACTGGTGACCAACGCCACCAGGGTTGCAGGTAAGGTACATTCTTTTAGGGTGGCTGTTGGTGCCACGCACACACGCCCACAAAGTCTTGAACATATCCTCCGTGAACTGCGTGGCCTCGTCCAGATACATGATATCGCACTCTGTACCCTGAAAACGGCCCAGGTCCTTTTCCCGCTCCAAATAACGGAACAATATACGGCTACCATTAGGGAATGTGATCGTCTTCTTACTGTCATTGTACACAGCCAGGCGCCGGTGCCTGTCCGGGTGATAGCATTGCAGAGCCCTGGTCAGTGGCACAATATGATTTTCGGTCAATTCTGGATAAGTCTTACGCACGATGATCTGTGTAATACCCGGACAAGCGTAACTCATTACTTTGGCCTTGCAGTCCACTACCCAACTCTTACCACCACCTCTGGCACCGCCAAAGGCAACAACATTGTGGGTGTCCGTCAGGAAATCCACTTGCTTAGGCTGTGGCGTGCCCAGGTCCAATACTTCACTCGGCATACTTCTTCACCTCGTCTGACAACACCACCTGCACCTCCGGTACACCCTCTGCTACGCTGTCGCTTTGGCTTTTTAAGTGTTCTATGCGCGCCTGCTGCTCCTGCCTGTCCAGATCGTCACGCACATTCAGCAGGTCCTTTACATCCTTCAGGCTGGCAGCGATCTGTTTGGCACCGGCACGGTCCACGGCCACACCAGACACACGCACCACCTTGTATTCTCCATCTTCCTGCTCCACGGAGCACATCTCGTCCAACTCATCTATGGCCTTCTCCAGCTTGTCCATCAGCTTATCCGCAAGACTGTGCAGCTGCTCCACTCTTTTCGCTTCCCGCTCCACAGACACATCCATAAATTTTTGTTCCACCTTGGTACGGTAGGTGTTCCTCTGCTCCGTCCACTTCTCATTTGCGGCCTTCTTGCGCATCGTGGACTGTGAACAGTGATATTCGTCTGCCAGGGTCCGCAGGCTCTTGCTGCCGGAGACATACTCACGCCTTACCCTATTCCAGTCCACTTGATCACCTCACTATGATCTAAGAATACCAAATAGAGGGTGACTTTCGTCACCCCCCCAACTAAGAAGAACTCGGTTTCCTTATTTTCGCACAAAAATGTGCGAAAATAACTTCATCCGCTTTACGGCTCTGTATGCAGCTGTGCCAGCGGACAGCCTTTCCAGCAGTAAGAAGCGCAGAATGACCGCATGTGTTCGTCTTTTTTCGCTTTGGACCGAAACACCACCCGCAGCCCGGAACTATCATACACAGCCGCTGCGCAGTTGATCTGTACCGCCTCCTGGCTGTCATAATACGGACAAATCACCTTGGCGTCTCCGTAACTCTTCTGCTTTGACTTTGACATTGGTTGCCTCCTTAACGGCCAGTGCTCCCGAACCCGCCGTTGCCGCGTTCGGTGTCCGCCAGCTTGTCCACCAGCACCAGCTCCGGCGTGTCGATCTTGACCACCACCAGCTGGCTGATTTTGTCCCCACGGCGCACGGCGTAATCCATACCGCTGTGATTGTACAGCTTAACGGCAATGCTGCCGGTGTATCCCACATCTATCGTGCCGTCGCTTGTAATGCCGTACTTCACATTCAGTCCGCTTTTGGACTTCAAAAAGCCTGCGGTGTGTACCGGCAGCTCAATATGTACCCCGGTGTCAATGGTCACCGCACCGTGTGCCGGAACTACCGTGTCCACCGGTGACAGCAGGTCAAGCCCTGCGTCCGTGTCATGCGCTCTCACAGGCATTAGCGCCTGCTTGTCCAGTTGAATGTTCATTCTTTCACCTCGCTCAAAAAATTTCCAATGCAAAAAGCAGCACAATACCCTTGTATGCTCGCCACTATAAGATCTCTACATTCAAACCTAAAAAAAGTTAATACCATTCCAACAAGATTTAGCAAGCCTAAGCTAAGCCAAAAGATTGCTTTCATTCTTCGTCCTCCATTTTCGGCGGCTCGGGCAGTTCTCGCCAATGCGTGACTTCCGGCTCAAAGTCATCATCAACGCCATACACGCCCCACCCATCAACGAAAAATCCGACCAAAATGCCAGCATCTTTGGCAAAGACAAGAACACGCCTTGCCGTGTTAGGCTGTTCATAATCTGCATTGATCCAGGCGTCCGGCCGGTTATAGTGAGTCATTCCTGTACACATTGTCTTTTTCCCTCCCATTCTCGCAGCTGTACTGACCCTGGTGTATCGTCTTTCCATCCGGGGCCAGGTGTTTGCGGCAGCCGTATTCATTGCTGCCCAGGTTGCGGCCATACTGGCAGCGGTCGCAGCTCACATAGAATGCACATTGTTCAGCCATCTGTCCGTGTCCTCCAGTTCCGCAGCTCAACCTCCACATAACCCTCCAGGTCATAGGTCTTGATCACTTGCAGTTCCACCACCTGCTTGTCGTCCGGGTAGGCCTGGCCATTCAAGGCGTCCAGCACGATCTTGGCGATGTTGTCCGTGTCCGGCTTTTTGGTGGGCAGCACCCCGCCGGCCATCATCTCCACCTTGCGCTTTTTGCTGGCACTCTGGGGTATGCCAAACGCCGCAATGATCGTGGCGCTGATTGGCTCATCAACGGCAAAGGCCATCCGGTCACCGTATGCCTGCCGGTAGCAGAACTGCACCTCGTCCTCGTAGTCCTTGGTCTTCCTGGGCGTGTATGTAGCGATCCGGTCACCTCGGCGCACCGCCCGGTGCCGTCCCTTGCCCTGGGGTTCTCCCGGTATCGTCAGCCGTACCATCATCTCGCGGTCACCATCCTTTCATAGATCCGCTGTGCCATTGCTGCCGTGGCCAGCTCCTCATCGCCGTGGGCGTTCAGCCGCTTGGCATACCGCAGCAGCGGCTCTGGGTTACTCTCGTCCACCAGCATATAGCCAAAGTCGCCGGTAACGATGGGCACACCCTGTTCCTGCATAGCCTTGCGCTCTGATCTCAGGTCTCGCTCACTAATGCGAGTCCGCCGTGCCAGGTCTCTGCCACGCACCGGCAGCCCGGGCGGGATCAGAGCGTCATAGATCAGCGCCTGCCGTGGTGTCAGTTTTTTCAAATCCATAGGTTCCTCCTAAAACTTGATGTCTGTGTTGTTCATGGTGTCCCGCTTGATCTGCTCCAGGTCGTAGGACGGTGGGCTTTGCAGGGCCCCGCTGTTCTTCCTGTCCTCCGTGCCCCACTTCTGCAATACAGAGAAGTGGTCGTAATAGGTCTTGTGGGTATTGTGAATGTGAAAACTCAGGTTCTTGATCAGCCGCTGCCAGTCAAGCGGAAACTGCTTTTTCAGCTTAGCAAACTCCTCATCGGTTAATCGCACATTCTTGAACTCGCCATATAATTTTGCGGGCGTGCACGCACCCGTGCGCTCTCTCCCTTCTTGCATTCTTTCATTCTTGCATTCTTGTTTATATAGGGGATTGCCCTTTGAGTTGACCTGTGAGTTGACCTGTGATGTTACTTCTGATGTTCCCTTTGTTTGCCCACAATCATCAACCAAACCCTGATATTTGGCGTAACCAAGCACCATCACAATGGTATTTTTGTTTGTCCTTTTCTTTTCAATCTCTCCAGTAGAAAGAAGATTGCTAATTGCCCTGCGCACTTGCTTATCAGACAGCCCGCAAGCGTCTGCCAGCGAGTGAATAGAAGTAACGCAAGTTCCTCTCTCCAGCACTTGTCCACGCCAACGCTGTGGCTCATGATTTGCCGTCAAAAGCAAATGCAGAAAGACCGATTTGGTAGGCATATCCTGATACCATTCCCAGTCTAATAAGCGCCGGTGCACCTTGATCCAGCCTTGCATACGCCCTCCTTAAAATGGCAGGTCATCGCCATCATCAATGGGCTCAAACTCTGCGTCCGGTGCGGGTGCACTTCCTGCCGTCTGTGCGCCGCTCTCTGCTTTTGAGGCGCAGAAGGACACCTGGTGGGTCACCAGCTGCACGCTCTTGCGTTTTTCACCGTTCTGGTCCGTGTAGTTGTCCGTCTGCAAAGAGCCCTCCACGGCGATCATAGAGCCTTTGTGGAAGTATTTGGACACAAACTCCGCCGTCTGCCGCCAGGCGGTGCAGTCGATAAAGTCCGTCTTGCGGTCCTCACCTGCCTTTTGATAGCTGCGGTCCACAGCCACCTGGAACCGCACCACAGAGACGCCGCTGGGCGTGGCTCTCAGCTCCGGCTCATAGGTCAGTCGGCCCATAATTACAATGCTGTTGATCATAGATAATTCCTCCCAAAAATAGATATAAAGTCCTTGTCCGGGTAGGCAGCCTGGAATGCCTGCTGCCCCACCCGGTGTAAATAGTCCATCGTTGCCTTGCAGTGGTGTGCACCTCTCGGCGGCTCGTTGTGGCAATAATGGCACAGGAGAACCGTTAAGCCGTATTTCTCGCTTTTTGACCGGTTATATGCCCCAAACACATGGTGCCGCTCCAGGGCCCGCACAGCGCCGCACAGGTAGCATTGCCGCTGCTCTTCCGGTTGAATAATGCTCTTCATTTCTTCCGTTCCTCCCAGGCAGCCATCAGCTGCGCCAATTCCGCCGGCGGCATAGTCTCAATATGCAGCGCCTTGCAGTCCTGCACCACGGCGTCAATGAGCCGGGCCATACGCTTGGTGCCGTAGCAGCTTGTTCCGTAATAGAACCGCACCAGCGAGGTGTGGGGATAGATCCCATCGTCCACCTTCTCCGCTGTCCAGCCCAGGCCGAACGCACTCCATACGGTCACCATAGCCTTGACGGCACTGTCCGGCAGCTGGTAGTCTCTGGACCGTCCATATTGCCGCACATAACCCTGGTAGATCTCCTCCTTGGTAATGGTCGGATCATTCTTGGCCATCTCCGCTTGCAGCTTAGAGATCAGCACCCACATATATGCGTTGGCGCTCAGGCTCCGGCGCTTGAACTTTGGCTTGATCTCCAGCACATACTCTTCCTGATCTGCCAGGGACTCAATGAATGCACCAACCTTGGCCATGGTGGGCACAAGGTCGGCTTTTTTGAATTCGATCTTCATAGACCTAACTTCTTGAAGATCTGATCGGCCTGGTGTCGGGTCAGATCCTCAATGGCGCTGACTTGGTAATAGGCCAAGGCATTCTTTACTCGCTCATTCTCTGCATTGTCTTTCAGCAAGGCCACCTGGTCCGGGCTGATCTTCTCCGCCGCCTGCTGCCGTGCCTGTTCTTTCTGCGGGTCCTGGGCTTTCTGCTTGCCCTGGGTGCCTTGCGGCGGTACATCCGGGTCCTTGCAGTCGTCAATGCAAAATAGGCCGTTAAGGGCATACTTCCGGGCATAGCTGGAAGTGCTGCCGGTGACCTGGGCATCGTCCATACCTTTCTTGGCTGTCGCCTCCCGGGCAAAGGCCTGCACGGAAATGTACTTGTCGCTCTCCGTATCCGTCAGCGTGGCCGTAGCCACAATGTACACCCGATCGCCGCAACTCTCTACCGTATCGGTCACTGTCAGAACAGCACCGTAGCTCTTACACAGCGGTTTGACCGCCTCCAGGATATCCTCGCAGCTGCGGTAGTTGTATTTTCCAAATGCGTTATATTGGTTCTTAGGGGCCACCAGTTCGCACTGGATGGCTAATAATTTGGCTTGTAATTCCATTCCACTCACCTCACTTGATCATACAACTGGGGGTCTCGATCAGCGCCGCACCGGCTACCGTCTCCCCGGCCAGCAGTGCCTTGCGGATAGACGCCTTGTCCACCTTGGGCGGCTGGGGCTGCATATACTCCG
>CAVIFY010000021.1:5990-30282 GCA_963642245.1 Bifidobacteriaceae bacterium | reverse complement strand
CTACGGCAGCTTAAGCGGCGGCAAAAAGGACAAACTGGCAGAAACGCCTATTGCCCTGCAGAACATTGAGGGGACAGATATTCAGATCCCCGAAGATTGCCGTATCGCCTTTGAGGTCACACTGGAAAAAACCGTGGAGTCCGGCGATCACTACCTGTACCTCTGCAACATTGACAAGATGCTTGCCGATGAAAGCAAGGAAACCCTGTTCGCATGGGATGGCTATGCAAAAGTGGCTGCTTCTGAAATTAAAGAATAATTTTTAACATAAAGCAGATGTTCTTGTTTGTACCGGAACATCTGTTTTTTTATAGGATACTGCTTTAGGTACATACAGGGTAACAGAATAGTATTCACCCCCATTTTAGAAAAACACTCAAAGCGATATCAAAGGGTAGAGATTTACTACAACGGCGTTGGAATGATCCGTGAGCCAACTCCCGAAGAAATGGAAGAATACTTCCAAGAGCATATCAGGAATAAGCCTTCATTAAAGGCAAAAACGGCATAGCCATTAGCTATACCGCTTCAACACAACAATATTTAATTTAAGATACAAAAGCCTTGGGGCACCTTCCTTACGGAGGGTGCCCCAAAGGCTGCTTTTTTATATCTTTTTATTTGTCCAGCGGTTCGATATGCACCGGGTGGTCCTGATCGTCGATTTGGATCTCTCCGGCGCCCTTGCTCCAAAGGGCGTAGCCGTCGGTAAGGGTGATCTCGTTTTCAAAAATGCGAATGCCGCTGTGGATGGGTGCGGTGATCTTGCCGCCCAAGGTGATGGGCTCCACCAGCACCGCCGCCAGCGTGGGCCAAAACTTCTTTTGCCGCAGCTGGGGCAGGTGGAATACATTGTGATGAATTTGCATATCCCGCACCGGGCCGGACTCGTACCAGTCATTGGCGTCATTGCTGATAAACACATTGGCCATAAACACATGGTCAAAGGTGTTGTGGTGAATATCGACATGGCCGCCGGAGGTGCAAAGAATGCCCCGGGTGGGAATGCCGTGAATGGAACAGCCGCTGATCTCCACATCCGGGCAGTAGCTGGCGTTCTCGATCACCACATTCTGCTGGCCCCGGTACTTGGCGTCTATATCCCCCGGCAGGGGCTGCGCAAAGGTCAGGGTGCAGGTTTTGGCGTCTATATCGTCCTCCACACCGGCTACGGTATTTTCTCCGCCGCAGGGCTGCAAGGAGCTGCGGTAATAAAAGCGCACCGTGTCCCCGGGGAAGAACGCCCGGTAGCCGCCCTGCTGCCGGTGAACGAACTGAAACACCGCCCTGTGGTCGTCTATCCGGCGCACAAAGCGCAGGAATGCGCCGTGAATGTTAATGGTGTCGTCGTGGGCCTGTGTAAAGGAACAGTCCTTTACGGTCACCTTGCCCTTGCAGCCGCACACATGAATACAGTCCGCAAAAGAGGACACATGGTGCTGCGGGTCCGGGTGGAAGTGCACGCCGGTAAAGGACACATCCCGGCACATTTGGGTCAGCCAGCCAAAGCCGTGCAGGTAATTCACCGTCACCTGCTCCACAGCAAGGTCACTGCTCTCGGAAAAGAAAGCGCCTGCCGTCTCTCGGCAGTTGTTCATAGACAGGGTCACCGTCTCCCCCACCCGGTAATTCTTCTTCCGCAAGGACCACACATCAAAGGTGCGCGCCCCGGTGCGGCGGGTGTGGTGCAACCCGGTAAAGGGCTGGTCCACCTCCCGGAACACCGTCTCCCCCTGGTGGCGCACAGCGCAACTGCTGTTCTCATTATTGCGCATTTGCCAGTAATTCTTCTTGGTAAAGGGGCTTTGCTCAAAAAAGACCACGCTGCCCCCGTCCATATAAAAAGGCAGACTCTCCGGCACCCGGTAGCTGACGGTATGGCCCTGCTTGGCGGTCACCTCTAATTCCACATTGGTGGGGCAGGCGTAGCGAATGGTAAAATTCCGCAGGGTAATGTTCCGGCACCGCAGCACGCCCAGGGCGCTGATGTTGCCGTGGAACACAAAAACGGAGCCGTCCCCGTCCAGGGTCAGCTGCTCTTTGTCCTGCAACAAAATGCCAAAGGTCTTTTTCGGCCGCTGAAAGCTGTCTGTATTGCTGGTGTGCACCACCAGGCTTTGGCAGTAGTCTTTATAAAAATGGTACTCCCCCTTGGGGAAGTGCAGGGTGTCCCCCGGTTCCATTTGGCGCAGGGCTTCCGTCACCCCGGCGGCAATATTCTTAGGCAGGCCAAACTGCGTCACTTCATAAATCATAACAGACCTCACAAATAGTACAGATTACCCCTATCATACAAAAAACGACACCCAAATGCAAGAATATGTTGACAAACAGCGCGTCTAATACTATACTAAATTCTAAAGATTTGGCGCATATTCGTCATTTTTGTAATTTTGTCTATTACTGTGCCGTGCACAGGATTTTGGAGAGCCTATGGACTGGAAAAGCATTTATCAGTCAAAGCGAATGACCGCAAAGGAAGCCGTTGCCCTGATCCACAACGGAGACAAGGTGGTCACCGGCTTTGCCTGCGGCGAGCCGCTGGGCATTGAGCGGGCGCTGGTGGAGCAGTACCGGGACTTTCAGGATGTGGAGATCATCTCCATGCTCACCCTGGGGGACTGCCCCTGGACGGCGCCGGAGATGGCCGGTCACTTTCACCTGAACTGTCTGTTTGCCTCTGCCGGTAACCGGGGCGCCATTGCCGACGGCACCTGCGACTTTACCACCTGCCATTTTTACGAGATCCCGGACCTGCTGGAGAATTATGTGCGCCCGGATGTGGCGGTGGTGATGGTGTCGCCCCCGGACGAGCACGGCTATGTGTCCTTTGGCACCACCGTGGACTACACCAAGGGCGTATGCAGCGTGGCAAAAACAGTCATTGCCCAGGTCAACAGCTATATGCCCCGCACCTTTGGCAACAGCATTCGCCATGTGCGGGAGTTTGACGCCTTTGTAGAGATCAACGAGCCGCTGCCCCAGGTGCCCTCTGCGGAGATCAGCCAGGTGGAGCAGCAGATCGGCAAGAACTGCGCCGACCTGATCCACGACGGCGACTGCCTGCAACTGGGGATCGGCGGTATTCCCAACGCCGTGTGCGCCCAGCTGTGGGACAAAAAGGACTTGGGCCTCCACAGCGAGCTGGTGGGCGACGGCGTGGTGGACCTGCTGGAAGCGGGCGTGATCAACAACGCCAAAAAACAAATTCACCGTGGCCGCACCGTTATCGGCGCCGCCCTGGGCACGGACAAGCTGAACGCATATATCAACAACAATCCGTCGGTGGAAATGCACCCCATCAATTATGTAAATAACCCGTCGGTGATCGCCAGGAACGACAATGTGGTCTCCATCAACTCCTGCCTGCAAGTAGACTTGCTGGGCCAGGTGGTGGCAGACACTGTGGGACTGAACCAATTCAGCGCCGTAGGCGGGCAAGTGGACTTTGTGCGTGGCGCCACCATGAGCCGTGGCGGCCGCTCCATCATCGCCATGCCCTCCACTGCCAAGCGGGGGCACCTGTCCCGCATTGTGCCCATCATCACCGAGGGCAGCGCTATCACCACCCCACGCAACGATGTAAATTATGTGGTCACCGAGTACGGCGTGGCCCAACTAAAGGGCAAAACATTAAAGGAAAGAGCAAGAGCGCTCATTAAAATTTGCCACCCCAAGTTCCGACCCAAGCTGGCGCTGGAGTACCGCCGCCGGTTCAAGGAGGACCCGTTCCCCTTAGAGGAGATCGGCGACTACATAAAGGAAGTACGAGAAGAAGTACACAAGACCGCCCTGTCCATCATCGGCGGCTAACTATACTAAACCCCAAGCAAAAGGAGAACAAATGGCACTGATTAAAGAAGAACACTTTGGCATTGCACGCAAGATCGTATCCAACATGACCACGGAAAGCTGGCGGGAGATTCCCCACGCCACTGTGATCTATGAGGCAGATGTGACCGATATTTTGCCGGTGGTCAAAGAACTGAACGCCGACTGCAAAAGCCGGGAGGAGAAGATCACCTTAAACACCGTGATGATGAAGATCATCTGCGAGGGGTTAAAGGCGGCGCCGGCTATGAACACCCACCTGCTGTTTAACCGCCACCTGGTGCGCGGCTGCCTGAAATATTTTGACCACATTGATGTGTCTATGCCTATGCTGCTGCCGGACGGCCAAATGATGACCGTCAATATGCACGATATGGGCAGCAAGACCCTCAGCGAAATGACCGCCGCCATCGTGGACACCGAGCGCCGGGCGCGCAATTCCAATATGGACGAGGTGATGTACGAGGTCTCCCTGGACAACACCTTGCAGCGACTGAAAGAGGGCAAGGTGGCACAGACGGTGCTGCGGCTGATCGGCTCCAAGACCGGCGCCCACAAGATCACCACCCTCCACGGCGCGGAGAAGAAGAAGTATTATTCCATCCCCGCCACAGAGCGCCTGACCAAAAAGGACATTGAGCAGGGCACCACCACCATCTCCAACTTAGGCTCCATTTACAGAGAGCACAAGGGCAACTGCGCCCTGCTGGAGATCATTCCGCCCCAGACCACAGCCTTTGCCATTGACTCTATCCAAAAGCGCCCCCGGGTAATGACAGACGCCCAGGGCAACGACACCATTGAGGTGCGCCAGATTCTGCCCATCACCATTGCTATGGATCACCGTGCGCTGGATTACGGCGATGTGGTCCCCTTTATGCGCAAGCTGGACCAGATCTTTGCCAACGCAGAAGTGCTCAAACAGTGGAAATAACCCGCCCCCTTCATACACGCCATACCCCCTATGGCGCGTATGCCAAAGCGGCAGCCTTTCGGCTGCCGCTCTTTTTATATTATGGTATTTGGTTGTTACTTTTTGGTCAGCTCCACGGTGGCCTGGTAAGTGCCGTAGGCCCAGGTGCCGTCCGCCTCTGCAATGCTGACGGTCACCGGCAACTGGCGGGTGCCGGTCTTTACGCTCTCGCCCTTTTTGGCGGTCAGGTCACAGGAGAGCACCACATTCTTGGCCTTGAGTCCGCTGATGGCGCTTTCCGGGCCGATGATGGTCACCGAGTCGCTGTTCAGCGCCGTTACCTTGGCGGTGTAGCCCTCCGGCACATTGTTCAGCTTGACCCCGGTGGCAGACACATCAATGTCCTTGCTGGTGTAATCCGAGGGCACCACCACCCGCACGGTGACTTTCTCCGTATCGTCCAGTACGGTGATCCCCTCCAACTGGGTGGCGTTAAAGGTAAAGGTATTCTCCCCTACCCGCAGGTCGGCAAAGTGCACCTCGCCCAACTCGGCTACCTTAATATCCGTACCGGCCAGTACACCGGCGCGAATGCTGTCTGTGCTGTAATAAATTTTGATCTTGGACAGGTCCACCGACTCCGGTGCGTCCGTTAAGGTCACATGGGTGCTTAGCTGCTTCACCTTGAGCACGGGTATGGTCAGGGTCAACTTCTCTGCCCCGTAGTTCAGGGTAATGTAGTCCACCTTGTTGCCGTACACATCCACAGCCTTTGGCTCAATATTGATGGTGGCAGTCTCTGACAATTTATCGTTCAAATTCACATCGGCCACCACCTTGCTGACCCGAGCCACATAGGTCTTGGGTCCGCTGACCACCACATTCGGCTCATTGAGCAGGCTCTCCCCTGCCACAAAGCCGTCTGCCACATAGTCCTTGGTGTTGTAATTCAGCTTGATCTCCATCTCCTGCTCCTCCGGCACATCGAAGTAGCCGGTGTACACAGTGGGATAATAGCTCTCTACGGTAAAGTCGCTGCTGTCCCCGGCGCTGACGCTGATGGGCACCTCGTGGGTGCCGGTGGTGGTCACCGAGCTGGTTTGCAGCTTCACATCCAGGTCGTCGGCAGAAATATCCTTTGCCAGGTACTTCTTGGCCCGCACGGTCACATTCACCGTCATACTGCTCTCGCCGTAGCACTTAAAGCCCAGTTCCTCCGTCACCGTGTCGGAAAAGTCGATCTTCAGCGGAACGGAAATGTTCTTGGTGGTCTCCGGCGACAAATTCATAGAGGTGGCGATCCAAATGCACACCGCCGCCAGCAGAGAAATAACAATTAAGTTCTTGTCATTATAAACCAGCTTGCGCAGAGAAAAGCGCTTTTTCGGCTTTTGCTGTTCACTCATTTTTTCACCCTCCTTACCAGACGGGAGATGATCTTGTCGTCCGAGGAGGAGCCGCTGGGCAGGAACTCCGTTTTCAGAATATCGCGCAGGTCGCCGTCAGACACATTGTGGTTCAGCACGCCGCCCATGGCAACGGAAATGGCGCCGGTCTCCTCGCTGACGATCACCACCACAGCGTCGGACTGCTCCGTCAGGCCGATACCCGCGCGGTGGCGGGTGCCCAGGGCGGAGGACACGCTCTTTTTGGTCAGGGGCAGAATACAACCGGCTGCGTACAGCCGCCCGTCCCGGATCACCAAGGCGCCGTCATGGAGCGGTGATTTGGGGAAGAACACATTCTCGATCAGCTGGCGAGAGGCCTTGGCGTGCAGCTCCGTACCACTGGCGATAATATCGCCCAGCATGGTCTCGTTCTCAAACACGATCAGGGCGCCCACATGCTGGTCGCTCATATCCGAGCAGGCCTTACAGGTGGCCTCGATACAGTCGCCGATCTCCGCCACATCAATTGCCACCCCCGGGTGGATCAGGGTCTTTAGGCTCTTGCCGGTGGCGCCTTTACCCACCTGCTCCAGAATATTCCGCAGCTCCGGGCTGAACAAAATGGCCGCCAGCAGCAAAATGTTGGAAAAAATGCTCTTAAAGATAAAGCTGGAGGCCTCCATGTGCAGCAAATTAACAATGCCGTACATCACCAGCAGCAGCAAGATACCCTTGGCCAGCTGCATGGCCCGGGTCTCACGAATAATGCGAATACAGCCGTAAATGATCACAGCCACAAACAGAATATCCAGTGCGTCGCTAATGCCAAAGGTGGAAAACACGCTGAGTATCTTATTGAAAAAATCGCCGATGGCACTCATACAGTCACATCCTCACTTATACAATTCCTTATCTATATTGTAACATACTTTGAAAGTCAAAAAAAGAGTTATTCCCGGAATTTTACAGAATTCAGGAAATATTCACATTCTTTCATCCCGGTAAATACGCCGGGGCTGACTCGCACGGTGCCCCGCTTTTCCGTACCGAAAAACCGATGGGCACAGGGTGCACAGTGATACCCGCCACGCACGGCGATCTGGCGAGAGGCCAGGTACGCCGCCGTCTCCTCCGAGGTGCGGTCGTCCACATTAAAGCTGAGTACCGGCACGCCCATCTGCGCCGGGGGCGTGTACAGCTCCACCCCGGGACAGGCCGCCAGCTCCTCATACAGCCACCGGGTCAGGCGCATTTCGTAATCGTGGATCTCTGCCCGGCCGGTCTTTTCAATAAACCGCACACCGGCCCCCAGGGAGAGAATGCCCGGGTTGTTCAGCGTGCCCGCCTCCAGCCGATCCGGCAGATCCGGCGGCATTAGAGGATCAAAAGAACGACTGCCGGTGCCGCCCTCTGTCAGGCTGTCCGGCGACACACCGTCTGCCAGGGCCAGCACGCCGGTGCCCATGGTGCCGAACAGGCTTTTATGCCCGGGAGCACACAGGGCGGAAATGTGCATGGCCTGCATATCAATGGGCAGAACGCCGGCGCTTTGGGCGGCGTCTACCACAAAGAGCCAACCCTTTTGGCGGCAGTAGTCGCCGATGGCGCCCAGCGGGTGCACCACGCCAAACACATTGGAGGCGTGGAGCAGCGCCACCATTGCCGTATTGGGCTGCTCCAGCGCCCGGATATTCTGCAAAAATCGGACCGGGTCCGGGTGGTACGGCACCTGATCGTAGGTGATACGCCCTTCCCGGGCCAGCTTGTAGATGGGTCGAAACACCGCGTTATGCTCCAAGGCGGAGATCAGCACATGATCCCCGGGCCTCAGCAGCCCTTTCAGCGCCGTGTTGACCGCGGTGGTGCAGTTGTTGGTAAATACAATATTCTGCTCCGGGCAATGAAAAAAGCGGCCCAGGCTGTCCCGCACGGCAAAGATCTTCTCCGCTGCCTGCACCGACTCCCGATAGCCACCGCGCCCACTGTTATATGCGTACTTGCGATTGGCCTGGCGCACCGTCTCCAGCACGGACAGCGGCTTTGGATAGGTGGTGGCCGCATTGTCTAAATAGATCATACCTGCTCCACCCCGGTGATCCGCACCCCATGCTGCCGCAGCAGCGCCAGCGCCTCCTCGTTGCCGTCCTCCAGCCGCAGCAGATACCCGCAGCCGTCCGCCGGACTGGGGCGCAGCTGCTTGTGCACAAACACACGGTAACCCGCGTTCTTCAGCAGCCCGGCCCCCCTTTGTGCGTTGGTCACAGAACCAACCTTGATCTCATATATCATCATAAAAACCCCATTTCCTGTCATAGTCTATCCTATGCGGAAACGGGGTTTTCGTTATGTAGGGTTTAATTTTTGATTACTTGCGCTTCTTGGCAGCCTTCTCAGCCTTGCGGCGAGCCAGCTCTGCCTCTTCCTCGGCGCGCTTCTGTGCCAGGCGGGCTTCCTTCTGCCGATCCTCTTCCTCAGCAGCAGCCTTTGCCTCGTCATACAGAGCGGCGATCTCGTCAAAGTGCTTGTAATTCTCCTGCTGTACCAGCAGTTTCTTTGCGTCGTTATAGGGCTTTGCAGCGCGGTTAAAGCGAGCAAAATCATCCTGCAAGGTCTTGGACTTTGCCAAAACAGCCTTGCGCTGTGCCTGAATGTTCTTGATCTCTGCACGCAGCTCGCGGACCTTATCGTCGTCCTTGGCCTTGCGGGCAACTTCCTTGGCCTCTACCAATTCTGCGATCTTGGCGTCGAACTCGTCCTCCTGATCAAACAGAGCGGTCAGGGCCTCCATATCCGGAGACACAAATTCCTTTACAGTGCCATAGTACTTATCGTGTGCCTTCTTGGCAGAGATCTTCTTCTTGGCGATCTCAATGGAGAACTTGCGGATCTCTTTCTCGTCCTCGGTCTCCTTGGGCATAGCCTTAGCGGCAGCCAACTCCCGGCGCAGGGCGTCCATATCGGCATTCTTGATACCGGCCAGACCCTCGGCATACACCTTGGAGTACTCCGCCACCTGGTGCTGGGTGACCGGCAGGTTGAACTTATCCAGCTCTTTGCAGACGAACTGGGAGATCTCGATCTCTTCGTTAAAGTCCAGGTCCGCGCGGTACTGTCTCTTGGCAGCCTTGCGGGCGGCCTTGTCGCTGATGTTGCGGTAGCTGTGCTTATCCGCAGCCTTGGGCGTAGCCACAGCCATCTCACGGGCGTTGTTTACCATATCAATGGCTTCTACGATCTGGTGATTGTTCAGGGCCTTGTTGCCAAAGTCCTCAAACAGGGAGCGCACCTGCAACACGCGGATCACGCTCTTCTGCTTCTTCTCGTTAAAGTCATAGAAGAAGTAGGGTACCATATTCAGGAATGCACCCACGGCAGCCATGATAATGAGCACGCTCATCAGCTTGTACAGCAGGTTGGGGTCGCCGTTGTTCACATCCAAAATGTCAAAGGAGTTCTTGTAACCGTTGCCCTCGTACACACCGTACTTCTGATACACGGCGGGCAGCACGGCAGAGGTCAGCAGGGTGACCAGGTTACCGATGGTCAGCACCGTTGCGAACATACCGTCAATACGCTCGCCGGAGCGGTACTGCTGGTAATCACGAATATCGGCCTGAATTGCCGGTGTGGTGATCTGCTCAAAGGCGCCCACCAGCCAGTTAAAGTACACACAAATGAACAGCCACCAAATGCTGCGCATGTTGATGATCATGGAAAGAATGCAAACGATGTTTGCAAAGTTTACGGCGATCAGCACCTTTTTCTTGCCCCACTTGCGGATACAAATGGGTGCCAGCAGCATACCCCAAAGGGAGGCGTTACCGGTCAAGGTCTGGATCAGGGCGAATGTACCGCCGCTGCAAGTGTGGCCGTAGTTGTAAGACCAGGTCAAAATGTTACCGTAAGCGCCCTCCAGGAAGCCGACCCAGCCGGCCAGAGCGATGATCCAGAAATACTTATTCTTCGCCACAGCCTTAAAGGAGTCGATAAAGCTGATCTGAATGGTATGGGTCTTGGCCTGTACGATCTTCTCCTGGGTGTTGGCATAAACCATAATGGTCAGCACCATACCCACAATGGCGAATACCGGGTAAGAGATCCGGTACACCTTAATATCATACAGGTTGTTGTTGGCGGCGAACTGGGCCACCAGCGGCAACACAATGTTGATGATAGACGGTGCCAGGGAGTACACCACGCTCTTGATGGCCAGTACATCCGTTCTCTCCTGGGTATTGGGAGACAGTACATGGATCAGGTTGGTGTACGCGTCCTGGAAGAAGTTAAAGAAGAATTGCAGCAACAGGTTAAAGATCAGTACAACGATACATTTAACAATGTAGCCGCCCTCATACCCCATGATCTTGCCGGAGAATAAGGTATAAAGCGTGTCGTATGGGAACCACACATACGCCAATGAAATCACGGCGGTGGGAATACCCATAGAGATCAGGTACGGACGATACTTACCGCCCTTACCGCGGGTGTTATCTACCATGTTGGCGCGTACCGCGGTCAGCGGAATGTTGGCCAAAGTAGAGATCAGGTACAGCACATACATATCCATAGGTGCAACGCCGATGGCGCCGCCTACGATCATGTTGGTGGTAGATACCACCAGCGCAGAGCCCATGGAAATCAGGAAGTATGCGCCGATACCGCCTACTGCGTAAGCGGCTACCTCTTTGAAGGACATATACTTGCCTTTCGGCGGTTCTGTCCAGTAATACTTAATGTTGTTGATGAGGCCTGTGGCTTTTGCCTTCAGGCCGGTTTGTTCTGCCATTGGATCTCCCCCTGTGTCATATTTCTGCAATATTATAACAAATCGGTTTATCAATTACAACCAAAAAAGAAATTTGTCCGCAGAAATTTTCTGTGCAACTTGTAAAGCACAAAAAGTAATTGGACAGTTTTGCTAATTTCTGTCTATTATTTTCTAAAATGTGCAGAATTCATAGACAAATGATACAAAAAAACCGCCGAAAATTTTTCGGCGGTCCCAAAGCGGCTGTGTGGGGTTACGCAACACTTTCACCCGGTTGTTCATTTGTCCCCTTACAGGGTAAAGGTGGCGGTCTTGCCGCTGTACAGAGCGGCGGTCAGGGTGTTGCCCTCCAGGGTAAAGTAGGCGCAGGAGCGCAGGGCGGCATAGGGGTTCTTCTTCATCTTCACCGCCGGGGCCTTTTCGTTATCCGAATAGGTAAAGCCCTTTTGCAGCCCGCCGGTTTGCAGCTCCTTGTCCGTCATGGCAAAGCAGGTCAGCCCCTCCCCCTTGCGCACGGACAGCTCCGTTGCCACATCAAAGTTATACACCGTGTCGCCCAGGGCGCAGCGGGTAAAGTACCAGGGGTTACCGGCAGCGTCCTTGCCGATGATATGCCCGGCGTCCACCCCGCCCTGTTGCAGCAGGAACTCAAACATACCGCTGATGGCGGCGCTCATGCCCTTACCCTGCAAAATAGCGGTGTACGCGTCGGTCACGCTGTCGTCATAGGTGGTGTGGGTGGCCACATAGTGGTACACATTGAGAAGATACACATTATTGCTCACCGTACCCTTGCCGCAGGCTTTCAAAATCATATCGACCTTTTGCGCAAAGGCGCCCACCAGCTGCCGGTGCGTATCCGTATCGTTCTTATACCGGATGGTCACGCCGGAGTTGTCGCTGTTCACCGAAACGGCGTCCACCAGCGCCATCAGTGGGAACCCGGTGTACAGCAGCCGGTTCACATCGTCCATCATATCCGTATTCACCCGCACGGCCACGCCGCCCTCTGCAATGGCTTTGGCGATCTTTTCATACGCCCGCACGGCGCTGGGGTCCGTCTGGGCATAATGGCTGTCATAAGTATAAGCCAGGGTGTAGGCGGCCGGAGCAGCGGTGGTGGTCTCCGCTTTGCCGCTCTTAGAGCAGGCAGAGAACAGACCCACCGTCAGCACCAGTGCCAGCAGTACAGAAATCGTCTTTTTCATAAAACACCTCAACGCAGCTGAGCAAACAAATGCTCCGTATTTGCAAAAAAAGTTTGGTACGCCCGGCAGTAATCCGTGCCCACCCGGTTGCGCTTGCAGCCGCCGCCCCGACAAAGGGCAAACCAGCGGCAGGTCTTGCACGCCGGGGGCAGCTGAAAGGAATTCTTCAAGAATTCCACCATCTTTTCGCTATGGAAAAAGCCGTCAAAATCCCCGGTGCAGATATTGCCCAAGTACCAGTCGTCGGTACAGTAAAAATCGCAGGGATAGGTGCTGCCGTCCGCCTCCACCACAAACTGGGTGGCGCAGGTGCCGTTCATACCGCACTGCTCTGCGTTCTGCCCCCGGGCCAGCAGCAGGTAATTGTCAAACATACGCACGGACACCGGGTTGCCCCGCAGGGCGTCGTTGGCATACAGCTTGAACCCCTGCTGCAAAAAGGCGGCGTAATCGTCGTCGGTCATAAACAGATCCTCCGGCGCGTCCATAGCAAAGGGGCGCAGGCAGGGTATGTACTGCAAGTGGCGCAGCCCCTGCTGCTTAAAAAAGCGATAGGACGATCGCACATGGGTAGCGCCGTAAGCGGTGAGCACCGAGAGAATATTAAAGGGCACCCCGCGCCGAGCCAGCAGCTGCACGCCGCGAAACACATCGTCAAAGGAGCTGCGCCCGTCCGGGTACACCCGGTAGCGGTTGCCCTCCCGGTCGCCGTCCAGGGACACGCCCACCAGGCAGCCGTATTCCAAGAACAGATCGCACCATTCATCATCTATTAGCGTGCCGTTGGTCTGCACACAAAACTGGACGGTCACGCCCGGGCGCTGCCGTTCCTTGCAAGAAGAGAAGAAAAAGCGAAAAAAGTCTTTCCCCGCCAGCAGCGGTTCCCCGCCCTGGAAGGTAAAATACACCGGTCCGTCCCCGGCAAAGGCCAGGGCCTTGTCCATCACCTGCAAGGCGGTGTCCCGGGTCATATAGCCCTTGTTCTCCGTCTGCCGGGTTGCGGCCAGGTCGTGGTAAAAGCAGTATTCACACCGCAGATTGCAGTTGCCGGAAGCCGGCTTGAGCATGACTGAAATGGGCATAAGCGCCTCCGTTAGCGTACTTGAATTTGGGACAGCACCTGCCCCACCTTTTGGTGCAGCACCAGGTCCGCCAGCTTGTCCGCCGGGGTAGGATCCCGATTGATAAGCACAAAGTGGTCCCCCCGGAAGTAGCGGATAAAGCCCGCTGCCGGGTACACGGAGAGAGAAGTGCCCGCCACGATCAGGCAGTCCGCCCGGGCAATGGCGTCCACCGCGCCCTCCACAGTCTGCTGGTCAAGGCCCTCCTCATACAGCACCACATCCGGCTTGATGATCCCGCCGCAGGCGCACCGGGGAATACCGGCAGCCGTTGCCACCGCCTCCACGCCGTAGCCCTTGCCGCAGCGCATACAGTGGTTGCGCAGCACAGAGCCGTGGAGCTCATACACCGTTCGGCTGCCCGCTGCCTGGTGCAGGCCGTCTATATTTTGGGTCACCACAGCGGCGCACTTGCCCGCCTGCTCCAGCTCCGCCAACTTATAATGGGCAGCGTTGGGCTTAGCGTTTAGGCACAGCATTTTGCTGCGGTAAAAGCGGTAGAATTCCGCCGGGTTTTCATCAAAAAAGCTGCGGGAGAGGATCTGCTCCGGCGGGTAGTCGTATTGCTGATGATACAGACCGTCCACACTGCGAAAATCCGGAATACCGCTCTCGGTAGACACCCCGGCGCCGCCGAAAAAGACGATCCGCCCGGCGCTGTCTATGATCTCTTGTAAAGTCATTTGGTTATCCTCACCACTGCGCGCACCGTGGGGCTTTCCGCGGTCACGCCGTTTGTTTTGGTTTGCGCCACCAGGCGATAGGCGGCGGTTTTGCCCCGCTTAGGGGCTGTGTCAATATAGCGTGTGCCGGTAAGCGTTGCCACCGGGCGGTATTTGCCGTGGGTGCTGCCGTCCCTGCGGTACAGCACATACTGCTTGGCGCCGGCCACCGCTTTCCATTGCAGGGCGATCTTGCCCTTGTTTTTGCCGCTGCGGATCCGTCCGCCCACCAGGCGGGTGCTGCCTAAGGTAGAGAACTTGATATTCTTGCTGCCCTGGGCGATCCCCTGCCCATTGGTGTTGCCGGTGAGCCGGTCGCCTACGGTGGTCAGGGCGGTTCCCGGCTGGGAGCTGATCCCGTAGCGCTTGCAGCCGCTGATCCGGTTGCTGCCGGTAGCGGCAGTGCTCTTCTCCGCCAGACAAATGCCGTTATGGCCCATGGACTGAATGGTATTACGCAGCAGGCGCGCCTTTTTGCTCCGCTGCACATAAATGCCGTTGGTGGCGCCGGTGCGAATGGTATTTTCCGTCACCTCCACCCCGTTGCTGTCCACAATGCAGACGGCGCTGGAGCGGCTGTCCGTGACTGTGTTGCTCCGCAGTTCGTTGCTGTGGGAGGCGTCCATACACTTTAGCCCGGTATGCAGGGCGGTACAAGTGTTTTTCTCCATCAAATTGCCGCTGCTGCCGTGGAGGAGAATGCCCACGGTGGTCTCCGTGGCCGCGCCGGTATGGGTAATGCGGTTGCCGGTCAGGGTGCAGTTTTGCAGATCCGTGCCGGTGATCCCACCGCCGGTGGTGGTAATGGTGTTGCCGCTGACAGTCAGATTATAGACCGCATAATTCCCGGCGGGCATTTTGCCCGTGGCCCGGCCGCCGTACAGGAACATACCCCGGGGCCGGTCGATCTCCGCCGTTGGGCAAACGGAAATGGTGTTGCCGCTAATGCGGCTGCCGCAGTCCGTATTGCGCTTGCCAAGCACCTTGCCGCTGCCGTCGGTAAACACATCGGTGACGCCGCTGTTTTTGCACATATAGTACGCCACGCCCCGGCCGCAGTCGGTGATGGTGTTCTGCTCGATCACCGTGTCCACATAATTGGTGCACACAATGGCCGTGCCTTGCAGCCGCCGAAAGGTATTGCCCCGAATGGTAATGCCCTTTTGATACCGCCCGGCAAAGGCGTTGCGGGTGCCCACCCCGCAGATCAAGTCCTGAAAGGTGCAGTCCTCTACGGTGATCTTTTGGTTCATGGTGCCGTCATAGGCCGGGAAGTTGGCAAAGTGCCGATTTTCCTCTAAAATATCAATTTGCAGTGCCTCCGCGCTGCTTTCCGTTTGGTTGGTCTGGCCGGAGAACAGGCAGTTTACGAACCGCACATTGTACCCGGCGGCCAGCTCTGCGTGGTGGGAGTCTGTGTTGTTGAGAAAGGTCGTGCCGTCCACGGTCACATTCTTGCAGTGGGCCAGGCGCAGCAGGCAGGAGCCGTTGGTATTGCCCGGGGCATAATCCAGCGTGCCGCCCCGCAGGGTACAGTTCTCTAGCGACGAATACCCGGTATAATCCTTGCCGGTACGGTCCCGATTGGGCGAGATAAAAAGATTGCCCTTGCCCACATTGGCATTGAGCAGGGTCACCCCGGTCAGGTCCAGGGTCATATCAGACGCCAACACGGCGCTCTTTGTCATTCGATATTCCCCCGGGGGCACGGTAACGGTGCAGGTGCCGTAGGCCCCGCTGCGCACCGTGTCCAGCGCCGATTGCAGCGCCGGGCAGGCATTCCCCGGATCAATAGGTGCAGTGTAGCGCACCTGCCCACTGCTGTCCCGCACGGTCACGCTCTCCCCCGCATAAGCGGCAAAGGGCGCGCCCACCACTGCCAGTAGCAGCCAAAAGGCCAAAAACAGCGGCAGACCCCAGCGAAAAAATCGCATTTTTTGCATAAAAACTAAAAACTCCCTCTTTACTTCTATTCCTGTATATATTAGTATAGTAGACTGAAAGTGTCAAGAAAGCAGGTGCGTTTTTTTGAAAAAAGCATTGATCGCCATGAGCGGCGGCGTGGACAGCTCCGTGGCCGCCAAGCTGATGTTGGACGCCGGGTACGACTGTATGGGCGCCACTATGAAGCTGTTTGACAGCGACGATATTTTAATGGCCCAGCGGGAAAAGACCTGCTGCTCCCTGTCCGATGTGGAGGACGCCCGCAGCGTGGCCCGCCGACTGGGTATGCCCTACCAGGTGTTCAATTTTAAGGGCGACTTTAAGGAAAAGGTCATTGATAAATTCATTGCCACCTATGAGGCAGGCGGCACCCCCAACCCCTGCATTGACTGTAACAAGTGCTTAAAGTTTGACACCCTGTGCCGCCGAGCCATCACTCTGGGCTACGACTATGTGGTCACCGGCCACTACGCCCGCATTGACTGCGTGGACGGCCGCTACCGGCTGCGCAAGGCGCTGGACGACAAAAAGGACCAAAGCTATGTGCTCTATAATCTGTCCCAGGAGCAGCTGGCCCACACCCTGTTCCCCCTGGGTGAGCTGCATAAGGACCAGGTGCGTGCCATTGCGGAGGAGAACGGCTTTATCAACGCCCACAAAAGAGAGAGCCAGGACATTTGCTTTGTGCCGGACGGGGACTACGCCGCCTTTATTGAAAGCTATACCGGCCGCCACTATCCCCCCGGGGATTTTGTGGACACACAGGGGAATGTGCTGGGCCGCCACAAGGGCATTATCCGCTACACCATCGGCCAGCGCCGTGGGCTGGGCCTTGCGCTGCCGGCGCCGCTGTATGTGTGCAAGAAGGACCCGGAAAGCAACACGGTGACCCTGTGCCCCAACGATCAACTGAACAGCACGGTGGTGCAAGTGACAGAGTTCAACTGGCTGAGCATTGCAGCGCCTACCGAACCGCTGCACGCCGCTGCCAAGATCCGCTACAATATGCACGAGGCGCCCTGCACCGTAGAAGTGCTGCCCGGCGGTGATGTGCAGCTGACCTTTGATACGCCCCAGCGGGCGGTGACCCCCGGCCAGGCAGCCGTTGTTTATGACGGCGACACGGTGCTGGGCGGCGGGCGTATTGTGTAAACGCAGTTTATCGCTTTAACTTGCTAAAGAATTTCGTTGACAAAGCCCGCCGGCGGTGCTATAATTTTTACACAGTCCTATAAGAGGATTATAAGTTACAGTTAGGAAGGACCCAGATCCTATGACGGATTATTCCATTACCCTGCCGGCCTATTCCATCGGCGAGCAGGTTTACAGCCGGATCCCGGCGGTGTGCGCCCCCTTTGGTGCCACAGCGGTGGTGATCGGCGGCCGCAAGGCCATGGCAGCGGTGCGGGAGCGCCTGCTGGCCGCGGTCAAGGACAGCGCCGTGACCATTACGGATTTTGTGTGGTACGGCGGCGAGGCCAGCCGGGAGAACATTGCCGCCCTGGCCGATAACCCGGCAGTGGCAGCGGCAGATATGATCTTTGCTGTTGGCGGCGGCAAGGCGCTGGACACCGGCAAGGCATACGCCGAGCAAAGCGGCAAGCCGGTATTCACCTTCCCCACCATTGCCTCCACCTGCGCTGCCACCACGGCAGTATCCATTTTGTACCACGCGGACGGCACCTTTTTGGCGCCGGACTTTCACAAGGCCCCGCCGGTGCACGCCTTTATTCTGCCCTCGGTGATCGCAGCCGCCCCCCGGCGCTACATTTGGGCCGGCATGGGCGATACTTACGCCAAGTATTTTGAGGCGGAGATGAGCTCCCGCGGCGAGGCGCTGGTGCACTACCACGCCCTGGGCGTGAATGTGAGCCGTATGTGCCTGGACCCGCTGCTCACCTACGGCGCGCAGGCTATGGCGGATATTGACGCCGGGGACTGCACCTACCCGGTGGAGCAAGTGATCCTGGCGATCATCGTCACCACCGGCATTGCCTCTATTCTGCTGACCGCAGAGCATATTGTGGATTACAACTCCGGCCTGGCCCACGCAGTGTTTTACGCACTCACCGCCTGGCCCCATATTGAAGAACGCCACCTGCACGGTGAAGTGGTGGGCTTTGGCGTGCTCATTCTGCTGCTGACCGACGGCAACTTGGACGGCTTCCGCCAAATGTACCACTTCAACAAGAGCGTGGGGCTGCCCACCGCCCTCGCCGATGTGGAGATGACCGGCGCCGATGTGGAAAAGCTGGTGCCCCTGGTAGCCAAAATGCCGGACATAGCCCACAATCCCTACACCATAACCGAGGAAATGCTGCGCAAAGCCTTTGCAGACCTCGATTATTATAATCAACACCAAGAATTTAAGGAGAATGAATGATGAAAAAGTTTTTTGCCACCCTGCTGTGCCTGGCACTGGTTGCCGGCCTGTTCGCCGCCTGCTCCGGCAGCAAAGATGACAGCGCAAAGACAGACAGTAAGAAAGTAGGCATTGCCGTGCTGTCTGAGAATGGCGCCTTTACCGATATGCGCGCCGGGATCGAGTCTAAGCTGAAAGAGAAGTACGGCGACAATGTGACCTGCGTGTACAAGAACGCTGCCGGTGACGCCGCCAGCCTGAGCACCATTGTGTCTGACTTTGACAACGGCGATTATGACGCGGTGTTCACCATCGCCACCCCGGCTACCCAGGCGTTTGTGAACCTGGAGTCCGAGACCCCCTGCTTCTTCTGCGCCGTGTCCGACCCGGTAGCCGCCAAGGTCATGACCGCGCTGGACACCCCGGACAAGAACGCTACCGGTACTTCCAACGCCATTCCGGTGTCTGAGATCATCGACATGGGCTACAAGCTGACCCCGGATGTAAAGAAATGGGGCTTTATCTACTCCACCAGCCAGGTGAACGCCACCTCCACCGTAAAGGCGGCCGAGAAGTACCTGGACAGCAAGAAGATCGCTTATGCGGAAAAGACCGTGGAGAACTCCGCCGATGTGAAGTCCGTTACCCAGTCCCTGATCGACGGCGGCTGTGATGTGATCTTTGTACCCAACGACTCTGTGGTACAGGACGGCGTGTCTGCCCTGACAGAGCTGTGCCAGGAGAAGAAGATCCCCACCTACTGCTCCTCTGCCACCACGGTCGCCTCCGGCTGCACCGCTACCCTGGCCATTGACGACAAGGGTATTGGCGAAAAGACCGCAGAGATGGCTATTCAGTATTTTGACGGCAAAAAGGTAACGGAGATCCCCGCCCAGGTGTGCGGCATTGACTACTGCTCCGTAAACAAGGCAGCGCTGGCTGCCGGCGGTCTGGCTACCCCCACCAAGGACACCGTTGGCTACCAGGTCAAGGTGCTGGAAGCAGCCAAATAAGCAACAAAAATCACAAAACCGGCGGGCGCACTGCAAGGTGCGCCTGCTAAAATTTTTCTACCCAAAGGAACAAGAACTTATGCTTTATCTCACCGCCCTGCAAGAGGGCTTACTGTACGGACTGCTGGCGCTGGGCGTTTACATCAGCCTGCGGGTGCTGGACATTCCCGACCTGACCACCGAGGGCAGCTTTGGCTTTGGCTCTGCGCTGGCCGCCGTTTTGGCTGCCGGGGGGCACACCTATCTGTCCCTGCCCATCGCCTTTTTAGGCGGTATGGCCGCCGGACTGATCACCGGACTGCTGCAAACCAAGCTGCAGGTGCACCCGGTACTGGCCGGTATCATCACTATGAGCGGGCTGTACTCCGTCAACCTGATCGTTCGGGGCGGTCCCAACCTTTCCATCGGCGCCGCCAATCTGTTTAAGCAGTTCTACAAGGCGCTGCACCTGACCGGCGACCAGCGCAAGGTGGCCGGTGCGCTGCTGGCCCTGGCCATCTGCCTGGTGGTGACCCTGCTGCTGATCGTGTTCTTTAAGACCCATGTGGGGCTGTGCATCCGCGCCACCGGCGACAATCAGGATATGGTGCGCGCCTCCTCCATCAATGTGGACGCCACCCTGATCCTGGGGCTGTGCATCAGCAACGGCCTGATCGGTCTGGCCGGCGCACTGGTGACCCATTATGTGGGTTACAGCGACACCTCCACCAGCAACGGCACCCTGATCTACGGCCTGGCCGCCGTCATTATCGGCGAGGCGCTGTTTGGCAAGCGGGGCGTCACCGTGGGGCTAATCTCCGCCGTGTGCGGCTCCGTGATCTACAAGCTGATCGTCACCTTTGTGGTGGATATTGAGCTGTTTGGCGCCAACAGTGCCAATTTGATGAAGCTGATGTGCGCCGTGATCGTGGCCGCCACCTTTATTATCCCGGCTGCCAAGCGCGCCGCCCAAAACCGCAAAGTGAAAAAGGAGGCCCGCCGCAATGCTTGATGTAAAGAATGTATCCAAGACCTTTGCCAAGGGCACCGTCAACGAACACATTGCCCTGGAGAAGATCAATTTGCACCTGGATCGGGGCGAATTTCTTACCATCGTCGGCTCCAACGGCGCCGGCAAATCCACCCTGTTTAACCTGATCTGCGGCACCTTTATGCAGGACAGCGGCACCGTCACCCTGGACGGACAGGACATTTCCTTTCTGCCGGAGCACAAGCGGGCCAAGATGATTGGCCGGGTGTTCCAGGACCCGATGAAGGGCACCGCCCCCAATATGACCATTGAGGAGAACCTGGCGCTGGCCTACACCCGCGCCCACTCCAGCGGGCTGGCGCTGGCCCTGTCTAAGAAAAAGAGCAACTTTTTCCGGGAGCAGGTGTCTCACTTCAATATGGGGCTGGAGGACCGCATGAAAACCAAGATCGGTCTGCTGTCCGGCGGGCAGCGGCAGGTGGTCACTCTGCTGATGTGCACCATCTGCACACCAAAGCTGCTGCTTTTGGACGAACACACCGCCGCCCTGGACCCGGTCACCGCCAAAAAGGTAATGGACATTACCAACGAGATCGTGGCGGAGAACAACATCACCACCATGATGATCACCCACAATATGTCCTCTGCCCTGGCCACCGGCGACCGCACCATTATGATGGACAGCGGCCGGATCATTATTGACCTGGACAAGGCGCAAAAGGCCCATATGACCGTGCAGGACCTGCTGGCCCTGTATCGGGAAAAAGAGACCAAAGAGTTTGACACCGACCGCATTTTGCTGCAAAAAGAGGAGCCGACCCAATGAAGTGTATCAGCTGGAATGTAAACGGCCTGCGGGCCTGTATGGGCAAGGGCTTTGCCGACTTTTTTGCCGCGGCGGACGCGGACCTGTTCTGCCTGCAAGAGACTAAGCTGCAAGCGGGGCAGATCGACTTTGCGCCCCCGGGCTACCACGCTTACTGGAACTATGCGGAGAAAAAGGGCTACTCCGGCACCGCCATCTTCTCCAAGCGGGAGCCGCTGCGGGTGCAGTACGGTATGGGCAAGGAGGAGCACGACCGGGAGGGGCGGCTGATCACCCTGGAATTTCCGGCGTTCTACTTTGCCACCGTGTATGTGCCCAATTCCCAGCGAGAGCTGACTCGGCTGGACTACCGTATGCAGTGGGAGGACGACTTCCTCAACTATCTGCAAACCCTGGATCAAAACAAGCCGGTGATCTTCTGCGGCGACCTGAATGTGGCCCACCGGGAGATCGACCTGAAAAATCCAAAGACCAACCACAAAAACGCCGGTTTTACCGACGATGAACGGGGCAAAATGACCGCCTTGCTGGACAGCGGATTTACCGATACTTTCCGCCACTTTTATCCAGACACCACCGGCATTTACAGCTGGTGGAGCTATATGTTCCACGCCAGAGAGAAGAACGCCGGTTGGCGTATCGACTACTTCATCACCTCTGACCGGCTGCAACCCAAATTGCAGGATGCCAAGATCCATACGGATATTTTGGGCAGCGACCACTGCCCCATCGAGCTGGACATTGACCTGTGACCCACAACAAAAAGACCACCTGCGCAAGCAAAACCTGCGTAGGTGGTCTTATTATTTATACCTAATAATATGCTGCTATTCTGTGGGCACAGTCGGAGCGGAAATTAAACCCAGCTCTGTTAATTTTGCCGTAATATCTTCAAAATTATAAATGTGCGCAACGGGATAACCGGCTTTTTGACACACTGCGTCCACAAAAGAATCTCTTTGCTGTCTGCTTTGCGCCTGGTGGCTTTTATCATCCAACTCCAAAAGTGCCAGCACCTGCAAATTATCCGGCTTACACAGCACAAAATCAATATGCTTTTTGCTGACCATATTGAAATACTTTATGCGGTCTTTGCCTTGCTTTTGACTGCTTACATCTACCAGATCGGCCAATCGCACCTTAGCTAAAATGTGTAAATTATGCCGATCACAAATGGGCTTTAATTTTTTATAAAACGCCCACTCATTCTTTGTCAGCAGCAATTTTTTGGTGTACGGCAAATCTACTTCCGTCGCACCCGGCTCGGGCGCTACCTGCTCCGCAGGCTGTGCGTTTTGCTTGCGTGTTCCCTGCAATACATTCAACACCACAGACACAAGCGCGACCAGCGCCAGTATGCCAATCACAACATATATCATTTTTCGATCCTCTTTCCTTTTTTTACCGTTTTATTCCTGCACTTCGATGGTGTCAATCACCACATCGTACACCGGTTTATCCCCGGGGCCGCAGGGCACACCGGCGATGGCGTCCAACACATCGGCGCCGTCGATCAGCTGGCCGAATACCGTGTGATGGAAGTCCAGCCAAGGGGTGCCGCCCACCTGCTTGTACTGCTCCACAACTTCCGCAGGATAGCCCTGGTCGGACAGCGCCTCCATTTGGTCGATCAAATTGGCAGGCACAGACTTGGCCTGGACCACAAAGAACTGGCTGCCGTTGGTGCCGGGGCCGCTGTTTGCCATAGACAGGGCGCCATAGTAGTTGCGGGCGTCCAGAGCGAACTCATCATCAAAGGGCTTGCCCCAAATGGACTCGCCGCCGCAGCCGGTGCCGGTCGGATCGCCGCCCTGGATCATAAAGTCCCGGATCACCCGGTGGAAGATCAGGCCGTCATAATAGCCGTTCTTGGCGTGGGTGATAAAATTCTCCACCGCCTTGGGTGCCGCCTCGTCCAGCAGCACAAAGGTCATATCGCCGCGGTTGGTTTTGATCACGGCTTTTTTGCCGTCTTTCTTTTCTAACTGGTTCATGTTAATACTTCACTTTCTCGTTGATTTTTTGCAGCACCGCCGGGTCGATCTTCGCCACCTGGCGGTCATAGGTCATCAGGCCGTTGATCTCGTCCTCCACATCCGTCACCTGGGTATAAACGGTGGCGGCCAGGCCGGTTTTGATCTGGGGAATGATCACCTTGTCAAACAGTTTTTGGTACGCCGCCGTCAGCTTCTCCTTATTGGGATAGACCCGGTAGCCAAAGGTGCGTTCGTTCCAGGTGTGGCCGGGGGTCTTTAGCGCATAGCCGCCGAACTCTGTCAGCAGCCAGGGCTTGTTGCCGGCGTGCACCCGAATGGGGGTAAAGTAAATGTGCTTGCTGATCACATCGCTGTCGCCGCAGGGGTGCCAACCGCTGGCGGAGTCCACCGTGCGGGTGGGGTCCCATTCCTTTAGCAGATTGTAGGCCACCGTGGAATCAAACTGGCCCCAGCCCTCGTTAAAGGGCACCCACATGGCAATGCAGGGGCAGTTGTACAGAGCGTCCACCATCTCCCGCAGCTCCTGATAGTACAGCTCGCGAGCGGCCGCGTCCGTGCGCTTAAAGGTCTTGTACTTCCGGTCGTCCAGGGTAATACCCACAAAGGGAATGGCGGAGATTTCCAGCCCATAGTGCCCGCCGCCGTTGACCATATCCTGCCACACCAAAATGCCCTGCACATCGCAGTAATGATACCAAAGGAGCGGCTCCATCTTAATGTGCTTGCGCAGCATATTAAAGCCGCAGCGCTTAACATGGGTCACATCGTACTCCATGGCCGCGTTGGCCGGCGGGGTCAAAAAGCCGTCCGGGTAATAGCCCTGGTCCAGCAGGCCGTTGTGGAAATAGGGCTTATTGTTCAAAAACAGCCGGGGCAGGCCGTCCAAATCCCGACCGATAGAGAACTTGCGCATACCGAAATAGGAGCGGATCACCTCGCCGCAGGCCTCGAATTCCACTTGATAGAGAAACGGCGACTCCGGGCTCCAAGACTTAAAGTCCGGCAGCGGCACGGTGGTGTCCGTGGTGTCGGCGATCAAACTCTCGCCGTCATAAATGCGGGTGCGCACATGGTCGGTGCCAAAGAATTCAAAGTGCACGGCGGCGCCGTCATAGTCCGGCGTGATCCGCACCTTCTCCAGGAATTCCACCGGCGTGGACTCCAGCCAAACGCTCTGCCAAATGCCGCTTTGGGGCGAATACCAAATGCCGCCCCGGTTGGTCTTTTGT
>CAVIFY010000021.1:0-5929 GCA_963642245.1 Bifidobacteriaceae bacterium | reverse complement strand
GTCTTTTGTTTTCCCCGGGAATACTGGTTCTCATCCGTAAAGTCCTGCACAGACACTTCCAGCTTGTTCTCCCCCGGTTGCAGGGCCTCCGTCAGCTCCAGGGTAAAGGGCGTGTAGCCCCCCTGATGGCCGCCTACCTGCACGCCGTTTAAGTACACAGTGCACATTTGGTCCACGGCGCCAAAGTGCAGGAACACCCGCCCTCGATCAAAGCCCTCCGGCAAAGTAAAGGTGCGCCGATAGTGCAGGTACTCGCCGGGCTTTAAGGTGCGCTCCACCCCGGAAAGCGGCGTCTCCGGCGAGAAGGGCACGCAGATCTCTCTTTCCATCTGTGCCGGCACAGCGCTGTCGCCGGTAAAGGCGCACTGCCACAATCCGTTTAGACTCAGGTACGAATCCCGCACAAATTGCGGGCGCGGATACTCGGGCAGCGGACAGCTTTTGTCCAGCTGCTCCCCCCATTTAGTCAGCATCATAAGTTCTCTCCTCACTTACAATTTTGCAGTCCTCAATGCGTACATGTTTATTACAGATCCGCAGCGCCGCCTTTTTGTGAGACACGATAATGCAGGTCACATTTTGCAGCGCCTTGAGATTTTTCAAAAACCGATGTTCCGTCTCCTCGTCCAGAGCAGAGGTAGCCTCATCCAGCAGCAACACCGGGGATTTGGACAGCAGGCTGCGGGCAATGGCCAGCCGCTGCACCTGCCCCTCGGACAGACCCATACCCCGCTCGCCGATCACCGTCATCAGCCCCTGGGGCAATTCGTTAATAAAGGTGTCTGCACAGGCAATCTCAATAGCCCGCTGCACCTCTTCATCTGTGGCGTCGCTGTTAATGAACTTCAAATTATCCAGTATGGTGCCGGACAGGAGCATATTCCCCTGGGGCACATAGGCAAACAGGCGGCGGGTGTGCTTATCCGCCGGGATATGGCTGCCGTCCGCCATCTCCAGGTAAATAGAGCCGTCCCGGGTGGGGAACACGCCCAAGAGCAATTTCAGCAGTGTGCTCTTGCCGATACCGGAGATACCGGTGATAGCCACAAAGTCCCCTTTGTTGATGGTCAGGGAGGTATGGTCCAGGATCACATCCCGGTCATAGCGGAAGTCGATATTGTCAAACTGCAACGCCCGCAGATCCCGGTAAGTGGCCGGTACATCCACATCATCTGCGTTGCTGGTCTCCTCCTCCGGCAGGTTCTCGATCTCCATCAGCCGCTCCGCAGAGGCAATAATGGCAAAATACTTGGGCATAATGCCGGACAGAGAGGCAAAAGGCCCCTGAATTTGGTTCACCAGCTGGAGCATAGCGGTGACCGTACCGTAGTCCAGGCCGTTGAGCAGCCGATAAGCGCCAAAGGCCAGGGCGAACACATAGCCGATATTAAAGGTGGTGGACAGCCCGGCGTTGGCGGCAATGCCAAAGAAACGCCGCTTCATCCGTGCCACATAATTCTCTTTTTGCAGGGCGTCCGTCTGCTGGTCGATCTTGTCCTCTACCACAAAGGTCTTCACCACCAGCAGGTTGCTGATGGTCTCCTGCATAAAGGAGCGGGTCTTGCCCTCCGTCTGCTGCACCTGCTTGTGCAGCCGCTTTAAGGTCTTGCGGAACATACGGGTAGACAGGAACACAAACACCCCGCCTACCAGGAACACAAAGGCAAACACCTTGTCGATGATCACCAAATAGATAAAGGCGCTGAGCAGCTTAACGATAAAGAACACCACATTGGGCAGCAAGGTGGTGTAGCCGTCCGTGATCACCTGCACATCGTTAAACAGCAGGTTGTTCAGCTCGCCGGTGTGGTACTTGGACACGCTGGAGTAGTCCTTTTTGATCAGCACCTGCAGCATATGTTTTTTGAAGATCATATCCAGCCGCGCCTTGCACCGCTCGGAAAAGCTGCTGCCGATCAAGTTCAGCGCCAGCTGCACCATGATCAGGATCAGCAGATAAATGGCGTAGCGCACCACATAGCCCCAGTCCTTGTACTCGGTGGCGCCGTTAATAATATGCTTGGAAAAGTTGGCAAAGCACACGGACAGTGCCGCACCCAGCGCATTGGTAAACAGCAGCACCGCCGCCTTGGGCAGCTGGCTCTTGCCAATGTGGGTCATCCAGCGAATGGCCGCCCAGTCGGAGCGAGAGGGCTTTCGTTTGGTCTGGTTCAGGATCGGTCACCTCTTTTGAAAATATGGCGACGGATCCAGCCGCAGCCTTTGTGGACGAACATGATCAGCGGGCGCACCGGGTAGAGCGCCACCCACACCCGGCTGTACAGCCGGTAGCGGCGACTGTTTTGGCAGTCCACATACCGCTTGCCGTCCTTATAAAACCCGGCCAGCACGCCGCAAATGCTGTCGTCCGTTACATATTCCTTTTGGAGCCGATTGTCGCCGATGATCACATAATCCTGATCCCGCACCCGCACAATGCGGTGCATAATGTACTTGCCCCCGGGGGTGCGGTACACCGGCACATCGTACTTCTTCAGCCGCCCCTGGGGGCGCACGATGATAATATTGTCCCGCCCTTGGTGGATCAGCGGCCACATAGAGGTGCCCCGGGTCAGCCCGGTATAAATGCCCTTTTCGGCAATGATCTGTTCAATACTGTCGTACATACTTGTAAGGACTCCGTTACCTTGAGAATAAAATACATCTATTTCAGTATAACAGATAGCGGGATTTTATGCAACTGTGTTGACCCAAAGAAAAAAAGGTGCTATACTGTAAAAAAATAAATGAGCCGCGGTTCCCGGAAGGGATCAAATCGGAAGCACGGTGCAACGCCGTCACAACCGCCATTACCGTGATCGAGTTTTGCTCTGCACAGGCCATTGCGCAAGCGAGAAGGCGCAGAGTGAGTATATCGTAAGTCGGGACACCCGCCGCAGGCTTTTGATCGCAAACACACTTTTGGGCTTGAGGGAAAGATGTGGAGGCAGCGCAGGTATAACTGCGCCCTTTTCTGTCCCCTGCCCACGGCAAGGGACTTTTTATTTTGCAAAGAACACGAAAGAGCATCGCCCTGTTGATGCTGGCGCTGGTGCTGCTCTTTACCGGCTGCACCGCCGGATCAAAAGAACAGGCCGCCACCACCCCGCAGGGTCAAACCATAGCAGCAGACGGCGCGGCAGAAACCACCGCCGCCAAGGGCAATTCCGGCGCCGCCACCGGCACCACAACCGGGGGCGCAACCACTGCCGGGAAAGCAGGCGCCACAACCGCCACCGGCGCCGGGGCAGGCAAGGCCGGCAATACCACCACCGCAAAAAGCGGCAGCGCTAAGAGCAGCGGCGGCAAAAGTACGACCACCACCCGCGCCGCAAACAGCGCCAAACAGCAGGGCGGCTCCGCCGACTTGGTCCCCACCGGCGGCACCACCCATAAACAAACCACAAAAAAGCACACCACCCGGCGGCAGACCACCCAGTCGCGTACGGTCACCTGCACCATTACGGTGGAGTGCAAGAATATACAAAACCACATGGGTCAGCTGAAAAGCGGCCACGAGCGCTATGTGCCGGACGACGGCTACATTATCCACGCGGAGAGCCACACGGTGGATCGGGGCAGCACCGCCTACGATGTGCTCAAGCTGGCTTGCAACGCCCACGGCATTCGCCTGACCGCCAAGAGCACCTCTTACGGGGTCTATGTGGTGGGGATCAACAACCTGGACGAGAAGGACTGCGGCAGCGCCAGCGGCTGGATGTACAAGGTCAACGGCACCGTGCCCATGACCTCTTGCGGCAAGTATAAAATGGACAGCGGCGACAATCTGGTGTTCTACTATGTGTGCACCGGACAAGACCGCTAAAAACTGTTATTTGCAGGCCCCGCCTGTTCAAATAAATAATAAAAACGGAGGACAAAACAATGAAAAAACTGATGAGCACCTGCACAGCGCTTTTGCTGGCTCTGTGTATGCTGCTGCCGGCTTACAGCGCCTTTGCTGCAACCGACAACGACCAGGTGATGGATCGCCTGGACAAGGTGATGAGCCAGACCGAGGGCGCCACAAACTACCTGTACAAGGACAAGAACTTTGGCGTGGCCGACGCTGTGGATATGCTGGCAGCCGTGCGCAACTACGACGCCAGCGACACCCAGGTAGAGGGCTTTATCGCTGCTGTGGAGAAAGAGCTGAAAGCAAACGGCGGCAAGCTGTATTACCCTGTGCCGGTGTATGACGACAACTACGCACAGATCGGCACCAACAACACCGAGGAGCTGGAGCTGTACGCTGCTGTTATCTGCGTGTATGACGCTCTGGGCGAGGACTACACCGATGTGGCCGGCTATGACCTGAGCAAGCTGATGCAGAACTGCGGCACCGCTGTTTACGGCACCAACTACTACCTGTACCGCCTGGTCACCGAGGCCTGCGCCATTGTGGACGCACCCCAGAGCTTTGTGCAGTCTGTGATCAAGAACCTGACCGATCTGTACAAGATGGGCGAGGGTCCGGACTTCTGGGGCGGTTACGGCGCCTCTGCCGACGACCTGGGCGCATTCCTGACTGCC
Organism: Bifidobacteriaceae bacterium; assembly: GCA_963642245.1. Lineage (GTDB taxonomy): Bacteria > Bacillota > Clostridia > Oscillospirales > Acutalibacteraceae > CAG-217. The sequence continues at coordinate 1,396 of CAVIFY010000021.1, read as the reverse complement.
CTGGCCCCCTATGCAGAGGATTACAAGGCCTACATTGACGACGCTGTGGTACTGCTGGAGAAGAATGTAAGCGACGAGGGCTACACCAGCTGGGGTTCTGCCAATGCAGACTCTACCGCTATGGCTCTGATGGCTTACAGCGCCCTGGGCGACCAGGAAAAGGCGGACAAGGCCTATGACCTGCTGTGCAAATTCGAGTCCAAGACCACCGGTGTGTTCACCTATGGCGGCGAGGAAAACGCGCTGGCCACCAAGGATGCCCTGACTGCACTGGGCTACTACACCGACCACCTGTTTGACCGCATTGTCATTGACCCGGACGATCCGGATGTGGAACCCACCACCAAGAAGGACACGGTCAAGACCACTGTCAATAGCGACAAACAGACCACCACCAAGAAGAGCACTTCTAAAAAGTCCCCGGCTACCGGCAACAACGCCGCTGCTGCCGGCGTACTGGCCATCGCCGCTGCCGGCGCTTGCCTGCTGCTGGCCAAGAAGCGCAAATAAGCAGATCTGAACACAGACCGCACCTCTCACGGGGTGCGGTTTTTTCTTTGCTTTTTTGCCGCAGGTGTACGCTGTTTGCGTATATCCTAACTCAAATCTTTTTGTTGTTTTCGATTGACAAAAGCACCGATTAGCACTACAATATAAGATGTATGAGCGAACGGTGACGAACCGTGCGGAAAGGGAAAGAACGATAGATAAAATGATTGAGAAGAACTGTCCCCATTGCGGGGCGGCTATGCCGGAGGAGGCCCACTACTGCTTGCAGTGTATGACCCCCTGCACCCCGGCCCAGCCCAGCGCCGCATACCAAAAACTGTATCCAAAGCATGGCCAAAAGCGTATCGACCGCAAGCAATTATCCTCTGTGCTGGCAGCGGTGATCCTGCTGGTGGTCCTGATCCCCAGCGTGCTGGCAGCGCCCCTCCAGCAGCAAAACGCCGTTACCGCAGAGGGCGCCCTTACCGGCACCGTACAGGCGGCAGAGCCCCAGGAAGAGGAGCAGCCAAAGACGCTGCTGGGCAAAGTAAAACAAGCCGCAAAGAAAGCGGAGCAAAAGGTGCAGAGCGCCACCGGCAAGATGAAAGAGGCGGTGGGCATTGCCCCTACGGCGGAGGAAAAACAGGCCATGGCCAACGAGGCGGCGGAGCAGGCCGCCCGGCAGCAGGAGCGGGACGATCGCTCCTCCGGCAACCGGGGCAATAACCGGAGCACCACCGGCGGCAACACCGGCAATACAGGCAATACCGCAAACGGCGGCACAAACACCGGCGGGAACAGCACCACCGGCACCACGGCCCCGTCCACAAACGGCACCACCAAGCCCGGCAGCACCACCACAACCACCACGCAGCCGACCACCCAGCCGGAAAGCACCACCCTGCCC
>CAVIFY010000020.1:0-30836 GCA_963642245.1 Bifidobacteriaceae bacterium | reverse complement strand
CCCCCTGCGGCTACGCCGCTCCCCCCTTTGCAAGGGGGGCTTAGATTTTGTAACCTTTCAGCCTCCCTTGTAAAGGGAGGTGGCTGCGAGCCTGCGAGCAGACGGAGGGATTGTATGTTATCCGCCGCATAATTAAAAAATCCCCGGCAGTGCAGGGGGGGCGCACTGTCGGGGTACACACCTTGTTGGGCAGGGAACCCAACACGGAGGGGGGCTGATTATTGGAAGTCAAACACATTGACCCAGCGGTCCAGCACTTCCCGCTCGCCGGGAATGTGCTTGGTGCTCTCGGAGCAAGCCACAATGGGCATCCACTGCTGCACCAGCTGCTTGGGAATATCTGCCTTTTTGCAGAACAGAGCCAGGTACTTCTCGGCCACATCGCTCTGGCCGCCAAGGGTAAAGGTCAGGTAGGTGCGGGCCGCGTCCGCAGAGGCGTTGCCCTGGGTGGCGTGGGCCCAGTCGATAATGTAATACCGGCCGTCCGGGGTCACGATCACATTGCTGGGGCAGTAGTCGCCGTGGAGCACCTTTTTATGGGGTTTCATCCCCTCCAAGCGGTTGTGCAGGTCATAGCGCAGGGTGGCCTCATAGTCGGAGGCGCTGATCTTGGCGTGCATTTTGTCCTTGATCTTGTTCAGATGAGGGCAGGTCTTACCCAGGATCTCCAGCTGAATATCCACAAAGGTGTTCAGGTACTCGTCCTGCTTCTCCGGGTGCTGTGCCATCAGCTCGCTCAGGGGCGTGCCCTCGATATACTCGCGGGTAATGGCCCACTTGCCGTCCACCTTGCTTACATTCAGCAGCTTGGGGATCCGCAGGCCGGTCTCCTCCACCCGGGCCATATTCAGTGCCTCGTTGAGCACATCGGCCTTGGAAAAGGTCTCGTCAAACACCTTGACCACCTTGTCGCCGTCTCTATAAATGACTTTATGCTCGCGCTCTTTCAGTGCTTTCATACAGATAACCTCCCTTATTCTTTGCCGTAGTAGGCACGCAGGTACATATCCTTGATCTCGCTCATCAGGGGCAGGCGGGGGTTGGCGCCGGTGCACTGGTCATCGAATGCCTGCTCCACCATATCGTCCAGGGTATCCAGGAAATACTTTTCATCTACGCCGTATTCCTGAATGCTCTTCTTAATGCCAACATAGTCTTTCAGCTCGTCGATCTTCTTAATAAGACCCTCCAGCTTGTCAGCGTCCGTGCGGCCCTTAACGCCCAGAGCGTCTGCCACCTCGGCATAGCGCGCCAGGGTGTGGGGGTGGTCATACTGGGGGAAGGTGCCCATCTTGGCAGGTACTTCCGCCGCGTTGAACCGCAGCACATAGTCGATCATCAGTGCGTTTGCCACGCCGTGGGGCAGGTGGTGGAACGCACCCAGCTTATGGGCCATAGAGTGGCACACGCCCAGGAACGCATTGGCAAATGCCATACCGGCCATAGTAGCTGCATTGGCCATCTTCTCACGAGCCACCGGATCGTTGGGGCCGTTGTCGTAGGCCCGGGGCAGGTACTGGAAGATCATCTGCAAGGAGCGGATCGCCAGGCCGTCGGTATAATCGGTTGCCATCATGGAGGCGTAAGCCTCCAGGCAGTGGGTCACTGCGTCAATACCGGAGGCAGCGGTCAGGCCCTTGGGTGCGGTCATGTGGAAATCTGCGTCCACAATGGCCATATTGGGCATCAGCTCGTAGTCCGCCAGCGGGTACTTCACACCGGTGCGCTCATCGGTGATCACCGCAAAGGGCGTCGCCTCGGAGCCGGTACCGGCAGAGGTGGGAACAGCGATGAAGTACGCCTTTTCGCCCATCTTGGGGAAGGTGTACACACGCTTACGAATATCCATAAAGCGCATAGCCAGATCCAGGAAGTCCACTTCCGGGTGCTCATACATCACCCACATGATCTTGCCGGCGTCCATAGCGGAGCCGCCGCCTACGGCGATAATGCAATCCGGCTGGAATGCGTTCATCGCCGCCACGCCCTCTTTGGCGCAGGCCAGGGTCGGGTCCGGTGCCACATTGAAGAATGTGGTGTGGGTCACGCCCATTTCGTCCAGCTTATCGGTAATGGGCTTGGTGTAGCCGTTCTTGTACAGGAAGCTGTCGGTAACAATGAATGCCTTTTTCTTCTGCATTACATTGCCCACTTCGTCCAGCGCCACCGGCAGGCAGCCTTTCTTGATATATACCTTCTCCGGGGCACGGAACCACAGCATATTTTCCCTTCTTTCTGCAACGGTTTTGATGTTCACCAGGTGCTTGACCCCTACATTTTCAGACACGGAGTTGCCGCCCCAGGAGCCGCAGCCCAAGGTCAGGGACGGCGCCAACTTAAAGTTGTACAGGTCGCCGATACCGCCGAAAGAGGACGGGGTGTTCACCAGCACGCGGCAGGTCTTCATCTTGGCAGAGAAAGCGTTCAGCTTCTCCTGCTCGGTCACCGCGTTCAGATAGACAGAGGAAGTATGGCCGTAGCCGCCGTCTGCGATCAGCTGCGCAGCCTTTTCCAGTGCGTCGTCAAAGTTCTCAGACTTATACATAGCCAGCACCGGGCTCAATTTCTCGTGGGCGAATTCCTCGCTGATGTCTACGCTCTCCACCTCGCCGATGAGCACCTTGGTCTCCTCGGGAATGGTCACACCGGCCAGCGCCGCAATGGTCACCGGCTTTTGGCCCACGATCTTGGCGTTCAGAGCGCCGTTGATGATAATGGTCTTGCGCACCTTGTCGATCTCGTCCGCTTTTAAGAAGTAGCAGCCCCGATCCTCAAATTCCTTGCGCACCGCCTTGTAGATCTTCTTGTCTACAATGCAGCTCTGCTCGGAGGCGCAGATCATACCGTTATCAAAAGTCTTGGAATGGATAATGGAGTTCACCGCCAGCTTAATATCTGCGGTGTCGTCAATAATGGCGGGGGTATTACCGGCGCCAACGCCCAGGGCGGGCTTGCCGCTGGAGTAAGCGGCCTTTACCATGCCGGGGCCGCCGGTTGCCAGGATGGTGTCTGCCTCTTTCATCAGCAGGTTGGTCATATCCAGGGACGGTGCGTCGATCCAGCTGATGATCCCCTCCGGTGCACCGGCTGCCACAGCAGCGTCCAGCACGATCTTGGCCGCAGCGGTGGTGCTCTTCTTGGCCCGGGGATGGGGGGAGATGATAATGCCGTTGCGGGTCTTCAGGCAGATCAGGGTCTTAAAGATCGCCGTAGAGGTGGGGTTGGTGGTGGGGATCACCGCCGCGATCACGCCCAGGGGCTCTGCGATCTTCTTAATGCCATAGGCCTTGTCTTCCTCGATCACGCCGCAGGTCTTGGTGTTCTTGTATGCGTTATAAATGTATTCTGCCGCGTAGTGGTTCTTGATGATCTTGTCTTCCACCACGCCCATGCCGGTCTCTTCCACCGCCATCTTGGCCAGGGGAATTCTTGCCTTGTTGGCAGCCATAGCCGCCGCAAAGAAGATCTTATCCACCTGCTCCTGGGTGTATGTGGCGAACTCCCGCTGCGCTGCGCGCACACGGTCCAGCTCCGCCTCCAGCTTTTCTACGCTGTCGATGATTTCTCTTGCCATTTTGTAGCCTCCAAGTTGTACTTACTATCATAGCGAGGTTCCGCTAATCCACCTATATCATACTGAAAAGCCCTTGTCCTTGCAAGCCTTTTGGGCACAAATCTACCATACCACCAAAATTTGATAATCTTTTAACGATGTTTTTGGGCATATTTTTGTGCAAGCCAAAATCATTTGTTACAGAATTCACAATATCGTCCAGATCCGGAACAATTTTCCGCCTTTTTCCCGGTGTTTCTTCCCTATTCGTCCAAATACGCCCGCCAGCGTGTTACACCGTTCACATTATTTTTGGTGGAATTGCATAAAGCGGCGGGGTTATTTGTAGGGTGCTTGCTTAACCGTTTAATCCCTCCACCGCCTACGGCGGTCCCCCTCCCTTTTCAAGGGAGGCTTATCGGTTACATCTTCTTCGCCCCCCTTGCAAAGGGGGGAAAGCGGCGCAGCCGCAGGGGGGATTGCACGGTCTGCATACGCAAAAAAACAGCACCCATCCGCAGACAGGCGCTGTTTGGCGTGGAACACTATTATTTTTTCGGCACCAAGCGCTGGGTGCCGCCCATATACGGCTGCAAAGCCTTGGGCACCAGCACGCTGCCGTCTGCCTGCAAGTTGTTCTCCAGGAAAGCGATCAGCATTCTGGGGGGCGCCACCACCGTGTTGTTCAGGGTGTGGGCCAGATAGTTGCCGTGCTCGCCCTTAATGCGGATCTTCAGGCGGCGGGCCTGGGCGTCGGACAGGTTGGAGCAAGAGCCAACCTCAAAATACTTCTTCTGCCGGGGGGACCAGGCCTCCACATCTACGCTCTTCACTTTCAGATCGGCCAAGTCGCCGGAGCAGCACTCCAGGGTGCGCACCGGAATATCCAGGCTGCGGAACAGGTCCACCGTGTTCTGCCACAGCTTGTCGAACCACATTTTGCTCTCCTCCGGCTTGCAGACCACGATCATCTCCTGCTTCTCAAACTGGTGGATCCGGTAAACGCCCCGCTCCTCAATGCCGTGGGCGCCCTTCTCCTTGCGGAAACAGGGGGAGTAGGAAGTCAGGGTCTTGGGCAGCTCGCTCTCCGGGGTAATGGTGTCAATGAATTTGCCGATCATAGAGTGCTCGGAGGTGCCGATCAGGTACAGGTCCTCGCCCTCGATCTTATACATCATGGCGTCCATCTCTGCAAAGCTCATCACGCCGGTGACCACATTGGAGCGGATCATAAAGGGCGGCACGCAGTAGGTAAAGCCCCGGTCGATCATAAAGTCGCGGGCATAGCTGATCACCGCAGAGTGCAGCCGGGCAATATCGCCCATCAGGTAATAGAAACCGTTACCGGCCACCTTGCGGGCAGCGTCCAGATCAATGCCGTCAAAGCGCTCCATAATGTCCGTATGGTACGGCACCTCAAAGTCCGGCACCACCGGCTCGCCAAAGCGCTCCACCTCTACATTCTCGCTGTCGTCCTTGCCGATGGGCACGCTGGGGTCAATGATATTGGGAATGGTCATCATAATTTTGGTGACCTGCTCGTTCAGCTCATTGGCCTCTTTGGTCAGTTCTTCCAGTTCCTTGGCCTGGTCCGCCACCTTTTGGCGCAGGGCCATGCCCTCTTCCTTTTTGCCCTGGGCCATCAAGGCGCCGATCTCCTTAGACAGCTTGTTGCGGTTGGCCCGCAGCTCGTCCGCCTTGGTCATGGCGGCACGACGGCGCTCGTCCAGCTCGATCACCTGGTCCACCAGGGGCAGCTTTTCGTCCTGAAATTTCTTTTTGATGTTCTCTTTTACCAGTTCGGGATTTTCCCGTACGAATTTCATATCCAGCATACTTTTATTCTCCTAACTTATTGGCCAGATCTTTCAGATCTTCATTGGAATAGAATTCAATTTCCAGCGTGCCTTTGCCACGGCCGGGCACCACCCGCACCTTGCGGCCCAAGGCCTCTTTCAGCGCCAGTTCCACCTCGTCGTAAAATGCGTCCCGCCGGGATCGGGGCTTGGGCGCCGTACCGGCCTCCTGCTGGCTGCGCTTGGCCAGCTTTTCCACATCTCTGACTGTTAGTTTGTGTGAAACGATTTGTTCCGCCGCCGCATAGATCAGCGCCTCATTGGGCAGTCCCAGCAGCGCCCGGGCGTGGCCGGCAGAGATGGTGCCGTTTTTGGTCATCTCCCGCACCTCCGGGGGCAGCTTGAGCAGCCGCAGGCTGTTGGCAATGGCCGGGCGGGATTTGCCCACGCTGGCCGCCACCTGATCCTGGGTAAAGCCGCAGCGGTCGATCAGCGCTTGCAGACCCTCCGCCTCCTCAATGGGGTTCAGGTCCTCACGCTGCAAGTTCTCAATAATGGCGATCTCCATGGTCTCCACATCGGACAACTCCCGGATCACCACCGGCACCTCCCGCAGTCCGGCGATCCGGCTGGCTCTGTACCGGCGCTCACCGGCTACCAGCTGATACCCGCCGCCGGGCAAGGGCCGCACCAAAAGGGGTTGCAACACCCCGTGCTGGCGAATACTCTCTGCCAACTCCTCCAAGGCCGTTTCGTCAAAGGTCTTTCGGGGCTGCTCCTTGTTGGGTACGATCTCCTCCAGGGGCAAAGTATTACTCGCGACCAACTCATCTACGGAATTCTCTAAAAACAACTGGCCCAGTCCCTTGCCCAGGCCGGATTTTTTATTTGCCATCGCATTTCCTCCGCTTTTCCTATACCTATTATATTATAGAGCCGGATTTAGCGGCTCTGCTTGACCACCTCGTCCGCCAACTTTTTGTAGGCAAAGCTGGCTTTGCAGTATTTTTCATAATACAGCACCGGCTTGCCGTAGCTGGGGGCCTCCGCCAGCTTAACGCTGCGGGGGATCATGGTGTGGTAGGTTTTGCCGGGGAAGTATTTTTCCACCTCGTCTACCACCTGCTGGGTCAGCTTTAACCGGCTGTCATACATGGTAAAGACCACCCCTTGCAGTTCCAGGTGGGGGTTATAGTGCTGTTTGACCGTGCGCACGGTGCTCAGCAGCTGACTTAGGCCCTCCAAGGCGTAATATTCGCATTGCAGGGGCACGATCAGGGTGTCTGACGCCACCAGCGCGTTCAGGCTCAGCAGCCCTAAGCTGGGCGGACAGTCAATAATAATGTAGTCATACTCCACCACCAGGGTGGCAATGGCCTTTTTCAGGGCGCGGAACCGATCTTCCGTCTCTGCCAGTTCCAGTTCTGCCCCTGCCAGGTTCATATTGGCCGGCAGCAGATCCAGGTTCTTAAAGGGCGTTTCGTGCAAAATCGCACGGGCAGGCTGGTTGTCCACCAAAATATCATAGGTGGAATACTCGATCTCGCTTTTATCCACGCCTACGCCGCTGGTGCTGTTGCCCTGGGGGTCTACATCTACCAGCAGTGTCTTTTTGCCCTTGGCGCCTAAAGCAGCCGCCAAATTGACGCAAGTGGTGGTTTTGCCCACGCCGCCTTTTTGATTAAAAATAGAAATGGTTTTTCCCATATCGGCACCTCCGACTGGTATTATACAACAAAGGCCTGTCCGCTTCAAGGGTTTCACATGAAACAGCGGGGATTATTTTTGGGGATTTGTGGCAGCCAAATGCCACTATACCATATCTTGTGGCGGCGCTTTTCTCGTGTTTCACATGAAACAACACCGGTATGGCTGTACCTTTGCCGTGTTTCACATGAAACACAGAATGGCCCGGCGTTGCCGCCGAGCCATCCCGTGTGATGAAAAGAGGAGAATATGTTAAAACGGTTTCCCGTTTTAAGCAGGTTTGTCTGCATTTGCAGAGGGTTGGGGTGTGTTTTCGTCTGCGTGCTTAGGTATGCGCACATGGAATTCGATATAATCGTCTGTCTCTGTTTTGTTGCTCACCGCGTCAATGCCGCTGGCCTGCATGGTGGCAATGGCCTTATTGACGGTGTTTACAAAAATCCGCACATCTCGGAACAGGGGCACCACCTTACGCCGGTGCTTGTCCGCCGGTGCGTCCTCGCCAAGCAGGTGAGCGATCATATTTTCTGTCTGCTCCACATTCAGGTGACGATCGGTGACCGCCCGCAGCACCGTCCACATCACTTCCGGGTCGTCCACTTTCAGCAGTGCCCGGGCGTGGCGCTCCGTCAGCCCTTCCTTTTCAATATAATACCGCACATCGGCTGGCAGTCGCAGCAGCCGCAGCTTGTTGGAGAGGGCGGACTGGCTTTTGCCCAGCTTTTTGCCGATCTCCTGCTGGGTCAGCCCAAAGTGCTCGTGCAGGTGTGCGATGGCCAAGGCTTCTTCAAAGAAGTTCAGGTTCGCCCGCTGAATGTTCTCTAAAATGGAGATCACCGCGCTGTCCTGGTAGTCGCAGTCCAGCACAATACAGGGCACCGTTTGCAGGTTGGCCAAGATGGACGCCCGCAGCCGCCGCTCCCCGGCGATCAGCTCGTAATAATCGCTGTTGTTGATCCGCCGCGCCAGCAAGGGCTGCAATACGCCGTTTTGCTGAATAGAGTCTGCCAGGCCCAGCATTTCCTCGCTGCTGAATTGCTTGCGGGGCTGGTAGGGGTTGGGCAGCAACCGTTCCGTTGGGATCTCTACGATCTCTTTGGCCATGTCCTCATCTCCTTTGACTATACTGTATCACAGTTTAGAACAAAAAGAAAGACTTTCCCATCGGGGGAAAGTCAATCTAAAACCGCAGCTTCGACAGGCTTATAACGGCTTGGTATCTATTTTTTTAGGCTTTCGCGGGTATTTTGTCGGGGTTTGCGATATTTTTCGCACCACCACCAAATGGCGGCTGTCCCCGCCGGGTAGTTTATATGAAACATTCTGTTCCAACTCGCCGCCAAGGGTCGCCATGGCGTGCTTGGCCGCAGCCACCTCGTCCTCCGCGCCCTTTAGCGCCAGGAACGCGCCGCCCACCTTTACAAAGGGCAGGCAGTATTCGCACAGCACCGGCAGGGGCGCCACCGCTCTGGCCGTGGCAATATCGTACTGCTCCCGGTAGTCCGGGTCTTTGCCCAGGATCTCTGCCCGCTCATGCACCCGCTCGGCCATCAGGCCGCAGCTGGACAGCACATCCTCTAAAAACACCAGCCGCTTGCGCAGGCTGTCCGCCAGGGTCAGGTCCAGATCCGGCCGGGCGATCAGCAGCGGCAGGCCCGGGAACCCGGCGCCGGTACCCACATCAATAACGCGGGCGTGCCGAGGGATCTCCACAAAGCGCAGCGGCTCTATGGAGTCGATAAAGTGCTTTTCCAGTATGCCGTCCGGGTCGGTAATGCCGGTTAGGTTCATTTTTTCATTCCAGCGCACCAACCGCTGGGCATAAATGTCCAGTCGCTGGGGGGCGTAGCCGTCCACGGCAATGCCCAATTCGTCCAAAAGTCGGCATAATTTTTCTGTGTCGATCATAGGCTCTCCAATAGAATGTGCAGCGCTGCCACATCTGCCGGGTTGACCCCGCTGATCCGGGCAGCCTGCCCCAGGTTCTCCGGGCGCACGGCAGCCAGCTTTTCCTTGGCCTCCAGCCGCAGGCCGGTGAGTTTGCTGTAATCTATATCCGCCGGTATCCGCTGGGCCTCCACCCGGCGCAGCTCCTTGATCTGCTGCTCCTGGCGGGCAATGTACCCGGCGTATTTAATACCGATCTCTACCTGTTCAAATACCGCCACCGGCAGGTCCGGCCGTTCCGGGTCCACCGGGGCCAGGTCCGCATAGGTCAGCTGGGGGCGCTTCAGCAGTTCCTCCAGCTTGCAGCCGGTCTTTAGCGGTGCCGTGCCTTTTGCGGTCAAAATTTGCTGAATGGTATCAGTCAGGGGCACGCTCACCCGAGCCACCCGCTGCCGTTCTTCTTCGATCAGCCGCTGTTTTTCCAGATATTTGTCATACCGTTCCTGTGAGATCAGACCCACCCGGTAGCCGATAGGGGTCAACCGCCGGTCGGCATTGTCCTGGCGCAGCACCAAACGGTACTCGCTGCGGCTGGTCATCATTCGGTACGGGTCTGTACAGCCCTTGGTCACCAGGTCGTCGATCAGGGTGCCAATGTAGCTGCTGCCCCGATCCAGCACCATCGGCTCCCGCCCCAGTACCAGCATAGCGGCGTTGATCCCGGCCACCAGCCCCTGGGCGGCGGCTTCTTCATAGCCGCTGGAGCCGTTAAACTGCCCGGCGCCGAACAGCCCGGGAAAGTCGTGAAACTCCAAGCTGGCTTTCATGGCCCGAGGGTCCACGCAGTCGTACTCAATGGCGTAGGCGGTGCGCATGACCTGGGCGTGCTCCAAGCCGGGAATGGTGTGGATAAACGCCAGCTGCACATCCTCCGGCAGGGAGGAGGACAGCCCTTGCAGGTACATTTCTTCCGTCTTTTCGCCACAGGGCTCCACAAACAGCTGGTGCCGCTCCCGATCGGAGAACCGCACCACCTTGTCCTCAAAGCTGGGGCAGTACCGGGGGCCTTTGCCCTCGATCTTGCCGCTGTACATAGGGCTGCGATCCAGGTTGTCTAAAATCACCTGCTTGGTGGCGGCGTTGGTATAAGTCATGTGGCACACCACCTTGTTCTCCGGCGGGGTGTCCGTCTCAAAGCTGAAGGGCACCGTGCGGTCGTCGCCGGGCTGCACCTCCATCTTGTCAAAATCCAAGCTGCGGGCGTTCACCCGGGAGGGGGTGCCGGTCTTGAACCGGCGCAGGGGCAGACCCAGCTTTTTCAGCGCCGCAGCCAGTGCCGTGGCGGGGAACATACCGTCCGGCCCGCTCTCATAGCTTACATCGCCCACATACACCCGGCCGCCCAGGAAAGTGCCGGTGGCCAGCACCACCGCCTTGGCGGTATAGACCGCTTCCAGCTTGGTGGTCAGGCGCCACAGGCCGTCCTCTCCCCGGACAATATTAGTAATTTCGCACTGGCGCAGATCCAAGTTCTCCTGCCGCTCCAAGGTGTGCTTCATTCCCCCGGCGTAGGCGCGCCGGTCGATCTGCGCCCGCAGGGAGTGCACCGCCGGGCCTTTGCCCAGGTTCAGCATACGGGACTGGAGGGTGTAGCGGTCCGCCGCCTTGCCCATTTCGCCGCCCAGAGCGTCGATCTCTCGCACCAGGTGACCCTTGGAGGTGCCGCCGATGGAGGGATTGCAGGGCATATTGCCCACCCAGTCCATATTGATGGTAAACACAGCGGTGCTGCACCCCAGCCGAGCCGCTGCCAATCCGGCCTCGATCCCGGCGTGACCGGCGCCGATCACCGCCACATCATACGCTTTTGCAAAATATTCCATTACTTACCTACACAAAATCTCTCAAAAATCCGATCCACCACCGCCTGGGTCGCCCGGGCGCCGGTGAGGGACAGCAGGGCGTCCGCCGCTGCATCAATGCTCACATTCACTGCGTCATAGGTCATACCGCATTCCAGCGCGGCCACGGCCTCCGCCACACAGTCCGCCGCCGTTTGGCAGCACTGCCGCTGGCGCTCGTTGGCCAGCAGCGGATCCGCCGCGTCAAAGTTCTGCACCCCAAGGGCGTCTGCCACCGCAGCGGCCAGATCGTCCCGGCCGGTGTGATCCTTGGCGCTGTACGCCACCACTCGATCAAAGGCGGCGCGGATCTTTTCCCACTCCGCCGCCGAGGGCAGGTCGTTTTTGTTCACCACCGCCACAGCAGTCTTGCCCTTGCAAAGGGCCATCAGTTCTTCGTCCGCCCCAGTCAGGGGGGCGCTGCCGTCAAACACCGCCAGCACCAGTCGGGCCTGTTGCAGCCGGGCCTGTGCCCGTTCCACGCCGATCTGCTCCACCACATCGTCCGTTTGGCGCAGTCCGGCCGTATCCGCCAGCCGCAGGGTCAGTTCTCCCAGCCGCACGGTGCGCTCCACTACATCTCGGGTGGTGCCCTGTACGGCGGTGACAATGCTGGTCTCCTGCCCGGTCAGGTCGTTCATCAGGGCGCTTTTGCCCACATTGGGGCGCCCCACGATCACCGTGTCCACCCCGGCGGTCATCAGCTGGCCGCTGTCATAGCCTGCCAGCAGGTGAGCGAGCAAGCCCTGTGCCCGGCGCAGGCTCTCCAGCAGGGTATCGCTGTCCAGTTCCGGGATCTCCTCGTCCGGGTAGTCCACCCAGGCGGCCATACCGGCGCTCACTTCCATCAGAATGTCCAGCGCACCCTCGATCTTTTGCCGCAGGGCGCCGGACAGGGCGGTATAGGCACTGTCTGCCGCCGCCCGGCCGGAGGCGGAGATCAGGTCCGCCACACTTTCCGCCTCGGTCAGATCCATTTTGCCGTTTAAGAACGCCCGCTTGGTAAATTCACCGGGGCCGGCAGGGGCTGCACCGGCAGCCAGCACCGCTTGCAGGGTGCGCTCCACCGTCACCAGCCCGCCGTGGACGCTCAGCTCCACCACATCTTCACCAGTGTAGGAGCGGGGGGCGCGGAACACCAGCGCCACCGCCTGGTCAAAGGCTTTTTCGCCCCGGGCCACGCTGCCAAAGCGGGCCGTGTAGCCGGGCAGATCCGCAAGAGAACTGCCGTCCGCCGCCCGGAATACCGCCTGGGCGATCTCTACCGCCCGATCACCGGACAGCCGCACCACGCCGATCCCGCCCACACCGTGGGGGGTGGCGATGGCCGCAATGGTTTTTGCCATACCTGCACCTTCTTTGTTTGGAGTTGGGATAAATAAAATTGAACCGATAGCGGTAAAATCCCCCCTGCGGCTACGCCGCCGTCCCCCCTTTACAAGGGGGGCTAAGGTCTTGTAACCGATATGCCTCCCTTGTAAAGGGAGGTGGCAACGCCGTCAGGCGTTGACGGAGGGATTACACGGCAGAAACACGCCGGGGATTACACAGCAGAATTTCCGCCACATCTATACCTATTATAATATACCGCCGGGCAAAATACAAGAACGGCGGAGCCGTGGTTGCCCTGCGGTTCCGCCGTTGGTATTTGGGATTATTCCTCTGTGGGTGCAGCGGGGGCTGCTTCCTCAGCGGGGGTCACCTTTTTCGGCACCTCGATCTTGCCGAACTTGGGCAGGTCTGCCCGGTCTGCCTTGGGGGCTGCTGCGGGCTTGCTGCCGGCGGAGCGATTGCCGCCGCGACGACCGCCGCGACCGCCACGGTTGTAGCGCTCACGATCGCTGCCGGTGTTGGTCACGCCGCCTTCCGGCTCCAGCACCACCCGGCGGTTCTGATCCACACCGATGGAGCGAGAGGTCACGCCCTCCACCTCCTGAATGGCGGTGTGCAAAATGCGCCGCTCATAGGGGTTCATCGGCTCAAAGGTGTAGCGCTTGCCGGTGCGCAGCACATAGGACGCGTTCTTCTTGGCCAGGTTCTTCAAGGTCTCCTGGCGCTTTTCCCGGTAGTTGCCCACATTCAGGGCCACGCGCACATACTTGTCCGTCTGCTTTTTGATCTGCAAAGAGGTCAGGTATTGCAGGGCGTCCAGGGTCTCGCCCCGGTGGCCGATGATAATACCGTAATCCTCGCAGTCAATGGTGATCTCCACCAGGCCGTCCTTGAGAATACCGGCAACCTGGGGGTCCTCCACTTGCAGGCCCTCGATCAGGCGCTTTAAGTACAGGCAGGCGCTGTTCAGGTCTGCGTCGCTGAGCTGCACGGTTGCCTTCTCCCGGGGTTTCTCTGCTTTCGGTGCACGGGCGGGCTTGTCCGCCTTGGGTGCACGGGGCTTGTCTGCCTTGGCAGCACGGGGCGCGCTCTGCTTTTCTGCCTTTTGTGCCTTTTGGGGCTTGTCGCTGCGCTGCGCCTGCTTTTTGGGCTGCGCCGGTGCTTCACGGCGGGGCTGGGGCTTCTTTTCCCGCTTGCCGTCGTCGTAGCTGACCTTGACCACAGCGTCGCTGCCGCCAAACAGGCCAAGCACCTTCTTCTTCGGCATCTGTACCACTTCCACATGCACATCTGCCGAGGCGGGCGCATTCAGACCGATGAGGGCCGCGTTGCGGGCTTCCTCCAGGGTCTTGCCTCTGCCTTCAAATTCTTTTAACATGCTTTCCTCCGACTTATCCTCCCGGTGACCCGGGGGGTCGTGTTATTTCATTTTTTTGATGTTCGCTTCTCTGGAGCGCCGGTAAATGGTGTTCTCCAGCATCAGTCTGGCCTGGCTCCGCTTAGGCGGGAAGAACTTGGCCAGGAAAAGCTGCTGCAAAATGGCCACCAGGTTGGAGATGATCCAGTAAAAACCGACCGCTGCCGGCACCTTAAACGAAATGTAAAAGGAGAAGAACGGCATCATCAGCAGCATGATCAGCATTTGGCTGGTCTGCTGTGCGGCTGCCGGATTGTTCTTCTTCTGGATCTTGGTAGACACCAGGGTGGAGGCCAGGGAGGTCACCAGGCAAAGCAGGGGAACGATAATGATGATCCCGTCTTTCCAGTGGGGAATGGCGGTCATATCCAGATTGCCGATCACCATACTGTCGCGGTACGCCTGAATGGCGGCGCAGTTGTCCGCAGTAAACAGGGTGGGGAACTTCTCGACCAAAGTGTCCTTATAAGTGCCGAAATTCTCCAAAATACCCAGCTGCAAATACTGGCCCTTGTAGCCCAGCTCCTGCACCACCTGCGCAATGTTGGCAGACTCCTGGGCAAAGCCCTTCATCCCCAGTACATAAGACAGGGGATAATAGATGATCCCGATAATGCCCATTAAGAACACCATCTGGAAGAGCATCGGTCCGCAGCCCATCTGCATGGGATTGTGGCCCTCGCGGGCGTACAGATCCTGGGTCTCCTGCTGGAGCTTCATCCGGTCCTTAGGGTCCGGGTACTTCTTCTGCAACTTCGCCAGCTTGGGCTGCAAGCGGGCGGTCTTGGCCATGGTCTTTTGCTGGTGGATGTTAAAGGGCAGCAGGATCACACGGGTCACCACCGTAAAGATAACGATGGCCACGAAATACTGATTGTTCAGCAGATCCATCAGGAACCCCATGCACACACCGAACAGCCAATAGAGCGGCTTAAAAATGCCGATCCCCACGGAAGAAGAAGTGGCAGCTAATAAAATACTGTTCATGCATTGTCCTCGTTAGATTCAGTTGTAGAGCGGTGAGCGCAGGGCTTGTCCTTCTTTGGGGGCACCGGGTCGTACCCGCCCTTAAAGAAAGGATTGCAGCGCAAAATACGCAAAAACGCCAGCCAGCACCCCTTCCACACACCGTGGATCTCAATGGCCTCCAGTGCATACTGGCTGCAAGTAGGGGTATAGCGGCAGGCGCCGTGCGAAAATCGGGGACTGAGGGTCAGCTGGTAGGTGCGAATAAGAAAGATCGCCAGCTTCTTAACGATGTTCTTCATGCGATAACACCCCTAAGGCAGTCAGCTGCTTTTCCATATCCGCCAGGACCACCTGCATTTTCACTCTGGTGGTGCGGCTGCGCGCCACGAACACCAGATCCCAACCGGTCACACCGTCCTCCAGCTGTGAAAAGGCGGCACGGATCACCCGGCGGGCGCGGTTGCGCTCAACGGCGGTGCCGATCTTCTTGGAGGTGGTAATGCCCACCCGGGTGTCGCCCCGGCGATTTTTCATACAATAGGTCACCAGGCTGGCCCCGGCCTTGCTCTTACCACGGTGGTACAGGCGGCGGAAGTCCTTATTCTCCTTTATGGCGCTGCTTTTCACAATACGCTCCGTTCGGTCAATTAGTAAGACAGGGACTTGCGGCCCTTTGCACGGCGGCGGGCCAGTACCTTTCTGCCGTTCTTGGTGGACATTCTCTTTCTGAAGCCGTGCTCCATCTTTGCGTGCCGCTTCTTAGGCTGGAAAGTTCTTTTCATCTTGCATTCACTCCGTTTCTGAAAATCAAACTGGTCTTGATTTTGCTTATGCTCTGCACGGCATAGTGCAGGCGAGTTGACTTTTGGCTTGTGGGATAGTGACCCACATTAGCGGTTGATATTATATTATAAAATGCGCCCTGTTGTCAACAAAAATCTGTTACTTCTTGTTTTTATTCTCATAATATATTATAATGTCACTATATGTTGGGGGTAGAACCTATGCACACTACAAGTCTGTGGCGCGCTGTCAGCCGTGCGGCCCTGGTTTTGGGTCTGTTTTTTACCGGCTGCTGCTTTTTAGACAGCTGGCACCGGCCGTTCTTTTTTAACTTCCGCTACCAGTGGTTAAAGCTGATCCTTTCTTTTGTGATCCCGGCGGCGGTCACGGTGTGGAACTTCTTAGCCGAGCGCTCCCTGCGCTTTGCGGGCACCGCCTGCGCCGTTTTAATGAATGTGTCGCTGGTGCTGTTCTTTATTGACCGCTACACGGTGAATTTGATCGCCCGGCTGGACGACAGCCGCATTATCTACCATTTTCTTTACACCCTCATCAGCGTGTTTACCCTGCTGGCGGTGGGCTGGCTTTGCGCCCGGTGCAGTAAGGAAAATGTGGACTTTGCCCTGTTTTACCGCCGGTTCTCCGTAGGGTATCTGCCCTTGTGCGCGTTTCTTTTTATCTTGCAGTTTTTCCTGCTGCGCACCTTTGGCAATATTTTTGTCACCGCCAACGGCGTGCCCTTCCGGGGCGAGATCTACTGCCTGTGGTATTATGCCAAGACCGGCACCCTGTCCTTTTCCACCGCCCTGCACTCGGCGGGGAATGTGCTGTACTTTACCTCCCTGTCCCTGGCCCTTTGCGGCACGGTGCGGCGGCGGCCGGTGCTGTGGGGCACCCTGGTGCCTGTGGCCCTGTCCGTGTTTGTGGAGAGCTTTCAGTACCTGACCAAAAGCGGGGACGCGGATGTGGACGATATTATCTTAAACACCCTGGGTGCCGTGCTCGGCGTCCTGATTTTTCGGCTGCTGCTGCGGCCCTTACTGCAAAAGGAGACCAGTATATGTTAGGCATTATCGGCGCAATGGATGTGGAGGTCCGCACCATTAAGGACAAAATGACCGGCACCGTCACCACCCGGGCAGCGGGCTGCGACTTTGTGACCGGCGAGCTGGAGGGCGTGATGATCACCGTGGTGCAGTGCGCACCGGGCAAGGTGAACGCCGCTTTGTGTACCCAGCTGCTCATCGACCGGTTCCAGGTGGACCGGGTCGTCAATATCGGCGTGGCCTGCTCCCTGAGTGAGCGGGTGGTCATTAAAAATATCGTTATTGCCACCGATGTGTGCCAGTACGATATTGACATTACCGCCCTGGGCGAGCCAAAGGGCTTTATCAACGGCCTGGGCACCATTAAGGTGGCTACGGACCCCACCCTGTCCGACCGGCTGGCCCGCACCGCCATCAACAGCGGCGAGCGGATCCACCGGGGCACGGTGGCCAGCGGCGATACCTTTATCGGCACCGCAGCGCTGAAGTCTGCCATCGCCGGGGAGTTTGACGCCCTGTGCGGCGAGATGGAGGGCGGCGCCGTGGGCCAGGTGTGTGCCGCCAACGGAGTGCCCTTTGCGGTAATGCGCGCCATCAGCGACGGCGGCGACGAGAACGCGGCCATGGATTACCCCACATTCAAAAAAATCGCCGCAGAACTGTCTGCGACGATCTTAACGCGGTTTGTGGCTGAGGAGCAGACCCAGGAGAGCCTGTTCTGATCACTCGATCACAAAATTATTCAGGATATATTCCTCCGCCTCGGCAATGATGGTGTGCAGCGCCGTTTTTTCCGGCACATCGGAGCCGGTGCGGCTTTTGTCCTCAATAAATACAAAGCGGGCGTCCTGCACTGCCAGGGCGGCGGAGGCCAACTCTCGGCCCAGGTTGTAGTCCAGCTTGAACATTTCTTTGGGCAAAATACCGGCCTTGGCCAGGGTCAGCGCGCCCCGGTACAGGCTGAGCATATAGTAGTCATAAATATATCGGGCGGCGCCCCCGCGAGAGGCAGCGGCTGCCGTGTCCAGCAAAATGCGGGTGGCCTGGCTCAGGGTAGTCAGGGGCATATCGTCGTCCTCTGCGCCCAGGCTGGCGTACATGGACGGGTCCAGTCCGTTACGGCTGGCAGACACCCCCAGCAGGTAGTCGGTGGTCACGCCGTAGTAGTCGGCGCACTTGACCACAAAGTCCAGCCCGCACTCACGAATGCCCTTTTCGTAATGGGACAGCAGCGCCTGGCTGATCCCCAGGTCGCCGGCGGCTTTCTTTTGGCTAATGCCCCGCTCCCGGCGCAGCTGGCTCAGGGTGGCGGCGAACTTGCTGTTTTTCTCCACCTTGTCCGTTTTGCTTTGGCGCATGGCGCGCTTGGCGGCTTTGGCCCGCTCTTTCAGGTCCTTGATCTCTTCTTTGACCTGTTCCAGGTCCTCGCTTTGGATCTCCATTTGTCTATTCACTCCCAAAAATATTACAACGAGTATTATATATCAACTTATACTCTTTGTAAAGGGCTAATTTTTTCTGTCAACAAATTGTAATGTATTGGCGGTTTTTGCCGCTGTTCAGGAGGATTTTGCATTGAAGTCATACACGGTTTATCTCTTTCGCCACGGGCTCACCAAAGGCAACCTAAACGCACAGTATATTGGGCAGACGGATCTGCCACTCACTATGGATAGTATTGACCAGCTGCACGCCCTGCGGGGCAAGTACCCGTACCCGGAGGTGGACGCGGTGTTTACCTCCCCCTTAAAGCGGTGCAAGGACAGTGCCGCCATTCTCTTTCCCAGCAACAATTTGATCACCATTGAGGATTTTAAGGAGTACAATTTCGGCGAATTTGAGGGCAAGACTGCCGCGGAGTTGCAGGACAACCTGGACTTTCGGGACTGGCTGCAAGGGGATATGCAGGCAAGCCCACCGTACGGCGAGACCAACGCCCAGTTTATGCACCGGGTGTGCGCCGCCTTTGAAAAGGTGATCTCCGGCTGCGTCCAGACCGGCACCCGGCGGATCGCCCTGGTGTGCCACGCCGGGGTGATGATGACCCTGCTCACCTGCTACGGCCTGCCGGAGGCGGCCATGGCCAACTGGCAGACGGACCCGGGCTTTGGCTACAAGCTGCACCTGGACCCGGCCCTGTGGATGCGCGCCAATAAAATGCAGGTGGAGGACACCGCCCCCATCCCCATGTCCCAGTTGGAGCAGGTGGAGGATTAAGATTTTGTGGCGGCATTTAGCGGTGCGATGAGGGCATCGCACGCTACAAAATGGAATTTGATAAACGAAGAAATTGTATGGCCCGATGCCCACATCGGGCCGATTGTTTTATCCCCTCAGTCGCAAAAAAGCGACAGCTCCCCTTTATTACATAAAAGGGGAGCCACATTGTGTATAACTCGTAGGGGCGGCAATCTGCCGCCCGCGCAATCCCTCCGTCTGCTCGCACGCTCGCAGCCACCTCCCTTTACAAGGGAGGCAAATCGGTTACAAAATCTAAGCCCCCCTTGCAAAGGGGGGAGCGGCGTAGCCGCAGGGGGATTGGCCGAAGGCAAACAAACCAAACAAAAAAGCACCCCGGTGGGGTGCTTTTTTTAATATTTACGCTTCTTTTTCTTCTACCGTCACAGCAGGTTGCAATAATCGCAGCGGTTCTCCGCCAGCTTAATATTGCTCTTGCCATAGATCTTCATTTGCAGGTCATAGGCGTCCTGGGGAATGTCGGACTTCCACAGCCACAGCCCACGGCTGGAGCCGCAGGGGGTCAGCTGGGTGGGGCCGATCAGGTAGTTGCCGCCCCGGGCGTGGTCCAGGGTAGGCACAGAGTGGGTCTGGGTCTCGTAATTCATCCAGCCGTTGGAGAGGGCGTAGGTAGCCAGGCTCACCAGTTCCTTTTTGCTGTAACCGGTGTACACATAGCCCACCAGGTCGTTGACCACTTTCAGCAGCTCGGTGGTAGAGGAGCCTTTCATCTTCTTAAACACCTGGAGCAGCACGGTCTTTTGCCGGTCGGCGCGGGCGTTATCCGTGTCGATCTTACGAATACGGCAGTAGGCCAGCGCCTGCTTACCGTTGAGCTTCTGCTTGCCCTCGGTGCCCTCGTAGCTCTTCTCGATATACACATTGCCATAGCGCTTGGGGTGGTTGTTGATCTCGTTGATCTCCCGGTCGGTGATGGTGATGGTCACGCCGCCCAGGCTGTCAATGATCTTGGGGAAGCTGGCAAAGTTCACCACCGCGTAGTTGTCGATCTGGATCTTATAGTAGCGCTCCACGGTCTTAATGTATTCTTTCATACCGCCCATGGAGGCTGCGCCGTTGATCTTGTCGTACTGGCCCTGGCCGTCCACTTCAAAGTACACATACAGGTCACGCAGCACGGAGGTGAGGGTGATCTTGCCGGTGTCGATATTCACGCTGGCGATGATGGCGGAGTCGGCGCGGGAGGTGTCGCTGATCTGCTCCTCCCGGGTGTCCTCACCGATGAGCAAAATGTTCTGCACATGGGTGGAGCTGACCGGGTCGCCGTTTTGATACCAGTTCTTCAAATATTCTTTATAGGTGGTGGCGTCTGCGGCGGACGGCTCCGTGATCTCCGGGAAGTTCTCCTTTAAGAAGTCCATACCGTGGTAGGAGGTGTCCGTCTTTTTATAATCGTCCGTATTATCGGTGAATTTGCCCAGCAGGCCGTTCAGGTAGCAGATGGCAAAGACGCCGCCGGCCACGATCAGCACCACCAGGGTCACGATGATGGCAATGGAGATCTTGCCTTTTTTGGTCTTGCGCCAGGGGGTGGCGTTCGGGTCTTTCTGTTTTTTGCCCTTTTTGCCTTTCTTGCCCTTTTTGTCCGCTGCCGGGGTCTCCTCTTCCTTGCCGGAGAGAGAGAACAGGTCGATCATCTCATCGGTGGCCGGGGTCTCCGGCTCCGGCCGGGGCAGATCTTCCTGCCGAGGTGCAGCAGGGGTCTCCGGCTTGTCCTGCTCTACGGTGCGGTCCCGGTTCTCATAGGCCGGGGGCGGGGGTTGCAGCTTGCGGCGCACCTGCTGCACCGGCACATCGGCGGTGTCTGCCTTGGGTGCGGCGGGTTTTTGCGCGGGCTTGACTTCCGGCGCAGGGGCTGCCTTTTTCTGCGGCGCTGCATTCTCCCGGGGGGCCGGGGCAGGCTGGGGCGCTGCTTTTGGCGGCTGGGGTGCGGGTTTTTCCGCTTGCGGCTCCGGCTTTTTGGCGGGCTTTTCCGGGCCCATCAACTCCTCCACCAGCTTACCGGCGTAGGCTTCTCGATTGGCGTCCGTCTGTGCAGGGGCGGCCTTGGGCGCAGGGGTGGATTTTAAGTCGCTCTCCTGCTCTGCCCGGCGCTTCTTCACCTCGGACAAAATATCGTCAATGTTATAGTCTTTTGCCATGAAAAAGATCTCCTCTTTTTGCAGGTAATTCCGTAGGGGCCGGCGGCGCAAAAAACAAAAGCGCCTGTGTGCCCCAAAGCATAGCCACAATTATACTTCATTTTTTATGTCATTACAATAAAAAATTTGTAAAATCTTGTGCTTTGTGAACACACAGACGGTCAAGTGTCTATTATTCTGCGGTTTCCGGGGCAGGTGCCGGGGTTTCTGTGCCGTCACCCTCCGGGGTGTCGTCCGTTTCCTCCGGCTCCATATGCTCCACCACGGACAGGGTGACCACCTTGTCCTCCTCGGCGGTGCGCATCACTCTTACGCCCTTGGCCGGGCGCTTAAAGGCAGAGATCTGGTCCACAGGGGTGCGAATGACAATGCCCTCCCGGGAGATCATAATAATATCCTGGTCCTCGCGCACCGGAGCGATCATTGCCACCTTGCCGTAAGTCTCGGTATGGTAGTTGATCAGGCCCTTACCGGCGCGGGTCTGTACCCGGTAGTCGTCAAAGTCGCTCTTGCGGCCGTAGCCGGTCTCGCTGACGGTGAGCAGGCGGCTGTCCTCCAGCGCCACGGCAAAGCCAACTACATAGTCGCCCTCTGCCAGCTGAATGGCGCGCACACCACGGGCGGTACGGCCGATCAGGCGGGCGTCGCTCTCCTTAAAGCAAATGCTCATACCGTCGTGGGTAGCCACGATCAGGTTGCGGTTGCCGTCGGTGATCTCCACCCAGCTCAGCTCGTCGCCCTCGTCCAGATTGATGGCGATAATGCCGGTTTTGCGGATATGATCGTACTGGCTGATCTCCGTGCGCTTAATCACGCCGTTCTTGGTGACCATGCACAGGTACTGGCGCTCCTCGCTGTCCGGCACCCGCACCATGGCGCTGATCTGCTCCTCGTTCTCCAGGGGCAGCAGGTTCACCACATTCATACCCTTGCTGGTACGGGAGGCGGCGGGGATCTCGTACCCCTTCATCTTAAACACCTTGCCCTTGTTGGTAAAGAGCATAATGTAGTCGTGGGTGGAGCAGGTAAACATGGTTTTGGCCACATCTTCCTCTCTGCGGCTCATGCCCATAATGCCCTTGCCGCCGCGGTTCTGTGCCTTATAAGTATCTACCGTCTGGCGCTTCATATACCCCATGGTGGTCAGGGTGAGCATACAGTCCTCTACCGGGATCAGGTCCTCGTCGTCCACATCGCCGGAGGCGGCGGTGATCTCGGTGCGGCGCTCGTCGCCGAATTTGTCGCCGATGGCGCGGGCCTCTTCCTTTACGATCTCCAGCACTCGGGTCTCGCTGCTGAGAATGTCCTGATAATCGGCGATCTTGGCGTGCAGCTCGTCCAACTCGGTGCGGATCTTTTCAATTTCCAGTCCGGCCAACTGACCCAGACGGAACGCCACAATGGCCGCAGCCTGGGGCTCGTCAAAGTCGTACTTGGCCATCAATTCCTGCTTGGCCTCGGCCTGGCCGCCTTTGCAGCCGCGAATGGTGGCGATGATCTCGTCCACAATATCAATGGCGCGGGCCAGACCCTCTAAGATGTGGGCACGGTCCTGTGCTTTCTTCAGATCATAGCGGGTGCGGCGGGTGATGATCTCTTCCTGGAAAGAGATGTAGTTTTGCAGCATTTCCTTCAGGGAAAGAATGCGGGGCACGCCGTCTACCAGCGCCAGCATGATCACGCCGAAGGTCACCTGCATTTGGGTCATTTTGTACAGGTTGTTGAGCACCACCTGGGCGTTGGCGTCCCGCTTAACGGTGATCTCAATGTGCATACCCTTGCGGGAGGAGAAGTCCTTAATATCCGCCACGCCCTCGATCTTCTTGTCGCGGGCCAGCTCGGCAATGCTGGCGATCAGCGCCGCCTTGCGCACCTGGTAGGGCAGCTCGGTGACCACGATCTTGTAGCGGTCGCCCTTGCTCTCTACGATCTCTGCCCGGGCGCGCAGATAGATCTTGCCCCGGCCGGTCTCGTAGGCCTGACGAATGCCCCGGGCGCCCATAATGATACCGGCGGTGGGGAAGTCCGGGCCTTTAATGTGCTGCATCAGCTCCGGCAGCTCGGCGTCCGGATTGTCGATCAGGCAGCACATACCGTCGATCACTTCCCGCAGGTTGTGGGGCGGAATGTTGGTAGCCATACCTACGGCGATACCGCTGGAGCCGTTCACCAGCAGGTTGGGATAGCGGGCAGGCAGCACCTCCGGCTCTTTCAGTCGGTCGTCGTAGTTGGGTGCAAAGTCCACCGTGTCCTTGTCAATATCTTGCAGCATTTTCATGCTGATCTTGCTCATACGGCTCTCGGTGTATCGGTAGGCAGCGGCCGGGTCGCCGTCTACGGTACCGAAGTTGCCGTGGCCGTCTACCAGCGTGTAGCGCATAGAGAAGGTCTGGGCCAGTCGCACCATAGCGTCATACACAGAGGCGTCGCCGTGGGGGTGGTAACGACCCAGCACGGCACCTACGGTGTCGGCGCACTTTCTGTACGCCCGCTCCGGGTACAGGTTGTTCTCAAACATGGTGTAGAGAATACGGCGGTGTACCGGCTTCAGCCCGTCCCGCACATCCGGCAGGGCACGGCTGACGATCACGCTCATAGAGTAGTCCAAAAAGGCCTTGCGCACCTCTTTGTTGATCTCTACATCTACGATTTTTTGATTGTCATACCGGATCTCATTGTTATCCATTGGCATTCATCTCCTATATACGGGCCGCAGCCCGGCAGGTTTTACTTGGTCAATTTATAATAAGCGGTGTTTTGCAGCATTTCCCGCAGTCGGGGCAGCTCGCTCTCCGGCAGTGCCCGCTTGGGCAGCAGCAGGGTAACGGTGCCGGGAATGGCAAAGGCAAACAGCCGCCCGGTCTCAAACACGGCGCCGAACATAGCCATCGGGTACACGGCGCGAATTTCGCACTGGTCCGGCTTTTCACCGGGCATGGTCCACTCCACCTCCGTGCCGGTAATGCGCATTTGCACCGGCGCGGTCAGGGATGGGTGGGCCTTGCACAGGCGGGCATACTTCCGCCGGGACAGTGGGCCGCGGCACAGTAGCAGCGTGCCCATGGCCAGCAGGGGCAAACAGGCCGCCAGCGCCACACTGGGCTGGTGGGACTGGGCGCTAAAGCCCACCACCATACAGCCAAATCCCACGGCCGCCAAAAAGAGAATGGGGGTCATGCGGGTCAGCCGCTGGCGCAACGCTGCCATATCGGCAAAATCCAAAGGGTCTAAGCAGTAGTTCACTTCGATCATTTTGCACCTCCAAAGGCCGGTGCCTTCTCGTGCAGGGCGCTGAGCAGCGCGTTCAGGTCCGCCGGGGCGCAGTCTGCTTTTTCGATCACAAACAGCCCCATCCGGTAGCACCCGATGAGAATAATATAGTCCTTTGTCTCCTTGGCGTAGGTGATTCCTTGCCAGGGCAGGGTGTACTGCTCAAATTTGCTCCACACTTGCAGCGCCTGCTCCTCCAGCCGGAGGGTAAAGGGCTGGGTCAGTGTGGGGGAGCTGCCAAACTCCCGCAGCACGGAACTGCGCCGCACCCAGGGCAGCAGCACAGCCATGGCTGCCACAATAGCGCTGAGTGGCAGGAGCACCCCTGTCTCTGCCACATCTTGCAGCAGAAAATACAGCAAAATACCCGCCGCTGCCAGCAGGCCGCACAGGGCGCAAAACACCCATTGCAGCCGCAGCTGCCGCCGTTGCAGCACCCGCCACCCGGCGTAATACGCCCGTGGCGTCATTTTGAATTCAAATGTGGTCATGGTGTTCTCCTTTGTTTGGGAGAATGGGGTTGGTTTCTACAATAATCCCTCCACCGCCTACGGCGGTCCCCCTCCCTTTACAAGGGAGGCTTATCGGTTACATCTTCTTAGGCTCCCTTGTAAAGGGAGCTGTCAGCGCAGCTGACTGAGGGATTTCACCGCCATAGCATTACTGATGGGATTATGCGGCTCGATGTGGGCATCGAGCCCTACAAGATCGTGAAAAAATGAAATAATCGTAGGGCGGGGGCTTGCTCCCGCCGGGATAGACGGTTAATTGCAATCAGATGTCCAAATTCTGAACATACTTCGCATTCTTTTCAATGAACTCACGGCGGGGTTCAACATTATCCCCCATCAAAATGGAGAATGTTTCGTCCGCCTGCTGGGCGTCCTCTACGGTCACCCGCAGCATAATGCGGAATTCCGGGTCCATGGTGGTCTCCCACAGCTGCTCCGGGTCCATCTCACCCAGACCTTTGTACCGCTGAATGTCGCACTGGCCGCCCATTTCTTCAATGAGCCGGTCCCGCTCCTCATCGCTAAAGGCGTATTTGAACTTTTTGCCCTTTTGCACCTTAAACAGCGGGGGCTGGGCCAGGTAAATGTAGCCGCCCTCCACCAGGGGTTTCATATAGCGGAAGAAGAAGGTCAGCAGCAGGGTACGAATGTGGGCGCCGTCCACATCCGCATCGGCCATAATGACGATCTTGTGGTAGCGCAGCTTGGTAATGTCAAAGTCCTCGCCGATGCCGGTACCCAGTGCGGTCACTACGGGCATCAGCTTTTCGTTGCCGTAGACCTTGTCCAGCCGTGCCTTCTCCACATTCAGCATTTTACCCCAAAGGGGCAGAATGGCCTGGTGGGCACGGTCCCGTCCGTCCTTGGCAGAGCCGCCGGCGGAGTCACCCTCGACGATGTAGATCTCACACAGGGAGGGGTCGTTGGAGGAGCAGTCCGCCAGCTTGCCCGGCAGCTTGCTGCTCTCCAGCCCGGTCTTGTTGCGGGCGTTATCTCTGGCCTTGCGGGCCGCCTCTCTGGCGCGGGAGGCGTCCAGGGACTTGGACAGCAGTGCCTTGGCCACCGCCGGGTTCTCCTCAAAGTAGGTCATCAGCTTGTCATACACCAGGGAGCTGACCAGGCCGGTAATGTCCGTATTGCCCAGCTTGCCCTTGGTCTGGCCCTCAAACTGGGCCTCGGTGAGCTTTACGCTAATAACGGCGGTAAGCCCCTCGCGCACATCGTCGCCGGAGAGTTTCTTGTCATTTTCTTTCAGAATATTGAACTTTTTGCCGTAGTCGTTGAACACCCGGGTCAGGGCGGTCTTAAACCCGGTCTCGTGGGTGCCGCCGTCAATGGTGTTGATGTTGTTGGCAAAGGACAGCAGAGTCTCGTTATAGCTGTCCGTATAGCACAGAGCCACCTCCGCACTGCGGTCGTCCTTGGTGGTAGAGATGTGGATCACTTCGTCCTGAATAGGGTTCAGCCCCCGGGTGGTGTTGATGTACTTTACAAACTCCCGAATACCGCCCTCGTAGCAGAACTCCTCACCTACCGGCTCCTCGCCCCGCTTGTCCGTCAAAGTAATGGACAGCCCGGCGTTCAGGAACGCCTGCTCCCGCAGACGGCGGGCCAGCACATCGTACTCATACTCGGTGGTCTCGGAGAAGATCTCCGGGTCCGCCTGAAAACGGATCAGGGTGCCGTGCCCCTCACGGTCGGCGATAATGTGCAGATCGTCCACCGGCTTGCCCCGCTCAAAGCGCTGGGCGTACACATGGCCGTTCTGGGTCACCTCTACCTCCAGCCACTGGGACAGGGCGTTGACTACGGAGGAGCCTACGCCGTGCAGACCGCCGGATACCTTGTAGCCGGAGCCGCCGAACTTACCGCCGGCGTGGAGCACGGTGAGCACCACCGTTACGGCAGGCAGACCGGTCTTTTCGTTAATGCCGGTGGGAATACCACGGCCGTTATCCCGCACGCTGATCACATTGCCGGGCAAAATCTCCGTCTCAATGTGGGTGCAGACCCCGGCCAGCGCCTCGTCAATGGAGTTGTCCACGATCTCATACACCAGGTGGTGCAGACCACGGGGGCCGGTGGAGCCGATATACATACCCGGGCGCTTGCGGACGGCCTCCAGGCCCTCCAGCACCTGAATATCTTTTGCGGAGTATTCTTCCGTTACAACGGTGTCCATATCCGCTTCTTCCAAAACAGTCTTTTCTTCTTCAGCCATAACTTCTGCCTTTCTGCCCACAAAGGCGCCCTCCGCACTGTGGGCAGGTGCGGTGCCTGTGTCCGTATTCTATCGAAAATGGGTCATTTCCATCGTTTGATCAGGGTGCTTACATTCAGGGGACTGATATACACCGTCTCCTTGGTGAGCACATAGCTTTTGGGCAGGTCGTAGTTTACATACCGCACCCGCTTTTGCCGCTCTGCCCGGGCGAGAAAGTCCCGGGTGGCCTTGCCCACCGTGGAGGTGTCCATATCAAAAATGCCGATAATGTCGCCGGTGCGCACCACCGTGTCGCCGCCGATATGCAAAAACATCAGTCCACCACCCTGCCGTTTGCAATATGAAAGGTCTTGCCCCGGGTGCCACGCAAGATGGTGCCCGCGTCGCAGCAGGTGATAAACAGCTGCATGCCTTTCATGTGGTTGAGTATATAGTCTTGCCGCCCCTCGTCCAGCTCGCTCATTACATCATCTAAGAGGGCAATGGGGGCTTCGTTTGTCTTTTGTTGCAGAATTTCCGCCTCCGCCAGCTTTAGGGAGAGCACACAGCTGCGCTGCTGGCCCTGGCTGCCGTACTTCCGGGCAGAGATACCGTTTAAGGTAATATCCAGATCGTCCCTGTGAGGACCTACGGTGGTGGCCCGGTGGTAAATATCCTCGCTGCGGGCACTTTCCAGTAATGAGAGCAGCCGCCGTTCCAGTTCTTCTACGGCCAAGTCGCCGTAGTCAAAGGCCCCTTGCAGCCGGGCGCCGATCTGCTCCCGCCCGCCGGACAGGCCGTTATGGATCCGGGAAAGGGGCTCTTCCAGCGCAGCCACATAAGCACGGCGCTGGTAAATGATCTTTGCCCCGGCACGGGCCAGGTTGCCGTCCCAAATAAACAGGGTGTCGGCGCTCATTTTGCCTGCCGCAATATCCCGCAGCAGCATATTCCGCTGGGCCAGACTGCGGTTGTAGTCACTGAGCAGCTTTTTGTACCCGGTGCGGATCTGGCACAGGGCCAGGTCTAAAAATTTGCGCCGCTCTGCCGGGCCGTCTTTGATCATGGTCAAATGGGCGGGGCTGAACACCACCGCCTTGATTTCCTCCCCCAGCGCAGCGGCAGAGGACTTGGCAATGCCGTTTAAGGTGGCACTGCGGCGTTTTTTGATCTGTAACACAGCCGTTTGGGGCCGGTTGCCGCTGACAAAATGAATTTGTAGCTGGGCCTGTTCTTTGCCAAATTGTACCAGCTCGCTGTCCCGAGCGCCGCGAAAACTCTTGGCGCCGGTAAACAGGTACACCGCTTCGATCAAATTGGTCTTGCCCTGGGCATTCTCGCCGTAGATCACATTTACATCGTCAAAGTCCAGCACCAGGTGCTCCAGATTGCGGTAGGCGTCAATGCCCATGCGTTCTATCTTCATTGCTGTACGGTATAATCGGTGCCGTGGACGGCCACCACATCGCCGGGCTTGATCTTTTTGCCCCTGGCGGTGCAGGTCTCATTATTGACTTTCACCAGCCCGTCCTGAATCATCTGCTTGGCCTGGCCGCCGGTCTCCGCCTCGCCTTTGAATTTCAGCAGGGCGTCCAGCCGGATAAAGGGGGTGCTGATGGTCACCGTCTCTTGCCGGTGGGGTTTGATATTTACATTAAGCTTCATTTTTCAGCCTCATGGGCAGCACCAAAAACAGGAAGCTGTCGTCGGTCATAGGCAGTACCTTTACCGGGCTTACCGGGCCGGACAGCTCAATGCGTACCTGATCGGTGTCTGCGGCGTTCAGTGCGTCCAGCACATATTTGGAGTTAAAGCCGATCTCCACCCGGTCGCCGCTTACATTGGCGTGGGTGTAGTTCACCACCCGGCCCAGGCCGGACACGGTGGACACCCGCATTTCGTCTGCGTCAAACAGGCAGCGAATGGGGTTCTTTTGGTTATTCTCGATTACCGGAATGGTACTGGTAATGCAGTGAATAGCGTCCTCGGTGTTGATGAGCACCGTGGTGTTGCTGCTCTTGGGCACGGCAGCGTTGTAGTCCAGAAATTCGCCCTCCAGCAGACGGCTGATAATGCTGTACTGCCCCACTTCAAACACAATGTGGCGCTTGCCTACGGAGACGGAGATATTTTCGTCCTCCTCCGGGTTCAGCAGCTTGATCAGCTCACGCACCGTCTTTTTAGGCACGATAAAGCTGATGTCCTCGCCGTCGTACTTTACGGTTTCCGTACGGATAGCCAGGCGGTAGCCGTCTACGCCGATCAGGCGCAGCTGGTTCAGGCTCATTTCAAATTTCAGTCCCGTATGGACCGGCTTGGAGGCCTCGCTGTCTGCTACCGCAAACAGGGTCTGCTGCACCATCTTTTGCAGCAGGGTCTGATTTAAGAACAAGGGATAGCCGCCGCTGACGCTGGGCAGCTCCGGGTAATCGTCTGCGTCAATGCCGGTAATGGCATACTGGGCAGCGCCGCAGATGATGGAAACAGAGGTGCCGCTGATGTCAAAGGTTACCATTTCCGCCGTCAGCTCTTTGATAATGTTGCAAAGCACCTTGGCGTTGATCACAATGGCGCCCGGCTCGGTAACGCTGGCTTGCAGGGTGGTGTTGATACCGAATTCAAAGTCATAGCCGGTCAGGCTCAGCGTATCGCTGCCGCACTCCATTAAGATACCCTCAATGGTAGGTACGGTCATTTTGGTACTGACTGCGCGCATTACATTATTGCAGGCGGTATTCAGTTCTCTGGCGTTGCAGGTGAATTTCATAAAATTCGCTCCCTCCCTTTCCTGTTACAGTATGGGTTTTAGTAGTAGTAGTATAGGGCGGTGAAAGTGTGGAAAGCGGCAAAATTGCGGTCAACCGCGGGATTTTCGGCGCCTTTTTCTTCCACGCCCGGATTTTGAAAATTTGTTGAAGATGTGGAAAGATTTTGTCTTTCACAAGGGGTGTGTAAATCTTCTTTGTGCAAAATGAAAAAAATGTTGAAAATTTTGGCCGGTAAGGCAGGTGCGTTTGCCTTACTGGTTATCCTTGTGTTGGTTGATGTTGTTGACAATGTCGTTGACCTGGCGGGCCAGGCGAGAGTCCTTTTTCATGGCCTTTTCAATGCTGTTCACATTGTACATAATGGTGGAGTGGTCCTTTTTGAACTCCTTGCCGATGGCCACATAGCTCATACCGGTCACTTCCCGGATCACATAAAAGGTGATCTTGCGGGCGTGGGTCACGGCAGCCTGTTGCTTGGTGCTGTAAATCTCCTCCTCGGAGATACCGGTGACCCGGCTCACCTCGTCCACCACTCTTTGAATGGTGACCGGCAGGGGCTGGCTGTCCTCAATAATGTCTTTGATCACCGTCTGCGCCCCGGCAATGGTGGGCTTTTGGTTAAACAGGTTTTGCATGGCCTGCAATTTTTTCGTTACGCTCTCCAGGTGGCGAATGTTGTTCTTTACATTCTTGGCGATGTACTCCACCACTTCCTGGGGAATGTCAAAGTCCAGCATTTCCGCCTTGCGCTTAATAACGGCGCAGCGGGTCTCAAATTCCGGCGGGTTAATGTCTGCCAGCAAACCGCTCTCAAACCGGGTTTTCAGTCGGTCGGTGATCATGGGAATGTCCTTGGGCACCCGGTCGGAGGTGATCACCACCTGCTTGCCGGCGTCCTTCAATGCAGAGAAGGTATGGAAGAACTCCTCGGTGATGGACTCTTTCCCGGCCAGAAACTGAATATCGTCCACCAGCAGCACATCAATATTCTTTCTGTACTTGTCGTGGAAGTCGTCGGTGGTGTGCCGCTGCAAGGCGATCACAAATTCGTTGCCAAAGCTCTCGGCCTTTACATAAAGAATGCGTTTCTCCGGGAAATTGTCTTGAATTTCGTGCCAAATGGCGTTGAGCAGGTGGGTCTTGCCCAGCCCGGAGGGACCGTAGATAAACAGCGGGTTGTAGTTGGTCTGGCTGCTGACCCCGCCCGGGTCCTTGGCCACGGCCATGGCCGCACGGTAAGCGAATTTGTTGGAGTAGCCCTCAATAAAGGTGTCAAAGGTATGGATATCCCC
>CAVIFY010000019.1:0-32241 GCA_963642245.1 Bifidobacteriaceae bacterium | reverse complement strand
ATCCTGTACCACACCCTGCCCGCCTCGCCTTTGCATACGGCGCTGGGCGGCTATATGATGCCCCTGTTCTTTGTGGCGTCCGGGCTGGTCATGCAAAATGACGGCAACGGTTTTTCTCTCCGCCGCTTTTGGGAGAAGAACGCCCGGCTGCTGTTTTATTACATTCTGTTCAGCGCCATATATCTGCTGTGCGGCGCGGCGACCTGCATTGCAGGCAGCGGCAGCTACAAGGCACTGGCACTGGACGGCATTGCCGCTTTAGTGGGGTGCGGATTTAATGTGCTGTGGTTCCTGAGCACCCTGTTTCTGGGCAAGCTGCTTTGCAGTCTGCTCACCGGCAGCCCGCTGCCCCGCTGGGCACAGGGGCTGTTCCTGGCCGGGCTGTTTTTGCTGGCAGCCGGTGTGGGCAAAGCGGTGGACTTTACCGCCCTGTCCGGCGTGCACCGGGTGCTAGGTATGGTGGGGCTGACGGTCCTGCGTCCTATGGAAGCGGCCTTTTATCTGTTTATCGGCACCCTGCTGCAAGGGGCGTTTCGCTTGTTGCAGGACCGGTGCGCCAAACCGGCAACAGCTGCCGCCTGCGGCATTGGCGGTGCTGTGCTGACCGTCGGCTGCGGTCTGCTGGCACAGGCAGCACCCCAGGATATGCACTATTTGACTGCCTCTCGCCCGCTGCTGAGCCTGGCGGCGGCTATGCTGGGCTGCGCCGGTATCTTAGGGCTTAGCCTGGCGCTGGGCAGGGTGCCTGTACTGAACAAAGGCCTTGCCTACCTGGGCGTACATTCTCTGTACCTGATGGCCATTCACAACCAGCCCAATTTGTACGGCTGGCTGAACAAGCTGTCCGTCAAATTGTGTGCCGGGCTGCCCGGCTGGTATGTGCAGAGTATGTTCTTCCTGCTGCTCACCGTGGCGGCGCTGATGATCGCCATGGGGCTGGAGCCGCGACTGGACCCGGCGGTGCGCGCCTTGGCCCGCCGCTGCACCGGGCAGACAAAAGAGCAGACAAACCCGGAGCGCACTTGACTTTTTGGCCCCGATTTGCTATGATACCAAGGTAACAGCAAGGACGAGAAACAGTACTCCCCCACCCTGTGCAGAGAGAACAGGCGGTCGGTGCAAGCCTGGGCAGGCGGCGGAGGAACCCATCTTTGAGCTGTGCGCCGAACGCAAAGGCTATTAAGGCGCACCGGGAGCTCCCGTTACAGAGCGCGCAGAGTGCAGGCCCGGCCTGAATTTAGGTGGTAACACGGATCAATGATTCGCCCTAAACCGATCGCACAGATCGGCTTAGGGCTTTATTTTTTGGAGGTTTTTTGTATGAAACTGGAACACTTAGTTGGCGATCGCTTCAAGGA
This sequence comes from Bifidobacteriaceae bacterium, assembly GCA_963642245.1. Lineage (GTDB taxonomy): Bacteria > Bacillota > Clostridia > Oscillospirales > Acutalibacteraceae > CAG-217. The sequence goes on along the minus strand of CAVIFY010000019.1, from coordinate 30,883 downwards.
GCGCCCGGCAGACTGCCAGGTGGACAGCCACGCCCTGATGGTGCGCGGCGGCTACATCAAGTATGTGGCCAACGGCATTTACTCCTCTTACCCGCCCTTAAAGCGGGTGCTCAAGAAGCTGGAGCAAATCATGCGGGAAGAGATGGACGCACTGGACGGCCAGGAAGTGCAGTTCCCGGTGGTCATGCCCGCCTCTCTGTGGGCAGAGTCCGGCCGGTATGAGAGCATCGGCAAGGAACTGCTGCGCTTTACGGACCGCAACGGCGCCGATATGGTGCTGGGTATGACCCACGAGGAGGCTGCGGTGCAGCTGGTGCGGGAGTATGCCGGTACTTACACCAAGTATCCTTTTATGATCTATCAAATTCAGACCAAGTTCCGGGACGAGGCGCGACCCAGAGCCGGGCTGATCCGTGTGCGTGAGTTCACCATGAAGGACGCCTACTCCTTCCACACCAGCCAGGAGGACCTGGACGATTATTACGAAAAGTGCCACAAGGCTTATGAGCGCATTTTTGCCCGCGCCGGTGTGCCGGAGGTGATCTCCGTTGCCTCCGACTCCGGTATGATGGGCGGCAGCGTGTCCCACGAGTTTATGCTGCTGACTCCCATTGGCGAGGACTCTATCGTGCTGTGCGACGACTGCGGCTACAAGGCCAATATGGAGGCGGCCGAGTCGATCCTGGAGCCGGTGGAGAACGCCCCCTCCCAGCCGCTGACCAAGGTACACACCCCGGATATGCACACCATTGAGGAGGTATGCACCTATCTGCACGCCGACCCCAAGGATAGTGCCAAGGCCGTGGTGTACCAGACCAATAATGAGGACAAGTATGTGGTGCTGTTCCTGCGGGGCGACCTGGAAGTGAACGAGACCAAGCTCACCAACTTCCTGGGTGAGGAGATCCACCCGGCGGTGATCACCGAGGAATGCGGCCTGCATGCCGGCTTTATCGGCCCGGCCAACCTGAACGGCGACTTTACCGTGCTGTACGACCGCTCTTTGGAGGGGCGCAACAACCTGTGCGCCGGTGCCAACGAGACGGATTATCACTATACCGGCGTGGATATGCAGCGGGATGTGCCCGGTGCGGAGTACCACGATTTTGCCAAGGTGATCGAGGGCGGCATTTGCCCCTGCTGCGGCAAAAAGAGCATTCATATTTCCCGGGGCATTGAGGTGGGCAACATCTTCCAGCTGGGCAAGAAGTACACCGAGCCGATGGGTATGACTTATACGGACCGGGACGGCAAGAGCCGGGTGCCGATCATGGGCTGCTACGGCATTGGCGTTGGTCGACTGGCCGCCGCCGTGTGCGAGGCGCACCACGATGATTACGGCCCCATTTGGCCCAAGGCCATTGCCCCCTGGCAGGTGCACCTGTGCGCCGTGCGTGCAGATAATGAGGAAGTGCGCGCCTTTGCGGACGATCTGTACAACACCTTGCAGGCAAAAGGCGTAGAGGTGATCTACGACGACCGCTCTGTCAGCGCCGGGGTCATGTTCTCTGACGCAGACCTGCTGGGCGTGCCCCTGCGGGTGATCGTCAGCCCCCGGAACCTGAAAAACGGCGTGGTGGAGCTGACCGCCCGGGATAAGAGTTTCTCTGAGACTGCACCCACCGCAGAAGCGGTAGACGCCATTTTGGCCAAGCTGGCAGAATGAGCGTAAAAAACCGACCGGTGCGCATTTTGTTTGTGTGCCACGGCAACATTTGCCGCTCCCCTATGGCGGAATTTATCTTCCGGGATATGGTGCGGCAGGCCGGGCTGGCAGATCAGTTTGAGATCGCGTCCGCTGCCACCAGCCGAGAAGAGATTTGGCACGGCGTGGGCAATCCGGTGTACCCGCCGGCCCAGGCAGAGCTGGCCGCCCACGGCTTGTCCTGTGACGGCAAGCGCGCCCGGCAGCTGACTGCCGCCGATTATGACCACTACGATCTGCTGCTGGCCATGGACGGCAACAATGTACGCAATCTGCACCGTATGCTGGGCGGCGACCCCCAGCATAAGATCAAAAAGCTGCTGGACTATGCCCACGGCGGCGATGTGGCCGACCCCTGGTACAGCCGGGATTTTGCCCGCGCCTACCAAGATATTGCCACCGGCTGCCGCGCCCTGCTCACCGCTCTTACAACCAAATAAAAAAGCGCCCCGGCGCAAAGTCAAAGCGACTTTGTACCGGGGTATTTTTTTCGGTCTATTTGTCAAACGACGGGTTGGTCATATAGTAGTTTTTGCTGTTCAGCTTGTCGGTAGCGACCCGCAGGCCCTCGCCAAAGCGCTGGTAATGGACGATCTCCCGCTCCCGCAGGAACTTGATAGGCTCGATAATATCCGGATCGTCTACCAGGCGCAGAATGTTGTCATAGGTGACCCGCGCCTTTTGCTCCGCCGCCAGGTCCTCGTTCAGGTCGGCAATGGTATCGCCCTTTACGCCGATCCCCGCCGCGTTCCAGGGGGAGCCGCTGGCAGAGGTGGGATACACACCGGCGGTATGGTCCACAAAGTAGGCGGCAAAGCCCGGGTTCTCCTCAATTTGCTTTTCCGTCAAGTTGCGGGTCAGCTGGTGCACCATGGCGCCGATCATTTCCAGGTGCCCCAGTTCCTCCACACCGATGTCCGTAAGCAAACCTTTCAGCTCCGGGTACGGCATGGAATACCGCTGGGACAAATAGCGCAGGCTGGCACCCAACTCCCCGTCCGGGCCGCCGTACTGGCTGATAATGATGGACGCGGCGCGGGGGTCCGGGTTCTTAATGTTGATGGGGTACTGCAATTTTTTTATATAACTAAACATACCATCTCTCCTTTTCTCTGCATACTATGCAGCGGCGCCTGTTTGGGTGCTCAGGGAAAACGGACTACGGATCCGAATTCCGGTCTTTTTTGTGCAAATCGGTTGCCACCCGGGGCAAAATGTGGTAAAATAAGAACTCCAAAAAATCCCGCTGTTAGGGCAGAAAGCGAAGGTAGAACCATGGATGTATTTGAGGGGATCACAGCGCTGGCAGAGTACGGCGTGCGCACCGGCCTGATCGAAGAGGCGGACCGCACCTGGGCCGTCAACGAATTGCTGGCGGCGCTGGGGCTGGACGCATACGAGGAACGCACCGTTACCGGCCAACCGGCACTGACGGAAATTTTAGATACCCTGCTGGACTACGCCTGCGCCAACGGGCTGTGCCAGGACTCTGTGGTGTATCGAGATCTGTTTGACACCAAGCTGATGGGTCTGCTGACCCCGCGGCCCTCTGCGGTGATCCGCCGGTTTTGGGATCTGTACGCAGACAGCCCCAAGGCAGCCACAGACGACTACTACGCCTTTAGCAAGACCACCAATTACATTCGCGCGGACCGCCTGGCCAAGGACGCCAAGTGGATCACCCCCACCCCTTACGGCGATATGGATATGACCATCAATCTGTCCAAGCCGGAGAAGGACCCCAAGGCCATTGCGGCCGCCCTGCAAATGAAGCAGAGCGCTTACCCCAAGTGCCAGCTGTGCAAGGAGAACGAGGGCTACGCCGGGCGGGTCAATCACCCGGCACGACAAAATCACCGGATCATTCCCCTGGAAATGGGCGGCGGTCAATGGTTTTTGCAGTATTCGCCCTACGGCTACTACAACGAGCACTGCATTGTCTTTAACGGCCGGCACACGCCTATGAAGATCGACCGCAGTGCGTTCCAAAAGCTGTTTGATTTTGTAGAGAAGTTCCCCCATTATTTTGTAGGCTCCAACGCGGACCTGCCCATCGTGGGCGGCTCCATTCTTACCCACGAGCACTTCCAGGGCGGGCACTATACCTTTGCTATGACCAAGGCACCGGTAGAGACCCCCTACGCCTTTGCCGGATATGAAGATATTGAGGCCGGGATCGTCAAGTGGCCTATGTCCGTACTGCGCCTGCGCGGGGACGAATCGGCGCGCATTTGCGACCTGGCAGACAAAGTGCTGCAAGCCTGGCGCGGCTATACGGACCCGGAGGCCTTTATCTATGCGGAGACCGAGGGTACGCCCCACAATACCATTACCCCTATCGCCCGGTTCAAGGACGGCAAATATGAGCTGGACCTGGTGCTGCGCAACAACATCACCACCCCGGAGTGCCCGGACGGCCTGTACCACCCCCACCCGGAGTACCATCATATTAAGAAAGAGAATATCGGCCTGATCGAGGTGATGGGTCTGGCGGTGCTGCCTGCCCGGTTAAAGACCGAGTTGGAGCTGCTGCGAGACGCACTGCTCAGCGGCACAGATATTGCTGCTGACGAACGCATTGCCAAGCACAAGGACTGGGCAATGGAGATCGCCGCCAAGAACACATTGACCGCCGAAAATTGTATGGACATTCTGCAACAAGAAGTGGGCAAAGTCTTTGCCGCTATTTTGGAGCAGTGCGGCGTGTTTGACCGCAACGATGCCGGTAAGGCCCAGTTCCTGCGTTTCCTGGACAGCGTAGAGACCGCATAAAAGCAAATAGATACAAAAGAAGCCGCACAGAATGATCTGTGCGGCTTTGTTCTGTTCTTCTATAATCAGGCTTTGATCTGCACGGCTTTGCGGTACACCGCCAGGGCGATACCGGCGGTGAGCAACTCGGCGATCCAAAAGGCGTGCCACACACCGGCGGCGCCCAGCACCCGGCTTAGCAGGAAAGCCACCGGGACGATGATCACCAAATACCGGCAAAGGGAGATCACCAATGACGGCGTGCCTTTGCCCAGTCCCTCCAGCGCACCGGAGGCAGTCACCGACACAGCAGACACAATGAACCCGCCGCTGATGATCCGCAGCGCCGTTTTACCGGCAGCCACGGTGGCTGCGTTCTCGGTAAACAGACCGATCAGCTGACCGGGGATCACCAGGCACAGCACGGTGCCCACCACCATAATGGCGGCAGTCATGACCAAGACGGTGCGGAAGATCTGCTTGACCCGCCCATATTCCTTGGCGCCGTAATTGAACCCGATCACCGGGCGCATACCCTGCACAATGCCGTTGGCCGGCAGATACAGAAAAGTTTGCAATTTATAATACGCGCCTAAAATCAGCACATAGGTCTGGGAGAACGCGGCCAAAATGGCGTTCAGTGCAGAGATCAGCACCGAGGGCAGCGCCAAGTTTAGCGCCGCCGGAATGCCGATGGCATAAAGCCGCCCCACCAGGTGCCGGGACGGCCGCAGGTGCTGCAAGCGGATCTTAACGGAAATAGGGCGCAAATAGTAGAACAGCAGGTAGATCACCAGGGTGAGCACCTGGCCCAGCCCGGTAGCCAGCGCTGCGCCGTCAATGCCCATTTGGGGGAACGGCCCCAGGCCGAAGATCAACAGTGGGTCCAAAATAATATTGGCCAGGCACCCCAGCCCCAGGCCAACCATGGTCACTTTCATACGACCTACTGCCTGGAAGATCTTTTCAAAGGCCAAGTCCGCATTGATGATAATGGAGAAGCCAAACACAATGCGCCCGTAGCGCACCCCCAGGTCGATCACCGCCCTGTCCTTGGTAAACGCTTGCAAAAACAGCGGAATGATGGCAATGCACACGCCGGTGAGCACCACCCCGTGTACCAGCGCCCACAGCATACCCTGGGTGGCCGCCTGATCCGCCCGCTGCTGCTTGCCGGCACCCAAATACAACGCGATCACCGCACTGATCCCCACGCCAAAACCGATGGCAATGGCGTTGACCAGATTTTGCAAGGGATACACCAGCGACAGCGCCGTCATGGCGTCCTCGCTAATGCGGGCCACAAAGTAGCTGTCTACAATATTATAAAGGGCGTTCACCAGCATGGAGAGCACCATGGGCAGCGCCATAGAGGTGATCAGCGGCAGCACCGCCTTTTTGCGCATAAACTGTTCGTCCATCTGTTTTCCTTTCTGCTTGCAGGTATAAAAAAGCCACGCACCCCGTAGAGTGTGTGGCAAAAAGATGAGCAACTCCGGAAAAATCCACAACCGAATTTTCGTCCCGTATTGTAGCATAGCTGCCGCCCGCTGTCAAGCGGTAGCAAAAAATCGAAAAAATTTTACCGAACCTCTTGACTTGGAGTAAACTCAAAGTGCTATGATAAAGACAAAGGCGGCCAAAGGCCGCAAAATAAGGAGGTTTTATCTATGAAATACGCAACGGAAGAAGCCTTCGCCGGTGCCAACGCATTTGGCAAAGGCGCCGCCAACACGGCTTATGCCCAATACTTTGTGGGCAACTCTTATCTCAATCCCCTGACCGATCCCAAGGCCACGGCGCTGCATTTGTCCAATGTGACCTTTGAGCCGGGGTGCCGCAACAACTGGCACATTCACCACGCCACAAAAGGCGGCGGTCAGCTGCTGATCTGCACCGCCGGTGAGGGCTGGTACCAGGAATGGGGCAAGGCCCCGGTGGCGCTGCACGAGGGTATGGTCATTACCATTCCGCCGGAGGTAAAGCACTGGCACGGCGCCAAGCGCGACAGCTGGTTCTCCCACATTGCTATGGAGGTGCCCGGCGAGAACGCCACGAACGAGTGGTGCGAGCCGGTGAGCGACGCGGATTATAACGCACTGGAGGCAGAAAAATGAGTTTGCAAAACACAGACCCGGAATATGCCCAGCAACTGGGCGCATTTTTTGAAGAAGTAAAAAACGAACCGGACAGCACGCTGGAGCCCGTCACCCGCTGGCTGGCGATCTTGGCCACTCTCACCGGCAGCGGCAGTGTAGACGCCTACAAAGAGGTGCTGCCCCAGGCGCTGGAAGAGGGGCTTGACCCGGTGGCTGTCAAGGAGATGGTGTACCAGGCCACCGACTACCTGGGCTATGGCCGTGCACTGCCGTTCCTGCACGCCACCAACGACGCACTGACCGCCGCAGGCATTGAACTGCCCCTGCCCGGCCAGGCGACCACCACCATGGACGACCGGCTGGAAAAGGGCATTGCCGCCCAAGTGGAGATCTTCGGTGACCACATGAACGAGACGTGGAAAGCCGGCACCGTCAACCGCTACCTGGCAGCCAACTGCTTTGGCGATTACTACACCCGCACCGGGCTGGACCTGGCTCAGCGGGAGATGATCACCTTCTGCTTTCTCTCTGCCCAAGGGGGCTGCGAGCCCCAGCTGACCGCCCACGCCAAGGGCAATATGAATATGGGCAACGGCGCCGCATTTCTGACCAAGGTAGTGCTCCAGTGCCTGCCTTACATCGGCTATCCCCGCAGCCTGAACGCCATGCGCTGCATTGCGGAAGCCGCCAAACAATAACCAAAAAAACAAAGAACACCCCTGCACAGCAGCACGCCGTGCGGGGGTGTTTTGTATGTGTATGCAGTTATAGGATAGTGGCATGGCTGCCGCCGGTGGGAGCCTTGGTGACCAGGATCTGCCGGTCAATGGCCGCGCGCAGGTCCGCTACATGGGAGATAATACCCACCAGACGGTCGCTGCGGGCCAGGTCCGTCAAGGCGTGCAGTGCCTGATGGATGGACTCCTCGTCCAAAGAGCCAAAGCCCTCGTCCACAAACATTGCGTCCAGCCGCACGCCGCCGGCGGTGCTCTGCACCCGATCCGACAGCCCCAAAGCCAGCGACAAAGAAGCCTTAAAGGACTCGCCGCCGGACAGGCTCTTTACGCTGCGGGTGGTGCCGTTATAATGGTCGATCACATCCAGATCCAGCCCGGACTGGCTGCGGTTATTCTCTGCCGTTTGGCGGCGCACCAGCTCGTACTGCCCGCCGGACATGACCATAAACCGGGTGTTGGCACAGGCCAGCACCGCGTCCAGGTCCTGCATTTGCACATAGGTCTCCAGGGTGACCTTTTCCTTACCGGTCAAGTTGCCGGTGGCGGTATCTGCCAAGGCTTTTATCCAGCCGTAGCGGTGCTCTGCCGCCGCCATCTCTGCCGCCGTGCGCTGCATTTGGTCCAGCACCGTTTGATTGGTCTGGAGCCGCACGGCCAGCGCCTTGCCCTGATCGGTCAGTGTATGCAGTCGGGTCTGCAACCGGGCCCGCTGGGCGCGCAGTGCCGCCGGGTCCGCTACCGGGCAGCTCTCCAGCTGCTGCCGGGTCTGCTGCAAAGTGGCTGCCAAAGCTGCCGCCTGTTTGTCCAGTTCCGCCACGGCAGCTTGCGCTTTTTGGTGCGCTTGCTCCAGGGCATTGCGCTTTTCCGTTAAGCGGCGCTGCTCCGTTTCCGCTGCCGACTGGGTGGCAAAAGGCAGCTCTGCCGCCAGTTCGCTGCACCGGCTTTGCTGCTGCTTGACCTCTTGTTGCAGCTGCTGCACCTGAAGTTGCAATTCCGTTTGCTGCCGGGCGCGCTCTGTGGCGCGTGCGGTGACCTGGGGCAAAGTCTGCTCCACCTGCGCCGCCTCCCGGGCAGCTGCCTGAGCGGTCTGCATATTCGCTTCCGCCCCGGTACAAGCCGTCTGTGCCTGTGCCAGCGCGTCTGCCAGCACCGGTTGCGGATCCTCCGGCAGATCCCCAAGCAGCGCTCGCCACCCGGCGGCAAACGCCCGCTGCTGTTCCAGGTACTGCCCCTTTGCGCCACTGGCGGACCGGCTGGCAGTGGTGGCCTTTGCCATAGCGGATCGAGCCGCCTGCTGGGCTGCCTCCAACTGGGACTGAGTAGGCGCCTGTGTGGGCAAAGCCGCCGGGTGAGGGTGGTCCGTGGCGCCGCACACCGGGCAAGGCGCCCCCGGCTGCAAATTTGCCGCCAACACACCGGCCTGGCTGTCCAGGAACGCCCGGTTCAGGCGTTGATAGTCCTGCTCCAAGCGCTGGGCGTTCTCCGCCGCTGCTTGGTAATCGGCGGCAGCACGGCGATAGATATTCTCCGTGGTTTGCAGTGCAGCCCGCTGCTGCTCTAAAGCGGTCAGCGCCTCTGCCTGTTGCCGGGCCTGCGTACAGGCCGCCTTGGCCTGCTCCAACCCGGCGGCTGCCCCTTGTAGTTCCTGCCGCCGCTGTTCTAAGCGGGTTTGCTCTGCCCGAGCTTTTTCCGCAGCCTCACCGGCTGCCGTGTATGCCGCTGCCTGCCGCTCTGCCTGCTGCCGCACCTCTGCCAAGGTCTGCTGCGCCCGAGTCAGTCGGTCGTACTTGGGCAGCTGGGCTTGCAGCAAAGCCAGGCGGGCGGTGAGCTGTTCCGTCTCCGCCGCCCGGGCGGCGCACTGCTGCAATCTGTCCGCTGCCGCCGCTTGCCTGGGAGTCAGTTCCGCCTGCTGCCGGGTCAGATCTTGCAGCTGCCGCTCCAGTTGCAAACGGCGCTGAGCAGCTGTCAACGCTGCCTGGACGGCTTGCATTTTCTCTTGTATTTCCGCCGCTTGGCGGTTGTTCTCCACAGCGGCGGCTGTGTCTAATTGGATCAGCTGTTCCAGCAGCTCTCGGCTTTCGCCAAAAGGCAACCGGCCCTGTTGCAGCTGCCGGGCCTTGGCAAAGAGCAGAGAGTCCTCCGGGCAGCGCACGCCCTCGCCGTACTGGCGCAATTTTTCCTGCCCGGCGTCATAGGCGCGCTTCACCTCCAAGGCAGACTGGCGCAGCTTCTCCTGCAAGCAGGCATACCGCCCGGTGTCAAACAGCTTTTGGAATATACGGCTGCGCTCCTCTGTGCTGGCCAGCAGTAGGCGCAAAAAGTCCCCTTGCGCCAGCATGGCGATCTGGCAAAACTGGTCACGATCCAGCCCCAGCAGGGCGGTGATTTCGCTGTCCACTTCCGCCTGCTTGGCGATCACCCGGCCGTCCGGGCAGATCAGCTCCGCCATAGCGTGCTGGGTGGTCATACCCTCGCCCCGGGTCTTGGGTCGCCGGTATTCCGGGCTGCGGCGCACAGTGTACACCGCCCGGTCATAGGCAAAAGTCAACTCTGCAAAGGTGGGGGTCTCCGGCGCTGCGTACTTAGATCGCAGGGTGGACGGGTCCCGATTTTTGCCGCTGGCCTTGCCGTACAGGGCAAAAATAATGCCGTCAAAAATGGTGGTCTTACCGGCGCCGGTATCGCCGGTGATCAAATACACGCCGCCGGTGCCCAGCTTGGAAAAATCCAGCACCTGCTCCCGGGCATAAGGGCCAAAGGCGGACAAAGTGAGTTTTAACGGTCTCATGCTTCCTCCTCCCACACGCTTTCCATCTGGCTGCGCAAAAAGGCAGCCTGTTCTTCCGTCAGCTCCGTGCCGTTTTGGCGGCGGTAAAACGCTGCAAACACATCAAACGGCGACTGCTTTTCTGCCACAGCACCGGCACTGACTTGCCCCAGGGCGCGGGTGCGGGCGTTGTCGTAATCCAGCAGCATTAGGTAAGGATAAATGCTGCGCAGGCGCCCCATAGCGTCCGGCACATCCTGCTCGTCCGTCAGCGTGATATGCAGGTAATTCTCCTGAAAATCCCCATTGGCATAATAGTCCCGAGCGGTCAGCTCCATATAGCTGCCCCGCAGCTGCGTTAGGTCTCGGCGGGGGTGCAGCGGCACCGTGCGCACTTGCAAGTCGCCCTTTGCTCCCAGTTCCACCACGGTCACGCTCTTTTGGTGCCCCGCCTCTGAAAAGGAATATTTCAGCGGCGAGCCGCAGTACCGCAGCCGGGGGCTGCCCATATTCTGTGGCCGGTGGATATGCCCCAGCGCCACATAGTCAAAGGGGTCAAACACACTGCCGTCCACATTGTCCGTACCGCCTACGGACAGCTCCTCCGAGTCCGAGGTGGCCGCGCCGGTAACGAACTGGTGCGTCAGCAGCACATTGCGCCGGGCAGTATCCACCTGCATAGCGCCCACGGCGGCGGACAGGGCGTCCGTATAGCTGTCGATCTCCGTCTCCGGGAAGTAGCGGCGCACATGAGCGGGTTTCACAAAGGGCAGCATATAAATGCCCACTTCGCCCCATGCATCTTCCAGCACAAAGGGCTGCACCCGCCCGTCATACACCGGCGAAAAATGCACCCCGCTGCCGTCCATAAGCCGACTGCCAAAGGCCAGCCGCTCCGGGGAGTCGTGGTTTCCGCTGATGGCAAACACCGGCACCTTTAGCTGCGCTAAATGATAAAAGAAATCGTCGCACAAAGCCACCGCCTCCGCCGACGGCACCGCCTTGTCATAAATATCCCCGCAAATCAGCACACCGTCCGGCTGCTCCGCCGCAATGCAGTCAATGATCTGCTGCAAAATATACGCCTGGTCCTCCAGCATGGAAAAGCCGTGCACCCGCTTGCCCAGGTGCAGATCGGACAAATGCAAAAACTTCATATCGTTTCTCCTTTATCTGTGCCGCGCACAGTAAGTTCACTTTATCATAAACCCAAGGCCATTGCAAGCCACCGTCCCTTTTTTCGCCCGGGGTGCAAAATTTTTCCGTAGAGAATTGATTTTGCAGGGGCAGTTCGATATAATGAGAATGAATAGATATAAGGGGGAATTGATATGCAAACCATTACCCGCACCACACCCTGCGGCGATCTGCAAGGGCTGGAGCTGGAGGACCACCTGGAGTACCGGGGCATTCGCTACGCCACCGCCCGGCGCTGGGAATATCCCCAACCGGTGGAGCGCTGGGAGGGCGTGTATGACGCCACGCACTTTGGCGCCTGCTGCTACCAGCACCGGGGCTTTGACGAGGACACCAAGGTCAATCCTTTTTACAGCAAGGAGTTCCGGGTAGGCTGCCATTTTACATACAGCGAGGACTGCCAGTACCTGAACATTTGGGCACCTAAAGACGCCAAGGACTGCCCGGTGCTTATTTACATTCACGGTGGCAGCTTTACCGGCGGCTCTACCGACGAGCGCCACATCAGCGGCACCGCTTACGCCAAAAAGGGCGTGATTTTCGTGGCCATGAATTATCGGCTGGGGCCCTACGGCTTTTGCGCCCACCCGCAGCTGAAAGAGGCGGACGGCACCTGCGGCAACTACGGGCTGTACGACCAGCTGGAGGCGATCCGCTGGGTGCGCCGCAACATTGCCGCCCTGGGCGGCGACCCCCACCGGGTGACCCTGCTGGGGCAAAGCGCCGGGGCGATGAGCGTGGATATTCTCATCTCCTCCCCCCTGTGCCGGGACTGGTATCAGGGCGCGATCATGATGAGCGGGCCGGGGCTGCAACGGGCAGCCGCACGCCCCCAGTCCATTGAAAAGGTGGGCAAGTTCTGGGACCAAATTTGTAAGAACGCCGGGGCAGCGGATATGGCCGCCCTGCGCCAAACAGACGCCCGCACCCTGTATTACGCCTGGCTGGACGCCTGCAAAAGCGACAAACTCAGTATGCTCTACACCTTCCCGGTGTTTGACGGCAAGCTGCTGACCAAAGCCACATTCAATATGCGCACCATACCCAAAATGCCAAAGATCCTGGGCATGACCAACGCGGATATGATCCCGGCCATTGTGTCCGGCCTGATCCGCCGCTGGGTCCATGACGACAAGGGCAGCCCCTGCTACGCCTACTGCTTTGACCGGGACCTGCCCGGCGACAGCTACGGCGCCTGGCACTCGGCGGACCTGCTCTATGCCTTTGGCACCCTGCAAAACAACTGGCGCCCCTTTACCGATACGGACCGGGAGATCTCGCGCCAAATGGTGGCGGCCTTTGCCAACTTTGCCAAGTGCGGCAATCCCAACTGCAACGCCCTGCCCCGCTGGAAAGCAGGCGCCGCCAAGGTGATGCGCTTTGGCGACCCCAGCCGTATGGCGCCCTTTCCGGACGGCCGACTGATCAAAGAAACACTCCATAACAAAGGACCGGTATAAATGAAATTCGACCACAACTTTACCCAAACCGCCGCCACGCCCACCGCACGCACTTACACTGCCGACGGCTGGCAGGCGCAGCTGGACTTTCTCTCCGGCAGCTGCCTGCGGGTGGCGCTCTATCAAAACGCAGACGACCTGCTGCCCACCTTTAATATTGACCCGGACAATACGCCTATCGGCCCGGAGGGCAGAGCGCGGCTGAGCACCGCCGGGTTCCAACCGGCAGCGCCCGCAGTCACGGAAACAGAGAGCGGCACCGCCTTTGCCCTGCCCTGCGGGGTAACGGCAGAGCTGGACCCGCACAATCTGCTGCTCACCTACAAGATCGGCGACCGGGTGCTCTTTGCAGACCGGGGGCCGCTGGCCTATAATCTGGACAAAGAGTTCGGCACCGGCGCCACCCACTACATCACCCGGGAGCGGGACGAGCGGATCTACGGCCTGGGCGACAAAGGCGGCAGCGTAAATAAAGCCGGGCGGCGCTTTCGCATAGACGCGGCGGACAGCATGGGCTTTGACGCCGCCATGACCGACCCGCTCTACAAGCACACGCCCTTTTATATCTGCCAAAACAGCGCGGGCTGCTACGGTATTTTCTACGACACCACTGCCCCCGGCGAGATGGACCTGGGGCGAGAGATCAACAACTACTACCCGCCGTTTAAGTATTACCGCTCCGCCGAGGACTGCCTGGTGTACTATGTGTTCTTTGGCAGCAAGTTAGAGATCTTGCAGCAGTTTTGCCGCACGGTGGGCCGCCAGCCGCTGCCCCCCAAGTGGAGCTTTGACTACTGCGCCAGCACCATGGCTTATACGGACGCCCCCAAGTCGGAGGAGAAGATGGACGCGTTCCTTGCCAAAGTACAGGCGCTGGATCTGAATTGCAGCGGGTTTTACCTGTCCTCCGGCTATACCGCCATCGGCAATCAACGCTGCGTGTTCCACTGGAACACGGAGAAATTCCCGGACCCGGCCCGTTTTATCGGCAAATTTAACGCCGCCGGGGTGCACCTGATCCCCAACATCAAGCCGGCGTTCCTGACCACCCACCCAATGTACGACGATCTGGCGGCCAAGGGCCTGTTTGTCAAGAACGCAGACGGCAGCCCCTATGTTACCCAGTTTTGGGACGGTCTGGGCAGCTACCTGGACTTTACCAACCCCGGGGCCTTTGCCTTTTGGCACGATCAGGTGACGGAAAAGCTGCTGCAAAACGGCATTGACGCCACCTGGAACGACAATAACGAATTTGACATTCAGGATCCCACCACCGTGGCGGTGGGCTTTGGCGGCAAGGCGGCCCCGGCTGCCCACATTCGCCCGGCGCTCACCTACTTGATGGTGCTCAGTTCTTACCGGGCGCAAACGGAAATGCGACCGGCAGAGCGGCCGTTCCTTTCCACCCGCAGTGCCGGTATCGGTCTGCGGCGGCTGGCCCAGACCTGGAGCGGCGACAACTACACCTCCTTCCACGATCTGCGCTACTGCCACTATGTGGGTATGACCCTGAGCCTGTCCGGCTTCTACTTTTACGGCCACGATCTGGGCGGCTTTTCCGGGGAAATGCCCTCCCGGGAGTTGCTGCTGCGCTGGATCCAGCACGGGGTCTTTGAGCCGCGCTTTACCATTCATTCCTGGAATGCGGACGGCTCCGCCACCATGCCTTGGAGTTACCCGGAGGTGATGGACAGCGTGCACGCCCTGTTTGACCAGCGCAAGGCCCTGCTGCCCTATTATTACAGCACCGCCTACCGCAGTGTGCAGGAGGAACTGCCCTTGCAGGCGCCCCTGTGCCTCTACTATGATGACCCGCAGATCGATCCGGACGATCCGGCCTTTTTGCTGGGGCGCGACCTGCTGGCAGCCTGCGTGCTGGATCAGGGCGTGGAGAATATAGAAGTCCATTTGCCGTCCGGCGAGATCTGGTACAAGGACGACCGGTGCTACACCGGCGGGCAGACCGTGCCGCTGCACATTCCCGCCACCGGCACCGTACCCTATTTTGTGCGTGGCGGCTGCGTATTCCCCCTGGACATTGGGCCTACCGGGTTCCAAAAGCCCAGTCGGGTGCAGTTCACCGTCTATCCCATTGCCGACGGCACCTTCCAAAGCCGCTACTTTGACGACGACGGCCACACCTTTGCCTACCGGGACGGCCACTGCGTGGACGCGGTCTTTACCGTCACCTGCGCCGCCGACACTGTGACCGTGCAGGTAGAGAACCGGGGCGACACCCCCTTTGCGCCGGATATTCGCCTGACTCCGGCGGACCACCGGCAGCTGATCATCAAGTAAATCCAAACATAAAGCAGTCGATAAAAATCGGCTGCTTTTTTTACGGAAAATAAAAAATTTTCAAAAAAGTCTTGACTTAGAGTCAACTCCAGGGTATATACTACCCTTGAAACGAGGTGAGCCTATGACCATTAAAGAGGTCAGCGAAAAGTACAACATTTCCCAGGACACCCTGCGCTACTATGAGCGGGTGGGTATGATCCCCCAGGTGCACCGCACCGGCGGCGGTATTCGGGACTATCAAGCGGACGATCTCAGCTGGGTAGAACTGGCCATTTGTATGCGCAGCGCCGGCCTGCCGGTAGAGGTGATGATCGAGTATGTGCAGCTCTATATGCAGGGCGACAGCACCATTCCCGCCCGGCTGCAGCTGCTGCTGGACCAAAAGGACGCGCTGGAGGCCCAAATGGCGGACACCCAGCGTATGCTGGACAAATTGGAGTACAAGATCTCTCGCTACCAAGTGGCGGTAAAAACCGGCAAGCTCACCTGGGATTAACAAAAGGAGGAAACTTAAGATGTATTTGGAAAAGATCAACGGCCCTGCCGATGTAAAAGCCTTAAACAGCGCAGAGCGCACAGCCCTGGCGGCAGAAATGCGCGCCGCGCTGATCGAAAAACTCAGCCGTCACGGCGGCCACTGCGGCCCCAACCTGGGACTGGTGGAGGCCACCATTGCCCTGCACACGGTGTTTGACTCCCCCAAGGATCGGTTTGTCTTTGATGTGTCTCACCAGACCTATCCCCACAAAATGCTTACCGGGCGCAGCTACGGCTTTTTAGACCCGGCCCGGTATGACGATATCACCGGGTACAGCGCGCCCCAGGAGAGCGCCCACGACCCCTTTACCCTGGGTCACACCTCCACCTCCGTCAGCCTGGCCTGCGGCTTGGCAAAGGCCCGGGACGCCAAGGGCGAGCACCACAATGTGGTGGCCGTTATCGGCGACGGCTCGCTGTCCGGCGGCGAGGCGCTGGAGGGGCTGGACCTGGCCGGTGAGATGAACAGCAACCTGATCATCGTGGTCAACGACAACGGTATGTCCATTGCAGAGAACCACGGCGGTATTTATAAAAATTTGGAGCTGCTGCGCCAAAGCGGCGGCAAGGCAGAGTGCAACCTGTTCCGCTCTATGGGGCTGGATTATGTGTTCCAGCCGGAGGGCAACAACGCAGACGCACTGATCGAGACCTTTAACAGGGTGAAGGACAGCGACCACCCGGTGGTGGTGCACATTGTCACCGAAAAGGGCAAGGGCTACGCCCCGGCAGAGACCTACAAGGAGAACTGGCACTGGTGTATGCCCTTTGACCCGGCAACCGGCGAGAGCACGGTGCACTTTGAGGGCGAGGACTACGGCGACCTGACCGCCGCCTACCTGCTGGACCAAATGCAAAAGGACCCCAAGGTGGTGGCCATCACCTCCGGCACCCCCACCGTATTCGGCTTTACAGAAGACCTGCGCAAGCAGGCAGGCAAGCAGTTCGTTGATGTGGGCATTGCCGAGGAGACCGCCGTGGCGCTGGCCAGCGGACTGGCTGCCGGTGGCGCCAAGCCGGTGTACGGCGTGTACAGCACCTTTTTGCAGCGCACCTATGACCAGCTGAGCCAGGACCTGTGCATCAACAACAACCCGGCCACCCTGCTGGTGTTCGCCGCCTCTGTGTACGGTCTGAACGATGTGACCCACCTGGGTATCTTTGACATTCCCATGATCTCTAACATTCCCAACCTGGTGTACCTGGCGCCCACCACCAAGGAGGAGTATTTTGCCATGCTGCGCTGGAGCATGACCCAGCGGGAGCACCCGGTAGCCATTCGCGTACCGGCCTGCGGCGTGCTCTCCGACGGCAAGGCGGTCACCAAGGACTTTGGCAAGCTGAACACCTATGAAGTGACCCAAGCGGGCAGCGATGTGGCGTTTATCGGCCTGGGCAGCTTTTATCCCCTGGCCCGGCAGGCGGCTGCGGAATATGAAAAACGCACCGGCGTGCGACCCACACTCATCAACCCCTACTATATCACCGGGCTGGATAAAGAGCTGCTGGCGCAGCTGGGCAAGACCCACAAGGCAGTGGTCACCCTGGAGGACGGCGTGCTGGACGGCGGCTTTGGTCAAAAGATCGCAGCCTACTACGGCGGCACAGACACCAAGGTGCTGTGCTACGGCCTGCAAAAAGAATTTTTGGATCGCTACGATGTGCAGACGGTACTGGAGGAGAACCACCTGACCCCCGCACAGATCAACGACGATCTGCAAAACCTGTAAGGAGAACGAAAATGGCAAAAACATTGGTAGTCTATTATTCCCAATCCCGGGGCAATACCAAGAAGATCGCCCGGGAAATTGCGTCTACCCTGGGCGCAGACCTGACGGCCATAGATACCGTGCAGCCCTATGACTGCTCTTATGACGAGCTGGTGTACGGCCTGTCCAAAACAGAGACGCAAAACAAAGTCTGCCCGCCCATCAAGCCCCTGGACAAGGACCCGGCGGACTATGACCGCATTGTGCTGGGCACCCCCACCTGGTGGTACACCATGGCCCCCGCCGTGCGTACCTTTTTGACCCAAACAGACCTGACCGGTAAAGAACTGGCCCTGTTTGCCACCCACGGCGGCTGGCCCGGCCACGCGCTGGCAGACCTGAAAGCCTGCGCTAAGGGCGCAAAGGTCATTGCCCAAACAGATGTGCAGTTCGACTCCGCCGGCGGCGACCGCCAGGAGACCCCCATGTCCGCCGTCACCGCCTGGGCAGAAAAGCTGAAATAAGCAGCAAAGCCAAACAACCCGCCGACTTCTGCCGGCGGGTTTTATTTTGTGGTGGATATTTGGCTGCGGGTTTGCTATAATAGAGATAAGACAAGGAAAGGAAGTGCAACTATGCCTTATATTAAGAATGTACCTCATGAGGAGATTTTCGGCCTGGCGGATCAAGTCCAGGTGCAGCCCGGCCAAGTGGTCAGCAAGACCCTGGCGCAAAACGACGCCGTCAGCGTGACCCTGTTTGCCTTTGCAGCTGGGGAGGAGATCGGCACCCACGACTCCACCGGCGACGCTATGGTCACCGTGCTGGAGGGCGTAGGCCAGTTCACCGTAGACGGTGTGCCCTACCTGGTAAAGCCCGGCGAGGCACTGGTCATGCCCGCCAAAAAGCCCCACGCGGTGTACGCCCCGGAGGACTTTAAGTGGCTGCTGACCGTCATCTTCCCACATAACAACTAAATACCCATTAAAAGGACCGACGGCTGCATACCGTCGGTCTTTTTTATGCGGACTATATGTGATCGCCCATATTGGATAACTCTGTAAAATCTTCTATGTACCATTCTCCGTCCTCGCCGGGCGAAAACCGCCAACCGAAATCCGTTACGGTTTGGTGGATATAGCCGTCATAATACACAGCTTTCAAAATCAAGCAATCGCCGGAGGGGCAATAATCATCGCCCATAAAAATCAACTGCTGTAAAACCAGCTTAGGGCTAAACTCGGAGAATTGCGTCTTTGCCAAAGCAGCGCACGCGTTGACATCCGCTCTTGTATAGTGGGCAGAAGTACCGTAATCGATCTGTACATTCGACACATCTGCCCGTTGATTTTTCATTTGGCACCCGGTAAAAATCAACGCCAGCAAAATCACACACGCCAGCGCCCGAAAAGCCGCATAAACACGATTTTTCACATCGTCCACCTCTTTCAGCCACACTATAACACGCCAAAGCGCTTCTTGTCAAGGCTGCCGATCATCCGCAATATGTATCTTTTGTATCAGCTAAAAGGCATAAATGCCCGCCAAAACAACTAAAAACACAAAAACGGATGGTATGCAGCCATCCGTTCTTTTTATCTATACAAAAAAACACCCCAAGGTTGCAACCTTGGGGTGTTCTCATGGGAATTTTTATTTCTTCTGGGGGCCGTTGTAGCCGTTCTTTTCCTGGAAAGCGGCGATCTTGTCGATCACGCTGAGGATCACATCAAAGCCGTCGCCAACGGTCTCCATCTCAAACCGCTCCGGCATATCCCGCCAGGTGTGGTAATAGTAGGTGAGCATGGGGTTCTGGGCCGCAAAGGTCACGGACTTAATGCCCGCGCGGGTCATAGGTGTAGAGTCGCAGCCGCCAACGGGATTGTGGATACAGCCGTTTGTCTTGCTCTCGATACCCAGCTCGTTAAAGGTGTCCTTAAACATCTTTTCCATATCCGTATCAAAGCGCACGCCCTGCCAGTCGTCCTTGATCACCACTTCAAAATACTCTTTGTCCGCCACGGAGTCAATATTAATATTCCAGGCGTTCTGAGACAGATCGTCAAAGCGGTGCTCCTGGGCAAAGTACATGGAGCCGCGCAAACCTGCCTCCTCAGAGCCGATATTGGCGTCTACAATGCGGCAGTTCTTGGGCATCTTCTCCGGGTGCTCTTTGAAATACTTGATCACCGCATAGCTCAGGCCAATGCCGGTAGCGTTGTCCATAGCGCCGCGAGAAGCGTTGCGGGGATCGGGATCGCCCCACATCACCACAAACAGAGAACCGATAGCGGTAACGATGGGTACAAAGTTCATAATGAACATAAAGGTGTCCCAGCCCTGAGAGGCCAGCATAGTCTGCGCCCACTGGGCACCGGCGTAATCGCAAATGTTCACGATAGCCATAAACACAGAGAACAGCGCAATAAAGAAGAAGCAAACTGCGCCGAAGCCCACCTTGCCGTATGTAGCGATCAGGCCCATCACCGGCTTGGTCTTGGCATACTTGTAAGCGTGCTCACTGTGGCGCCAGCACCAAGAAGTATCCGTATGGCCGGACAGGATGATCGTGTAGTCATACTTGCCGTCCTCCGGCTCCAGCACGCCAAGGGTGTTGCGGCTGATCTCCTGGGGGAAGAACATATCAAACCAGGTCTTGTAGAAGAAGCAGCTCATCACCAGCCAAAAGATGGTAATGAGACCCAGCGCAGCCAGGGCGTACCACAGCTTATTAAAGCCGCAGGCCAGGGCGATAATGGCGCCAATGCTCAGGATCACGCCGGACCAACCGGCATAGGACAGACCGCCGATACCAGACCGGGGAGAAACGGCGAATTCCTCCGTCTTAGGCTCAATGCCGATGTCGCGCAGCTTGTCGCCCATATACTGGTGGAATTTGATTTCCCCATCAGAGCCGGGCAAGCGGGAGCCGATCTTGTTGGCGGCGTGTTCCACAATGTCCATAGCTTCGCGGGCGTAGGATTTGGATTCTTCTCTCATGTTCAGGCCTCCTGTTCAGAATTTGAAAAAAGATAAATATATTTTATGATAACTCTGACAAAAATGCAAGCAGAAATCCATGTTTTTGTATAAATATTCGCCAAATCCGGGAAATTGTAGCGTAGCACAGCGCTAAAGCGGCGCAAAAGCACAAAAAAGCGGCAGCATTTGCTACCGCTTCAAACTATGGATAAGCCGTGCCGGACCCGGTCCATCAAACAGAGAATGCCCAGGGCGTAGGCTTGCGCACCGACTGTGCAACTAAAAAGTGCCCTATCCCCTGCCAAAATACAAGAGCAGCGCCAGGGCCAAAGCAGCCAGCACCCACAGGGTCACGCACAGCGCCGCCGTCCACACCCGGCGGTGCCGGAATGTGCGCACCCGATTGCCCGGGCGCACCGCGGCCACCAGCACCGTTTGGATATGCGTATCCCCCAGAGTATGGGGCACCGGCGGAAAATGAACCACCCGGTCCACCGCCGCCAGCAGCCGATTGACCCCACGGCTGCTGTAAGGGGTGGCCACCACCACCGGGCACCCCAGACCGGCAGACAGCGCCGCCGGGTCAATAAAAACGCCACGCCGCCGAGCGGCGCCCATACCGGTAACATACACCACCAGCCGATGACTGCGTTGCCACAGCGCGGGCACCGCCGCCAGCGCCCGCTGCAAGTCCAGCGCCGGAGTCACTAGCACCGTACAGTCCGCCCCGCACAGCGCCGGACTTTGCAGGGCGCACAGGGGCAGCAGCCGCAGATCATAGGTGATATGCCGGTACGAATAGCACCAGGCGCCCCCCTGCCGCCGCCCCAAAAGCTCCCGCAACAATGTCTCTTTATCCCCATTATTACCGCCCACCAACACCACGGTGCGATCGCCCATACTACCCCTTCTTTGCCGTTATTTCTTTCCCATTCTATGCCGGGACCGGTCAAATGTGACGGCAAGTGCGCTTTTGTTCAATATAGGGGGTTCCCGGAGGCTGGGTATTGATTTTGGCGCGGGGGCTGTGGTACAATGAAATTGCAAAATTATACCCCGCTTGGCGGCGGGGAGGATAAGAGAGGTAAAATCTATGGCAGAAAAGCTGAAGTATTTTGTGAACGGCCAGTTCCGTGAGTCCAAGACGGACAAATGGTACGACCTGCACAACCCGTCCACCGGCGAGGTCACCGGCCAGGCCCCCTGCTGCACCAACGATGAGGTGCTGGAGGCCATTGCAGCCGCCAAGGCCGCTTATCCGGGCTGGAGCGCCACCCCGGCCATTAAGCGGGCACAGATCCTTTACCGCGTGCGGGAGCTGATCATAGAGCGCATGGACGAACTGACCATGAGCGTTGCCAAGGAGAACGGCAAGGTTTGGGCAGAGTCCGAGGGAGATGTGCTCAAGGCAAAAGAGGGCACGGAGCTGGCTACCCAGGTGCCGTCCCTGATGATGGGCGAGTCCATTATGGACGCCTCCCGCGGGTACGATACCGTAAAGTACAGAGAGCCGCTGGGCGTGTTTGCAGGCATTGTGCCGGTGAACTTCCCGGCCATGATCCCCTTTGGCTGGATGGCGCCCACCTGCATTGCCACCGGCAATACCCTGGTGCTGAAAGCCGCTTCCCTGACCCCCAAGACCGCCATGCTCTTTGCCCAGCTGTACAAGGACGCAGGCGTGCCGGACGGCGTGATCAATGTGGTCACCTGCTCCCGCAATGAGATCAACACCATTCTGGAGCACCCGGATGTAAAGGGCATTACCTTTGTTGGCTCCACCCCGGTGGGTCTGAAAATTTATGAGAAAGCCGCTGCCAACGGCAAGCGCTGCCAGGCCCTGTGCCAGGCAAAGAACCACGCCCTGGTGATGGAGGACTGCGCCCTGGAGCGCACGGTAGCCGGCGTGATCAACTCCGCATTCGGCTGTGCCGGTCAGCGCTGCATGGCTCTGTCCTGCTGCGTGGTACAGGACAGCATTGCAGACGCCTTTGTGGCGGAACTGAAAAAACAGGCGGAGAAAGTGAATTGCGGCCCCGCCTGGGACAAAGGCTCCCGCCTGGGTCCCATCACTTACGAAAAGCACTATAAGGAAGTGCTGGCCGATATTGACAAGGGCGTAGCCGAGGGCGCCACCCTGGTGCTGGACGGCCGCAACACCGTTGTAGAGGGCTACGAGAACGGCTACTTTGTTGGCCCCACCATCTTTGACCATGTAACGGCGGATATGACCATCGGCGATGAGGAGGTCTTTGGCCCGGTGCTGTGCATTAAGCGGTGCAAGGACTTTGAGGAGGGCCTGGCCATTATGAACGCCAACCCCTACGCCAACGGCTCCGTGATCTATACCCAGAGCGGCTACTACGCTCGGGAGTTTGCTCGCCGCACCGACGGCGGCCAGGTAGGCATCAATGTGGGCATTCCGGTGCCGGTAGGCTTTATCCCCTTCAGCGGGCACAAAAAGTCCTTCTTCGGCGATCTGCATTGCCTGGGCAAGGACGCCTATCGCTTCTACACCGAGAGCAAGGCGGTCACCACCCACTGGTTTGACGAGGAGGAGAAAAAGGCAACGGAAGTCTCCACCTGGGACGGCACCATCTAAGCTACATATACAGCAAGAGCACACCGATCACGGTGTGCTCTTTTCTTATACTCATCTCTTAGCCGTTATCTCTGTCTGTGCCAAACAGGCCCTGGCTTTCGCCGTATGTATCGGTGAGCCGGGCACCGGGGCAGTCTTGCAAAATGCGAAACGGCCGCCGAGTGTACCGGGGGTGACGGACAGTCACATTGGTGCAGTGCAGATCCCGGGTGTGCCGTGCCCAAATGCCGTAGGACGGCAGATTGCGAAAGCGCCAGCCCTCCGGGTAAGTGCGCACATACTCCGGGATAAACAGCCGCCGATCCACGATCTCCGGCCGGTTGGCGTAGGTGATCTGCACATCACGGAGCGTTACCCGCTCCACCCGATGGCTGCGGCCCTGCTGGCGATACCCGGCAATGATGATGGGAATTTCCGCCTCCCGGGCGGTGATCCGATCAAAAGTAATATCCCGCACGGCGCTTTTGCCGTCAAAGCGGTGCTTGTCCACCGTGCCGCCGGGCTGCTTCTTGGCGCCGAACTCCACAGCGTTGGCGCTCTCCGCCGTTACGGTGGCTGCCCGGTTGCGGTTGCCCAGCCGAATAAAAATCGGGCAGGTGCAGCGATTCATCTCAATATTTTCAAAGTGCACCTGCGATACCGCAGAGCCGTCACAGGCCTCTACGCTGATACCGCTGACGGCGCCCGGATACAGGTCTTGCAGCTCCAGTTGGCACCGGCGCACGGTCACATCTGTAATGGGATAAGTGGTCTCCGTGCCGATCTTCACGCAGTTGGTGCGGCTGTCCACCCGGCAGTCCTCTACTAAAATATGGCGCATTTCGCCGCTGCTGCCCAACCATACCGCGTGCTTAAACACAAAGCCGTCGTCCGCAGTAGACACCGTGCAGTGACGAAAGGTCAGGTCCTGCCCGCCTACAATGTCAAAGCCGTCTGCGTTGGCTACATTTCGATTATTGCGAATGGCTGCGTGCTCCACCAGCACATCCCGGCACATTTGCAGCCGACAGGTCCAGTGGGCGCTGTTTTGGAAAAGGAAATGGTGGATATGCACCCCTTGGCACTGCTCCATGCACAGCAGCCCGCCGTACTTGCTGGGGTGGGCAAAGCGCAGCTGGGCACGGTAGGTGCGCCGCATTTCGATCACATTGATCAAGTCGGCAGGCTCCGTACAGTTCTGCGGCAGCGCCGGGCACAGACCAAAGCGGTGCCCCTCCCCCTCTAAGCCGCCGCCACCGGTGAGGGTAATGTTCGTTAGATCCCGGCCATACAGCAGCGCCTTGTGGCGAAAGCCCTTGCCGTCCGGCCGCGCGGCCAGAAAGCTGCCGGGGGCAATAAACAGCGTCACCCCGCTGCGCAGCTCTACCGTAGACATGGGGTAGCTGCCCCCGTCCACCAGCACGGTGCCGCCCACTTTCGCCGCTGCATCCACCGCCTGCTGCACCGCCGGTGCGTTATCCTCCGCCGCCGGGTCCGCCCCAAAGGTGCGAATGTCAAACACTTCCTCTGCCGGGGCAGGCAGCGGTTTTGTCAGGTGCCGCGGCTCAAAATCCGTAGCAAAATCAAAAGGGCGCACCTGACAATACGGTTCGCCCTCTGTGATCCGCAGATCCTGCCCGAAGAGCAGAGTATGCAGCTTATCTATTCCGGTTCGTCTCGTTTTACGCATAGGTAAATCCTCGTCGATTTTCGTTGTGCCCGCAGCGGGGCCGTCGGCTATATATTATACTACAAAACAGCCAAAACCTCAATACTTTTTCTTTCTCTCCCGGTGGTGTATAATATAGATACAGAGGAAGACCTCTGAATTCCCAAAGGGGTGATAGTATGATCAACATTACGGCAAGAGGATTTGACCTGAAGCAAGGCACCAAAGACGGTATTGACAAAGAACTCCAGCGCATTGAAAAAATGCTGCCGGACAACGCCTCCTTTGATGTGACCCTGGCCAAGGTAAAGGACGGCTACAAGTGCGACATTACGGTGAAGTACATTGGCTCCTTTATCCGCGGCGAGGCCCGGGCAGACAAGATCGAGCCGGTCATTGATATGGCAGTGGACGACTTAAAGCGAAAGCTGCGCAAGCTAAAGACCTACCTGGTAGATAAAAAGCGCAAGGGCGGCATTGACCAGATCGCCTCCATGCTGGAGCCGATGGAAGAAGTGACCATGGACGACTTTGAGAGCTACGACCGCTCCGCCGTGGACATTCAGCGCAAAAAGAACATTCAGCTGCAAATGATGACCGACGATGAGGCCATCGTGCAGATGGAAATGCTGGGGCACAGTTTCTTTGTTTACCTGGCGCCGGACGGCCAAACCTGCGTGCTTTACAAGCGGGGCAAAGGCTATGGCCAGCTGATTTGTAGCTGAGCAGCGCACACCGAAAAACGCATTTTTATTCAATTTTGCCGTGAGCGAAAACTCACGGCAATCTTTTTTGTGCAAAGTGGAAAAATAGACACGCGTACATTGACTAATACCTAGGATATTGGTATAATTTATACAAAAATAAACGGAAGCCATGCTTCCGAAGAGAGGGATTTTGTATGACTTATACAGAAAAAGTACTGGCAGATCTGAAAGCAAAGAACCCGGATCAGCCGGAATTTATCCAGGCCGCCACAGAGGTTTTAGACGCATTGGCGCCGGTGGTCAACAACGATCCGAAATACCAGAAGACCGGCCTGCTGGAGCGGCTGGTGGAGCCGGAACGACAGATCATGTTCCGTATTCCGTGGGTGGACGATCAGGGCCAGGTGCATGTGAACCGTGGCTACCGTGTGCAGTTTAACTCTGCCATCGGCCCCTACAAAGGCGGTCTGCGCCTGCACCCCAGCGTGAACCTGTCCATCATCAAGTTCCTGGGCTTTGAGCAGATCTTCAAAAACAGCCTGACCGGCCTGCCCATCGGCGGCGCCAAGGGCGGCTCTGACTTTGACCCCAAGGGCAAGAGCGATATGGAAGTGATGCGCTTCTGCCAGGCATTTATGAATGAGCTGTATAAATATGTAGGCGCGGACGAGGATGTGCCCGCCGGCGACATCGGCACCGGTGCCCGGGAGGTAGGCTACCTGTACGGCCAGTACAAAAAGCTGACCAACCGCTCCGAGGGCGTACTCACCGGTAAGGGCCTGAGCTTCGGCGGCTCCCTGGCCCGTACAGAGGCCACCGGCTACGGCCTGGTGTATATCACCGAAGAAATGCTTAAGGACCACGGCAAGGACCTGAAGGGCGCCCGCGTGGCCGTGTCCGGCTCCGGTAATGTGGCCATTTACGCTATGGAAAAGGCCCAGCAGCTGGGTGCTAAGGTCATCAGCTGCTCCGACTCTACCGGCTATGTGATCGACGAGAACGGCATTGATGTAGAGGCCGTAAAGCAGATCAAGGAAGTGGACAGAAAGCGCATTTCCGTGTACGCTGAGAGCCACCCCACCGCCACTTATGCAGAAGGCTCCGTGTGGGACGCCGTGACCTGCGATGTAGCACTCCCCTGCGCCACTCAGAATGAGATCCACGCCGCGCAGGCCCAGCGCCTGGTAGACACCGGCTGCTATGCAGTGTGCGAGGGCGCCAATATGCCCACGGACGCAGCAGCCACCGAGGTGTTCCTGCAAAATCACATTCTGTTCCTGCCCGGCAAAGCCTCCAACGCCGGCGGCGTAGCCACCTCCGCATTGGAGATGGGCCAGAACTCCATCCGTTCCAGCTGGACCTTTGACGAGGTAGACGCCAAGCTACAAGGCATTATGGTCAACATCTACCACAACATGAAAGAGGCTTGCGAAAAGTACAATGCCCCGGACAACTTCGTTGTAGGCGCCAACATCGCCGGCTTTATGAAAGTGGCCGATGCCATGATGGCCCAGGGCGTGG
Organism: Bifidobacteriaceae bacterium; assembly: GCA_963642245.1. Taxonomy (GTDB): domain Bacteria; phylum Bacillota; class Clostridia; order Oscillospirales; family Acutalibacteraceae; genus CAG-217. The sequence goes on along the minus strand of CAVIFY010000019.1, from coordinate 4,163 downwards.
TTTGATCCAACAAATCCCATATAAACGCAAAGCAGTCTGCTCCGGCAGGCTGCTTTTTCTTATTGACAAAGGATCGTGCCTGTGTTATGCTTTATACATACCGCTGGTATGTAAGGAGAAGCTATGAGTAGGAATAAATACCCGGAACAGACCCGGGAACAGATTTTAGATACCGCCACCCGCCTGTTTTTGCAGCAGGGGTACGAACATACCACCATACAGAATATCATTGATCAGCTGGGCGGCTTAACCAAAGGCGCGGTGTACCACCATTTTTCTTCAAAGGAAGCGATCTTAAACGCCGTTGCCGCCCGCATTTTTGAGAACAATTCCCTGTCTGCCACTTGGCAAAAGCTCGCAGTATCCACAACATTAACCGGCAGTCAAAAGCTGACCCAAATGCTGCTCGCTGCCATTACAGACCCACAGGAAGCCCAATTCCGCAAACTGGGTGTGCAACTGCGCAACTCTCCCCAAATGCTGCGTGACTTGCTGTATCGCAGCGTAGAAGAAATTGCGCCTACCGCCTTTTTGCCGGTGGTCGAAGCGGGCATTGCCGACGGTTCGCTGCAAGTGGCCGAACCGGCTGCCTTTGCAGAAGTGGTGGCGCTGCTTGCCAATCTTTGGCTAAGCCCGCTGGTATTTGCTGATAGCCCGGAAAAACGGAAGCAAAAGCTGGCATTTCTCTGTACCCTTTGCGAACCCACCGGGCTGGACTTAACGCCCTTGCAACCTTATTTAGATCAATTATAAGCACCTATTTGCCCGCTGCTTTGCAGCGGCTATTCTTTGGATTTATACATACCGTTGGTATGTAAGGAGGCAGTATGGATACATACACAAAAAAAGAACAGGCTATCTACCTACTGGGTATGCTGGGTCAAAACTTGATATACGGCGTGATCGGCACCGGGCTGACCTACTATTTTCAAAGTGTGATCTTTTTGCCTGCACTGGCCATCAGCACCATCACCTTGCTATCTAAAATCGCCGAATTTCTGTGTGATCCCTATGTGGGTATGCGCATTGACCGCAGTCAAAATACCAAAGGCAAATGCCGCACTTATCTTATATTTTCGCCGCTGCCGATTTTTATTTTTTCGCTGCTCTGCTTTTTCAATCGTCCCTATACGGCAGCAGAAACACCCCTTGCCCGCCTGCTGATCTTACTGTCTGCCGGGCTGAGTTTTATCGGCTTTGGCATTTGCTTTTGCTTCGGCGATGTAGCGCTATGGACATTGCCAAACTTAATGACGAAAAGCCGCAAGGATCGCAATGCGTTGCTGGCACAGGCAAGGATCGTTGCAGGAATTTGCGGCGCCGGTATCAGTTTGCTGCTATTGCCGTTATCCCAGACCGCAGGCAATCGTTTTTCCAAGCAGCTAAACGACTCCACCTTTGGGCTGCAAATCGGGACCGTCCTGGTCTGTGGCAGTTTTTTACTGCTCGGCACACTTCTGTTTCAGCCGGTAGGTTTTTGTACACGGGAGCGCGTCACCGCCCCACCGGCGGAAAAGCGCAGCCTATGGCAAAATCTGACAGAAATGTGGCGCATACAAAGTTATCGTCGCATTTTGCTCTCCGGCTTGCTACGCACGCCTACCGGCCTAATGAATTTGCTGCAAATGACCGTACTGTCCTACTACTTTGGCAATAATGGGCGCACGCCTTATGTGCACTATATGCTGCTCTTAGGCATTCCGGCCTTTTTCGGTCAGCTTATCGCCGCAGGTGTGGCGCCAAAGCTGGCAGACAAGCATGGCGCCGCCAAAACATTTGCAAAAGCCAATGTGTTGGCCGGACTGGCATTATTGGCCGCCTTTGCTCTGTTCCTTTGCCGACCGCAGCAGCTAACGCAGGCCCTGCCCTTTACCCTCTTGATCCTGCTTCTGTTTTGTAATATGTTTTGCTGCGGCCTGGTCAACACCGTGCAATCCATTTTGATTGCAGACGCGGCCGATCAAACGGAGAAAGAAAGTGGCATACGCCGGGACGGCATTTTTGTTTCTGGGCAATCCTTGCTGATCAAGCTGTCCACCGGTGTATCTGCGTTGCTGCAAGGACTGGTATTTGCGATCAGCGGCTTTAGCGGGGCTGCCGTCAGTCAAATCAACCGCACGCTGTATGCCGGTGCAGATTTTGCAACGGATCCGTCATTTGCAGCACCGCGCTTTGCCATGTTCTTTTTATTCCTGTGCCTACCGGGGATCGCCTATCTGCTGTCTGCACTGCCGTACAGAAAAAGCAGAAATCCACATCAGGCACCTAAACAAGGGTGTCCGTGCGTGTGTTCTCATTAAAAGCTATATAAAAGAAGCGCAACCCATAGGGGTTGCGCTTTTCTTTTTTCATACTGGTCGTTCGATTATAACGCACAGCTATAAACGCCCTGCGTTTCTGTTTTGATCGGGTCGCCGTTAGGGGTAAAAAACAGCAAGTCCGTATCTACGGTTTTGATTTTTGTACGGAAACCGGCCTTGCCGTACAAGTGCATATTCCGCCGGTTGTCCTCATGCACCGAAAGGGTCAGCTTTTCAAATCCGTTTTGCTTTGCGTACTCCATCACGGTATGCAGTATCTTGGTGCCTACGCCTTTATTTTGCCACAGTCTTTTCACTTCAAAATTACACAGATAGGCCGCCCGCTGTCCATCGGCGACCTGCAAGTCTTTGAGTTTTACCACCAGATACGCCTTGCCGATAAACAACTTGTGATAAAACGCAAAAAACGGTACAAGCGTTCCGTTCTTAACCAAATTTTCAAAATCGGCCTTTACATATTTTGAGTCTGTATAATGCTTTAGAAACACATCTAAGGTGGGAATAAGGATCCGCGTGTGCGCCGCTATGGATCTTTTCAGCATAAAAAGCCTCCGAAAAAGACGGAGGCGCTCCAAACAGAGTGCCTCCCATATTCGTTGCTATTTCTTTTTACAGTGCGGCGATGAGCGCTTCCATTTGGTCCATTTTGCGCTCCATATCCGCCACCAGGGCAAACTGGTTGCGGGCGCGCACCAGGTTATGCTCCGGGTAAGCGGTCTTAAAGTAGGTATCGCCGTTCAAATAATCGGTCAAAAAGCGCATACCGCACTCAAAGGTCATCAGCTTGGCAGAAAAGGCCAGCTGGTCGATCTCCGTTTGGGTCAGGCTCTCCCCTGCCTGGGACAAAAAGCCCTTGGCATAGGCGCCGAAATAATCCAGGTCCAGGCTCACCTTGGACAGGTCCGCCTCGTCCTCTGCGGCGGTGTTGGCGCCAAAGCGAATAGAGTCGCCAAAGTCATAATGGGCCAGGCCCGGCATGACCGTATCCAGGTCGATCACGCAAATGGCCTCACCGGCGGTGGCGTCAAACAGCACATTGTTCAGCTTGGTATCATTATGGGTCACCCGCAGGGGCAGCTGACCGGCAGCCGCCAGATCGCTGAGCCGATGGGTGTCTGCCTTGCGGTCCTTTACGAACTGAATTTCCGCCTGCACAGCGGCAGCACGACCGGCCTTGTCCGCTTCTACCGCCGGGAGGAACTCGTTCTCATACCGCCACAGGGTGTTATGAAAATTGGGAATGGTCTCAAACAAAGTCTCGGCCGGGAAGTCCGCCAGCAGGTGCTGGAAGCGGCCAAACGCCTCGCCGCTCTTTTGGAACAGCGCCGCGCTCTCTACAGCGTCATAGCTGGTAGAGTCCTTCACAAACACATAGGCGCGGAAGTAGTCCCCGTCCGGCGCAGTGTAATACTGGGCGCCGTCCTTGGTCTTGATAAAGTGCAGGGTCTCCCGCTCCGGATCGCCGCCGGCAGCCCGGATCTTCTCCTGCAAAAAGGAAGTGACCGCAAACACATTCTGCATCAGCCGGTCAATGTCCCGAAACACATTGTGATTGACCTTTTGCAGCACATAGCGCTGCTGGCCGCCCTCCGGCAGATCGGTGGTGACGATATAGGTTGTATTGATATGGCCGTTGCCAAAGGCCTGGCAATCCACAGCCGTGCCTTGAAACTGAAAACGCTCGATCACCTGCTGAATATTCTCCATACAAGTGTCCTCCCTTATTCTTGCGCGCACGCTCAAAATGTCCTTTTATTTTACACTATTTTGCCATCTTTTTCAATACCTAAAATCATAACCCCGCATGAAAATGCGGGGTTTGCAGAACGGCCCCATAGGGGC
>CAVIFY010000018.1:0-35323 GCA_963642245.1 Bifidobacteriaceae bacterium | reverse complement strand
GCATTTGGAGCCTCGTGTCTCTTGCACTGCGTGCAATTCACTCGGGAGCAAGCCCTGTCCCGGCAAGAATAAACAAAATATAAATCTTTTGCAATTTATGTCGAAAAGGATTGAAAATGAACGGTAAATCCGTATAATGAGGGTGACGCATAAAATGCACAAAGGGGGAGCGGTCATGCTGATTTATCAGTGGATCAGTCAGTCGTTTTTGGACCCTGGGATCAGCCAAATTCAAACGGGCTATATTGTGGTCGGACTGGTGGCCTTTTGCGTGCTGGCAGCGGGGGTCATTGCTGCTGTTGTTCTGCGCGCCAAGAAAAAGCAGCCGAAACAAAGAAAGACCGCCCGGATCATTTCCGTGGCAGCCGCGGTGGTTTATGTGCTTTGCGTGGTGCTGTTTTCGCTCTCAAACACCGGCGAGTTTGGCTTTGTCTTAAACCCGGAGGTGGGGTTCGATCAGATTTATGGCACGGTCGCATATGAAAATGAAAAGGGCCGTGATGTGGTCTATGACCGGAACGGCAACGCCTATACCTATCGGCAATATTGCAAGGGCTTTGCATACTGCGATCCGGACGGGAATGAATACCGTTTAACCACTGTCGGCGGGCCGGACGGGCACCAGCGTATGCAGTGCGCCGCCACCGGGCAGCAGTATGATATTCCGGATCGTATGGAAAGTGCGGATTTTTATATTGACCAGGACGGATATTTGTACCCGGCCGATCGGCTGCCGTCCACCAAGACGGCGTCCGCCGCCGTGGGGGACTACCGGGTGGATCAAAACGGCAAAAAGTATTTCAGCTGGATCTTGGTGAGTTGGGATCGGCAAGGCCATCTTTATTATATGGATACGCCGGTCAATGCCTTGCCCGGCGAACGGTAAAAGAATAGATATAACAAACAAAAGAGCACCCGGGTGGGTGCTCTTTTTTTATGTGTGTTTTCGTAGGGCGGGGGCTTGCTCCCAACCTGCGTTTGTTTATGGCACCTCCGGTGCAATCCCTCAGTCAGCTGCGCTGACAGCTCCCTTTGCAAGGGAGCCTAAGAAGATGTAACCGCTATGCCCCCCTTGCAAAGGGGGGAGCGGCGTAGCCGCAGGGGGATTGGCCGAAGGCGGTGGAGGGATTATACGGCTCGATGTGGGCATCGAGCCCTACAAAAGGTAAAAAATAAAGCCATCGTAGGGCGGGGGCTTGCTCCCGCCGATCATGTGTATATGGCGCTTTCGCCGCTTTTATTTCACGAACCGGTCGATGGCGTCGGAGAGTTCGGCGAGCATTTCCGTATCGCCGTCCTCCACGGCGTGGACGATACAGTGCTCCAGGTGGTCCTTGAGGATCACCTTGCCGGTGTTGTTCAGGGCGGACTTGACCGCCGCCAGCTGCACCAGCACCTGGGAGCAATCCTCCCCGTCCTCCACCATTTGCTTCACCTTTTGCAGGTGGCCGATGGCCCGTGCCAGCCGATTGACCACCTCCCGGGTGTGGGTGTGGTCGTGATTATGATTATGCGCCGGGGTGGGCGCGTGCTTCTCGTCCATAGGCGTTAGATCTTTGCCAGGGCCTGTTCCAGGTCCGCTAAAATGTCGTCAATATCCTCAATACCCACGCTCAGGCGCACCAGGTCCGGGCGCACGCCGCAGGCCTCCAGTTGCGCGTCCGTCAGCTGGCGATGGGTGGTAGAGGCCGGGTGCAGGCAGCAGGTGCGGGCGTCTGCCACATGGGTGACGATGGCCGCCAGCTCCAGGCTGTCCATAAAGGTGGTGGCGGCTGCGCGGCCGCCCTTGACCCCAAAGCTCACCACGCCGCAGGTGCCCTTTGGCATATACTTCCGGGCCAAATCGTACTGGCGGTCGCCCTCCAGCATTGCGCACTCCACCCAGGTCACCGCCGGGTGCTGCTTTAAGTAGGCAGCCACTGCCTTGGCGTTCTCGCAGTGGCGGGGGACCCGCAGGTGCAGGCTCTCCAGCCCCACATTCAGCAGGAATGCCTCGTTGGGGCTTTGTACCGCGCCCAGGTCCCGCATCAGCTGCACCACCGCCTTGGTGATGTAGGCCCCCTGGCCGAAAGCCTCCGTATAGGTAATGCCGTGGTAGCTGTCGTCCGGGGTGGTCAGGCCGGGGAATTTGTCATTTTGGGTCCAGTCAAAGTTGCCGCTGTCCACAATGGCGCCGCCTACGGTGGAGGCGTGGCCCTCCATATACTTGGTGGTGGAGTGGGTCACAATGTCGCACCCAAAGTCAAAGGGGCGGCAGTTGATGGGGGTGGCAAAGGTGTTGTCCACGATCAGCGGCACACCGGCCTTGTGGGCCACCCGTGCGAACTTCTCAATATCCAAAATCTCCAGGCTGGGGTTGGCGATGGTCTCGCCAAAAATGGCCTTGGTGTTGGGGCGAATGGCCGCCTCCAACTCCTCCTCCGTAGCGTTGGGGGACACAAAGGTAAAGTCAATGCCCAGCTTGCGCAGGGTCACATTAAACAGATTGTAGGTGCCGCCGTAAATGGCGGTAGAGCTGACAATGTGGTCCCCGGCGCCGGCAATGTTAAAGACGGCGTAGAAGTTGGCCGCCTGGCCGCTGCCGGTGAGCATACCGGCCACGCCCCCCTCCAGCATAGCGATCTTGGCCGCCACCGTGTCGCAGGTGGGGTTTTGCAGTCTGGAGTAGAAGTAGCCGCTTTTCTTCAGGTCAAACAGGTCGCCCATCTCCACGCTGGAGTCGTATTTATATGTGGTGCTCTGCACAATGGGCACCACCCGAGGCTCGCCGTTCTTGGGGCGGTAGGCCCCCTGTACACAAATGGTTGCCGGTTTCATATCTTTTCCCTCTCCGATAAATTCAAAATTTTTGCCTTAGGCGTCCTGCCCCAGGAAGTGGGGCATCATCGCCGGGCCGTTCTCCATATAAATGCCGGTGGCCTTGGCGGTCTCCTCATTGATGGTGTCTACCCCCGCCTTGGGTGCGGACTTCTGGTACAGCAGATAGGGCACCGGGTCGCTGGCGTGGGTGCGGGTCACAATGGGGGTGGGGTGATCCGGCAGCAGCAGGATCTTGTAGTCGTCGTACTGCGCCAGCCCCTCTTCCAGGATGGGCAGCACCCGGCTGTCGATCATCTCAATGGCTTTGACTTTATTCTCCGGCTCGTTGCGGTGGCCGCACTCGTCCGGCGCCTCAAAGTGCACATACACCAGATCGTTGCGCTCCAGCAGATCCAGCGCAGCCTTGGCCTTGCCCTCAAAGTTGGTGTCAATATAACCGGTGGCGCCGGGCACTTCTGCCACTTCCATACCGGCGCAGTTGGCAATGCCCTTGAGCAGGTCAACGGCAGAGACCATACCGCCCTTTATGCCGTACAGCGCCTCAAAGGGCTGGAGCGCCGGGCGCTTGCCCTCGCCCCACAGCCAAATGCAGTTGGCCGGGCGACGACCGGCGGCGACCCGGGCTTTGTTCACCGGGTGGTCCTTTAGCAGGTCAAAGGACTTCTCCATCATCTCCAGCAGGGGACGCGCCGTCTCTGCGGTGGAGAGATGGGGGCCGATCACCTTGCCGGTAATGTCGTGGGGTGGGGTCATATTGCCCAGCGCCGTGGTGCCGCCGTGCCAGATCAGGCAGTGGCGGTAAGACACGCCGGTGTAAAAATCGTATTCTCCGCCGCCAAAGGCTGCCTGCACTGCTTCGATCAGCTGGCGGGCCTCCTCGGTGGAAATATCATCGGCGCAGTAGTCCTCGATCACTTTGTCGGCAAAGGGTTCGCCCTTGTCGCTGAGGGTCACCAGGTTGGTGCGCAGGGACACATCGCTGTCTTTCATATCAATGCCGATGGAGGCGGCCTCCAGCGGGCTGCGCCCGGTGTAGAATTGGTGGGGGTCAAAGCCCAGCACGCTCATATTGGCTACATCGGAGCCGGGTTTCAGCCCCGGCGCTACGGTGCGCACCAGCCCCACCTCCGCCTTGGCGGCCAGGGCGTCGATATGGGGTTTCTTTGCCACCATCATAGGGGTTTTGCCGCCCAGGGCGGGCACCGGGTAGTCTGCCATGCCGTCGCACAGCACTACAACATATTTCATATTGATCCTCCTGAAAAGCCTATGCCGCCTGCGAGAGCAGACGGCGGCTGAAATTGCACTTATTTGAAGTATTTAACGCCGGACTCAAAGATCTGCATATCCTTGTTAAAGGGTACATTCTTGTACAGATCCTTGCCCTTGCGCTCGCAGTGACCCATCTTGCCCAGCACGCGGCCGTCCGGGGAAGTAATGCCTTCCACCGCCCATACGGAGCCGTTGGGATTAAAGGGCATATCCGTGGCCACATTGCCGTCCGGGTCCACATACTGGGTGGCGATCTGGCCGTTCTCCGCCAACCGGCGCAGGGTGGCCTCGTCCGCTACGAACCGGCCCTCACCGTGAGAGATGGGCACGGCAAACATCTCGCCTGCCTGGGTGCCTGCCAGCCACGGGGACTTGGTGCTGGTGACTCTGGTGTAAGCCATTTGGCTGATATGGCGGCCAATGGTGTTAAAGGTCAGGGTGGGGTCGTTCTCCCCAATGTCCACGATCTTGCCGTAAGGCACCAGACCCAGCTTGATCAGCGCCTGGAAGCCGTTGCAGATACCCAGCATTAAGCCGTCGCGGCAGTTGAGCAGCTCGGTGACCGCCTCGGCCACTGCCGGGTTGCGGAAGGTGGTGGCAATGAACTTGCCGGAGCCCTCCGGCTCGTCACCGCCGGAGAAGCCGCCGGGCAGCATGACGATCTGCGCCTGCTTGATCTCCTCCACCATCTTCTCAATGGTCTCGTTAATGGCGGCGGGGGTCAGGTTGCCTACCACTAAAATATGGGGGTCCGCACCGGCCTGTTCAAAGGCGCGGGCGGTGTCTACCTCGCAGTTGGTGCCGGGGAACGCGGGAATGAATACCCGGGGCCGAGCCACCTTGTTTTGGCTGACGAAAATGGAACGCTCTTTATAGAGCGGCACATCTTCCACCGCAGCGCTTTTGCCGCTGTCTGTGGGGAACACGCGCTCCAACTTGCTGCTCCAGGCGGCGATCAGTTCGTCCACCGTCAGCACATCGCCGTCCAGAATAAAGATCCCGTTGCCGTTGACGGTGCCCAGGGCAGTGGCGTAGGGCGCCAGGCCGTCGGCCAGGGTGCCGTCCTCGGGGATCTCCACCACAAAGCTGCCCTCATAGGGGGCAAACAGGGTGGCAGCGTCCAGCCCCTGGGCAAAGGTAAAGCCCAGCTTGCTGCCGAACGCCATCTTGCAAACGGCGGCAGCGGCGCCGCCCTCTTTCACCACGGCGGCGGAGAGAATGGACTTGTTCTGCACCCCGGTGCAGACTGCCTGCATCAGGGCCAGGGCGTTCTTGTAATCCGGCAGGCCGGTGGCCGCGTTTACCGGAATTTGCAGCAGATACACTTTGCTGCCCGGGTGTTGCAGCAGGGCGGTGCCGGTGTGGGACGCCTTGCTCATACCCACGGCAAAGCTCACCAGGGTGGGCGGTACATCCAGTTCGTTAAAGGAGCCGCTCATAGAGTCTTTACCGCCGATGGAGGGGGTGCCGTACCCGGCTTGTGCGGTCAGGGCGCCCAGCAGGGCGGCAGCGGGCTTGCCCCAGCGCTCCGGCTTGTCGCCCAGGCGCTCAAAGTATTCCTGGAAGGTGAGCCGTGCTTCTGCCGGGTCGCAGCCAACGGCAGCCAGCTTGGACAGGCTCTCCGTTACCGCAAAGGCGGCGGAGTGGAAGGGGCTCCAGCGAGACACGCCGGGGATAAAGCCGTAGGCCATCACCGTAGCGTCGTCCGTTTGGCCGTGCTCCAGGGGCAGCTTGGCTACCATAGCCTCTTCCGGGGTCAGCTGGTACACGCCGGCATAGGGCATATTCACCGTAGCGGCGCCGATGGAGGCGTCAAACCGCTCTACCAAGCCCTTTTGGGAGCAGACTTCCAGTCGGCTCAGGTTGGCTTTCAGCGCAGCGGACAGGGACAGACCTTGCAGCTCTGCCGGTACGGTATGTAAATAGTTTTTGTTCTCGTCAATGGGGGCAATGGACGCGGTGGCGTGCTGAGTCACACCGTTGGTGTTCAGGAAGTCCCGGCTGATGTCCACGATCTTGTCGCCACGCCAGGTCATTTCCAGTCGATTATTGTCCGTCACCACGGCCACCGGGGTGGCCTCCAGGTTCTCTTTGTATGCGGCGGCGATAAAGGCGTCCACATCCTTGGGGTCCAGCACCACGGCCATACGCTCCTGGCTCTCGGAGATGGCCAGCTCCGTGCCGTCCAGCCCCTCGTACTTCTTGGGCACCTTGTCCAGGTCCACGGTCAGGCCGTCGGCCAACTCGCCGATAGCTACGCACACGCCGCCGGCGCCAAAGTCGTTGCAGCGCTTAATGCGGGTGGATACATCCTTGTTGCGGAACAGCCGCTGGATCTTACGCTCGGTGGGGGGATTACCCTTTTGCACCTCTGCGCCGCAGGTCTCGATAGACTCTGAATTATGGGCCTTGGAGGAGCCGGTGGCGCCGCCGCAGCCGTCACGGCCGGTGCGCCCGCCCAGCAGCACAATAATGTCACCGGGGGTGGGGCAGGCCCGTACCACATTCTCTTTGGGAGAGGCGCCGATCACCGCGCCGATCTCCATACGCTTGGCCACATACCCGGCGTCGTACAGCTCGGTGACCTGGCCGGTGGCCAGCCCGATCTGGTTGCCGTAGCTGCTGTAACCCTGGGCAGCGCCGGTGGTGATCTTCCGCTGGGGCAGCTTGGCCTCCAGGGTGTCCGCAAAGGCGGTGGTGGGGTCGCCGGAGCCGGTGACCCGCATCGCCTGGTACACATAGGCGCGCCCGCTCAGCGGGTCACGAATGGCGCCGCCCAGGCAGGTGGCCGCACCACCGAACGGCTCGATCTCCGTGGGGTGGTTGTGGGTCTCGTTCTTAAACTGTACCAGCCACTGCTCGGTCTTGCCGTCCACCGTTACCGGTACTTCAATGGAGCAGGCGTTGATCTCCTCGCTCTCGTCCAGATTGTCCGCCTTACCCTGGGTCTTTAGGTATTTGGTGCCAATGCAGGCCATATCCATCAGGCAAATGTCTTTGTTCTTGCCTGCATACAGAGCGCCGCGCATATCCAGGTACAGGCGCAGGGCGTCCTCCACCGCAGCGGCGTACTTGCTCTCCTCCACGGTGATCTTGTCCAGCTTGGTGGAGAAGGTGGTGTGGCGGCAGTGATCGGACCAGTAGGTGTCGATCACTTTCAGCTCGGTCAGGCTGGGGTCCCGGTGCTCTTCATTCTTAAAGTAGTCCCGCACCCAGCGAAGGTCCTCCACGCTCATGGCAAAGCCCATTTGGCCGTGGTAGGCGGCGATCTCTTCATCGCTCTTGGTGATAAAGCCGGTAATGCGGGCAATGTCTGCCGGCACATCGGCAGACAGGTCCAGGCTCTCCGGTTTGTCCATGGTGGCCTCCCGGCTCTCCACCGGGTTGATCAGATAGGATTTGATCTTATCGAACTCCGCGTCCGTAATGTCGCCGGTGAGGGCGATCACCTTGGCGCTGGCTACCCGGGGGCATTCCCCTGCGGTGAGCAGCTGAATACACTGGGCGGCGCTGTCTGCCCGCTGGTCATACTGACCGGGCAGGAACTCCATGGCAAACACCCGCTCGCCGGGAGCGAAAGTCACTTCGTCTGCCGTATTGTCCAGGTTGTCCTCGGCAAAGACCCCGTGCACGGCCCGGCGGAATTCCGCCTCGCTGACGCCCTGCACATCGTAGCGGTTGATGAGCCGCAGGCCGGTGAGCGCCGTAATGCCCACATTCTGGCGCAGATCCGTTAAGATCTGCATGGCCTCAATGTCGTTGCCTTTCTTCTTTTCCACAAAAATCCGATAAACATTTGCCATGGGGTTTCTCCTAACTGAAAGTATTCACACCGGGTGTATAGAATAAAGATATAATAGCACAAATCCGGCCGGTTGCCTACCGTTTTATGAAATTTTTACGGACTTTATGAAAATTTTACTAACTTGTAAAAAATCGTTCGCAAATGGGGAAGAAAGTGTGTTATAATGGTGAACGGTGTGCAGGCGCTGCCTGCCGCCGATCAGAATGGAACCGAAAACAGAGAAAGAGAGGTGGGAACCACGCAGCGGGAGAGTTTGGACGCAGCCCCCTATGAAGTAGAATTTATGAATGTGGTGGTGGATAAGGCCAACGACTTGCAGGTGGTAGACGCAGACAGCCACTTTGCCCAGTTCGTCGGCGTGCACCCGTCTAAAATCAAAGAGGGCAAGCTGTTCCTGTATGACAAATTAAAACCGGCGGACCGGGAGCGGGTGATGCAAAGCATCTGCAAAAAGGGCGCCCGGTTTACATATATGACCATGGACCTGCTGGACAAAAAGGGCGCGCCGCTCTTTGTCCACTGTGTGGGCCAAAATTATGAGGACTCCACCCTGTGCCGCATGACCTTTGCGGATGTGTCCGAGAGCCGACGGCGCCAGGAGCGGCTGCGTGCCAAGACGGTGGAGATGAACGAACTGATCGACCTGGTGTGCGGCGGGGTGTGCCTGTTTAAGGTCACGCCGGAAATGCACATTGAGTGCCTGTATCTGAATAAAGGCTGCTGCCGCTTGTTCGGCACCTCCCAGGAGAGCAGCCGCCTGCGGGCCTATCGGCTGGACGAACTGCTCCACCCGGACGACCGCTCTGTGGTGTTCCAGGCCATCGGCCGTGCCATGGCGGTGGGCGAAGAGGTGGACTGCGAGTGCCGGGTGCGGGTGCACGAGGGCGAGTTCATCTGGTGCCAGCTGCGGGCGGGCATTCAGCGGTATGAGGACCAGTGCCCGGTGTTCCACGCAGTGTTTACGGACATTACCCGTATTAAGGCAGCGGAGGAAAAGGCGGACCTGGAGGCCCAGCGACTGGTGAGCCTGTTTAAGAATTTGCCCGGCGCCACATTCTTTACGGACACGGCCACCCCTTTGCAGCTGGATCTGGTCAGCGAGGATTTTATCCAGTTTATCGGCTATTCCAGAACAGAGCTGTTTGAGCTGTTCTCCGGCAACCTGGCCCGGCTGATGGACGAGAGCGAGGCGGTAGCGGTGGCCGAACGGCTGCGCACCGGTGCTGCGGACCAGCGGCTCTTAACGGTGGAATACACCCTTTATATCGGCGACGCCTGCGCCCTGCGGGTGCGGGACAGCCGCAAGGTCATTGACCACCCGGACGGCTCAAAGGCCTTTTTGGGTGTACTCAATGTAATATGAATATATACAAAAAGTTAAAGGACGGATATTCACATTCCGTCCTTTAATTATTTTTTGTTCAGATTTCTTTGTCGATAATAGACAAAAGACAGGGCAAAAGTTTGGCAGATTTTCGGGGCAAAACCGCGGAAAGTGCGTTGCAATGGCGGACATTCTGTTTTATAATTATTATGTATAAATATTGCCGGAGTGCGCCCAAAAGCGGGCGCCGGCGGGCGGCGCACGGGGCGCTGCCGCCGGGCAATGCGGAAGGATGGTTCTATGAAGTTTATGTACAGCAAGAAGCGCTTGCTCAGCGTCTTTTTGTCCGTGCTCACGGTGCTCACCGTGCTGACCCCGGCGTTCTCTGCCTGGGCGGGCGATGTGATCGGCGTGTACAACATTCAGCTGTTTTATTCAGACGGCAATGCGGTACTGGACACGGACGAGGACGGCAACACCTACCACGAGACCATGCAGGAGGGCGACACGCTGCAACTGAGCTACAAGCTCATTGACTGCGAGATCCCGGACAATGGTTATGTAAAGTGGTACAGCGAGGCGCCCACTCTGGTGGATGTGGACCAAAACGGCCTGGTGAAGGCCTTTGACTCCTCCAAGGGCGCTGTGATCCACAACTGGATCGACAATGAGGTAAAGCCGGTGCCGCTGGTGGGCAAGATCGCCGCCACGGCGCTGGAAAAGGCCCTGTTCAACGACAAGGTGAATGTGGACACCATGGACACGGACGAGATCATTGCCCTGATCGAAAAGACCATGGGCGAGGACTCTGCTCTGGGCAAGATCTTTGAGTCTTATTCCGACCAGTGGATCGCCTCCCTGCGGAATTACCTGGACAACATCAACTCCGTGGTGCATGTGACCCTGTATGACGCCAATGGTGAAGTAAAGGCAGACGACAGCCTGGCAGTGACCGTTACCAAGAACGAGGCGTTCTACGCCAACTTCCTGCCCAACGGTACCCATATCACCAACAAGTCCCAGATCGAGACCACGGTAGCCAAGGGCACCACCTGCCAGCTGAGCGCCGTGACCACCCCGGTGCGGCTGCATATGGGCGTGGTGTACTCGGTAAAGAGCTCTTCCATCTTTACCCAGGGCAAGGTGATCGCCACGGTGGACGACAGCGGTTTGGTGACCTTTAAGAACACCGGCACGGTGACCATCGTTGTGTCGCCGGACAGTGAGGGCTTTATCAACAACCTGCTGAAGCTGGTCAACTACATTTACCAGCTGGACCACACCGGCACCATCGACACCAAGAAGGTGGCGGACATACTCATTAAGTATGTGGGTATTGATATGGACCGCAATGTGCTGGCGGCCATTTTGGATGTTTGCTTTGCGGTCAAGGATATTGTAGGCGACTCTGCGGACGCGGTACAGCTGACCGCCACCGCAGTGAAGATCATCTCCAATATTCTGTTAAAGCTGAAATATAACGACACCATCACTTTCAATGTAGTAGACGGCGTGCCCTGCACGGACTTTAACATTACCGGTCCGGACACAGTGCAGGAGGGCGCCCAAATTCAAATGGCCATTACGGACGCTAAGCCCGTTGCGGCGGACACATCGGACATTACCTGGTCCTCCTCAGACGAGAGCGTGGCCTATGTAGACCCCCAGACCGGTATCATCACCGGCCGTGACGCCGGGGGCAATATGGGCACGGCGCTGAACAGCCAAAAGTGCACCATCACCGCAGTATCGGCGGCCAACCAGGTGGTCAAGACCAAGGAGATCACCGTTACCGGCAAGACCGGGCGGGTGCTCAGCGACGCTGTGATCCACGCGGAGCGGGACTGCAACATCGGCGATCAGCAAACGCTGACCTACACGGTGTACCCGGTGCGTGTGAGCACCTCCAATAATTTGAACATTACCTGGGGTCTGCTGGACGGCAAGGACGAGGACGGCAATCCCAAGTACCTGTGGGCGGGCGACGCCTACGACGAGACGATCACCGACGAGACCACCGGCGAGACCACCACGGTCCACCACGACGGCACGGTGGAGAACGGCATTGCCAAGCTGGATAAGGACGGCAACTACACCGCCCTGGCCGGGGGCACCGCCACGGTGGTGCTGAAAGCCTCTACCGGCTACAAGCTGCTGGACGGCAGCTACTACACCATCTCTGAGGTGCAGACCCAGACCACCATCTTTAACGGCCTGCCGGTGTCCGGCATTGATGTGACCGTAGAGAACGCTGTAAAGAGTTCCATTTTGGCCAACAGTGTAAAGCTGGATCTGCAACAGACGGAAGTGGACGGCGAGTCCTTAGACTTTGCCACCGTTACCGTCAGCACCGTTTATGACGGCTCCGGCGTAAAGGTAAAGGCCAATGTGGCCCCCGAGGACGCCACCAATAAGAATGTAAAATGGTATATTGATAACGATCAGTTTGAGCTGAAGAATGAGGACAAGGCCGCCGGCACCGTAGAGGTGGCAGGCAAGGCCTCCTGCACCAGCGCCTCCAGTGTGCACATTTGGTGCGTGTCTGAGGACGGCAACATCAAGTCCGATGTGGTGACCCTGTGCGTGGTGCGTAATGCGGCAGAGACCAACACCATCAACGGCGACGATCTGTCCGTGATCAACGGCAAGACCCTGGATGTGACCCACTCCATGACCTTTAGCGGGTCCTCCTCCTCTGTACAGGCCTGCTACGGCGCCAACTGGTACTCCTCTGACGAGAGCGTGCTGACCGTGGCCCCCAAGGGCAACGACAACGGCGACGCTGTGGTCACCGGTGTGGATGTGGGCACCGCCACCCTGTACTGCGTGTCTGTTTCCGGCGGTATTGTGGCCGAGAAGCAGGTGACCGTGTATCCGGATAAGGATTACCTAAAGCAGGTGATCAACATCTGCGAGGACACGGTGATCGAGCGCACCAATGAGAATAAAACATTATATAAGGACTTCAGCCGCAAGCTGGACTACGCTTATTATGTCTACTATGATGAGCCGTTGGCCAGCCAGGACAGCTGCGATACTTACGCTCGCGAGCTGCTGTATGCTTTCTATAAGCTGGGCGGCTA
This sequence comes from Bifidobacteriaceae bacterium, assembly GCA_963642245.1. GTDB lineage: Bacteria > Bacillota > Clostridia > Oscillospirales > Acutalibacteraceae > CAG-217. The sequence continues at coordinate 23,019 of CAVIFY010000018.1, read as the reverse complement.
CATTGGCCTGACCAATGTAACCATCGTCAACAAGGACGGCTCGGACGCCGGAGAGTTCCGCAGCGTAAAGGTGTCTACCTCCAAGCGGTACGACAGCTACTCTGTGGATCTGGACGCCCAGGTGGCGCCCAAGACCGCTATGTATCGCACCATCAAGTGGAGCAGCGATAACGACGATGTAAAGGTGGACGCCAACGGTATCGTAAAGCCCGCAGGCAACAAGGCTTGCCAGGCTAAGATCACCGTTACCGCCACCGACTATCTGGACAATGTCTATACCGATAGTATTTATGTAGCCTTTGCCAACGACCCGGTCACCGGCGTAACGCTGGACACCACGGAGATCGTGGGCGGCAAGGTGGGCGAGACCCAGACCTTAAAGGCAACGGTAGAGCCTACCGGCTTTGGCATTGTGGGCAAGGCCTCTGTGGCAGATGTGTTCTGGACCACCTCTGATCCGGATATTGCCACTGTGGATCAAAACGGCCTGGTGTCCTTTAAGAGCGGCGGCGACTGCGTGATCACCGTGACCACCTGTGACGGCGGCTACACTGCCACCTGCAAGGTGAATGTGGTCACCAACTATGACGCCCTGCAAGCCCAGATCGACACCTACAAGGCGCTGGATCTGGTAGAGACCAACTATTACCCGGCTACCTGGCAGGCGTTCCAGGACGCCATTGCCGAGTCCCAGGCTTTGGTAGACGCCAACGCCTCCAGCCAAAAGGAAGTGGACGCCCAGCTGGAGAAGCTGATCGCCGCTTACAAGGGCCTGGAGAAATACACCCATATTAAGGATATTGAGATTTATCTGGACGGGGAAGAAGCCAACGACTTCTATCAGTACGATGTGTCCCTGCTCACCGACGGCGCTTACAAGAACGCCAAGCTGGATCTGAATGTACGCCTGTACCCCAACAACGCCAGCTACGAGTCCGTGACCTGGACCTCTTCTACCGACAAGATCGTGATCTCTGACGCCGGTGTGGCCTCTCCCGCCAAGAACACCACCTTCAATATTTTGAAGAACGAGGGCTACTACGGCAAGATCACTTGTACCGTCACCGACCACTTCGGCGAGAGCTGGACGGACGATGTGTGGGTATCCTTTGCGTACACCCCCGCCACCGGTATCACCATTTCCGAGTCGGCCATCAACGGCTCCATCGGCGACACCCACCAGCTGACCGCACAGGTGCAGCCTGCCGGTACTTTGGGTATGGGCAAGGCTTCCATTACCGACTTCTACTGGGAGAGCGATAACGAGAATATCGCCACCATTGACGCGGACGGCAAGGTGACCTTTGTGTCCACCGGCGCCACCACCGTGCGTGCCGTTGCCTATGACGGCGGCTACACCGCCACCTGCTCCGTCTCCACCGGCGGCGACCGCAGCGCGTTGCAGGCGGCACTGGAAAAATATCAAGATACGGACTACCGGGATTATGAGTACACCGTAGGCATTACCTTTAAGCAGGCCTATGAGGAAGCCCAGTCCGTGATGAACGACAATACCAAGACCCAGGAAGAGATCGACCAGGCCGCACAGGCACTGGTAGAGGCCGGCGCAGCGCTGGCAGGTAACGAGATCGTCAAGGCCCAGTCCATTGATGTAAGCTATGTGGGCTACAGCCGCAACACCGCTTTGGGCAGCTACAATGAACGCACCAGCGGGACCATCGGCGACAATGACGCCGTGACCATCGACCTGAGCAAGAACGGCTATGCCAACACCCTGCATGAGAACAACAAGCTGGAGCTGAGCGCTGCCGTGGCACCGGAGGGTGCAGACAGCAACGGGATCAGCTGGAAGGTGGACGACAGCAAGAACCTGAAAGCCACCGAGACCGACGGCAAGCTGGTGCTGAACCCCACCTCCGCCACAGTCAACGGCTGGGCAAAGGTGACGGTGACCACCACCGACCATTACAGCCGCACTTTGAGCCGCAGCTTTACCGTTGTGATGAGCGGCAGCGTGATCAGCGGCGTCAGCCTGGATCAGACCCAGCTGAATATGCTGGTGACCCAGGATCCGGTACAGCTGAACGCCACCCTGGCCGGTTCCTCCAACAAGACCTTTAACGATGTGACCTGGACCTCCTCTGACGAGCGTGTAGCTACTGTGGAGAACGGGCTGGTCACCCCGGTAGATGTGGGCGACTGCACCATTACCGTAAAGACCCTGGACGGCGGCTACACCGCCACCTGCACCGTGACCGTGCGCGCGGACTACTCCGTGCTGGAGGCCAAGTACGCCGAGTACCAAATGCTGGTAGACCAGGTGAAGGGCCAGTATGTGTACACCGAGGAGTCCCTGGCTGTGCTGGAGACCGCCTGTGCCCAGGCCAAGGCTATGATCGACAGCGGCCTGTCCACCCAGGCAGAGATCGACGCCCAGGTGGAGCTGCTGGAGAGCGCCCACAACGGTCTGGTGAAGTACATTATCGCCGAGGGCGTGAGCCTGACGGCAGATACAGAGGCCCAGGCCAATGTGACCATTCCCAACCCGGGCTATATCCGCTATCTGCACAACGACCTGAGCCTGAAGAACAAGACCATTCAGCTGTCCGCTGTAACGGAGCCTGCCGGCGGTCTGTACCAGAGCATTAGCTGGTCCAGCTCCAACGACAAGGTCACCGTCAGCGACACCGGTTTGGTGACCAACACAGACAGCGGCAACCAGTGGGCGGAGATCACCTGCACCATCACCACCGTGAAGGGCGACAGCTTCACCGCTACCACCACCGTTTGCTTCACCCGCTATGCGGTGACCGGTGTGAGCATTGACACGGATATGGTCCACGGCTCACCTCAGGATACCGTGACTGTGACCCCCACGGTGACCTCCACTGCCAGCATTGCCTCCCTGGCGCTGCGGGACTGCACCTTTACCAGTGACCACCCGGAGATCGCCACGGTAGACAACAGCGGCAAGATCACCTTTGTGTCCCAGGGCAAGGCCACCATCACCGCCACCACGGTGGACGGCGGCTACACCGCCACGGTGATCGCTTATACCACTTATGACTTCTCCGCCTTGCAGCAGGCCATTACCGACGCCGGTGCGGTGGATTACACGGATTACGCGTACGATTACGGTATGGCGTTCAAGACCGCTTACGACAAGGCCGTGGAGGTCAATGCGGACTATGAGTCCTCTCAGGAGGCCATTGACGCTGCCACCTCTGCCCTGAAACAGGCGCAGAACGCCCTGTCCGGCCACGAGTTCGTGGGCCCCGGCGAGATCGGCTTTACCTGCGGCGGCGCTGCGGTGACCGAGGGCAAGGCCCTGGTTGTGGACGACAACCAGCAGGTGACCCTGGCTGCCACCTATGCAAACGGCGCTATGGTACAGGATCCGTCCTGGACCACGGAGGAAGAAAACAATGTGACCGCGGCTACGGACGCCTCCGGCAACCTGGTACTCACCAAGACCGCCGCCGACGCTTCCGGCAGCGTAAAGGTGACCTACACCTTGAAGGACGCTTACGATCGGTCTTACACCAAGACCATCACCGTCAAGCTGGTGAACCAGAAGATCAATATTGACAGCTTTAAGTTCACTTACGGCGGCAACGAGGTAGACTCTGTGTCTTACAGCTGCGGCGGTGTGTACTCCGGCAAGAGCATTCAGCTGGGCGTGAGCACCTATCCTACGGACGCAGACGCCTATGTGTCCGCCCTGTGGACTTCCAACAACAAGAACCTGGTGGTGGACCAGACCGGTAAGGTTTCTGCCAGCGGCACTATGGCTGCCCTCAAGTACACCGCCACCATCACCTGCACCTTGACCCTGGAGGACGGCTCCACCGTGACCAACTCCATTCAGGTGGTATTTAACAGATTTTGACCCGCGAACGAAAGGACCTAACAGTTATGCAACAAAAAACCAAAAAATGGCTCAGTCTGGTGCTGGCCGTCTTGCTGGTGTCCGCTTGTTTCACGGGTACGCTCCTTGTGCGGGCGGCGGATGATGTGGCTATTGATGAGAGCCACTTTCCGGACGCCGGCTTCCGCCAGATCGTGGCAGAGAAGTGCGACAAGGACGGCGACGGTAGTCTCTCTGACGCTGAGCGCAGCAGCATCACCCGTATGATGCTGCCTGCGTGGCAGGAGGATGTGCTGGGGGAAGATACCCCCATTGCCAGTCTGGAGGGCATTCAGTATTTCTATAATCTGCAAAATCTCTATTGCGCAGACATTGGGCTGACATCGCTGGATGTGAGCGCCCTGTCCAAGCTGACCCAGCTGACCTGTATGGACAATGCCCTGGGCACCCTGGATCTGAGCAAAAACACAGCCCTGACCCAGATCAACTGCGCTGCCGACCAGCTGACGGAGCTGAAGTTGCCCGCCGGTGTGCAGCGCCTGCTGTGTGAGAACAATGCCCTTACCGCCCTGGATCTGTCCGGCTGCACGGCGCTGACTTATCTCAAGTGCGCCAACAATCAGCTGGCCGCGCTGAATGTAAGCGACAACACGGCGCTGGCTACCCTGATCGTGTCCAACAACCATCTGCCCGCTCTGGATCTTAGCGCCAACACGGCGCTGGCCACCGTCACCCTGGGCCAGCAGACCCTTACGGTGAACGCCACCCAGCAGGACAGTGTGTTCTATGCCCCGGTGGACGGCCTGTCTGCGGACAGCGTGGTGTACCAGGATACGGAGAAGTACGAGAACGGCAATTTTGTCACCACGGATTATGCCCTGATGCAAAACGGCTTTACTTATGAGTACGCCACCGGCTCGGATCTGGCCGGTGCCCTGACGGTGGATGTGACCGTGGTTAAGGACTTCTACCAGGTGCGCTTTTATGGGGACGAGACCAAGAATGTGCTGCTGGCGACCGTAACGGTCAACGGCGGCCAAACGGCGGCGGCTCCCACGGACTTTGACCTGCCCCAGTGCAAGGCGCTGGCCGGTTGGAGCGACACGCTGGAGAATATCACGGCGGACAAAGAGGTGTACGCCCTGTACACGGACGACCACCACTACGCCGTCACCGGCTTTAGCACCGATGGTGTGGCTACCATCTCCTGCACCGGCGGCTGTGGGGTAGACACCCGCACCGTCACTTTCCTGGACTGCCTGAATGCCAAGATCGGCAGCGACCGCTACGAGCAGCTGCTGGATGTGAACGGCGACGGGATCATCAATGCCCGGGATTATGTGCTGCTGGACCGCCAGTTCAATGCCGCAAAATAAAGACGGACCAAATAGCAAAAAGAAACGGACCACCCGTACGGGTGGTCCGTTTTATGTGACTATATAAGATGGGGGTGTGTAATTGTCAATCCCTCCACCACCTGCGGTGGTCCCCCTCCCTTTACAAGGGAGGCTGAGTGGTTGTATCTTTTTAGGCTCCCTTGCAAAGGGTGACTCCCCGCAGTGCGGGGAGATGTCGCGCAGCGACAGAGGGGACGGGCGCCCGTTTTAGGCGGGAGCGGCGTAGCCGCAGGGGGGATTGCGCCGGAGGCGGTGGAAGGATTACGGCACTCACAAATCTTTTATATAATATTCCGATAAAACCGAATGGTAAAGGTGGTGCCAACGCCTACGGTGCTTTGCACCTCCACGGTGGCATTCTCCCGGTTCAGCACGGATCTGCTTAGCGCCAGGCCAATGCCAACGCTGTCTGCCCCGGCGTTTTTGCCCTTGTAAAACCGCTCAAAAATATGGGGCAGGTCCTCTTTTTCGATCCCGCAGCCGTCGTCGGCGATCACCAGCTGGCAGTAGAGGGCGGTTTGGGTGCCGGTCAGGCGCAGGGTGCCGCCGTCGTCCATATGTTCCAGGCAGTTTTTAACAATGTTCTGCACCGCTTCCACCGTCCACAGCCGGTCACCCAGGAATTGCCCTTGGTCGCAGTCCACCGCCAGGGTCATTTGGCGCAGCTCCGCCTGGATGGTAAAGGGCGCCAGCGCCTGCTCCACCACCGTGGCCAGTTCCACCGGCTCCTTGTGCAGCACTGCCGTGCCTGCGTCAAATTTGCTGATCTTCAGCAGGGTGGTGATCATCCACTGCATTTTTTCCAGCTGGGTGGAAATGCCCTTGAGGAATTCCAGCCGCTTTTCCGTGGGCAGGTCCTCCTCCAGCAGCAGGTCCGTCATTACCGTCATAGAGGTGATGGGGGTCTTTAGCTGGTGGGAGATGTCGGCCAGCGCGTCTGCCAGGTAGGTTTTGTCCTTTTGCATCAGGTCGGCCTGGGTTTGCAGCTTGCGGGCGGTTTTGTAAATATTATTTTCCAGAATGGACAGCTCGCCCTCCCGGTTGTTGGCGGGCACTAGCAGGGGCGCCGTGCCGTTGACCAGGGTGGTCAGGTAGTCGGATAGCCGCCGAATTTCTCGGAACCGGTTGCGGGTGTACAGGCAGAATACCGCCAGCAGCGCCCCGCAGCCCACCAGGCAGACGATACCCATGGTGACGCTTTGCCAAAAGCCCACGCCGACGAGCAGGGCGCTGATCACCAGCCCCAGCACCAGCGTGCGGCGAAAATGCTTGTCTCCCCTCATTCGTCCACCTTGTAGCCCATGCCCCGCACGGTCTTAATAATCTGCGGCTCCACCGGGTCGTCCTCGATCTTCTCTCGCAGCCGCTTGATGTACACGCTCAGGGTGTTGTCGCTGACAAAGTCGCCGGCCACATCCCAAATGCTCTCCAGTAGCATACTGCGGCTGAGCACCCGGCCCCGGTTTTGGAGGAAGGTCAGCAGCAGCTTGTATTCCAGGGCGGTGAGGATCACCTCTTGCCCGTTTTTCAGCACTTTGCCCTCTTTCACCCGCACGGTCAGGCCGCCTGCCCGGATCTCCTCGGTGGCGGCGCCCTTGCTGCGGCGCAGTACCGTCTTGATCCGCGCCATCAGCTCCCGCAGGCGAAAGGGCTTGCTGATGTAGTCGTCGGCGCCCAGCTCCAGCCCCATCACCACATTTACTTCATCATCAAAGGCGGTGAGGAAGATCACCGGCGTGTCGTCCTTGGCTTTAATGGCCTTGCACACATCGTAGCCGCTGCCGTCCGGCAGGGTCAGATCCAGCAGGCACAGGCCAAATCGGCCGGCGCCCACCGACTCCAGCGCCTGGGCCACCGTGGTGCAGTGGGTCACCGTGTAGCCCTCGCTCTCCAGGGAGTAGCGCAGCCCCTGGGCAATGGCCGGGTCGTCCTCCAGCATTAGAATGTTCATACCACACCTCCTCGGCGTTCTCTCCCCATAGTACCACATTCCGCCCCGCCACGCAATAGGCATGGGTTGGCGTGTGGGCGCAGGGGGTTGTGGGGTTTGCTTTAGGGCACCTCCGGTGTTTAATCCCTCCGTCTGCTCGTAAACTCGCAGCCACCTCCCTTTACAAGGGAGGCAAAGCGGTTATATCTTTTTAGGCTCTCTTGTAAAGGGTGCTGTCACGAAGTGACTGAGGGATTATGCGGGCGGATACTATCCGCCCCTACCGCTTGTGCCATACGCAAAAATACGGTGTTGTTGGGATAGAATGAGCATTGCACTTTGTGTGTTCATGTGTTAAAATCAGGATAGCATTGGCGAGTATTGAACCAATTTGAGGTTGAATTGATGATCAGAGAAGCAAATGTAAACGACTATACCGACATTCACAAAATCTGCTGTCAGGATTTGGGTTATAACTGTAACGCCGATTTGGTCAAGGAAAGATTGAAGAATCTGGATTCAAGCAGAGAAAGGGTTTTTGTTGCTGTAATGGACGATAAGGTCGTTGGTTATGTTCATGCGGAGAAATACAACACGCTTTATTTTGAAAGCCTGGTCAACATTTTAGGTTTAGCCGTGTCAAAAGCATATCGCAGAAAGGGCTGCGGCAAAGCCCTTATGAACGCTGTGGAAAATTGGGCAAAGGTATGCGGCATACACGCCGTCCGGCTGAATTCCGGGAAGGCCAGAACAGAGGCGCACAAATTCTATCGTTCAATCGGGTATGACAACCAGAAAGTGCAGATTCGGTTTTTTAAAAATTTAACAAAATAGACGCAAATTAAGAATAACCGCGTGAAAACAGATTTCATCGTCAAAAAGCAGCTGCTCGGAATTTTTCGGGCGGCTGCTTTTTCATTTGTCGATTTTATAGCGCCTGAAACGGCGTGCGATCGGATCATGCCGCAATGGGTAAAGAAAAACAGCACTTCCGTGTAGGAAGTGCTGTTGGGATAATCTGTATAAATTATCTCTTGGAGAACTGGGGAGCGCGACGGGCCTTTTTCAGACCGGGCTTCTTTCTCTCCTTCATTCTGGGGTCACGGGTCAGGAAACCGGCCTTCTTCAGTGCAGGACGCAGGCTCTCGTCATACTGCAGCAGGGCACGGGACAGACCGTGACGGATAGCACCGGCCTGGCCGGTCACGCCGCCGCCGTTTACACGGCAAACGATGTCAAACTTCTCGGCAGTGTCGGTGATGGCCAGAGGCTGACGCACGATCAGCTTCAAGGTCTCCAGACCAAAGTAATCATCAATGTCTCTGTCGTTGATGGTGATCTTGCCGGTACCTGCATAAACGCGTACACGAGCAACAGATTCTTTTCTGCGGCCGGTGCCGTAGAAATACGGATTCGTTTCGTACATAATTCAGATACCTCCCTTACTTATTCCAAGCTTCCGGCTTCTGCGCCTCGTGCTTGTGGTCTGCGCCCTTGAAAATGCGGCATCTGGTCAGCTGCTTGCGGCCCAGAGTGCTGTCCGGCAGCATACCCTTAACAGCCAGTTCCATGGCGAAGTCGCTCTTCTCGGCCATCAGGGTGCCATACTTGACTTCCTTCAGGTTGCCGATGTAGCCGGTGTGGTGCTGATACAGCTTCTTGTTCAGCTTGTCGCCGGTGAGAACGGCCTTATCGGTGTTGATGATGATGACAAAATCGCCGCAATCCACATGGGGGGCGAAGATCGGCTTATGCTTGCCTCTCAGCAGGGTGGCAGCCTCAGCGGCTACACGGCCCAGGGGCTTATCAGCAGCGTCGATCACATACCATTTGCGTTCGATCTCGTCCGCTTTAGGCATAAATGTTGACATAATCGCTAGTCCTCCGTTGTTCAAATTCTCCGCAGAGCCCTTGGCTCTTTCTGCGTGCCGGAATATAATAGCACAGGCGGGGGTCAAAGTCAACATTTTTGGCGAACAAATTTAATATATCCTGCCGATACTCGCTTATTCTCTCAATATCTCAATTATTCTTATCAAATGCTCATTTTTAATTTATAGAAAGGGAGGGGTAGAATGGACCCGTGCGCGGTGAATTTGGCGGCAAGTGCCCTGGCCTGCGCCCTGGCAGAGGGCAAGAGCCGGGAGCAGCTGGCGGTGCTGTCCGCCCTGCTGACCCAGGTGGGGGACAGCCTGGCAACTATGCTGGCGGCGATGGACTGCGGCGGCTCCGCCACCGGGGATAGCGGGAGCAGCCTGCCGGGTACTGCCGGGGCCAGCGGCCCAGCCTATGGCGCCTATACCGATAATATATAGGAAAAACCGCCCGGCGCAGTTGAATTCCTACCTTTTTTGTGGTATTATTGCTGCGGTGATGTGAAATGATGATCTCAACAAAGGGGCGCTACGCCCTGCAAGTGATGCTGGACCTGGCCCAGCAAAGCCCGGACGCCTATATTTCGCTGCACGATATCAGTCGGCGGCAGGCGGTGAGCATGAAATATTTAGAGGCCATTGTGGCCATGCTGAATAAAGCCGGTATGGTGGAGAGCCGCCGGGGCAAAAGCGGCGGTTACCGCCTGACCCGGGCGCCGGAGGACTACACCGTGGGCGCCATCTTAAAGCTGACGGAGGGCACGCTGGCGCCGGTGGCCTGTATGGACTGCGACAGCGGCTGCACCCGGGTGCACGCCTGTATGACCCGCCCTATGTGGCAGGAGTTGGACCGGCTGATCGACGATTTTTTAGAGAGCAGGACCCTTGCGGACTTGCTGACGGAGGATAAAAAGCATGAAGATTAAAGCGATTTTAGAGAAGAAACCCACCGTATCCTTTGAGGTGTTCCCCCCCAAGCAGTGGGACAAGATCGAGGGCACCAAGGCGGTGGTCAAGGAGATGGTAAAGAGCCACCCGGCCTTTATGAGCGTTACTTACGGCGCTGCGGGCACCACCAGCGGCTTTACAACGGAGATCGCAAGAGAGATCTTGGACGACGGCGTGACCCCCCTGGCTCACCTGACCTGCCTGACCTCTACCCGGGACAAGATCCACCAGGTGGTATCAGAGCTGCAAGAGAACGGCATTGAGAACATTTTGGCCCTGCGGGGGGATATTCCCCGGGACTTCCAGTTCCCGGCAGAGCAGTATTTTGAGCACGCCTACCAGCTGGTGAACGAAATTCGCACCCTGGGGGATTTTTGCATTGGCGGCGCCTGCTACCCGGAGGTGCACCCGGAGAGCAAGAACCGGGTGGAGGATCTGGAGCACTTAAAGCAAAAGGTGGACTGCGGCGTGGACTTCCTGACCACCCAAATGTTCTTTGACAATACGGTGTTTTACAATTTCCGGGAGATGTGCGCCATCAAGGGCATTGATGTGCCGCTGATCGCCGGTATTATGCCCATTACCAAGGCCAGCCAGCTGGAGCGGACGGTCAGCCTGTCCGGCTGCACTCTGCCTACCAAGTTTGTAAAGATCGTGGAGCGCTTCGGCGATCGGGACGATGCTATGCAGCAGGCGGGCATTGTTTATGCTGCCGAGCAGATCATCGACCTGATGGCCAACGGCGTGGACCATATCCATATTTACACCATGAACAAGCCGGATGTGGCCGGTGCCATCGTGCGGGAGTTGGGCAGCATTATTCATGAATAAGACAGAGATTTTACACTATCTGCGCACCGCCTCCCGGGTGGACGATCCCCGCCTGCTGGCGCTGATCGACGACTGTATGGCGGAGGTGGACGCCACGGTGCAGCCCCGCACCCTGGAGCGGATCTTTCCCTGCCGGGTGACGGAGGACGCGCTGGAGGTGGAGGGCTTTACCCTAAAGAGCCGCCGCCTGGCCCAAACCATTGCCGGGTGCGACCGGGTGTGCATTTTCGGCGCTACCCTGGGCTTTGAATGCGACCGGCTGCTGCGCACCTATTCGGTGGACGGCATTGCCCGGGGCGCGGTCATGCAGGCGGTGCTGGCCTCTAAGATCGAGGAGGTCTGCGACGGCATTGAAGACCGGCTGCGCGCCGGGGGGCTGACCCTGCGGCAGCGGTATTCGCCGGGCTATTTTGATTTGGATATTACCGAGCAGCGCAAGATCTTTGCCCTGCTGGATCTGACCAAGCGCATTGGGCTGACTCTCAGCGACACCTGCCAAATGATCCCCACCAAGAGCGTAACGGCCATTATCGGGATTGAACCCCAGGACGGAGGACAAAGGAATGAGTAAGATCCGATTTTTTGACGGCGGCATGGGCACCATGCTCCAGGCGGCCGGTCTGCTTGGCCCCGGTGAGCTGCCGGAGCCGCTGAACCTGACCCACCCGGAGGAGATCGCCGCCATTCACCAGGCGTATGCGGACGCCGGGGCGGAGTTTATCAGCACCAACACCTTTGGCGCCAACGGCCTGAAGTTTGACAATGTGGAAGAACTGGTGCAGGCGGCCACTGCGCTGGTGCGCCGCACCGGCAAAAAAGTGGTGCTGGACATTGGCCCCCTGGGCAAGCTGCTCCAGCCTATGGGCGAGTTGGCCTTTGACGACGCCTACGACCTGTTTGCCCGCACCATTCGCGCCGGTGCCCCCGGGGCGGATTTGGTGCTCATTGAGACCATGAGCGACACCTTGGAGCTGAAAGCGGCGGTGCTGGCAGCCAAGGAAAATTGCGATCTGCCGGTATTCACCACCATGATCATGGACGAAAAAGGGCGGCTGCTTACCGGCGCGGATATTGAAACGGCGGTGACCATGCTGGAGGGCCTGGGGGTAGACGCTCTGGGCTTTAACTGCTCCATGGGGCCGGACCAAATGCTGCCCCTGGTGGCGCAGCTGCGAGAGCTGACCTGCCTGCCCATTATTGTGAACCCCAACGCCGGGCTGCCGGAGTCTGTCAACGGCGAGACGGTATATAATGTGGACCCGGAGGCCTTTGCGGAGAAGATGGAGGCCATTGCCAAGCTGGGGGTCAGCTACCTGGGCGGCTGCTGCGGCACCACCCCGGCCCATATTGCAAAGATGATCGACCGGGTGAAGGATATTCCCGCGGTGGTACACACCCCGGCGCCCCGCACTCTGGTGAGCAGCTATTCCCACACGGTGGAGCTGGGCAAAAAGCCGGTGATCGTAGGCGAGCGGATCAACCCTACCGGCAAAAAGCTGATGAAAGCCGCCCTGCGGGAGAATGATATTAACTATCTCATTAAGGAGGGCATTGCCCAAAAGGACAAGGGCGCCCATATCTTGGATGTGAATGTAGGTTTGCCGGAGATCGACGAGCCGGCGATGATGCAGCAGGCGCTGTTTGCCCTGCAAGGGGTGCTGGACCTGCCGCTGCAGATCGACACCTCCGATGTGCAGGCCATGGAAGTGGGCCTGCGCCATTATAACGGCAAGGCTATGCTCAACTCCGTCAACGGCAAGCAGGAGAGTATGCACGCGGTGTTCCCGCTGGTGAAGAAGTACGGCGCCGTGGTGGTGTGCCTGTGCCTGGACGAGAGCGGTATTCCTCCCACGGCAGAGGGGCGCATTGCCATTGCCAAGAAGATTATTGCCACCGCTGCGGAATACGGTATTCCCAAGCACCAGCTGGTGTTTGACGCGCTGGTGATGACCGTCAGTACGGACAAGCGCAACGCCATTGAAACCCTAAAGGCGGTGCGTGTGCTGCGCCATGAGCTGGGCGTTGCCACCACCCTGGGCGTCAGCAATATTTCCTTTGGTCTGCCCAAGCGGGAGATGATCAATACCGCGTTCTTTACTCTGGCGCTGGAGGCGGGGCTGTCCGCCGGGATCATGAACCCCCTCAGCGACGCCATGATGAACGCCTATTACAGCTACAACGCCCTGGCGGGGCTGGACGACAACTGCCAGGACTATATCGCCTCGGTAACGGAGACGGCGGCAGCCACCCCCGCAGGCACCACGGTGGATCTGAAAACCGCCATTATTAAAGGTATGCGCAAGGAGGCGGGCCAGTGCGCCGCCGGGCTGCTGGAAGAGCAGGACAGCTTGCAGATCATCAACGAGCATATTATCCCGGCGCTGGATGTGGTGGGCGACGGCTTTGAGAAGAACAAGGTCTTTCTGCCCCAGCTGCTGATGAGCGCCGACGCGGCCAAGTCCGCCTTTGATGTGATCAAGGAAAAGCTGCGCACCACCGGCCAGCAAAAGAAAAGCCCCCACAAGATCGTGCTGGCTACCGTCCACGGGGATATTCACGATATTGGCAAGAATATTGTGAAAGTGCTGCTGGAGAACTATGGCTTTGATGTGCTGGATCTGGGCAAGGATGTGCCGGAGGAAACGGTGCTCCGGGCGGTGCAGGACAACAACGCCACCCTGGTGGGGCTGTCTGCGCTGATGACCACCACCGTACCGGCTATGGAGCGTACCATTGAGCTGGTGCACAAGAATACCGACGCCAAGGTGATCGTTGGCGGCGCGGTGCTCACCCGCTCTTATGCGGAGATGATCCACGCAGACCATTATGCCAAGGACGCTATGGAGACCGTGCGCCTGGCCAAAGCGCATTTTGGGATTGAATAAAAGGTAAATCCCTCCGTCGGGCAGGGATTGGGGCACCTCCGGTGCAATCCCTCAGTCAGCTGCGCTGACAGCTCCCTTTGCAAGGGAGCCAAAGAAAGTTAAAACATAAGCCCCCCTTGTAAAGGGTGACTCCCCGCAGTGCGGGGAGATGTCGCGTAGCGACAGAGGGGACGGGCGCCAGTTAGGCGGAAGCGGCGTAGCCGCAGGGGGGATTTCTCCTCTATAAATACCCAACAAAAAAGACCGATACCACTTACGGTATCGGTCTTTTGTTATACGCTTTTACGCCTTATCTGCGGGGACGGCGATCGCGGCGGTCATGACCGTGACCGCGGTGGTCGTCTCTGCGGGGGCGGCGGGGGGTATCGTCGATCTCGTTCTCCGGGGTCATACCCTCCAGCTCAATGAGTGCGTCCCGACGGGACAGGTTAATGCGGCCCTGATCGTCGATCTCAATGCACTTCACAACAACGGAGTCGCCTACATTGACCACATCCTCTACCCGCTCGGTGCGCTTTACATCCAGGCGGCTGATGTGGACCAGACCCTCTTTGCCGGGTGCGATCTCAACGAAAGCGCCGAAGCTCATCAGGCGGGTCACCACGCCGTTGTAGAAGGCACCCACTTCCGGGTCGGTGGCGATCAGCTTCACCACTTCCACAGCGCCGTTGCACTTGTCAATATCCACACCGCTGATGAACACGCGGCCGTCTTCTTCAATGTTGATCTTTACATCGTAGGTGTTCTGGATCTCCTGGATCACCTTGCCGCCCTTGCCGATCACATCGCCGATCTTGTCCGGGTCGATCTGCAGGGTGAGCATCTTGGGTGCGTAGGGAGACAGCTGCTTGCGGGGCTCGCTGATCACCGGCAGCATGATCTCGTCCAGAATATAGTTGCGGGCCTTATGGGTCTTGGCAAAGGCCTCTTTGATGATCTCCGGGGTCAGGCCGTGGACCTTCAGGTCCATCTGAATGGCGGTAATGCCCTTCTTTGTACCGGCAACCTTAAAGTCCATGTCGCCGTAGAAATCTTCCAGACCCTGAATGTCGATCATGGTCATAAAGTCGCCATACACGCCGTCGTCCCCGGTGATCAGACCGCAGCTGATACCGGCAACCGGTGCCTTAATGGGCACGCCGGCAGCCATCAGGGACAGGGTGGAGCCGCAGATGGAGCCTTGAGAGGTGGAGCCGTTGGAGCTGAGCACCTCGGACACAACGCGGATGGCGTAGGGGAATTCGTCCACAGAGGGCAGAACCGGCAGCAGTGCCTTCTCTGCCAGCGCGCCGTGGCCGATCTCGCGGCGGCCCGGGCCTCTGGAGGGCTTGGTCTCACCCACAGAGTAGCTGGGGAAGTTATAGTGGTGCATATAGCGCTTTTCGGTCTGCTCGTCCAGGCCGTCCAGCTGCTGGGCGTCGTTCATGGGGCCAAGGGTGGTCACAGACAGCACCTGGGTCTGGCCTCTGGTGAACATACCGGAGCCGTGGGCTCTGGCCAGCAGGTCGATCTCAGCGTTCAGGGGACGAATGTCGTCAATGCCGCGGCCGTCCACACGCTTGTGCTCGTCTTTCAGCCAAGCACGCACCACATGCTTCTGTACCAGGTACAGGATCTCCTCGATCTTGCCCTCTTCGCCCTCGAATCGCTCGTCAAACTTCTCGTGCACAGCGTCATAGATGGGGCGCAGGCGCTCGTCGCGTACATTCTTGTCGTCGGTATCCAGGGCTTTCTTAACATCCTCAATGCAGAAGTCCTCGATCTCTTGCAGGATGGCCGGATCCGGGTCAGAGGACTGGAAGCTCTTCTTGGGCTTGCCCACTTCCTCAACAATGCCGTTGATGAACGCAACGATCTTCTTGTTTTCCTCATGACCTGCCATAATGGCGTTGAACATGGTGTCGTCGTCGATCTCGTTACCGCCGGCCTCGATCATAGCCACCAGGTCGCCGGTGGAGGCCACGGTCAGGTTCAGATCGTTATGGGCGCGCTGCTCCAGGGTGGGGTTGATGACGATCTGGCCGTCTACCAGACCCACATTCACACCGCTGATGGGGCCGTCCCACGGAATGTCGGAGATGGCGATGGCAGCGGACACACCGATCATGGCGGTGATCTCCGGAGAGCAGTCCGGGTCCACGCTCATTACGGTAGCCACAACGCTTACATCGTTGCGCATATCCTTGGGGAACAGGGGACGAATGGGGCGGTCAATGCAGCGGGAGGTGAGGATGGCCTTCTCGGAAGGACGGGCCTCACGGCGCTGGAAAGAACCGGGGATCCGACCCACGGAATACATTTTCTCTTCATAGTCCACGCTCAGGGGGAAGAAATCCACGCCCTCGCGGGGTTTGGCGCTCATGGTCACATTACACAGCACATTGGTGTCGCCGTAGCGGGCCATGATGGACGCACCGGCCAGACCGCACATTTTGCCGGTCTCCAGGGTCAGCTTTCTGCCGGCCAGTTCCGTTTCCCAAACTTTGTAGTTCTTGAAAAACATTTGGTTACCTCTTTCATAAATAATATTTATCATCAAGGAGGCACAATAGTAATAAATTCAAGCCGCCGCACCCGGTGACCTCAATTTACTACTATTAGTAGAACCTCCTTGGAAGATACGATTTTGCCTTGGACAAAAAAGGCAGACGACAGAAGTGCTCCGTCGTCTGCTTGCGCGTTCTTACTTGTCGATGGTATCGCGGATACCCAGCTTTTTCACCAGGCTACGGTATCTCTCAACATCCTTGTTGTAAAGATAAACCAGCAGGTTGCGTCTGTGACCAACCATTTTCAGCAGACCGCGGCGGGAGTGATGATCCTTCTTGTGGGTCTTCAGGTGCTCGGTCAGCTCGTTGATACGGGTAGTCAGTACAGCCACCTGTACCTCGGGAGAACCGGTGTCGCCCTCGTGGGTCGCATAAGCCTTGATGATCTCTTGCTTTTCAGCTTGTGTCATAATCTTTCACCTCATTAATAGTATTTGCCGATTGGCGGAGGACACAGTTACGGGATCGGTGACTCTCCGTGGGAGCTTGCACCCGATACCGTGTGATCCGTACACAGCGAGCCAATTATAGCACAAACCCCCGCCGTTGTAAAGAGATTTTGCAAAATAGTGGGTGCTTGCCAGGGGCATACAAGATATGGTATAAAAGAGGCAGAGCACAGCCGGTTCTTGCCCCCGCAGGGGGAAAGGTGACAAAATTGTCACGAAAAATGTCACCGAGCTGACACTTTGGCCGGGTATAATGAGGGCAACAAAGCGAAAAGGAGAGCCATTATGGACATTTTGAAAATTGAGCACTTATCCAAGATCTACGGTAAGGGCGACACGGAGGTACGGGCGCTGGACGATGTGTCCTTTACCGTGCCCAAGGGCCAGTTCGTTGCCATCATCGGGCCGTCCGGCTCCGGCAAGAGCACCTTGCTGCATATTCTGGGCGGGGTAGACACCCCCACCTCCGGCCATGTGTATGTGGACGGTACGGACATTACCACCCTGGACGAGACGGCGCTGGCCATCTTCCGCCGCCGCCAGATCGGGCTGATCTATCAGTTCTATAACCTGATCCCCATTTTAACGGTGGAGGAGAATATGACCCTGCCCCTGCTGCTGGACGGCAAGCAGGTGGACCGGAACCATTTTGACGCCCTGGTACAGTCCCTGGGGTTGGGCCACCGGCTGGGGCACCTGCCCTCTGAGCTGTCCGGCGGGCAGCAGCAGCGGGTGTCCATCGGCCGCGCGCTGATGAACAACCCGGCCATTGTGCTGGCAGACGAGCCTACCGGCAACCTGGACAGCAAGAACTCCAAGGAGATCGTGGACCTGCTGCGCAGCTTTAACAAGGCGCTGAACCAGACGGTGATCGTCATTACCCATGACGAGCGCATTGCCCTGGACGCCGACCGGGTGATTGCCGTAGAGGACGGCAAGATCGTGAAGGACGAGGTGATCCTGCCGTGAAGATCATCAACAAATTGACCCTGCGCCACCTGTGGGCCAACAAAAAGCGCACCATCATCACCCTGTTTGGCATTATCATCAGCGTGGCGATGGTAACGGCGGTGTTTACCAGCGTGGAGTCGCTGATGAACACCATGGGCGAGATCACCGCCTCTTATGACGGCGCCTGGCACGCCCAGTATAATGCGCTGCAAAGCAAGGATGTGCAGACCCTTGCAAAGCAAAAGGATGTAAAGGTCATTGGCCTGTTTATGGACCTGGGCGAGATCAGCAGCAAGGCAGACGCGGACAGCAGCAAAAGCCGCACCGATGTGCTGGCCTGCAACCAAAATCTCTTTGCCATGCACCAGATGAAGCCCGCCACCGGCCGCCTGCCGGTGACTACCCGGGAGCTGCTGGTGACCAAGAGTTTTATCACCCGCAATGACTTAAAGTGGAAAGTGGGCGACACGGTCACCCTGCCCTTTACCGCCTATTCTGCGGACCCGGAGGCGGAGCCGGAGACGGTGCAGCGCACCTATACCATCTGCGGTATTTTGGAGAACGACAACCAGCTCACCGGCTTTTACAGCGCTTTTTGCGGGCTGGACGATACGGTGACGGACGCTATGGGCACTTATATTGCCCAGGTGCAGTTTTCCCCTTTGGGCAGCAACACCCCACAGGACATCACCGCCGCTGCCAAGGCTCTGTACGGCGCCACGGTGGCCGAGGTGAACGACGGCACCCAGTTCTCCACCCACACGGACTACCTGATGTACAGCGGGGTGCAGATGAACAGCGGGGTCACCGCTGCCCTGTACGGCTTTATGGCCATCATTTTGCTGATCATCGTGTTTGCCTCCGTGTTTATGATCTATGACAGCTTTGCGGTGTCTTACCAGCAGCGGGCACGGTATTTGGGTATGCTGGCCAGCGTTGGCGCCACCCGGGTGCAAAAGCGGGGCAGCGTGTACTTTGAGGGCTTTATCTTAGGCTGTATCGGTATTCCCATCGGGATTCTCTGCGGGCTTGGCGGTATTGCCATTACCCTGCGGGCGCTCAGCGACAGCTTTATGCAGACGGTGGCGGTGGCTACCGGCGACAGTGTGCGCCTGCACGCCATTGTGAACTGGAAGATTTTGGTGGGCAGCGTGCTCATCAGCGCCCTGACCATCTTTATCTCCGCCTGGATCCCGGCCCACCGGGCGTCCAAGGTGACCCCCATTGAGGCTCTGCGCCAGACCAACACCGTGAAGGTGAAGAAGGCAAAGCAGCTGAAAACCTCTCGCCTGCGCCAAAAGCTGTTTGGCTTTGAAGATGTGCTGGCGGTGAAGAACTACAAGCGCAACGGCAAGCGCTCCCGCACGGTGGTGTTTGCCCTGGCGGTCAGCGTGATCTTGTTCCTGAGCACCGCCAACTTTACCGGTATGCTCACCAACGCGGTGAATAACGAGTACGACAGCATGAACTTTGATGTGTATGAGAGTATCTTTAACACCGATGGGCCGCTGACCACCGCCCAGGTAGAGAAGATCAACCGGGCGGTGAGCGATGTGCCCGGTATTCAGGACATTCGCATTTGCGCCGATAACGAAATGATCGTGGACGGCCTGAACGATCTGCTGACCGCAGAATACAAGGCGGAGCTGAACGACGGCAGCGTGAATATTCTGGGCTTGGACAGCGACACCTTTGCCGCCCTGGCTAAAGAGGCGGGGATCGACCCGGCCGCTTGCCGGGACGAAAAGACCCCCACCGGTATTCTCATCAACCAGGTGACCCTGGCTACGGATACAAAGCAGCGCCAGGCTATGAACCCCTTGCAGGGCAGCCAGGTGGGCAAGACCTATACCGGCAAAATGACCGGTTGGGACCAGGAGGGTAACGATATTACCGCCCCTTATACGGTAAAGATCGCCGGTCAGATGAACAAGGACGCGGTGTGCCTGCACTCCTCCTTCTATCGCCCCACGGTGGTGGTGCCCATGCACAGCTACCTGGTGAACTATCCGGCCGTGTTGGCAAAGGCGGATACCATCAATTATGCCCGGTACTATATTACCGCTCAGGACCACGACGAGGTGTATGACCGGGTGTCCGATGTGCTGGACGAGATGCAAAACGGCATCAGCCACACCGGCTATGACGCGGCGGCCCAGGCCCAGACCATGCAGGCGCTGAATGTGGTGGTCATGACCTTTGGCTACGGGTTTATTACCCTGATCACCCTGATCTCCATTATGAATATCATCAACACCATTTCTTCCAGCATGGAGGAGCGGCGGCGCGAGTTTGCCATGATCAAGAGCGTGGGTATGACCCCCGGCTCCTTTAAGAAGTCCGTTTACCTGGAGAGTATTCGCTACGGGGTGATGGCGCTGGTGTGGGGACTGCCGGTGAGCCTTGGGCTGGATGTGCTGATGTACAAGGTGCTGGCCGGTTCCTTTGACTACGGCTACACCTTCCGCTGGTACTACTACTTGGCGGCGGCGCTGGCAGTGTTTGCCGTGATCGGTATGGCGCTGCTGTACGCTCTGGGCAAGATCAAAAAAGACAATATTATTGAGACCCTGAAGCGGGACGATATTTAAGCAGGCGCGCCGAATGCCTGCGTACCCTCCGCCCCCGCTTTTGGCAGGCGCCCGGTTTTTTGCCGGGCGCTTTTTTCTGCCCTGCGCCTTGTCACCGGTGCCCTTTTGTGGTATTCTATTTTTGGAAAGTTATATTCTTGAACGGATAAGGGAGGTGCAGGCCATGCGTATTGCCATTGTGGACGATGACTCGGCGGCGCGGGAGAAGTTGGCGGCCTTGCTGACGGCGCAGCTGCCGGGTACGGAGCCGGTACTGTTCCCGGACGGTGAGTCGTTTTTGGCGGCCTTTGCCCCCGGGGACTATGACCTGGTGCTGCTGGATATTTTTATGGGCGGTTGCACCGGGGTGGATGTGGCCCGGCAGGTGCGCACCGCGGACGATCGGGTGCGGCTGGTGTTTTGTACCACCAGCAACGGCTTTGCCAGCGAGAGCTACCAGGTGGGCGCTACGGATTATCTGCAAAAGCCCTTTGACCATGAGCGAGTGCAGGCCATGCTGCGGCGGGTGGACCCCCAGCTGATGGAGCAGCGGCGCACGGTGACCCTGCCGGACGGGCAGCAGGTGCGGCTGTCTGCGGTGGTGTATGCGGATTATGCGGAGCACCGGGTCACGCTGCATTTAACGGACGGCAGCGTCCTGCGCCAGCGGTGCGCCTTTGCCCGGATCCAGGAGCTGTTGTGCGGCAGCGGGCGGTTTTTCAGCCCCTGCAAGGGCGTGGTGGTGAACTTTGAGCAGGTGGCTGCCCGCCAAACAGCGCAGGACACCTTTGTGCTCACCGACGGCACGGTGGTGCCCATCAGTCGCCGCCGACAAAAGGCGGTGGTGGAGGCCTATGCGGCCTTTTGCTTTGAGCGATTGCGAAGGGAGGCGACGGAGTAATGCCCCCGGCTTATCGTGTGGCAGAGGTGTGCGTGTATGCGCTCATCAACTTTTTGCCCTTTCTTGTGCTGGCGCTGTACCCCTTTCGGGGCGCGCTGCGGTTCTCCCGCCCGGTGATCGGCGGGCTGATCGCCCTGTTGTCCCTGACCCAAATAGGGTTGGGGCTGACGGCGGCGTTTAATGACCGAGCGCCCTCCGGGGTGCTTAGCGCCGTGAGCACCCTGCTGTATGCGGCGTTTTACTTCCTGGCGGTGAAGAAACCGGCAGGCAAAACTTTATTTACCCTGTTAATGCTGTCCAATTTGGCCAATTTTGCGGTGGTCAGCGCCAAGTGCCTGGAGGGCCAGCTGTTCCCGGCGTTGGCGGTGCAGAGCTACCGCTGGTCGTTCTCTCTTTTGCTGCT
The DNA here is from genome assembly GCA_963642245.1 of Bifidobacteriaceae bacterium. Classification (GTDB taxonomy): domain Bacteria; phylum Bacillota; class Clostridia; order Oscillospirales; family Acutalibacteraceae; genus CAG-217. The sequence goes on along the minus strand of CAVIFY010000018.1, from coordinate 1,502 downwards.
GGTGGTGGACTGCGTCATCGGCGCGCCCCTGTTTCTCTATATGAAGCGGGTGTACACCCCGGCGGTAGCGCCGGAGCCCAGCGGCTTTGTGTGGCACTATTTGTGGCTGATCCCCGCCACCTTTTACCTGACCTGGTATTATGTGGTGTACGGTACCGGCCGCTCCAGTCTGGAGATGGCTTTGCAGCCCAGCAGCGCTGTGTTTTTACTGCTGATCAATATCGGCGCCGGGCTGATTTACAGCGTGGTGGCCCGGCTGGTGCTGGAGCAGAAAAAGACCATGGACTTGCAGGAGCAAAATCATATTTTGGCCATGCAAGGGGTGCAGTACGCCTACTTGCAGGACCGTATGGCCCAGGCCCGCCGTGCCCGGCACGATGTGCGCCACCATATTGCGGTGATGGAGGATTATGCCGCCCGGGGCGATACGGCGGCGCTGACGGCCTATTTGCAGCAGTACAGCCGCAGTTTGCCGGAGGACGGTGCCTTGCAATATTGTGAAAATCCGGCGGCCAATGCGGTGCTGGTGTATTTTGCCCGCCGGGCGGCAGAGGCCGGTGTGGACTATACCGTTCGGGCTGTGGTGCCCCTGCACCCGGGGGTGGCAGAGACGGACCTGTCCGTGCTCTTTGGCAATTTGCTGGAGAATGCGCTGGAGGCGGTGGCGCGGGAGCAGACCGACCACCGGGCAGTGCGGGTGCTGGCAGATACAAAAGGCGGCACCCTGTGCCTGACTGTGGAAAATACTTTCACCGGCACCCTGCGCCGGGGGCGGGACGGTGCGCTGCTGTCTGCCAAGCCCGGCAGCGCAGCCCTGGGACACCGCTCGGTAACAGCCATTGCGGAGAAGTACGGCGGCACCGCCCGCTGGGAGAGCGACGGCACCCGGTGCACCGCCAGCGTATTGCTGTTTTCCACACCCCCATCTGCCGAAAATGGGGAAGACGCGGTGGAAAATGTGTAAGATTATAGATAATGTAATAAATATTTAAGCAAAATTCGGCGCAAAAAAAGAAAAGCACCTCGTTTGGAGGTGCTTTTTGGCGTCCCGTAGAGGATTTGAACCTCCGGCCTACCGCTTAGGAGGCGGTCGCTCTATCCAACTGAGCTAACGGGACGGGTGGTATTTTGTTTGATAAAAGGCGGCGGGGAAAATCCCTCCGTCAATGCCTTACGGCATTGCCACCTCCCTTTACAAGGGAGGCAAATCGGTTACAACATCTTAGCCCCCCTTGCAAAGGGGTTGAACATTTGTAGGGGCCGATGAGTGAATTGCGCTTAGCGCAAGAGACACGAGGCTCCAAATGCATCAGCATTTGGGAGAAACAGTCCGGGGGACTGTTTCGTAGCGAGTGCATTATCGCACCGCGAGCAAAAGGTACACGCGCAAAGATCGTAGATAAAGAAAAAGCCACCCTATAGGTGACTGCTTTCCTTCAAGTTCCTATGGTGACCCGGACGAGAATCGAACTCGTGTTACCGCCGTGAAAGGGCGGTGTCTT
>CAVIFY010000017.1:0-37826 GCA_963642245.1 Bifidobacteriaceae bacterium | reverse complement strand
CTCGAACCTACGACACGAGGCTCCAAATGCGCAAGCATTTGGGAGAAACAGTCCGGCGGACTGTTTCGTAGCGAGTGCGCAATCTCGAGCCTACCTCCGCAACCACCAAGACGGCGTTTATATACGCCGTCTTTTTTCTTTTTATTTTCCTTTTTGGCTTAAATAGGCCAAATTTCCGCTTACATAAGAAACGAGAGAAAATAAAAAACTTCCGGCGTTGCAGTACCGGTTGCAGTACACTCTATTGCAACGCCGTAGGGCGGGGGCTTGCTCCCGCCGTCTATGATCCATAAACAAAAAGTCCGCACAATGCGTCACTGCACTGTGCGGGCTTTTTATATCCGAATTTTCAAGGGGCGCTCCCGTATTACAGTCCCAACTCCTCGTTATAATGTTGGCGGATCAGGTCGATCTTTTCAATCACGCCGCGGAGGACTTTTTTCTTAAAGAAATCCCCGGCAGCGATCTGGGCATAAAAGCGGCTCTCCGCCATCTGGTAATACTGCAGCGCCAGGCCCCAATGCCGCTCTGTTCCAATGCCGTCATAATACGCATTGCCCAGGCGCAGGCAAACATCGGCAAAGACATCGCAAGTCTCGTCCATCTCGTCATACGCTCGCTGATACAGGGTAAAGGCCAACTGCCGGTCCTGCTCCACATACAGGCCCTTGGCATACATATCGCCCAGCTTGTATAGCGACTCGGTAAAGCCCTTGAGCGCCGTCTTGACAAAATAATGATACGCCCGGGTGTAATCCACCTCTACCGAGCGGCCGTAATAGTAGCAATAGCCCAAATTCTGGCAAGCGAACCACTCCCCGTGGGCATACGCCATCTTGTAATACTTCACCGCCTTGGCAAAGTCCTGCTCGCCCAGGCGCCCGGTATAATAAAGCACACCCAAATTCAGCATAGCCTCGCCGATCTCTTCCTGAATGGCTAAGTTAAAAGCCCACAAAACAAAGTCCACTGCCTGGGGCGGCACCGGCCGGGCCTCGTTGTAGAAAGCCAAGTGCCTTGCCAGCGCATACACGCCCTCCACATCGGACACATCCTCCGGCTCCACATCCTCGATGATCTCTTTGAATGCCGGTTCCATATCGCTGTTCAGCATGGTTTGCACCCATTCCATGGCCTGTGCTTGCAATTCTGTTTGATTTGTCATACACTTCTGCTCCTTTCGCACTGCGGTGCGTTTTTCTTCATCATACCATAAAATGCAGAAATCGCAACACAGTGGGACAAAAAGCGGACAGTATGCCGACAAAAGGCCACCGGCGCGTTGCACAAAAGATTTTCGCCCTGTCAACGCGGGAAACGCATTGACTTGACAATGGGAAATATGGTATGATTTGGGTAGGAAATTACGCCATTTTTTGGCGCGAAGGGGTGCAAAAAATGAACAAGATCAAACGCGGTTTGGCGCTGCTGCTGACCATTATTCTGCTGTGCACGGCGCTGCCCATCAGTGCCCAGGCCAAGACCACCGGCAACAAGACGGTCAACAAGGCCAACATTGTGCTGTTCGGCTACTTTGCAGACGACACACAGACGGCGGCGGACGCCTATTTTGACCAATATGCCGGGGAGCTGGTGGGCTACATTGACGGCAGCTTTGGCCGCTCGCTGAAGAACTATCTCAGCAGCATTTCCTACGGTCAGCTGCAAATTGAAAACACCATCCCTCAGTACGACGGCACCACGGTGCACGCCCTGCAAGTGCCGGTGAACGAGAGCGACGCACTGGTGCAAAATCTGGACACCCAGGTGATCGAAAGCCTGATCGCGCAAATGCCCTCCATTGCGGACAAAACCGTGGATCTGGACGGGGACGGCTATGTGGACAATGTGATGGTCATTCTAAAGTCCAGCCAGTCCAGCAAGGCCTCCTCCTCTGCCACGCTGGTGGCCCACAAAAGCGACTACTCCGGCTCTGCCAAGATCAACAACAAGCCGGTGATCGGCTACAATGTGTTTGGCACCGACCGGCTGCGCACCGAGGGCAGCAGTCTCTTGGCCCACGAGTACCTGCACACCTTTGGCTACCCGGATCTGTACCGCAGCGCCGGCAACGACCGGCCGGTGTACAGCTGGTCCGTAATGGGCGCGGTGATCCCCGGCTCACCCCAGTACCCCCTGGCCTACGAGCGGATGTACTTTACCCACTGGATCGACATAGACACGGTAACGAAAAGCGGCACCCTGACCCTGGACAACCAGTCAAACGCCGACGGCAACCAGGCCTTTATTCTGAAATCACCCCTGAACGACCATGAAATTTTTGTAGTAGAATACCGCAAAAAGGCCCCCATCAACTACACGGAGCAGGACTCTCTGGACTGCCGGATCGGCGGCACCGGGGTGATCGTCTACCGGGTGAACCTGAATGTGGACGGGCTGACCAACCTGCGGGGCTACACCGGCATTTATGTGTTCCGGCCCCAGTCCGGCCAGCCGGGCTACACCGGCAATGAAGTGCTGGATGTAAGCCACGCCTACCTGCCCTACAAGGACGACAGCACCGGCGAAAGCCGCAACACCATCGGCTCGGCGGATATGAGCGCCACCCTGGCAGACGGGGCGCTGACCTTTAGCGACGGCAGCAACTCCGGCATTGTGCTAAAGAACATTGCCGTGTCCGCAGACGAGCAGCAGGCCACCCTGGAAGTGGAGATCCCGCAAAAAAGCGACTACGACCTGTGGCAGGACCTGAACTACGCCAGCACCGGCAATATGGCCTACGGCGTGACGATGACGGAGGTGGACGGCGCCCTGTACACCGTGGCGGCGGAGAACCAAAAGATCCGCTCCCGCAAGTACGCAAACGGCGCCTGGACGGACTTTGCGCCGGAGATCAGCGAGAGCTTTGCCACCGAATTCCAACTGGCACGGCAGGGCAACAACCTGTATGTGGCCTTTAACGACACCAACGGCGCCGCCCGGCTAATGCGCTACGATCTGGCCGCCGGGGGCAGCTGGCAAGCGGTGCGCACGGTGGATAACGCCGGCACCGGGGTCAGCCTGCGGGTGATCGACGGCACCCTCTATATGGCCTGCATTACCAATCGGCAGGTGGGCTATATGTACTATAACGACCTGCTGCTGATGAAAGTGGACGGCAGCAGCGCCACCGACCTTGGCACCTATGTGACCGGCACTTTTATCGGCCAGCCCAAGCTGGTGGACTACGGCGGCCCCTGTCTGCTGTACCGGGCCGGCAACAGCGTGATCACCGCGCTAAAGTGGAACGGCACCGATTTTGAAAAATTCTCTGACGATACGGTAAAAGGCAACTTTTACGATGTGATCAGCAGTGGCGGCAAGCTGTACCTGTCCCTGGGCGGCACCACCCTGCAAACCGCCATCTATGACGGCACCGGCTGGACCAGTGGCCCGGACAGCGGCATTGCCTGCGGCGAGACCGCCTGGACCACTCTGGGCGGCGCCCTGTACCTGGTGGCCAGCCCCAATACGGAGAGCGGCAACCTGCTGCTGTACCGCTATGACGACGGCGCCTTTACCCAGGAGGGCGAGCGGATCGACAGCCCGGTATCCACCCTCACTGCCTGCCCGGTGGGCAACACCGTGTACCTGAGCTATGTGCGGGGCGCGGACCAAAAGATCACCTTTAAGAGCAAGACGGTGATCCCGCCCAAAGCAGAGGTGGACCGCAGCGCCCTGGAAGCGGCGCTGGCCCTGGCCGCCCAATGCCGGGAGGCGCAATACTCCGCCGAGAGCCTGGCGGCCCTGCAAAAGGAAGCGGACGCCTACACCCCCTACCTGACCGACGATGTGACCCAGGCGCAGATCGACGCAGCCACCACAGCGGTGCTCACGGCCATTTACAACCTGGCGCCGTACTTTGACCTGATCGTCACCGCCCTGAACGGCACCTGCACCGCCACAGTAGGCGACCAAACCGGCGGCTGCGGCGGCTACAAGCCCCTAAAGGGCGCCGATGTGACCCTGGTGGCGCTGCCCTATGACGGCTACACCTTTGTGGGCTGGTACGATAAGATCAACCACCGCTATATGAGCCGCAACACCACCTATCACTTTACCGCCACCACCAACGCGCAGCTGCAAGCGGTGTGCGTAAAAACCGGCAGCTCCACCCTGACCTTTGCTACCGAAAGCGGCTGGATCAGCACCACCGTTACCCGCACCACAGAGGAATGGGCGGCAACGAACAGCCTGGCAGATCTGCTGCCGGAGGTGCCCTACCGCTACGGCTACACCGCCACCGGCTGGGACTGTGACGAAAGCACCGTGCTGGAAAAGCTGCGCAGCGGCCAAAATATGACCCTGCTGCCCACCTACACGGCGGACGACACCTCCCTGCCCACCCCCACCCCGGCCAAGGACGGGGTGCCGGTACTGGACCTGTACTACAAGCTGGACGAAAAGAACAATGTTGGCTCCTTTGTAATGGCCGCCGGGTGGCCGGATTACATAGACATTCAGTCCGTGGGCGTGGCGTTCTACTACAAAGACGCCGCCGACTTTGACCCCACCGGCTTTACCCTGCTGCTGAACAACAAAATGCTGGCCAGCAACTTCAATACAGACAGCCTGGAGGAGACCTATGTGGTGAACATAAAGAAACTCTCCAACCGCTACAACTGGGCGGCCAGAGGGTATGTGAACTACTACGATCAAAACGGCAAGCTGCAAACCGTCTACTCCAACCAGATCAACCTGATCGCCCGAGAGCAGGTATAAAAAACAAGCGAAAAACCGTCGCCCCGGTACGCCGGAGCGGCGGTCTTTTTTTGCCCAAAACAGGGCGGCGGGCACCGGATCCTACCCTAAAAATGACCAAGTTATGAATTTTCGATTTTTTGGCGTTTGGGTGTTGTGTTCCCTTTATATTTAATATATAATATTATCGCTGAAAGTTTATACAGCGGGCGGCGGCACTGCCCCCCTGTTTTTGAAAGTGAGAGAATACATTATGATTTTGTCAAGAGATATCGGTATCGACCTGGGTACTGCCACCACCATGATCTGCGACCGCAAGGGCCGCATTATCGTGCGGGAGCCCAGCGTGGTGGCCGTAGATGTAAAGACCAAGCGGGTGGTCGCCACCGGCACCCAGGCCAAGCAGATGATCGGGCGCACCCCCGGCTCCATTGTGGCCGTGCGCCCGCTGAAAAACGGCGTGATCGCCGACTTTGATATGACCGCGGATATGCTCCACAGCTTTATTTTCCGCTCGGACAAGCGCTCCATGTTCTCCAAGACCCGGGTGGTCATCAGCGTGCCCTCCGGGGTCACCGAGGTAGAGCGCCGTGCCGTGGAGGACGCAGTGCGCAGCGCCGGTGCGCAGGATGTGGAACTGATCGACGAGCCTATGGCTGCAGCGCTGGGCGCCGGTCTGCCGGTGTATGAGCCTACCGGCTCCATGATCGTAGACATCGGCGGCGGCACCACCGATGTGGCGGTGCTGAGCCTGGGCGGCATTGCAGCCTGCAAGAGCATTAAAGTGGGCGGCGAGGCCATGGACGAGGCCATCATCGACTATATCAAAAAGCACCATAATCTGCTGATCGGCGAGCCTATGGCGGAGGAGATCAAGCTGAAGATCGGCTCTGCCGCTCCCTATGACGGCGAGGGCGCTATGGAAGTGCGGGGCCGCAACCTGACAGACGGCCTGCCCGGCGCCATGGAGATCACCAGCGCCCAGGTACGGGAGATCTTGGCCGAGCCGGTGCAGGAGATCATCCGTGCCATTAAGGAGACCCTGGAGGTGACCCTGCCGGAGCTGGCAGCGGACATTATGGACCGGGGCATTTATCTGACCGGCGGCTCCAGCACCCTGCGGGGGCTGGCAGACCTGATCGAGCAAGAAACGAAAATCAAAATTCACATTCCGGACGCCCCCACCGACTGCGTGGCTATCGGCACCTCCATCAAACTGAGAAGGGCGAGATAATGAAAGCATTTTGGAAAAGCCGCCCGGTAAAGACCGTTGGCATACTGGCAGCGCTCCTGGTGCTGGGTATGCTCATTGCGGCAGCCACCGGCCACGGCGAGACCGTCCAAAGCGGCGTGCTGGGCACCGTGTTTGCCCCCGCCCACTGGGCTGCGGAGAAGATCAGCGACGGGCTGGCCACCCTCTCCGGCAACGCCAAGGGCAACACCGAGTACGAGAAAAAGATCGACGAGCTGCAACGCCAACTGGGCGAAATGCAGGAGCAGCTGGCGGATTATAAAAATATCAAGAGCCAAAACGAGGAATACAAAGCGGCCCTGGAGCTGAAAGACGAGAACAGCGGCTTTCAGTATGTGGCTGCCGATGTGGTGGGCCGGGACAGCGCAGACCCGTATCTCAGCTTTACCATCAGCAAAGGCTCCGTCAGCGGGGTCAAGGAGAACGACGCAGTGCTCTACGGCCGCTACCTGATCGGCATTGTGAAGAAAGCTTATCCCACATACAGTATTGTCACCACGGTGCTGGACCCGGACTTCTCCGTCTCTGCCTACGACATCAACTCCGGCGAGGTCAGCTATGTGACCGGCGACGCCAAGCTGGCGGCGGACGGCTGCTGCAAGTTTGAGAACCTGAGCACCTCTACGGACATTACCTACGGCTCCATCATTGCCAGCGCAGGTATCAGCTCCAAGCTGCCCAAGGGCCTGATCATCGGCACGGTGGAGGAGGTGGCGGACGAGACCACCAACATCAGCACCTACGCCATCGTCAAGCCCGGCACAGACATTGCCAACATTACCGACTGCCTGGTGCTCACCGGCTTTACCCCCGCTAAGGGAGGCAAGTAATGGAACTGACAACACATCAAAAGACGGTAAAATACCTGGTCTACTGCCTGGTGATCGCCGCAGCCGGACTGTTACAGAACACCCCCGGCCTGTTTTGGCAGATTGGCAGCGCCCGCTGCTTTTTGCTGCTGCCGGTGACCCTGCTGCTGGTGATGGGCGAGCGGGAGCTGCCCGCAGCGCTGCTGGGTCTGTTTGCCGGGTGCGTGTGGGACCTGCACGCGGCCAAGTCCGCCGGGTTCAACGCCCTGTTCTTTATGCTGCTGTGCTTTGGCGTGTCTGCCGTAATGGAGCGCTATATCCGCAGCACCTTTGTGACCCATATGCTGTTTGCCCTGCCGGCGCCTTTCCTGTACGGCCTGCTGTACTGGCTGTGCTTTATTCTCATTAAGGGCGTGGACGGCGGCGCAGACACCCTGTTCACCTTTTACCTGCCCTGTGCTCTGTACACAGCGGTGGTCACCCCCATTCTCTGGTTCCTGCTGCGGCCCCTGCGCCAGCGGCTGAACCGCAAGGCCCTGCAATAACAGGCCAACTCTAAAAAATCGAAAGGAGAAAAGCCGATGCAAAGTCGATACAAAAGCACCCGTTCCGTCATTGCCCTGCTGCTGGTGGCGGTGATGATCGTCGGCTTCTCCGCCACGCTATATAAAATTCAAGTGCAGGACCACGAATATTACGCCGCACAGAACAATACGGTCAAGACCTACAAGGTGGCCATTGAGGCCGCCCGTGGCGAGATCGTGGACCGCAACGGCAACGCCCTGGTCACCAACCGGGAGACCAACTCCATTATCCTGGACGCTGCCTACTTCCCCGCCGCTACGGAGAATGACAAGCGCAACGCCATTTTGCAAAATCTCATTGCCCTGTTTAAGAAGAACGGCGAGGAATACGCCCAAAACCTGCCCTTAAAGCTGAAAAAGGGCAAGATCGTCTTTTCCGGCAAAAAGACGGACATTGCCACTATGAAAAGCGCGGATATGTTCAACCTGCAACCCTACGCCACCGCGCAGAACTGCTACGACGCTATGGTAGAAAAATACGGCCTGGAGCAGTACGACACCAAGACCGCCTTGCAGATCGGCAACCTGCGCTACGAGCTGACCCGGCTGCAATTCTCCATCAGCACCCCGGTGGTGATCGCCGACGAGGTGAGCAGCGAAACGGTGGCCGCCATTAAAGAAGATAAAGACCGCTACCTGGGCGCCGATGTGCAGGTGGTGACCCACCGGGAATATACGGACTCCACCCTGGCGCCCCACATTCTGGGCACCGTGCGCAAGATCAACGCAGAGGAGTACGCCCAGCTGAAAGACAAAGGCTACGGCATTCACGACCAGATCGGCGAGAGCGGGATCGAAAGCGCTATGGAGAGCGCCCTGCGGGGCACCCCCGGCGAAAAGACCATTACCGTAGACAAGGACGGCAATGTGACCGAGGAGATCACCAAAGCCCCGGTCCAAGGCAACACGGTGGTGCTGACCATTGACCGTGACCTGCAAGCCCTGGCACAGAAAGAACTGAAAAAGGTCTGCGACAAAACGGACCTGTACAACTCCGCCGGTGCTGTGGTGGTACAGGATGTAAACACCGGCGCGGTACTGGCAGCTGCCAGCTATCCCACCTTTGACCTGGCGGATTACTACGACAAATACGAGCAGCTGGTCACCAACCGGCGGCGGCCTCTGTGGAGCCGCTTTGCCCTGGGCACCTACGCCCCCGGCTCCACCTTTAAGCCCATGATGGCGGTGGCCTCCTTGGAGGAGGGCGCCATCACCCGCAGCACCATCTTCAACTGCGGCGGTCTGTTCCGCTACTATGACCAGACCTTCCAGTGCCTGAACAAAAATGCCCATGGCGGCGAGAATGTGGAGACCGCCCTGCGAGACAGCTGTAACATCTTCTTTTACAACTGCGCCAAGCGGCTGGGCATTGCCAAGATGAATGAGTACGCCAGCGCCTTTGGCCTGGGGCAAAAGACCGGCGTGGAGATCGCCGAGTCTGCCGGCACCCTGGCCGGACCGGAGGAGCGAGAAGCGGCCGGCGGCGTGTGGCAAAGCGGTGACACCATTCAGGCAGGTATCGGCCAGTCCGACAACCTGTTTACCCCCTTGCAGCTGAGCAACTACTGCGCCACCGTGGCCAACGGCGGTACCCGCTACCAGCTGCACCTGGTGCAGAGCCTGATCGACAACAGCAGCGGCACCGTCACCGAGACCCAGGCCAAGGTGGAGGAGAGCCTGGATCTGCACAAATCCACCCTCACCGCCGTAAAGAGCGGTATGCGCCTGGTGGCGACCCAGGGCGCGCCCTCCCTGATCTTCAACCAGCTAAGCACCAAAGTAGCCGCCAAGACCGGTACTTCTCAGGTGATCGTCAACGGCGTAAAGAAGAACAACGGCTTTCTGATCACCTTTGCCCCCTATGACAATCCGGAGATCTCCGTAGCCTCCGTGGTAGAGCTGGCAGGCAGCGGTACTTCCACTGCGGAGATCACCTCCTCCATCATCAAATACTGGTATCAGAACAATACGGACGAAAAAACCAACCAAAAAACCGGCACCCTGCTGAACTGACCTGTATTTTTTGTTGAATAAAATGCCAAAATATGGTATGATGAACTATAAAACAAAAAGCAAACCGCCGTTTGAGAGAGACGGCTGAACCTAAAGCGCCCCGGCGCGCACCTATCCACCCGAACACCCCAAGAGAAACGGAGGAGAATTATGAACATTGCGCTGATCGCACATGACGCCAAAAAAGAACTGCTGGTGCAGTTTTGCATTGCCTACTGCGGCATTATCAGCCGCCACGAGGTGTGCGCCACCGGCACCACCGGCAAGCTGGTGGCAGAGGCCACCGGGCTGAAGATCAACTGCTTTTTAGGCGGCAGCCAGGGCGGCGGCCAGCAGATCGCCAGCCGCATTGCCTGCAACGAGATCGACCTGCTGATCTTCTTTAGAGATCCGCTGACCGCCAAACCCCATGAACCAAATGACAACGACCTGCTGCGGCTGTGCGATGTGCACAACATTCCCTTTGCCACCAACATTGCCACGGCAGAGGCGCTGATCCGCGGCGTGGAGCGGGGCGACTTTGAGTGGCGAGAGATCGTCAACCCCAAATACAATCACTAAAAACGCAACGGGTGAGCCAGCTCACCCGATTTTGCTGATATTACACTAACGGAGAAAAAAACTATGGCACTGATTACCAAAGCGATCAAGGGCACCAAAGATGTGCTGCCCCAGGACGCCTACAAGATCCAGTATATTGAAGCCACGGCCCGGGAAGTGGCCGCCGACTTTGGCTACAAAGAGATCCGCACCCCTGTGTTTGAGCACACGGAGCTGTTCCAGCGGGGCGTGGGCGACACCACCGATGTGGTGCAAAAAGAGATGTACACCTTTGACGACAAGGGCGGGCGCTCCATTACCCTGCGCCCGGAGGGCACGGCCGGTGCTGCCCGGGCATTCCTGGAGAACGGGCTTTGCAACGAGGCCCTGCCCCAAAAGGTCTATTACCTGGACAGCTGCTACCGGTATGAGAAACCCCAGGCCGGCCGCCTGCGGGAGTTCCACCAGTTCGGGGTGGAGTGCTTTGGCACCCAGTCCCCCCTGGCAGACGCGGAGCTGATCGCTCTGGCTGCCGCATTCTTTAACCAGCTGGGGGTCACCGGGCTGCGCCTGGAGATCAACTCCATCGGCTGCCCCACCTGCCGGGCCAAGTATTATGACGCGCTGCGCAGCTACTTTGCCGCGCGCAAGGATGAGCTGTGCGACACCTGCCAAGGCCGCCTGGAGCGCAACCCCATGCGCATTCTGGACTGCAAAAGCCCGGTGTGCCAGGAGATCGCCAAGGACGCACCGGCAGTGACCGACTACCTGTGCGACGAGTGCCGGGAGCACTTTGAGAAAGTGCAGTCTTACTTAAAAGCGCAAAACATCGACTACACCGTAAACTCCCGCATTGTTCGCGGGCTGGACTATTACACCAAGACGGTGTTTGAATTTGTGTCCGACTCCATCGGCGCCCAGGGCACCGTGTGCGGCGGCGGGCGCTACGACGGCCTGATCGACCAGCTGGGCGGCCAAAAGACCCCCTCCCTGGGCTTTGGCCTGGGACTGGAGCGGCTGCAACTGCTGATGGAGGCGCAGGGCTGCCCTTACCCGGAGCCGGAGAAAGCAGACCTGTTTATCATCGCTTTGGGCGACAAGGCCACCGGCAAGGCGCTGGAGCTGGCCGGGGATATGCGCAGCGAGGGCTTTGCGGTGCTGATGGACCTGAACCAGCGCTCCCTGCGTGCCCAAATGAAATATGCCAACAAGCTGGGTGCCCGCTACACCGTGGTGCTGGGCGATAATGAAGTGGATACCGACCGGGTGCAGCTAAAGGATATGGCCACCGGGGAGGAGACGGAAGTGGCGCTGTCCACCTTTGTCAACGGATTTTACAGCGTCAGTATGCAGGCGCAGCTGGCGGATTTAGAGATCAACGGCGAAGCCTTTGACTTTACAAGCCTTTTTCAAACAGGAGAAACGGAATAATGGATACTTTAACGGGAATGAAACGAACAGACTACTGCGGCAACTTCACCACCACCCAGATCGGGCAGGAAGTGACCGTTTACGGCTGGGCACAGCGCCAGCGGGACCTGGGCAACCTGATCTTTATTGACCTGCGGGACCGCACCGGCATTTTGCAGCTGAGCTTTAACGACGCCACCGATCGAGAGATCTTTGCCAAAGCCCAGAGCGTGCGCAGCGAGTATGTGCTGGCTGCCACCGGTACCCTGCAACAGCGGGAGAGCGTCAACAAAGAGTTGAAAACCGGCGAGATCGAGCTGGCCGTCACAGACCTGCGCGTGCTTTCCAAGGCGCAGACCCCGCCCTTTGAGATCGCCAATGCGGATAAAGTGGGCGACGAGACCACGCTGAAATACCGCTACCTGCACCTGCGCAACGAGCGGCTCACCCAAAATCTGCTTATGCGCCACAAGATCGCCAAGATCGCCCGGGAATACTTCTACGGCCACGATTTTGTAGAGATCGAGACCCCTATGCTGATCAAATCCACCCCGGAGGGCGCCCGTGACTATGTGGTGCCGTCCCGGGTACACAAGGGCAAGTTCTATGCCCTGCCCCAAAGCCCCCAAATCTACAAGCAGCTGTGCATGATCGCCGGGCTGGACCGCTATATTCAGCTGGCCCGCTGCTTTAGAGATGAGGACCTGCGCGCCGACCGGCAGCCGGAGTTCACCCAGATCGACCTGGAAATGAGCTTTGTGGACTGCGAGGACATTATGCAGATGGCCGAGGGCTTTATTCAGACCCTGATGGCCCAGACCGTGGGCGTGGACATTGCCGCCCCCCTGCCCCGCATGACCTATGCAAACGCTATGGCCCGTTACGGCTCCGACAAGCCGGACACCCGGTTTGATATGTGCATTGAGGACATTACCGACTGGGCCAAGGGCACGGACTTTGTGGTGTTCCAAAACGCCATTGCCGCCGGTGGCACCGTGCGCTGCATTTTAGCAAAGAACGCTGCCGCTGCGTACACCCGCAAGAAGATCGACAAATTAACGGAGCACGCCCGGGGGATCGGCGCCGGTGGCCTGGCCTATGTGCGCTGGGCAGACGAGACCCCCACCTGCTCCTTTAACAAATTCTTAAAAGAGGGCGAATTGGACGCCCTGCTCACCCGCCTGGGTGCAGAAAAAGGCGACTGCGTCTTTATCATCTCCGACAAAACCTCCAAGGCACTGCCCATCCTGGGCGCCCTGCGCCTGATGGTGGCCAAGGAGCTGGACATCATTCCCAAGGACAAATGGAACTTCCTGTGGATCACGGAAATGCCCTTCTTTGAGCAGGACGAAGAGACCGGCGAATGGATCGCCATGCACCACCCCTTCACCATGCCGATGGAGGAGTGCCTGCCGTACCTGGATACGGACAAGGCCCGGGTGCGTGCCAAGGCCTTTGACCTGGTGCTGAACGGCATTGAGCTGTCCTCCGGCTCCATGCGTATCACCGACTGCCAGCTGCAAAACAAAATGTTTGAACTGCTGGGGCTAAGCAAGGAGGAGATCGACGCCAAATTCGGCTTCCTGGTAGAGGCCTATCAATACGCCGCACCGCCCCACGGCGGTATGGGCATCGGGCTGGATCGACTGGCTATGCTCATCTGCGGTGCAGACTCCCTGCGTGATGTGACCGCATTCCCCAAGGTGCAGAACGCCAGCGAACTGATGAGCGGCTGCCCGGCAGAGATCGACGCGGTACAGCTGGAGGAGCTGGGTATGCCCCTGCCGGAGGCAGACGCATGAGCAGCAACTTCTTTGCCATGGTGGAGCGCATGAAGCTCATTGACCGCTGGGCGTTGATGAACAATACCGGCAAGGAGAACATTGCCGAGCACTCCCACACCGTAGCGGTGATCGCCCACGCGCTGGCGCTGATCGGCAACAAGAAATTCGGCCGCAGCTACAACGCGGAGCGGTGCGCTCTGCTGGCCCTGTACCACGACACCACCGAGGTGATCACCGGCGATATGCCCACCCCGGTAAAGTATTATAACGACACCATTCGCCGTGCCTATAAAGAGATCGAGGCCACGGCCGGCGACCGTCTGCTGGCTATGCTGCCGGAGGAATTCCGGGCAGACTACGACCCCTGCTTTCACGCCGACCCGGCGGACAAGGAACTGTGGCAGCTGGTCAAGGCGGCAGACAAGATCAGTGCGCTGATCAAGTGCATTGAGGAGGACCGTATGGGCAATCGGGAGTTTGAGATGGCCCTGCGTGCCCAGGAGGCCAAGGTGGCGGCCATTGACCTGCCGGAGGTGGCCTACTTCCGCGAGGAATTCCTGCCCGCCTACTACCTGACCCTGGACGAACACACCAAATCCTAAGGAACGAACGCTTATGCAAACCGCTTCTTCTGCCCCCCGCAAGGGGGCGTTGACCCGCGCACTGTCTGCGCCCGGCACAGCCAATGGGCTGATCCTGCTGGGCGCCGTGTTGCAGGTCCTCTTTTTTATCCTCTACCTGATCAACGGCGATGTGCATGTGGACGAGGCCATGCTGGTGCTCAACGCCCGCAGCCTGGCCCGGGAGGGCACAGACATTTTCGGCCAGCGTATGCCGGTGTATTTTGACACCTGGCTGTACGGCGGCCAGTCCTCCCTGGCTACCTACCTGGCGGCAGTATTTATCCGCCTGTTTGGCAATCAAATTTGGATCATTCGGCTGCCCTTGGCGCTGACCGGATTTGTCAGTCTGTTTGCCCTAAAGGGGCTGGTGCGGCTGCTGTTCCCTGAGCAGTACACGGTGCAAAACACCGTTTTGCTGCTGGCGGTGATGGAGCCTTGGCGGCTGTATCAGTCCGCCTGGACCCTGGACTGCGCCTACCTGCCCTTTGTGCTGCTGTTTGCCCTGTACTTTTTGGTGCACGCGGTGGAAAAGCCCAAGGCACGGCTGCTGTTTTACACCCTGTCCATGGCCTGCTTTGCCCTGGGGCTGTACGCCTATATGGCGGCGGCCATTCTGATCCCGGTGCTGCTGGTGATCCTGTACCTGGCACTGCTGATCAAAAAGAAAATGAAATTCCGCTACGCCCTGTGGTCCGTGGCCGTACTGGCTGTGTGCGCCCTGCCGTTCCTGCTACTGGGACTGGTGCAGGCAGGCCTGCTGAAGGACTGCCACTTCCTGGGGCTGTCCATCACGGCTATGGACAGCTACGCCAGAGGCAGCAGTACCACCATCTTTGGCGCCGCCGGCTCTGCCGGGGCGGTTCTGCAAAAGGCATTCTCCAACCTGGGCGGCGTGCTTTATAACATTTTGGTGCCGGACTTAATGCTGCTCCAAAGCGCCCGCTATCCCACCCTCAGCGGCAATGTGAGCAACTACCCCTTTGGCCACACGGTGGCGGGGCTGCTGGCGCTGGCTGGGCTACTGCTGTTCCTGTGGCCCAAAAAGCACCGCAAAGCCGCCACGGACTTTGCCAAGACCACCACCGCTCGCGTGGTGATCGGCAGCTTTTTAGGCGCCTTTTTGGTGTACGCCATTGTGGTCAGCTACGCCTCCAACGCCATGTACCGCTATGCAGCCTTTTACCCGCTGCTGCATATTTTGGCCGCCTTTGGGGTGTGCTGGCTGCTGGAGAGCTTTTCCTCCCCGGCGGTGCCCCGGGTGCTGGCCGGGCTGGCAGTGGTGTCCCTGGCGCTCACCGGCTTTGCCTTTGGCAACTTTGCCACCCACAACAGCGCCCTGTACGGCAAGAGCTTTGAGCAGGCGCTGACCGCCGCCAGAGAAAGCGGCAGCAGCGAGATCCTGCTGGTGGACAGCACGGACCCGTACTTTAGAGAGCGAGAGAGCGTGTTCCTGCGCTTTTACGCGGACGACAAGATCGACCAAATGACCCCGCTGGAGCCGGAGCTGCGCGCCCGCGGCGGGTTGAGCGCCGGTAACCCGGATGTGGCGCCCCGCCTGCGCCCGGTGACCAAGGACGGCAGCTGGCGCTATGTGCAGGTGGAGGAAAACCGCGACCTGACCGGGGACTGCTACATTTTCTTTGGCACCGTGCCCCAGCTGGATAAGACCCGACAGCAAGAATACACCGTGAAGAATTATAACGACTTTTGCGTGACCCTGGTGCGGAAGAAATAAGGTTCTATCAAAAGCAAAAGCGGGCGGCAGATTGCCGCCCCTACGATCACCCTTTTTGGCTCCCTTGTAAAGGGAGCTGTCAGCGCAGCTGACTGAGGGATTAAACGGGCCGATGTAGGCATCGGCCCCTACAAAAAAAGCCCCCGACTGTGTACGGTTTGGTACGCAGTCGGGGGTATTTTTTTGTTATCTATAGCTTACGCTCTGGCTTTTTTGATGTTCTCAATGAACTTCTTGCCGGTCTCGGTGATCTTGGCATAATCCCCGGTCTTGGCACCGGCGGTCAGGGAAGAACCGGCACCAACGGCAATGGCGCCTGCCTTGATCCAGTCGCCCACATTGTCCACATCTACGCCGCCGGAGGGCATACACTGGGCATAGGGCACCGGGCCGCGCAGGGACTTAATGAACTTGGGGCCAAGCACATCGCCGGGGAACACCTTCAGCACGCTGGCCCCGCAGCGCATAGCGGCAATGGCCTCGGTCGCCGTGCCCACGCCTGCCATAGCCGGCACATCATAAATGTTGCACACGGCGATGATCTCCGGGTCAAAGTGGGGCGACACAATGTACTGGGCGCCATTGAGAATGGCGATCCGGGCAGTGGCCGGATCCAGCACCGTACCGGCGCCGATGGTCACATCCGTGCCCTCGTACTTCTTCACCATCTGGGAGATCAGCTGGTCCGCATTGGGCACAGTAAAGCACAGCTCCACGGTGGTCACGCCACCGGCCACGCAAGCGTCTGTGATCTTGGCCGCCTGCTCCACAGACTCCGCCCGGATCACAGCCACGATCCCAACATCCTTAATTTTGTTCAAAACTGCTTCTTTAGACATACAATACCTCCAAAGCCCGCCGGGGGCTTATTTTTTTACTACGATATGATAACCCTTTCGGCGGCAACCGCAGATTTGGACACTCGTGCATCCCTCAAAGCGCGCTGTGCGCCGGTAAGTTATCTTTGATTATCTCTGCACTCTGGCACCCGCGCCGTGACCTACGGACGGTCACGCTGCTTTTGCGGTCAGGCAATACACCCACTCAGTTGCGCAAGGCTCCCCCGGAGCCTTGCTACCAAATCTGCCTTGCAGATTTGGACACTCGTGCATCCCTCAAAGAGCGCTGCGCGCCGATAGGTTATCTTTGATTATCTCTGCACTCTGGCGCCTGCGCCGTGCACTTTAGCTTCTACCTCTTTGAGGGATGCCATACTGGTATCGCCGGGGGTGGTCATCGCCAGTGCGCCGTGGACCACGCCGTAGTTCACTGCCTGCTGGGCGTCGCCAAAGGTCATCAGGCCGTAGATCAGGCCGGAGGCAAAGCTGTCGCCGCCGCCGACACGATCAAGAATTTCCAGTCCCGGGAACTCCATGGACTTGTAGATCTGACCGTCTGCCCAGCAAATGGCTTTCCAGTCATTGACCGTAGCGGTCTTTACGGTACGCAGGGTGGTGGCGATCACCTTAAAGTTGGGGTACGCCTTGGTGGCGGCCTCGATCATCTTATAATAGCCGTCCATATTCAGGCTCTTCAGGTCCTTGTCGTTGCCCTCGACCTCCAGGCCAAGGCAAGCGGTAAAGTCCTCCTCATTGCCGATCATCACATCAATGTACTTGGCAATCTCCTTGTTCACTTCCTGGGCCTTTTCCTGGCCGCCAATGCCCTTCCACAGAGAGGCACGGTAGTTCAGGTCGTAAGACACCACGGTGCCGTACTTCTTGGCAGCCTTCACCGCCTCCAGCACCACGGCAGCGGAATTCTCCGACAAAGCGGCGTAAATACCACCGGTGTGCAGCCAGCGCACGCCCAGGGTGCCAAAAATATAATCCCAGTCCACATCGCCGGGCTTCAGCTGAGAAATGGCGGTGTTGCCACGGTCAGAGGTGCTGACAGCGCCGCGAATACCGTAGCCCCGCTCCACAAAGTTCAGTCCGTTACGCACGCTGCGGCCAATGCCGTCAAAGGGCACCCAGCGGATCAGGGAGGTATCTACCCCGCCCTGGAGGATCAGGTCCTCCAGCAGGTAGCCCACCTCGTTCTCTGCAAAGGCGGTGACCACACCGGTGCGCATACCAAAGCAGCGGCGCAGCCCGCGGGCCACATTATACTCGCCGCCGCCCTCCCAGGCACGGAAGGTGCGGGAGGTCTTGATCCGCCCCTCGCCCGGATCCAGGCGCAGCATGATCTCGCCCAGAGAAATCTCATCAAACTTACATTCTTCCTTGGGTCTTAATTTCAAATCCATCTTTATCTCTCCTTATGCAAAATCAAAGTAGGCAATGGCGTTGTTGTAGCTAATGCCCTGTACGATCTCTTTCAGCACCGCATCGTCGTTGGCGTACCAGCCCTGCTCCACCCAACGGCCGATCAGGGCGCAAAGAATGCGGCGGAAGTAGGCGTGGCGGCCGTAAGAGGTAAAGGAGCGGGAGTCCGTCTCCATACCTACAAATTTGCCCAGCACGCCCAGGTTGCCCAGGCTCTTCAGCTGGGCGGTCATACCGTCCATGGTGTCCAGGAACCACCAGGCGGGGCCGAACTGAATTTTAGACGCAGCCTCCGTGGACTGGAAGTTGCCCAGCATGGTAGCCAGCACCGTGTTGTCCTTGTCGTTCAGGTTAAACAGAATGGTCTTGGGCAGGCTGTCCGTGCTGTCCATGGCGTCCAGCAGGCGGGACAGGGGCCGTGCCACCTGCCCATCGTCTACCGAGTCAAAGCCGGTGTCCGGCCCCAGGGCGCGGAACATACGGCTGTTGTTGTTGCGCATGGCGCCGATATGCAGCTCCATGGTCCAATGCAGATCGTGGTACATTTTGCCCAGGGCCAGCAGCACCGGGGTCTTGTAGATCTGTGCCTCCTGCTCCGTCACCGGCTCCCCGGCCAGTGCCTTGGCAAAAACGGCCTGCACCTGCTCCGGTGCGGCGGGGGCGTAGGGCGGCACATCAAAGGCCTGGTCAGACACGCGGCAGCCCACAGAATGGAAGTATTCTGCCCGGCTGCGCAAAGCGGCGATCACATCGTCCACCGTATGGATGTCCATACCCGCTGCGGTGGCCAGGGTGGCCATATAGTGTGCAAAGTCCGGCGCCTGAATGTTCAGCGCCTTGTCCGGGCGAAAGGTGGGCAGCACCTTGCAGTCAAAGTCCGGCAGGGCGGCGATCTTCTTGTGATACGCCAGGTCGTCCGCCGGGTCGTCGGTGGTGCACAGCACCTTGACCTTGCTCTTTTCGATCAGCGTGCGGGGGCGAAAATCCCCGGCAGCGATAGCCGCATTGGCCCGATCGTAGATCTGGTCCGCCGTGACGGCAGACAAGGGGGTATCAATGCCAAAATACATCTGCAATTCAATATGCGCCCAGTGATACAGCGGGTTGCCGATGGCGTATTGCAGGGTGTAGGCGAATTTTTGGAACTTCTCTCTGGGGCTGGCGTCGCCGGTGCAGTACCGCTCGTCCACACCGCAGGAGCGCATAGCCCGCCACTTATAATGATCGCCGGACAGCCACAGGGCGGAAATATCCGTGGGCTGGGCGTTCTCGTAGATCTCCTTGGGGCTTAAATGGCAGTGGTAGTCACAAATGGGCAGCGCCTCACAGTAGTCGTGGTACAGGTGCCGGGCCGTGGGGGTATCCAGCAAAAAGTCCTGGTCCATAAAAGGCTTCATCTTAACACTCTTTTCTATACAAATAGTCTGCGCAAAAGGGGTGCACACACCCAAAAAATCCCCGAATACTCGGGGACTTTCTTTTCATTACACGCCGGAATAGGCGTTAAAGCCGCCGTCCACCGGAATGTTGACGCCGGTAATAAAGCCGCTGTACGCCTCATCGCAAAGGAACAGCAGCGTACCGGCCAGCTCCTCCGGCTCGCCAAAGCGATCCATCGGCGTGGCAGCCAGGATCTTGCCGGTGCGGGCGGTGGGGGTGCCGTCCGGGTTCCACAGCAGGGTCGCGTTCTGCTTGGTGGAGAAAAAGCCCGGGGCAATGGCGTTGACGCGAATACCCATATCCGCAAAGTGCACGGCCATCCACTCGGTAAAGTTCTTCACCGCGGCCTTGGCGGCGCTGTACGCCGGGATCTTGGTCAGCGGACGATAGGCGTTCATAGAGGTGACCATCACAATGCAGCCCTTGCCCTTCTCTGCCATATCCTTGGCAAAGATCTGGGTGGGGATCAGGGTGCCTAAGAAGTTCAAATTGAATACAAAGCTGATCCCCTGGGGATCCAGGTCAAAGAAGGTCTTGACCTCCGGGTCCTGCCGGGCCAGGTCGATCTTCTCCAAAGTCTCCTTGGTGGTGGTGCCCTTGGGGTTGTTGCCGCCGGCACCGTTTAACAAAATGTCGCAGGTGCCCAGCTTCTCGGCGATCACATCCCGCGCCGCGCGCATAGACTCCGGCTCCAACACATTGCAACCAACGGCGATCGCCTGTCCACCGTCGGCGTTGATCTCATCAGCCACTGCCTGGGCAGCCGCCTCATTCAGATCCAGCACAGCCACCTTGCAGCCCTGGGCCGCCAAGGTCTTGGCAAAGCCGCCGCACAGCACGCCGCCGCCACCGGTGACCACGGCCACACGGCCCTTTAAGTTCTCGTGATTAAACATGATTTCTACTTCCTCTCTATTTACGCCCGGCGGGATTTCTCTACCGCTTCCCACAGGCCGTTCAGGTAAGACACACCCAGCGCCCGGTCAAACAGACCGTAGCCGGGCCGGGCCACTTCGCCCCAGATCATACGCCCATGGTCCGGGCGCACATAGCCGTCAAAGCCCTCCTCTTGCAGGGCCTTTACGATCTCATACATATCCAGGGAGCCGCAGGCGCTCTCGTGGGCCGTCTCGTTAAACCAGCGGTCGTTGATGGCCACATTGCGCAGATGGGCAAAATAGATCCGATCCCCGGCGGTATGAATGATCTCTACCATATCGTTCTTGGGGCTGGCGCCCAGGGAGCCGGTGCACAGGGTCAAGCCGTTATACTTGCTGGGCACCATGGTCAACAGCCGCTCCACCGCCGCCTTGTCCGTAATGATCCGCGGCAGGCCGAAAATGCCCCAGGGCGGATCGTCCGGGTGAATGGCCATCTTCACATCACATTCCTCACAAACGGGCATGATCGCCTCTAAGAAATACTTTAAGTTGGCCCACAGATCCTCGGCGGTCACATCTTTATACTTTGCGAACAGCTCCTTGATCTCGCCCATACGCTCCGGCTCCCAGCCGGGCATGGCGTAGCCGTTGGAGTTGTCGTCGATCTCACGGAACATATCCTCCGGGGACTTGCCCTCCACCTGCTTGCCGTCATAGCTCAGGCAGGTAGAACCGTCCGGCAGGGGCATATACAGATCCGTGCGGGTCCAGTCGAACACCGGCATAAAGTTGTAACAGATCACCTTGACCCCAACCTTGGACAAATTGCGGATCGAGGTTTTGTAATTCTCAATATACTGATCCCGGCTGGGCAGCCCGATCTTAATATCCTCGTGCACATTGACGCTCTCAATGCACTCCATGGTCAGCCCGGCAGCGGTGATCTCATCATACATGGCCTGCACCCGGTCCATGGTCCAGGGCGCACCGGCGGGCAGGTCGTGCAAGGCAGGCACCACACCGGTCACGCCGGGGATCTGGCGGATCTGCTCCAGAGAGACCGTGTCCTTTTCCTTGCCGAACCAGCGGAATGTCATCTGCATAGCATCGCCTCCTGTTTCATAGATTTTTTGCGCTTTTATTCTATCACAAGGGCGGCGTGCTTGCAAGTGTCCGCAGCGTAATTTGGCAAATTTCCAAAAATGAAAAATAACGGTCAAATCGGCGGATTTTCCCACTGATTTTTACTGCCGATCCCGGTCGGTTTGCAGGCTTTGCACCTGCACGGTGTAGGCCCCTACGGCGGTGACTGCGTCCGGGGTCACCTCCACAGTCACATGGGCGTTGATGATGGTGGCGCCCGGCAGCTCCTGCGCCCGCTTTTCCTCCAGCGCCGCCTTGGCCAGCGCCGTGGCCGCCTGTACCGTCAGGCGTTGCTCTACCCTGCGGTAGGCGGTGCGAGTGCGAGTCACGCTGCCTATGGGCAGGGCCCGGCCGTTTAGGTGCAGCAGGCGGCGCTGCTCCGTTACCTGCGTCATCGGCGGCGCGTCCTTGCCCATAGGCACCAGGGTCAGACCGTAGAAATACACCCCTCGGCGCACCTGCTGCCGGGTCTGCACCCGGTGCACCTGCAACCGGCTGACGGTGCACCGCAGTTCTCGCCGGGCTGCGCCCCATTGGCTCTGCTCGCTGTCGCTTTTTGCCTTGGGGGTATCTACCCGCTCCGCCACCTCCAACCTGGCGGTGGCGCCCGCCTTGTTGATATGCGCCCAGGAAAGCGCGGGAAAGTCCCGCAGCAGCCGATAATTCAGCCGTGACCGACCGGCGCCCCGCCAGGGCTTGCCCACAGCCACGCCGTTCTGGGCCAAATAAGTCTCCAGTGTGCCGGTGCCTACCCGGTCATTGCCCACCACCTGCACATCCCAGATAAACCCGCTGAGCACGCACAGCACCAACGCAAAAGCCACCGCCCCGGTGAGCAGTCCACGGCGCCCCCGCAGCCGCCGGAGAAAAAAGGGCAGCCCCCGCCGGGCCGTGACCCGCACCCGACCGCCGGCCACCCGCGCCGCCTTGTGCAGCTGCCGATATGTACCGATACTGCACGCACCGTAAAGCCCGTTCTCCCGCCGCTGCAAGGCAGGCAGCGCAATGCCCAGCTCCCCCAAAGCATTGATAAAATCCTCTGTAAACCCGCCTGTAAATACAAACTGCACATACCCGCGAAAATACCAGTACAGCCGGGTCATAGGTCGCCGAACTCCACAGCCAGCAGGGTGCCGTTCACCTGCACGCCCAAAGGCGAATAATCCAGCAGGCACAGGTCCGCCCCCACCAGAGTCACCCGGCGCTTGCCCACTTGCAGCACCAGGCGCTGCGGGGTGTAGCTGAGCACCCGGCGCAGACCGTCCACCAGCACCCGATCGCCAATAATCTCCAGCCGCGGCTCCCCGGCGCTGTAATGCACCGGCAGCTCGCTCTCGTCCCCGGGCAGGGGGCACGCCCGGCGATTTTTTGCCCTTTTTTTGCCTTTTGGTATGCGCTCCATTGTATCACCTGTACATACTATGCATAGGAATTATTGGTGATGATATGAAAAAAGAGAACCGAAAAGCCCTGCCCCTGCTGGCTCTGCTGCTGGCGACAGCCGTGGGTCTGCTGGTATTTGCCGCACCGGCGCGGGAGGGCGCCAAGGCCGGGCTGGCGCTGGCGGAGAACACGGTGCTGCCCAGTCTGCTGCCACTGCTAATGCTGTTTTTAATGATCCAAAACACCCGAGCGGGCACACTGCTCAGCCGGGCGCTGACCCTACCGGCCAAGGCGCTGCGCCTGCCCCCCGGGGCTGCCGGGGCGCTGCTGTTCGGCCAGATCGGCGGCTACCCCACCGGGGCGGTACTTACCGGGGAGCTGCTGGACCGGGGCGTGATCGACCACCCCACTGCCCGGCGGCTGCTGTGCTTTAATGTGTGCGGCGGGGTGGGCTTTATCTGCACGGCCGTGGGCACGGCGGTGCTCCGCAGCAGCGCTGCCGGGTGGCTGCTGCTGGCTGCCAACATACTGGCTAACCTGACGGTGGCGGCGGTGACCGTTCCCCTCAGCGACCCGCCCGCTGCCGGGGAAATCGCGCCTGCCCCGCCCTTGTCTGCGGGAGAAGCGCTGCCCGCTGCCGCCAAAGGCGCCATGGAGAGCCTGCTGCACCTTTCTGCCTGTATCATTCTCTTCTCCGCCCTGTGCGCTGTGGTGCCGGTGCCCAAATTGCTGCTGCCCCTGGTGGAGATCACCGCCGGGCTGTGTACCGGCACCGGCTACACCCTGCCCCAAACGGCGGCGTTCCTGGCCTTTGGCGGGCTGTGCGTGCACTTGCAGCTGCTGGGCTACGCCGGGCGGTTCGGGCTGCCCTACCCGGCCTTTTTGGCCTGCCGCGCCGGGGCCGCACTTTTGGCAGACGGCTACTGCCGGGGGCTGCTGCGGCTGTTTCCCCAACCGGCGGCGGTATTCTCCAATATAACAGAGACCCTGCCCCGCCCGGGGATCGGCAGCACCACGCTGACGGCGCTGCTGCTGGCGGGCGCTGTGGTATTTGCCCTGGATCTGCTGCACCGACGCCGCCGGGTGGAGTGGGCATAAAAAGCGCCCTGCCCTCTATATGTATAAAATAGACAATTTTAGCCCCCTGTTTTTGTGCCTTTTGTACGAAGCAACCCAAGTTTTTTAATTCCTATTGACAGAGTAGGAAATACGGATTATATTATTATGCAGAAAATAGTAAAAGCACGGTTTTTGTGCACGGAAAGGAAGTTCAAAACCATGTCCCAGCACTTACTGGATATTGAGAATTTGACCGTTGCCGTAGAGGATAAAGAGATCCTGCACGGCGTGAATTTACAGGTAAACGAGGGCGAGACCCATGTGCTCATGGGCCCCAATGGCGCCGGCAAGTCCACCCTGGGCTACGCCCTGATGGGCAATCCCCAGTACCGGGTCACCGGCGGTTCCATTCTGTTCCACGGCAAGGAGCAGCAGGGCCTGTCCGCCGACCAGCGGGCCAAGGAGGGTATGTTCCTGTCCTTCCAAAATCCCCTGGAGGTGCCCGGCCTGTCGCTAAAGTCCTTTGTACGCAGCACTCTGGCCCAGCGCACCGGCAAGCGGGTGAAGTTGTTTGCCTTTGAAAAGCAGTTTAACCAGGCAGCGGAGCTGTTGCAAATGGACCCGGCCTACGGCGATCGGGACCTGAATGTGGGCTTCTCCGGCGGCGAGAAGAAGAAAGCGGAAATTCTGCAAATGCTGCTGCTGCGCCCCAGCCTGGCCATCCTGGACGAGACGGACTCCGGCCTGGATGTGGACGCAGTGCGCACCGTGTCCCGTGGTGTGGAGGCCTATCAAAAAGAGCAAAAAGGCGCCCTGCTGATCATCACGCACTCCACCCGCATTTTGGAGAGCCTGCATGTGGACTACACCCATATTCTGGTCAACGGCCGGATCGTCAAGACCGGCGACGGCTCTCTGGTGGACGAGATCAATGCCCGTGGGTTTGAAGCCTACGAGCAGGCGTAAAAGAGGTGTTCCCTGTGGAAGAAAAAACCTATGTGGCAGACATTGACCGCACGGTCTATGACATAAAAGACGACGAAAAAGACGCCTACAAGCTGCAAGCGGGTCTGACCCCGGAGATCGTACAGAAGATCAGCGACGAGAAGAACGACCCGGCGTGGATGCAGCTGTTTCGGCTCCAGTCCCTGCAGATCTATAACGAGAGCCGGGTGCCCCAGTGGGGCCCGCCCATTGACGGACTGGATATGGACAATATCGTGACCTATGTGCGCCCCAACACCAAAATGAGCGCCAAGTGGTCCGATGTGCCCAAGGATATTAAAGATACATTCGAGCGCCTGGGTATTCCCCAGGCAGAGCGCAAATCCCTGGCCGGTGTGGGCGCCCAGTACGACTCGGAGCTGGTGTACCACAATGTGCGAGAGGAAGTGGCCGCCCAGGGCGTGGTCTATACGGACCTGGAAAGCGCTATGCACGGCCCCTATGCGGAGATGATCCAAAAGCACTTTATGAAGCTGGTAAAGCCCACGGACCACAAGTTCGCCGCCCTGCACGGCGCCGTTTGGTCCGGCGGTTCCTTTGTGTATGTGCCGCCGGGGGTGTCCGTGACCATTCCGCTGCAATCCTACTTTCGGCTGAATGCGCCGGGTGCCGGCCAGTTTGAGCACACGCTGATCATTGTGGACGAGGGGGCGTACCTGCACTTTATCGAGGGCTGCTCGGCACCCAAGTACAACGTGGCCAACCTGCACGCCGGGTGCGTGGAGCTGTTCGTTGGCAAAAACGCCAAGCTGCGCTACTCCACCATTGAGAACTGGTCTAAGAATATGTACAACCTGAACACCAAGCGGGCGCTGGTGGAGGAGGGGGGCACCATTGAGTGGGTGTCCGGCTCCTTTGGCTCCCATGTGTCTTACCTGTACCCCATGAGTATTCTAAAGGGCAAGGGCGCCCGCATGGAGTACACCGGCATTACCTTTGCCGGGGCGGGGCAGAACCTGGACACCGGCGTTAAGGTGGTCCACGCTGCGCCGGAGACCACTTCCGTGATGAACGCCCGCTCCATTTCCAAGGACGGGGGCATCAGCACCTTCCGCAGCAGCGTGCAGGTGCAAAAGACCGCACCGGGCAGTAAGTCCACCGTGTCTTGCCAGTCCCTGATGCTGGACGATATTTCCCGGTCAGACACCATTCCCGCCATGGATATTCGCACCCGTGACGCGGATGTGGGCCACGAGGCCAAGATCGGCCGGATCAGCGACGACGCGGTGTTTTACCTGATGTCCCGCGGCCTGAGCGAGGAAGAGGCCCGGGCCATGATCGTCAGCGGCTTTGCGGACGATGTGTCCAAGGAGCTGCCGCTGGAATACGCGGTAGAGATGAATAACTTAATTCGCTTAGAGATGAAAGGCAGCATTGGCTGATGGGAGGTAGCAGTATGACAAAAGAAAATACCCTTGCAGTCAATCCCCTGCCGTCCCCCACCTGGAACCGACTGCACATGAACGAAACGGCGGTGACCCTGCCCCCGCTGAACGGCCCCTGTAAGGCGGACTGGAGCGGCGCGGAAGTGACCGCTGTCCCGGCCCCTGCCACGGCGCTTTCCACCGGTATGGGACAAGAGGCGGAGACGGCCTTTGCCCCCCTGGGACTGGACCGGATCACCGCCAAGGCAAATACCGATACCACCGCCCGGCTGACCCTGTGCGCCGACGGCGCCAAGAACGCCCGCCGGGTGGAGCTGACCGCAGAGGCAAACAGCCACCTGAACGTGGTGATGGACCTGCAAAGCACGGCGGACGCCCCCTGCCTGGCCCTGGAGACCCGGGTGGAACTGGCTCCCGGCGCCAAGGTGCGGTTGGTGCAGCTGAACCTGCCGGGCGCAGACTGCACGGTGGTCAACAACATTGGCGCCCACTGCGGTGCCGGTGCGGACTTTCAGCTGGTGCAGCTGTTCCTGGGCGGCAAAGCCACCTACGCCGGGTGCAAGACCCACCTGGACGGGGACGGCAGCCGCTTTACCGCAGACATCGGCTATCTGGGCACCGGGGATCGCACCTTTGACTTTAACTATGACGCCCTGCAAACCGGGCGCCGCACCGTAAGCAATATGAACGCAGACGGCGTGCTACAAGACCGCAGCGCCAAGCTGTTCCGGGGCACCATTGACTTCCAAAAAGGCTCCGCCGGCTCTAAGGGCGACGAAAAGGAAGATGTGCTGCTGCTGGGCGAGGATGTGGTGAACCGCACCATTCCCCTGATCCTGTGCGCCGAGGAAGATGTAGAGGGCAACCACGGGGCCAGCATTGGCCAGCTGGACGAGGACATTCTGTTCTATATGAATTCCAGAGGGCTGAGCCGGGCAGAGGCCGAGCTGCTGATCACCCGCTCCAAATTGGAGGCCCTGTGCGCCAAGGCAAACGACCCGGCGCTCACCAATCGGGTGCACCGCTATTTGGAGGAGAATGCCCAATGACCCAGCAAGGAATTATGAATTACCGGGCGGACTTTCCCCTGCTGCGGGAGAGCCGGGTGGCCTACCTGGATAACGCTGCCACCAGCCAGCGCCCGGACTGCGTGCTGGACGCCCAGCGCAAATTTTACGCCACCCACAACGCCAATCCCCTGCGGGGTCTGTACCAACTGGGTATGGACGCCACGGAGGACTACGCTGCCGCCCGGGAAACGGTGCGCCGCTTTTTGAATGCCAAAAGCGAAAGCGAAATTATTTTTACCCGCAACGCCACCGAGAGCCTGAACCTGGTGGCATACAGCTACGGCCTGCACCGGATCGGCCCGGAGGACGAGATCGTGGTGAGCATAGCGGAGCACCACTCCAATATGCTGCCCTGGCGCATGGTGGCCGCGCAGACCGGCGCCACTCTGCGCTATCTGGAATGCCAACCGGACGGCAGCCTGCCTATGGCGGAGCTGGAAGCGAAAATTACAGACAAGACCGCTCTGGTGGCTGTGGCGCAAGTGTCCAATGTATTTGGCCGCACCAATCCCATGGACACCATTATTGACCTGGCCCACAAGCACGGCGCCGTGGTGGTAATGGACGCTGCCCAAAGCGCTCCCCATATGCCCATTGATGTGCAGGCGCTGGGGGTGGATTTTGTGGCTTTTTCCGGCCACAAGCTGATGGGCCCCATGGGCATTGGCGTGCTGTATGGCAAGGAAGAACTGTTAGAAGAAATGCCGCCGTTCTTATCCGGCGGCGAGATGATCGAGTATGTGACCCGGGACAAGGTGACCTACGCCCCCCTGCCCCATAAATTCGAGGCCGGCACGGTCAACGCTGCCGGTGCGGTGGGTCTGGCCGCCGCCATTGACTACCTGACCGCCATTGGGTGGGACAAGCTGCACGCCCAGGAGGTAGCGCTGACGGACTTTGCCCTGCAAGGACTGCGGGCCATGCCCCATGTGCATGTGATCGGCGCGGAAAAGGCAGAGGACCACTGCGGCATTTTGACCTTTACCGTAGACGGCGTGCACCCCCACGACATCAGCGCCATTTTGGACGCGGCAGATGTGGCCATTCGTGCCGGGCACCATTGCGCCCAGCCGCTGATGCAGCACCTGGGCACCCCGTCCACCGCCCGCGCCAGCCTGTTCTTCTACAATACAGAGGGAGAAGTGCAGCGATTTTTAGACGCGGTGGCGTCCTTAAGGAGGCAAATGGGCTATGGAGAATAGAAATTTTTATAACCAGATCTTAACGGAGCACAACCTGCACCCGGAGCACAAGCACGACCTGCCGGACGCGGACCTGGTGCTGGAGGGGGTCAACCCCAGCTGCGGCGACGACATTGTGCTAAAGCTGAAAGTGGAGGACGGCGTGATCACTGACGGCGCCTTTGTAGGCGACGGCTGCGCCATCTCCCAGGCCTCGGCGGATATTATGCTGGACCTGATCATCGGCGAGAAGAAAGAGGACGCCCTGCACCTGGCAGAGCTGTTCCTGAAGATGATCAAGGACTCCGTTACCGATGAGGAAATGGAGGAACTGGACGAGGCGGCGGCGCTGCAAGATGTGGCCCATATGCCCGCCAGAGTCAAGTGCGCCGTGCTGGGTTGGCATACCATGGAAGAAATGTTTGACCTGGACAAGCAGCAAGACGCAAAGCAGTAGATCCCAAAAACCGAGAACCGTCCCCTGTACCGCATGAATAAGATCGGAGATAATCTATGAACGATGTTTTAATCCACACCATTATTGAGCACACGAAAGTGATGTTTTATAATTTTTCGATCACATTAAAGACATGCGATATGGATTTGATTTTATGCGATATGCCAATATGGAAACATGTGTACCATACTCTACACTCTTTGGATCAATGGTACATTAATCCTGAAGTCTATACTGAGCCGGATTTTCATGAAACAAACTTAAATAGTCTTGATGATTATGATAGTCAAACGGTATTATCACGAGAATTGTTAATTGATTATTTTGAAGCGATCCAAGAGAAAATCCTGGAATATTTAGGCTCGTTAAGCGATGAGGATCTATACGAAAAACCCGATGGGTGTGCGTATAACAGATTATCGCTGATTTTAGGTCAATTTCGGCACTTTCATTGTCATATGGGTAATATAAATGCAACGACTATATACAGCACAAACAAATGGCCGAGAGTGGCTGGTATGTATTGGTTGGATAAAATCAATGATTGTGAAGATATAAAAGATTTATATGAATGACCTCATATATTAGACTCCTACTGATATCCATATAAAAAACACCCCAAGCGGCCGCAACGGTACCGTTTGGGGTGTTTTGTTATGATATGAAATGTGACCGCCACCGGGAAGATTTTTCGATTTCACCTACGCTGCGCATTTTTTGCAGGGGCGCAGGCCCCAGGATTTGGCTTCTTTCAATGTGGTCTTTTTCGAGTTTTTCCCGCCGCAACTGGCCAAGTAGTGATAACACTTGCCGGTGGGGGTGGTGTACACCGTGCGGCTGCTTTGCCCGCTGCTCTTGGCTGCCGGTTTTGTGGTTTTCTTGGCGGTAGTGGTGTGCTTTTTGGTGGATTTGGCGCTGCTTTTGCTGCTGCCGGTGGTGCCGGTGCGGCCGTCCGTGGTGTGGCTGTCGCCGGTGGCATAGTCGATTTGGATCCCCGGCTGGTTGTTGTAGCAGTACACATGAAAGCACACGCCGTCGCCGCCGTCCTCCACAGACCAGGCCTCCATCTCCACCCCCTTGGCCACCAGATCGTTGCCGCTGAAAATGGGGGTCACCCGGTACAGCACATGGTTGCCGGTCTCCTTTATGTAATCGGCCACCAGGTTCTCAAAAGGCAGCATACCCTGGGTGTTCAGGTAGCGGGTGCCGGTGATCAGGTTGCGGGTGTTGGCGTTCTCCGCCGACAGCTGGTAACCGATCAGGTGGCAGCGGTTGTACAGGTACTTGCCGTCCACCGTGTCGTACTTCACCGTGTGCCAGCCGCTGGGCCGCACCTGGCCGATCTCGCCCCGCTTTTCCGTGGGCATAGTCTCCTTGCACAGGCAGGCAAAGGCCACCCCGCAGCGCCCCAGGCTGTCCAGCGGCGCATAGGACTCATAGGCCGCACGGCGCTTTTTGTCCTTGGCGCTAAAGTGCGGTTGGTTGTCGTTCAGCACCACATAGGGCTTTCCGCTAAAGGCGGGAATGTTCGCTGCGGTTTGTTTTTTCTTGGTGGTGGTCTTGGCTTTTGCGGCGCCGCCGGTCTGCTTTGCCGTAGTAGCGGCCGTGGTCTGTACCGTGGTCTCCGTTACCGCCGCCGTGGTCTGCCGTGCCGTGGTGGCCGGTTCGCTGCCGCCCAGCTTGCCCAGGGCAAAGATCGCCAGGATCACCGCCGCCAGTATCACCCATAGGGTGGTTTTTTTCTTGCCTTTTGCCATGTTATGCCCTTTCTTTTTTCACATACCGTTCTCTGGTGATTTTTTCGTGGGAGGTGCCCGCAAAGTCCACCGTGTCTTGCAGTCGATAGCCCCATTGCACCGGCGTGCCATTCCAGGTCAAGTCTGCCGGGTACAGCCGGTTCCAGCGGTACAGGATCAGTTCCTCCGCCTGCGGTATATACGCCGCCGGGTCTGTATTTTCTAAGAATAAAATCCCATCGGCGGGCACAGCGCCCGGGTCGTCCGTCACCGTCACCGCGCCCGGGTCAAACAGCCCGGCGGAATAGGACAGGCAAAATACCGGCCTTGCCCCGGCTGCTGCCAGCAGATCCGCCACCATCCCCCGGTCCCGGCTCTGCCGCCGGTGATTAAAGGCCAGGCCCCCTTGATCGTCTACGCAAAATGCCAGTATCATCCGCCCACCTCCTTGCGTTCTGCTCCCATTATACACCGTCCGCCCCGCCCCCGCAACCACCATTGACAATCCCCCGCCCCATTTGGTATGATAGGAACAGAACATGGCGGCGGGAGCAAGCCCCCGCCCTACGAAATTCACAAAAACAGGGGGCTGCCCCCTTTTTACATCGTTTATGCAAGGCGATCGTATGCACAAATCTTGGAAAGTCATCTTCGTTTGTTTTGTATTACTGTTCACTTCAGGCGTTTTATTTTATTGCGGTATAACGAAATTACATAACCCGGCAGTCAATTTTGTCTGCGCGGCCATCATACTTTTGTGCACAATTTTTCTGGCGGTTTTTAATAAAAAATCGAATTAACTTGTAAAAACAGGGGACTGACTCCTGTTTTATTCACGACAAGTTGTTAAATTGGAGATTAAAGATCGAATGTAAGAGCAGCGGGAGCAAGCCCCCGCCCTACGAAATTCACAAAGGCAGGAAAAAATGGTCAAATCTATTGGTAATAAAATTTTAGCTTTTTTGTGTGTTGTATTTCCTATCATAATTTATCTCTTGTTTAATTATGAGATTGGTTTTATGATTACGACCGTAGTCATTTCCGCAGCATATTTTCTCATGCTGGTGTTTCATTGCAAAATACTGGCGAAATTTGATGATAAAATTTTTTGCCTCATTCTGTGGTCGGAACTGTTATATTTACTGGAAGCCTCCGGCTGCAAACATAGTTTTTTGATTTCAATATTTCTGTTACTTCTGCTATTGATATTTGCTGTTACTGTTAAAAATTAACGCAGGGCCTGTGCCCCGGCCGATTGTAGAACAGGGGACGGTTCCTTGTTTTGCAATTAAAATCATTCACCCCAACCGGGAGGTAAACCATGATCGTAAAATTCTATGACCAAGTGGAAGATGAAAAGCTGAAATTCGCCGTGATCGCCGCCCGCGCAGAGGGCAAGTGGATCTTTTGCAAGCACAAGGCCCGCACCACCTTGGAGGTGCCCGGCGGTCATCGGGAGCCGGGTGAGCCGATCCTGGACACGGCTCGGCGGGAATTGCAGGAGGAGACCGGCGCCACCGCCTTTGACCTGCAACCGGTATGCGTGTATTCCGTGACGGACCCGGACAATTTTGATGGTGCGGAGACCTACGGTCTGCTTTGCACCGCCCGGGTGCACGCCTTTGGCCCCATAGACAGCGAAATGGAAAAGATCGTCCTCACCGCTGATCTGCCCACCCAATGGACCTATCCGCAGATCCAGCCCAAGCTGCTGGCGGAATTGGAGCGCCGCGGGGTCATTCAATGAACCGACTGCTGCTTTTTGATTTAGACGGCACCCTGCTGCGCCCGGACAAAACCATTTCGCCTGCCAATTTACAGGCGCTGGACCATTGCCGCCGGGCAGGCTGCGGCATTGGCATTGCCACCGCTCGCTACGCCGGCAGCGCACAGGCGTATGTCCGCCAAGTGCAGCCGGAAGTGCTGGTCACCAGCTGCGGTGCCTTGGCGCAGGTGCAGGGCAAAACGGTCTATCAAGACGGGTTTACCCCGGTTGAAGTCCGGCGGGTATTCGCCTGTATTCGCCGCATTTGCGGGGCAGAAACGGAGATGACCGTAGACACCCTGCAAGGCCATTTTTGGAACTATGACCGCAGCCAGCGGCCCCCGGACCCGGCCTGGGCGCAAAGCATTTGGTCGGATTTTCGGGACTTCTCCCTGTATGCGCTGAAGATCTGCGCCCAGGTGCCCACCGATACACAAGTCAAAGCGCTGCAAGCCGCCTTGCCGGACTGTGATATTCGCTGCTTTTCCGGTGAAGAAAACTGGCACAAGATCACCAGATCCACCGCCACCAAGGCCAATGCCCTGGCGCCCATCTGCGCCGCCTGCGGCCTGACCGTAGACCGGATCACCGCCTTTGGCGATGATTTTGCAGACCTGGAAATGCTCCGCCTGGCCGGCACCGGCGTGGCTATGGGCAATGGCGTCCCAGCCGTGCAGGCCGCAGCCGATGTAACCATCGGCCCCAACGATACCGACGCCATCGCCGCATATCTCCACACCCACATTCTGCACACGGAATAAGCACCGGCACAAACGCAAAGTGAAGAAAGAACGGGGGTCTGTCCCCTGTTCCGGAAAGGAGAACCGACTCAAGCAATGAACATCGAAATCGGCAAAGGATTATCCAACATTATATTCGGAATGACAGAAGATGAAATCATTCAACTTCTTGATCAGCCGGATAGAATACTTACATGTCGAGATGATGGCAGGGAATACTTATACAACGCCCTTAAGCTGAAATTATTTTTTGGCTTCGAAGAAAATGATCGTCTGTATTCCATAGAGGTTTTTAGAAAGGATATCACCTTTTTATCCACCCGGGTCATTGGGCTTTCGCTGGAAGATTTGTTATCTTTTATGCAACAAAACGGCTACCAGGAATATAAAGTCAATCATTTTGACTATTTTGATACGATCTTTTTTGATGCGTGCGACACTTCTTTTACCATTGAATTCAATGAAGTCACATCATTCGAGTTTTCCCCGTTATTTCACAAGGACAAAATTATTTGGCCGTGTAAAAATCAATAACACGGCTCCAATCTCTATTTTACTGCTCCAAAGAAAGGAGTTGCCCCACAAAAGATGAATGTTGAAATTGGTAAAGGGCTGTCCAATATTCTTTTTGGTATGACGGAAAATGAGGTCATACAACTTCTTGGTCAACCGGACAAAATACTTACATGCAGGGAAGACGGCCAAGAATTCTTATACAATGCCCTTAAAATCAAATTGTTCTTTGACTTTGAAGAGAACAAGCGACTTTACTCTATAGAGGTGTTCAACAGCGATATTACTTTTTTGTCCACCCCCGTTATTGGCTTGTCGCTGGAAAAATTGCTTTTGTTTATGACTGCAAACGGCTACGAGAGATACGAAGTGGACTGTTATGACTATTTCGACACGGTTTTCTTTGAAGATTGCAACACTTATTTTACCGTGGAATTCAACGAAGTCACATCGTTTGAATTCTCTCCATTATTCAAAAACGAGAATGAGATTATTTGGCCAAATTGATTTTGTATAATATAGAATACCGCTCTCTTTATCAAATCACAAAGCACCTAATTGCGTTTGGCACACGAAAAAGGCACGGCCGTATGGCTGTGCCTTTTTTTGTATGACTATCGTTTTTGGCTAAATGGCGGGCGGCAGATTGCCGCCCCTACCTCGTCGACATTGCCCCCTAGATACCGTAGGGGTGGATATAATCCGTCCGCTTTTTTTAATCACTCGAAAAATTACTAAATGTAGGGTGCGATGCCCTTATCGCACCGGGTAAATGTTGCGAAAATGATATGATTGCCGTAGGGCGGGGGCTTGCTCCCGCCGTCATTCGTTCGCCTTTTTGCGATTATCGCGGGCGGCAGGTTGCCGCCCCTACCTGGTCGACATTGCCCCCACAACACCGTAGGGGCGGATAGCATCCGCCCGCTTTTCTATAATCACGCAAGACATTAAATGTAGGGTGCGATGAGGGCATTGCACCCTACACTTTATTTTTCATATTGCTTCCCATATACCGTGGGGCGTTTTATCCCCGCAGTCAACAAAGTTGACAGCACCTAACCGGTGCCCGTCCCCTCTGTCGCTGCGCGACATCTCCCCGCACTGCGGGGAGTCACCCATTACAACAAGGGGAGCCGTTGAACCGCTTACTTCTTCACAATGGCGCGGCAGATCTTGGCGGTGTACATATCCGCCTTGCCGTAGCACTCGCCAATAATGGTGACCGTCTTGCCCTCGGTCACTTTTTTCAGGTCGTCCATATCCTCAAAGCAGATCTGCACCTCGCAGTCCCAGTCCCACACATCGGCGTTGAACGGCTCCACCACGGCGTACTCGTCTGCCACATGGTACACCTTGGCGGTGAACTGCACGGTCTTGCCCTTGTACTTCTCATCGGCTTTCACCTGATTTTCCTTGTAGCTCTTGACAAAGTCGCCGATCTTCACCTTTTGGGCGCCGTCATAGTCCGGCACGGTGGCAAACTGATCTGCGATCACGCACTTTTTCACATCCACATCGCCAAACAGGTCCGTATCGTCGCACACGCCCTCAATGGTCACCGTGTCGCCCACCTTAAATTTTTTCAGGTCCTGGTCGTTCTCCATGTAGACATTTACATTATACAGCCACAAATCGTCGTCATAGGCCCGCAGCCGCGCGTAACTGTCGTTTACATCGCCGACCTGGCCGGTAACGGCGATCACCTGGTCGGAATACTTCTCAGCGGCATTGGCGGCGTCGTTTTTGAAGTCCGTCATGACCGTGTCCACAGTCACCCGGGCCACCGGCTGGTCAAAGTTGTAATCCTTGGGCCGATTGGCCACCACTACGATCACCAGGATCACAGCCAGGATCACCCCAAAGATAATCAGTTTCTTCTTTCGTTTCTGTTTCTTTTGATCTTTCATTGCCTGGTCAACAGCCAGTTGCACCTCTGCATCGTTTGCCATTTTGCAAACCCCCTTTACTTTGATGTTCTCATTATACAACAGCAAAAAGGGGATTTGGTGTGCTCCCAGCACAACATTCAGGCGGCGGGGACTGCTATAATACAAAGCATAGACAGCACCTGCGCCAGGGCAGCCAGGCTGATTTGGATCCAAATGCGTTGGGATTTGGTCTTATTTTGCAAATAGGTGATCCGATGGGTCCAGTCCAGATAGTTGGTCAGGATCGGCACCGGCACCGCATAACCGAAAAAGAAAAAGCCAAAGCTGCACAAGGCGTCTTGCACGGAATGGGCGGTGGCAACCGCAAAAATCAGGAAGAACAGCAGGGCAATGTAGTACAAAACGGCAATCAACTTGTGCCACCAGGTCCCCTTGCGAAAGCCGGGAACGGTGCGCAGGAGCCGCTGAAACTTGCTGCGCCGCTCCAAGTCCAGGATCAGATCGTCCATATTCTTGTACCGATTGGTTTCGTCGATCTGGGTGCATTTGAGCACGATCTCGGACAGCCAGCCGTTCACCAGCTGCACCCCCGGCAGGCAGCCGGTAGCCAGCACATTGATCAGCACACCCACGGAGTAAATATCCGCCTTTGGCCCGGTTTGGTGAAAGCCGAATTGCTCCGGCGCAGTAAAGCCCTGGGTCCCCAGGATCTCCGTATCGCAGCTTTGATTGCGCTTGACGGTGCGGCTGATGCCAAAGTCAATGATCTTCACCGTGCCGTCCGCCGCCAACATAATGTTGTTGGGGTTAATATCCCGGTGGACAATGCCCAGCTTGTGCACCTGTTTCAGTCCATTGCAGATCTGGAGGGCTATGTCCTTGGTCTCCAAATCACTCAGTGGCCCCCGGCGCTCCATATATTCCCGCAGCGTACAGCCGCCGTTGAGGAATTCCTCCACCGCATAGAACCGGCCGTCCAGGGCGGTGGTGCCGTAGAATTTGACAATATTTCGGCAATCCAGCCCTGCCAGCTTTTTATACATATCCGTATCGGCCAAAGGGATCTCCTTAAGCACATACAGCGTGCCGTTCGCAATGGCAAACAGGGTCTGCTCATTCAGTTGTTTCAGGATCTCATATTGCATAACAAATACCTTGCACTCAGAATAAATCTATTATATCATAGAAGCAGCGCCGGGTGGTGATCATCCGGCACAAAAAGGAGAAAAAATGGAAAAGACAACGGAAGAATTGATGGAGATCTTAAAAAGCAAAAAATCCATTGGCGCCTATTTTGCGGAAGAAGTGGATGAACTGGAATTTGCCTCCCTTGCCGAGTATCTGGAACTGCTGCTCAGTGAGAAAGAATTGAAGAAAAGCGATGTGATCCGCCGCAGTAATTTGGACAAGAACTACGCTTACCAGATCTTCAACGGCAATAAGACCCATCCATCCCGGGACAAAATGCTGATGTTGGCACTGGGGATGCAGCTGCAAATCATGGAGACCCGCAAGCTGTTGAAAATCGCCGGCGCCTGCGATCTGTATCCCCGCAATCCCCGGGACAGCGTGATCCTATATTGCCTAAATAAGGGCAGCACCTTAATGCAGGTCAACGAATTGCTCAGCGACTATAACCTGGATATACTGGAATAACTATATCAGAAATAAGCACAGTTGACAAATAACCGTCCGGATTATGGTACGGTGGATATATAAAATTATAATCATATGATCGTAGTACAGAGGTTATTCCCGCCGAATAATCCCTCCGTCTGCTCGCAAGCTCGCAGCCACCTCCCTTTACAAGGGAGGCATATCAGTAATATCCTCTTAGGCTCCCTTGCAAAGGGAGCTGTCACGAAGTGACTGAGGGATTGCGGCCCGATGGGTGCATCGGGCCCTGCATTTGATTTATTTATTAAATTAATTCATTAGGGTACGATCCCTCATCGTACCGGGTAAATATTGCGAAAATGATATGATTGCCGTAGGGCGGGGGCTTGCTCCCGCCGTCATTCGTTTGCCTTTTTGTGCCTATCGCGGGCGGCAGGTTGCCGCCCCTACCTCGTCTTTCCCGTAGAACACCGCACAGACTGCCGAAAAATTATTCCTGCACCCGTAGGGGCGGATATGATCCGCCCGCTTTTTTAATCACTAGAAAAAATAGTAAATGTAGGGGCCGATGCCCACATCGGCCCGCTATATCTCCTTTAATAAATGTAATAATCAACACCCGAAGGCTATGCAACCTGCTACGAAACAATCTCCCAGACTGTTTCTCCCAAATTTGCATTCTTGCAAATTTGGAGCAACTTGTCGTTGGTTCGAATAACTGCTGAAATAAAGAAAAGAGACACACAAAAGTGTGTCTCTTTTTCTTTGGCTCCC
Source organism: Bifidobacteriaceae bacterium (assembly GCA_963642245.1). Classification (GTDB taxonomy): domain Bacteria; phylum Bacillota; class Clostridia; order Oscillospirales; family Acutalibacteraceae; genus CAG-217. The sequence goes on along the minus strand of CAVIFY010000017.1, from coordinate 70 downwards.
CAAGTTGGACTCGAACCAACGACCCTGCGGTTAACAGCCGCATGCTCTACCAACTGAGCTATTGAGGAAT
>CAVIFY010000016.1:0-41310 GCA_963642245.1 Bifidobacteriaceae bacterium | reverse complement strand
GAGGATACGCCGCCGAACAGCACGCCCAATGTGATTTTATCCATGCAAAACTGCTCCTAAGTCAAAATTGATTATAATATTGTACCACAGAAGATACGCCCGCGCAACCATCATCTTCTATTAAAATCTATGCCTTTTGCAAAAAAATATCGGCAAAAACCACCACCCGCCGCCGGACTTCATAAAAAAGCGTGACAAAAGGGGCAAAAAATGCTATAATACTTTGCACCAAGTAAAAATGACCGAGTAAGGAGTGCCTATATGGAACTGAACCAGGCTTTTGCAACGCTGGAAAAGCAGCTTGCCGCCATCAATACCGAACTGCACTTTGACCGGGAGGCAGGGGCCGAGGACGCCCTGACCTTTGCCGGTGATAACGGGCTGTACCGCCTGCATTATGTGGCAGACAAGCAGCTGCTGGAGTTTGACTGCGCATACGAGAAAGAGAACCCCCAGTGGAGCACCGTCTCCCGCTCTCTCTTTGAGCTGGACGCGCTGGACGACCGGGAGGTCAAATCCGTAGCCAACGAAGTGGGCGAGGAAGTCCACGCCCTCTTTGCCAAGAAGAAGAAAGCGGACCTGGACAAGATCAAAATGCCCAAGGCCGTGTCCCGCTCCAAGGCCAAGAACGGCGTGGTCAGCTACGATGTAGACTCCCTGGCCAACCGCTTTGGCGTGCTGTACCCGGATATGAAGGACGAGATCAAGCGCAACATTGCCGCCTACGGCGAGTTCCTGCCGGAGACTTTCTTTACCGAATACGGTACACCCCGGGTGCTGGAAGTGATGCGCTCCGGCCGAGAGGCGGATATTAAAAAGCTGTTTAAGGCCCTGGGCGAGATCTACGAGGACGGCACCAACGAGGTGCAGGATATTATCGGCGTGACCATTTTGGGCGAGATGAAGAACGATCCCCAGCTGATGGAGATCGCCGACCGGTATATGACCGAATATATGGCCGGGCCGGTGCACGAGATCAACAAGCTGACCGCCAAGAACAACCGGTGGACCAAGAAGCTGAAGAACCCGCCCCCCTATAAGCCGAAAAAGCAGAACAATATGCTGCAAAACGCCCTGAACCAGCAGCAGAAATAAAGAACAGACAAATGAGAGCACCTGTGTGGTGCTCTTTTTTTGTTTCCATTACGGTGCGGCGGGAGCAAGCCCCCGCCCTACGAATTTATCACAGATCCGCCACAGGCAATATGGAGTCAGCGTCAACGATGTAGGGGCCGATGCCCACATCGGCCCGCACGCTTTTATCTGCCCGCATTTTAGGATACACCTGCCAAATACTGCACACCTGTCCTGTAAATCCGCCCACATTGGCTATGATTTGCACAATATTGTTAATGGATTATCAATCTATCGGCTTTTTTTACAAAAATCACCGGTTTTGCTTGACAAAAAGATGAACAGCCGTATAATGGTATGTACACGATTTGAAATCCAAAGGAGATATTGACTATGGCAAGAGTATGGAACTTTAGCGCAGGGCCGTCCACCCTGCCGGAGCAGGTGCTGCAAACCGCAGCTGCCGAGATGTTGGACTACCGGGGCAGCGGCCAATCCGTAATGGAGATGAGCCACCGCTCCAAGACCTTTGACAAGATCATTAAAGACGCCGAGGCGCTGATGCGGGAGCTGTACCGGGTGCCGGACAACTACAAGGTGCTCTTTTTGCAGGGCGGCGCCTCCGCCCAGTTCTCCGCCATTCCGCTGAACTTTATGAACGGCAGCGGCAAGGCAGACTATATCATCACCGGCCAGTGGGCCAAGAAAGCCTATCAGGAGGCCCAGAAGTACGGCGATGTGCAGGCAGTGGCCTCCTCTGCGGACAAAACCTTTAGCTATATTCCCAAGACCGCAGCCGCCGACTTTCGGGACGACGCGGACTATGTGTATATTTGTATGAACAACACCATTTACGGCACGGTGTACAAGGAACTGCCGCCGGTGGGCGACAAGGTGCTCATCGCCGATGTGTCCTCCTGCGCGCTGTCCCAGCCGCTGGACATCAGCAAATTCGGTATGGTGTACTTCGGTGCCCAAAAGAATGTGGCCCCCGCCGGGCTGGTAGTGGCCATTATCCGGGAGGATCTGCTGGGCAACGCACGCCCCACCACCCCGGTGATGATGAACTATAAAGTACAGGCTGACGCAGACTCCCTTTACAACACGCCCCCCTGCTGGTGCATTTATATCTGCAAGCTGGTGCTGGAGTGGATCAAAGAGCTGGGCGGCCTGGAGGCAATGGAAAAGCGCAATCAGGAAAAGGCAAAGCTGCTGTACGACTTCCTGGACCATTCCAAGCTGTTCCACGGCACGGTGGTGCCGGAGGACCGCTCCCTGATGAATGTGCCCTTTGTCACCGGCAACGCCGATCTGGACGCCAAATTCGTCAAAGAAGCGGAGGCCGCCGGGCTGGTGAACCTGAAAGGGCACCGCACCGTAGGCGGTATGCGGGCCTCTATCTATAACGCCATGCCCCTGGAGGGCGTACAGGCGCTGGTGGCCTTTATGCAAAAGTTTGAGGAGGAGAACTGCTGATGTTTCACATTCAGACCTTAAATAAAATTTCGCCGGTAGGGCTGAGCAAATTTGACCCTGCCAACTACACCGTAGACGCGCCGGACACGGCGCCGGACGCCATTATGGTGCGCTCCGCCTCCATGCACGATATGGAAATGCCGGAAAGCCTGCTGGCCATTGCCAGAGCCGGTGCCGGGGTCAACAACATTCCCGTGGCCGACTGTGCCCAAAAGGGCATTGTGGTGTTCAACACCCCCGGTGCCAACGCCAACGCGGTAAAAGAGCTGGTGCTGTGCGGTATGCTGCTGGCCAGCCGCAAGGTGACCCGCGCCATTGACTGGTGCAAGACCATTAAGGACGAGGGCGACAATGTGCCCAAGACGGTAGAAAAGGGCAAGTCCGCCTTTGCCGGGCCGGAGCTGAAAGGCAAGACCCTGGCTGTGATCGGCCTGGGCGCCATCGGCCGCCTGGTGGCCAACGCCGCCGTGGACCTGGGTATGCAGGTGATTGGTTACGACCCGTACTTGAAGGACGCCTCTGTGCTCAAGCCGGGGGTAACCGTCAACAACGATCTGGACCAGGTGTTCCCCGTAGCGGACTATATCACCGTGCATGTGCCGCTGACCCCGGACACCAAGGAGCTGATCTGTGCCGAGAGCATTGCCAAGATGAAGGACACGGTGCGGGTAATGAACTTTGCCCGTGGCGACCTGGCCAATGCGGACGATGTGGTCGAGGCGCTGGAAGAGGGCAAAATGGCCGCGTATGTTACTGACTTCCCCAGTGCGAAGCTGATCGATGTGGATGGCGTGATCGCCATTCCCCACCTGGGCGCTTCCACCCCGGAGAGCGAGGAGAACTGCGCCTCCATGGGTGCCCAGGAGCTGATCGACTTTTTGGAGCACGGCGACATTCAAAACAGCGTGAACCTGCCGGCGGTGCACATGGACCGCAGCGGCGCTGCCCGCATGACCGTGGTGCACAAGAACCAGCCCAATATGATCGCCACCATTACGGACACCATCAGCAAGGACGGTATGAACATTGCCGCCTTCACCGATAAGAACCGGGGCGAGATCGCGTACAGTATTATTGACACAGACACCGCTTACAGCGCCGGTGTTGTAGCGGATATTGAAAAGATCGACGGTGTGATCCGGGTGCGCGTGATCCAGGATTGACAAAGCCCCGGCGCCGCCGTATAATAGAGTTGTTCAAATCAATAAGTCAGGGGTGCCGCAAGGCTGAGATCATACCCTTTGAACCGTACGCTAGCACGCACGGCAGAGACGATTGCTTAGAGAGTTGCAACTGTGCCCCATTCTGCGTGAATGGGGCTTTTCTTTTGACTTATTGTCACCCACCCCGGCGGGCAACCGCCAAAGCACTTGAAAGGAGAGTATTTTATGAAAGCAAGTGTTGCCATTCAGGTTCTGCCAAAGGCAGACAACGACCAGGAGCTGGTGCGTATCGTAGACGAAGTGATCGCCTACATCAAGAGCACCGGCCTGCACTGCTCCGTCGGCCCCTTTGAGACCACCATTGAGGGCGAAAGCTACGATCAGCTGATGGAGATCGTAACCCAGTGTCAAAAAGTGGCCGTAAAAGCCGGTGCGCCCAGCGTATCCGCCTATGTCAAGATCGTGTACAACCCGGAAGGGGAGGTTTTGACCATTGACCAAAAAATTACAAAGCACCACCAATAAGCTGGCGCCCATTTTGGCACTGGCGGTGATCCTGGGCATTTGGTACGCCTGTTCCGGATTTGAAGTGGTGCCCGCCTATATGCTGCCCTCCCCTACGGATGTGTGGCTGGCATTTGTGCACAACTTCTCCGTGATGATGGCCCAGGCCAAGGTGACCCTGCAAGAGGCTGTCTACGGGCTGGGGATCGGCGTGGCGCTGGCGTTCATTCTGTCGGCGCTGATGGATCGCTTTGCCTTTTTGTACAAAGCCATCTACCCCATTCTCATTATCACCCAAACCATACCCACCATTGCCATTGCGCCGCTGCTGGTGCTGTGGATGGGCTTTGGTATGGCGCCAAAGATCACCCTGGTGGTGATCACCACCTTCTTCCCCATCTCCATTGGGCTATTAGACGGCTACCGCAGTGCGGACCCGGACGAGGTCAACCTGCTGCGGGCCATGGGCGCGAACCGACTGCAAGTGTTTTGGCACATTAAGCTGCCCTCCGCTACCGGCTCCTTTTTCTCCGGGCTGCGCATTTCCGCCTCCTACGCGGTGGTAGGCGCGGTGATCTCCGAGTGGTTAGGGGGCTTTGAGGGGCTGGGGGTCTATATGACCCGGGTGAAGAAAGCCTATGCCTTTGACAAAATGTTTGCCGTCATTGTGTTTATCTCCGTCATCAGCCTGCTGCTGATGGCGCTGGTGGCACTGGCCCAGCGGCTGGCTATGCCCTGGGCAAACAAAGGAACGACGAAAGGAAAAGAATAAGATGAATAAAGCAAAAAAGATTTTTGCCGGTATGCTGGCCGGCGTGATGGCGCTGTCCTTTGCCGCCTGCTCCGGCGGTAAGACTGCGGACGATACGGACACCACCGCCGCACCGGCGCAAAAGACGGACATTACCGTCTGCCTGGACTGGACCCCCAACACCAACCACACCGGTCTGTTCGTGGCTAAGGAAAAGGGCTACTATGACGCTGCCGGACTGAATGTGAGCATTGTGCAGCCGCCGGACAACAGCACCGCGACCCAGCTGTGCAGCACCAACAAGGCGCAATTTGCCATTGACGCCCAGGACACCCTGGCGCCTGCCTTTACCTCCGACACCCCCATGGATGTGACCGCCGTGGCTGCGCTGCTGCAGCACAACTCCTCCGGCATTATCTCCAAGGCCGGGCAGGGTATGGACCGTCCCAAGGGTCTCACCGGCAACACCTACCTGACCTGGGACTCGCCTATTGAAAAGGCTATGATGGAGAACATTGTCAACAAGGACGGCGGCGACTGGAGCAAGGTGAAGAAGATCCCCAACACCGTGACCGCCGAGGCACAGGATGTGCAGCAGAACCCGGACCACGCCATTTGGGTATTCTACGGCTGGGGCGGTATCAACGCCAAGGTGAACAAAATTGATGTAGACTTCTTCTACATTAAGGACCTGAACCCCACCTTTGACTACTACACACCGGTGCTCATTGCCAACAACACTTTCTTAAAGGACAACCCGGAGGCTGCCAAGGCATTCCTGGCCGCTACCGCCAAGGGCTATCAGTACGCCATTGACCACCCGGAGGAGGCCGCTGACATTCTCATTAAGAGCGACGACACCGGCTCCCTGAACGGCAGCGAGGATCTGGTGCTGGAGAGCCAAAAGTGGATGGCCGACCAGTACATCAGCGACGCCAAGAAGTGGGGCTACATTGACCCGGCCCGCTGGAACAGCTTCTACAAGTGGCTGACGGACAACAAGCTGGCAGAGAAAGACATCAGCAACAATGTGGGCTTTACCAACGACTACCTGGCATAAGCAATGGACATTTTATCCGCAGAAAACATTAAAAAGAGCTTTGACGACAAAGTGATCTTAGACGGCGTCAATTTGACTTTGCAGCAGGGGGAGTTGATCTCCCTGCTGGGGGTCAGCGGCGCCGGCAAGACCACTCTGTTTAACTGCATCAGTGGCATTGACCGGCCGGACAGCGGCCGGGTGGTGCTGGGCGGGCAGGACATCACCGGCCAGCCGGGCCACATCAGCTATATGCTGCAAAAGGACCTGCTGCTGCCCTACAAGAAGATCATTGACAATGTGTCCCTGCCCCTGCTGCTCTCCGGCAGATCCAAAAAAGAAGCCCGGGCAGAAGCCGGCAGCCACTTTGCCCAGTTCGGTTTGGAGGGCACCCAGCAGCAGTACCCGGCAGAATTGTCCGGTGGTATGCGCCAGCGGGCAGCCCTGCTGCGCACCTACCTGGCCGGTGACCGGGTAGCCCTGCTGGACGAACCGTTCAGCGCCCTGGACACCATTACCAAGTCTGCCATGCACCGGTGGTATCTGTCTGTGATGGAGGAGATCAAGCTGTCCACCATCTTTATCACCCATGATATTGACGAGGCGGTGCTGCTCAGCGACCGCATTCTCATTCTCAGCGGGCGACCGGGCAAGATCACCCACCAGATCACCATTGCAGAGCCAAAGCCCCGGCGGCGGGACTTTAACCTGACCCCGGCGTTCCTGGATTACAAAAAGCAGGTGATCGACGCCCTGGGCGTGGTGCTGTAATGGGGCGCGTGCATTAGTCAGCGGGCGGATGCTATCCGCCCGCGGTGCACTTAGGACACCTCCGGTGCAATCCCTCAGTCACTTCGTGACAGCTCCCCTTGCAACAAGGGGAGCCGTTTTTTGCTTAGACTTGTACCGCACCACAAAAGAAAAACGGCATTGCAACAAAAATTGCAATGCCGTTTGTTTTATTTTGCGATCCCCAGGATGGTTTCCGCCTGCTGCACCTGCTCCGGTGTGGGCACAGGTACACCCTCCAGCGGGTACTGGATCCCCAGGTTTTGCCACTTAAAGAGCCCCAGCGTGTGGTACGGCAGGATCTCTACCTTCTCCACAGAAGAAAGGCTGTCAATAAAGTCTTTCAACTGCTGCAACTCTGCCGGGTCGTCGGTCAGGCCGGGCACCAGCACGCGCCGGATCCACATGGGCTTGCCGATCTCTGACAAATAGCGGGCCATATCCAAGATATTGGCGTTGTCCCGCCCGGTGAGTTCCTTGTGCTTTTCGCTGTCCGTCTGCTTTAAGTCCAGCATCACCAGGTCCGTCACTTCCATCAGCTTTTGGAACTTAGAGAAGAACGGCTCCTTGCGGCTGAATGCGGAACCGCAGCTGTCCAGCGTGGTATGCACCCCATGGGCCTTGGCAATGGAGAAGAACTCCGTTACAAAGTCGATCTGGAGCAACGGCTCGCCCCCGCTGACGGTAATACCGCCATTGGGCTGGCCCTTTTTGGTCCAGTAGTTGCGATAGCGATAAGCCTTATCAAACATTTGCTGTGGGGTCAGGCTCATCTTCTCCGCCGCCGGGTCCCAGGTCTCCGGGTTGTGGCAATATTTGCAGCGCATATTGCAGCCCTGCAAAAAGAGCACATAGCGCACCCCCGGGCCGTCTACCAGCCCGAAGGTCTCTATGGAATGAATTTTACCGATCATAAGCGATCAGCCGCTTACATTCTGTCGTGGCAGGTACGGGCAATAACATCCAGCTGCTGCTCACGAGTCAGGTCAATGAACTTCACGGCGTAACCGGATACACGGATGGTGAAGTTTGCATACTCCTCCTTCTCCGGGTGCTCCATAGCGTCGATCAGCTTCTCTTTACCGAACACATTCACATTCAGGTGATGTGCACCCTGATCGAAGTAGCCATCCATCACCTGTACCAGGTTGTTGATGCGCTCCTGCTCGTCATGGCCGATGGCGTCCGGGTTGATGGTCTGGGTGTTGGAGATACCGTCCAGTGCCCACTCATAAGGCAGCTTGGCAACGGAGTTCAGAGAGGCCAGCAGGCCGTTCTGCTCTGCGCCGTAAGCCGGGTTTGCACCGGGAGACAGCGGCTCGCCGGCCTTACGGCCGTCAGGCATAGCACCGGTTGCCTTACCATATACCACATTGGAGGTAATGGTCAGGATAGAGGTGGTGGGCTCGGAGTCACGATAGGTGTGGTGCTTTTTGATCTTAGCCAGGAAGGTCTTCAGCAGCCATACAGCGATCTCGTCTGCACGGTCGTCGTCGTTGCCGTAGCGGGGGAAGTCGCCGGTGGTCTCGTAGTCAACCACAATGCCGTCCTCGTTGCGGATGGTCTTGACCTTGGCGTACTTGATGGCGCTCAGGGAGTCTACCACATGGGAGAAACCGGCAATACCGGTAGCGAAAGTTCTGCGTACATCGGTATCGATCAGGGCCATCTCGGCAGCCTCATAGTAATACTTATCATGCATGTACTGGATCAGGTTCAGCACATTCACATACAGATCAGCCAGCCAGTCCATCATGCGGTCATACTTCTCAATAACCTCATCATAGTCCAGGTACTCGGAAGTGATCGGCTTGTACTCGGGACCAACCTGCTGGCCGGTCTTTACATCAATACCGCCGTTGATGGCGTACAGCAGGCACTTAGCCAGGTTGGCTCTTGCGCCGAAGAACTGCATCTCTTTACCGGTCTGAGTAGCGGATACGCAGCAGCAGATGCTGTAATCGTCGCCCCATACCGGCTTCATCACATCGTCGTTCTCATACTGGATGGAGCTGGTGCGGATAGAAATATCTGCCGCGTACTTCTTAAAGTTCTCAGGCAGAGCGGAGGAATACAGAACGGTCAGGTTCGGCTCCGGAGAGGGACCCATATCCTCCAAAGTGTGCAGGAAACGGTAGTCGTTCTTGGTGACCATGGAGCGACCGTCTACGCCGATACCGCCAACTTCCAGGGTGGCCCATACCGGGTCGCCGGAGAACAGCTGGTTGTAAGAGGGAATACGGGCGAACTTCACCATACGGAACTTCATCACCAGGTGGTCGATCAGCTCCTGGGCCTCGCTCTCGGTCAGGGTGCCGGCTTCCAGATCTCTCTCAATGTAGATATCCAGGAAAGTGGACACACGGCCAACGCTCATAGCAGCGCCGTTCTGGGTCTTGATGGCAGCCAGGTAACCGAAGTACAGCCACTGCACAGCCTCTTTTGCGTTCTTAGCGGGCTGAGAAATATCAAAGCCATACTTCTCTGCCATTACCTTCATCTCGCCCAGAGCCTTGATCTGCATAGCCAGCTCTTCTCTCTGACGGATAATGTCGTCGGTCATAGAACCGCTGCCGCAGTTGGCAAAGTCTTCCTTCTTCTGCTCGATCAGGAAGTCGATACCGTACAGGGCCACACGGCGATAGTCGCCGACGATACGGCCACGGCCGTAGGTATCCGGCAGACCGGTAATGATCTTGTTGTGGCGGGCCTTCTTCATCTCGGGCGTATAAGCGTCAAACACACCCTGGTTATGAGTCTTGCAATACTCGGTGAAGATCTTGTGCAGCTCCGGATCCGGCTCATAGCCGTAAGTGGTGCAAGCCTGCTCAGCCATCTTAATACCGCCATAGGGCATAAAGGCACGCTTCAGGGGCTTGTCGGTCTGCAAGCCGACCACAGCCTCCAGATCCTTCAGATCCTCGCTGATGTAGCCAGGCTCGTGGGCAGTAATGCCGGACACGATCTCCGTGTCCATATCCAGCACGCCGCCCTTGGCACGCTCTTCTTTTTGCAGGCCCTGCAGCACGCCCCACAGCTTGTTGGTAGCGTCCGTGGGCTCTGCCAGGAAACTCTCATCACCATCATAGGGCTTGTAGTTCTTCTGGATGAAGTCTCTTACATTGACTTCCTCTTTCCAGAGGGAACCGTCAAAGCCATTCCATTGTTCAAAATTGACCATCGTATTACCTCCTACAGTATTTGTTTGCTAAATATGAAAATAAATTGATTGGCATAGCTAAATTGCGAAAGCAGACGCATTTTGGCGCACCTGTCCACAAATCGCTAATAATATACAACAAATCGTCTTGAATTTCAACCCAAATTCTATAAGTATTTTGCCCATTCCGGCTAAAGTTTTTGGGGATTTTGACCAGTTGTTGTAATTATTACCAGCTTGTACTCATTACAATTTGGATTATACACGGTAAATTGCCTTTTGTCAAGGGGCTTTTTGCTGTTTTTTGCAAAACAAACCCCGGGGCGGCGCCGGCCTTTTTCTGATACTATTTTAACATATTTTGCCGCATTTGCCAGAATTTTTGCACGCTGTTGCGCAATTCTGCACGCAGTGTAAATTATTTATGAATTCCGCCGCTGCCGGATTGACAAAAAATTATCACAGCGCTATACTGGACTTGCAAGCGGCGGAAAAAGCCGCTGAATTTTCAATCAAAAGAGGTAATTTGTTATGGCAAACAGATTTGTATTGAATGAGACCAGTTACCACGGCCCCGGTGCGATCCAGGAGATCGCCGGTGAGGTGAAAGGCCGCGGGTTCAAAAAGTGCTTTGTGTGCTCCGACCCGGACCTGATCAAATTTAATGTGACCAAGAAAGTGACCGATGTGCTGGAGAACGCCGGCATTGACTACGAGATCTACAGCAAGATCAAGGCCAACCCCACGGTGGAGAATGTGCAGACCGGCGTGGCCGCCTTTAAGGCCAGCGGCGCAGACTGCATTATCGCCATCGGCGGCGGCTCCTCTATGGACACCGCCAAGGCCATTGGTATTATCATTGAGAACCCGGAGTTCAGCGATGTGATCTCCCTGGAGGGCGTGGCCCCCACCACCAAGAAGGCGGTGCCGATCATTGCCGTTCCCACCACTGCCGGTACAGCCGCCGAGGTGACCATCAACTATGTGATCACCGACACGGAGAAGAACCGCAAGATGGTATGCGTAGATGTGCACGACATTCCCGTGGTGGCCGTTGTGGACCCGGAGATGATGGCTTCCATGCCCAAGGGCCTGACCGCCGCCACCGGTATGGACGCACTGACCCACGCCATTGAGGGCTACATCACCAAGGCTGCCTGGGAAATGAGCGATATGTTCCACCTGAAAGCCATTGAGATCATCAGCAAGAACCTGCGCGGCGCCGTAGCCAACACCCCGGAGGGCCGCGAGGGCATGGCACTGGGCCAGTACATTGCCGGTATGGGCTTCTCCAATGTGGGTCTGGGCATTGTGCACTCCATGGCGCACCCGCTGGGCGCTGTGTATGACACCCCCCACGGCGTAGCCAACGCCATTATCCTGCCCACCGTGATGGCCTACAACGCACCGGCCACCGGTGAGAAGTACCGGGATATTGCCAAGGCCATGGGCGTAGAGGGCGTAGACGATATGACCCTGGATCAGGCCCGTGCCGCCGCTGTGGACGCTGTAAAGCAGCTGTCCCAGGATGTGGGTATCCCCGCCGACCTGAAAGATATTGTTAAACCGGAGGATGTGGACTTCCTGGCACAGAGCGCTTATGACGACGCCTGCCGTCCCGGCAACCCCAGAGACACCAGCGTGGAGGAGATCAAACAGCTGTATCTCTCCCTGATGTAAGTCTTTTCCGCAACACAGCCGCACTGCTTTACCCTGAGCGGTGCGGCTTTTTTGCGCCCCGGCATTGTATTTCCCGGCTATTTATGCTATGCTAAAGGCAATGTGAGGAAGAAAGGTGATCTAAATTGACCATTTCTGACGCGATCCGCTATGTTGGCGTCAACGATACGGATATTGATCTGTTTGAAAGCCAGTACCCGGTGCCCCGGGGCGTGTCCTACAACAGCTATCTGCTGCTGGATGACAAAATTGCCCTGCTGGACACGGTGGACAAACGCAAATATAACGACTGGACCGCCAAGGTGGACGCCGTGCTGGACGGACGCACCCCGGACTACATTGTGGTACACCACCTGGAGCCGGACCACGCCGGCAGTCTGCAACAGACCATAGAAAAATACCCGGAGGCCACCCTGGTGCTCAGCGCCAAGGCGCTGGCTATGCTGCCCCAGTTCTTTGACCTGCCAGCAGGCACCAAGACCCTGGCCGTCAAAGAGGGCGACACGCTGGCGCTGGGTCGCCACACCCTGACCTTTGTAATGGCACCTATGGTGCACTGGCCGGAGGTGATGGTCAGCTACGAGCAGACGGAAAAGGTGCTCTTTAGCGCAGACGCCTTTGGCAAATTCGGCGCCGTAGGCACAAACGAGCCTTGGCCGGAGGAAGCCCGCCGCTACTTTATCAATATCGTTGGCAAATACGGTGCGCCGGTGCAGACCCTGCTCAAAAAAGCCGCCGCCCTGGACATTGCCACCATTTGCCCGCTGCACGGCCCGGTGCTGCAAGGGGACCTGACCCCTTATCTGCACCTGTACAGCACCTGGAGCAGCTATCAGCCGGAGACCCCGGGCGTGTTCATCGCCTACGCCTCCATTTACGGCAACACAAAGGCCGCCGCTCTGCTGCTGGAAGAGGAGCTGAAAAGCCGTGGCGTAACGGTGGAGACCGCAGACCTGAGCCGCACAGACTTGGCACAGGCCGTGGCCAAAGCATTTCAGTACAGCCAAATGGTATGTGCCGCCCCCAGCTATGACGGCGGGGTGTTCCCGGTGATGGCAGACTTTTTGCACCACTTAAAGAGCAAGAGTTACCAAAATCGCACCGTGGCCCTGATCGAAAACGGCAGCTGGGCACCCAGCGCCGCCCGCACCATGACCGCCCAGTTGGAGGAGATGAAAGCCATCACCCTGCTGCCGGGCACCGTTACCGTGCGCGCCGCCGTAAAGGACGCAGACCGCACCGCGCTGGCCGCACTGGCAGACGCGCTGGCGCAGTAAGGAGCAGGCCATGGTTGTATATACGAACGCAGATTTTATCTCCCTGAATGAAGAGGACCTGACTTACAGCGTGCTGGTGGAGGACAAGGGCAAGATCGCCTATATCGGCTACAACACGCCCCTGTGCTACCGGGACGCCAAGGTGGTGGACCTGGAGGGCAAGGCGGTACTGCCGGCGGTCAATGATCTGATCCCGGTGGACTGCAAAGACGCCGCCTGCGCCGTGCTGGCCGTGGGCGAAAGCGCCGACTTTGCCGTTCTGGACAAAAACATTCTCAAAGACCCCACCGCCACGGTGGAGGCCGTGTACCTGAAAGGCCGCGATACCAGCAAAAGCCGCTTCCCGTTTTTTCATATTTGATATATAAGAGGTATTATAAAAAAGCCTCCCTTGTAAAGGGAGGTGGGTTTGCCTCCGGCAAACTCGGAGGGATTTTTATTGAGATATAATCATAATAAAGCCCTTGTGCCCAACGCAAAAGACTTGCGCAAGAATATGACAAAAGAAGAGCGCCGCCTTTGGTACGATTATTTACGAAAGCAAGAAGTACGCTTTGTTCGCCAAAAAATCATCGGCAAATATATTGTGGATTTTTATTGCGCAAAGGCAAAATTAGTCATAGAACTGGACGGCTCCCAGCACTATGAAGTTGATAAAGCCGTCCAAGACGCAGCAAGAACAAAATATTTAGAAAACTATGGGCTTACTGTGATCCGCATACCAAACAATGAGATCCTGTCCAATTTTAACGGCGTTTGCACATATTTGGACTATGTGGTTCAAAAATCCCTCAGTCAAGCCTAACGGCTTGCCAGCTCCCTTTACAAGGGAGCCTTATTTTTTTTGCCGTTTTTTGAGGAACTTTGCGCAGGGAGCCTTATTTTTTGTCTTTTTCCGCTTTTACTTATTATTTCCCCTGCTTTTTCTTTTTATGGTGGATCAGCAGCACCACAGTCATAAACACGGCGACGGTGCCAAAGACCGCGCCAAAGGCAATGCCCATGGTGGCCGGGGGCAGGTACAGCTTGCCGCCATCGGACAAAGTGGGGGTTGCCTTTTCCGGCAATTTATACAGATCCGCGCCGCTGTTTTTGCCATAGGCTACCCGCACCACGCTCACCTGGTACTTGCTCAATTCCACCTGGAGGTCCGTACCGGGGGTCAGCTCCGTTTGGGTGGGGGCGGTGGTGTTGCTGTCCAACTCATTGCAGGCGGACTTGAACTTGCCCCGCAGGCTTTGGACGGAAACGGCGTTTGGCGTGTAGCCGTCCAGCTGCACATCCACCGTCCGGTCCTTGCCGGAGGTGTTCACCAGCTTAATATACAGCACCTGGCTCTCCGGGTCGCAGGTGACGGACTGGTACACCCCGTCCTGCACGGTGCTGCCGCCGTCAAAAGCGGCGTGCACATACCGGGTGCCCACATTGTTGGCAAAGAGCATTTGCACATAATACGAGGGGGTGAGCACCGTTTGGCGGCTGTCAAACCAAATCAGGTTCACATTCCAGCTTTGGGCATTGATCTTGGCAAAGGTGGGGGCATAAGAGGCCATATCCACCACATCGCCGTTGCGCTCCAGGCCGGTCAAGTAGCTGGCTTCTTCCACCGCTTCCCAAATATTGCTCTTGGTCTCTATGGTGCCGATCCCGGCGGAGGTGGCGGCGTACTCGCCCACAAACACATGGGCACCGGCGCGGTCAAAGCTGTCGTACCGGTCGTTGTGGTCAAACAGATAGCCGTCGTAGGTGTAATAATGCTCGTCCACCACCGTGTCCTTAAATTCCCGGTCGATCCAGGCCATATTGCCGTCGTAGGCGTCCCCCTCCAGGTAAGTCCCGGCGGAGGAGATCACGGTGATCTGCGGATATTTCTCTTTCACCGCCTGATAAAGCGCCTTAAAGTTGCGCTCATACACGGTGCCCCAATTCTCATTGCCCAGGCCGATATATTGCAGGTTAAAGGGCTTGGCGTGGCCGTTGGCCGCCCGCAGCGCGCCCCAGTAGCTGGTGGTGGCGTCGCCGTTGGCGTACTCGATCAGATCCAGCACATCCTGCACATAATTGTCCCACGCGTCCGTACCCGGGCGCAGGGCGATGGTGTCCAAATACGCCTCCCAGTCGGCGGCGCTGTTAATGTTCAGCTTTTCGATTTTGTCCGTATATTCCGTGCGGGCGTCGGTATCCTTTTCGTCCAGGCCCACCTTTTCCGTCAAATACGCCTGCCACTGGGCGTCGGTCATACCCAGCTTGGCATACGCTGCCGCGTGGTCGTCATAGGCAGCCCGAGGTTGGCAGCTAAGCCCCACATTCACAATGGGCAGCGCCAGCGCGTTCAGGTCCGCGCACAGCTGGAAATACTCGTGGTAGCCCATAGCGTTGGTGTTGTTATAATCCCGGCCGTTGTCGTCCTTCCACAGGTTCTCGCTCTGCTTGCGCTCCTCCAAGGGGCCGATGGTATCTTTCCAATTATACAGCTGATCCAGGCTGCCGCCCTCTGCCAGGCACCCGCCGGGAAAGCGGATAAACCGGGGGTGCAGATTTTGCAGCGCCGCAAACAGGTCGCTGCGCAGGGTGGTATATTTCCAGCTGTCGCTGCCGTAGCCGTAGCTGCCCTGGGGCACCAGAGTGACAAAATCCAGGTACAAAGTCCCCTGCCCCTCCAGCTGGAACACCAAGGCGCCGTCCTTGCTGGCACTGGCGGTCAGCGGTACCGTCAGCTTGTTCCAGGCGCTGCCGGTTTTGCTCAGATCCAGCTGCACCGCCGTCTGCTTGCCGTCGCCGCAGTCCAAATACACCTGCGCCGTGCCGGTAAAGCCGCCGGAACGCACATAGCAGCTCAGGTCATACACCTGGTCCGCCACAAAGCCCATATCCGCCGTGTTGGCTTTCTTCTTATCGTATTTGTCCGTCTTGTACTTATAAATTTCCGTAAAGCCCAGGTTGGTCAGGCTGCCCTTGCCGTCCACCGTCAGCTTGGCGTAGGTGGGGTTGTTCTTATTCAGGGGCAGGTCGCCCTCGGTAGTCAATTCCAGCCCGTCCGCCACCCAGCCGGTGGTGGGCGCAGAGGCGTACTCAAAGCTGTCATTATTCACCAAATTGGACACCAGGCCCCCGTCGCAGGCGTAGCTGATGTCCTCAATAAACGCACCGTACAAATGGTCCGAGATGGCGGTTTGCTGGGCGTTCGCCGCCACACGCAGCACCGGCTTGTCCGCTGCCTGCACCGGCAAGGCGGCGCCCAAGGTCAGCGCACCGGCCAGCAGTGCACAAAAGATCCGTTTCATATATAGAACCCCCTCTATTTTATACCCTTATTATAGCATACCGCCCTGCCCCGGCGCAACCAAATAAAAAAAGGCCGTGCCTGCACGCAGTGTACAAGCACGGTCGTTCTTTTTATTCTTTTTTGCCCCGCTTGGCCTTTTGGCGGCTGAAGTGCAGCTCTCGCATACCCTCCACCTGGTCGCAGATGGGTTTTAAGTTGCAGGATTTGCAGTCCAGCAGCACATCGTCCAAAATATGATTCAGGGCGTCTGTGGTGCTGCGAATCTTCTCCGCCAAGGCGGACAGCGTGTCCAGCGACGGCCGGTCGGTAAAGATCAGCACCTGACCGCTGTGCACCTCCGGCCGCTGCAAATAGGCGCCCAGCAGCGCCCGGCCATAGTCCGCAAAGGACAGGCCGCTTTTCACCGCCGCCTTGCTCACCCGGATCTGCTCCCGCATATTGTAGGCGGATGCCCGGGTCATCAGCCCGGTGGGGGCAAAGCTGTACCGCAGTCGCTCCAACTCCTTAATGCAGTCAAAGGCTGCCTGCTCCTGCACATCTTCAATTTGCAGCAGCACCACCTTGCCAAAGCTGCAATCCCGGCGGATCTCCGTCAGATCCGGCCCGATCAGAGTAACGGAATTGTCAAAGGTGCGGCCGGAGCTGACCGCCAGAGTGCTGACACAAGGGGTCTGGCTGCCGCCCAACTCATAGGCCGTGTCTCGCCCCAGCAGCACCGTTGGGCTGCTGTCCATAGGCAGGGCGGTAGGCCGGTAGGCAAAGTGCCGACTGTCTGCCGGCACCAGCGCCAGCAGCCGGTCAATGGGTTCATCGTACAGGGTCATCAGAGCTTTCTGTCCTTTTCCATAGCGTCATAATGCTTGCCCAGCGCGTCGTAAATGCGGCGCACCAACTTCATATCCAAGTTAAAGAAATAAATGGCAAAGGTCAGCACAAACAGCGCTGCCAGCACGATCAGGATAATCACTAATGCCTTAATCATTCTGCCTGCCCTTTCTGCCGTGCATACTCGGCGGCACCCAAAGCGCCCATCAGCTGCGGGTCAATAGGCAGGTCCACCACCTGGATTTTCAGCACATGCTCAATGGCCCGCTTCAGCCCCTCGTTCTTGGCGCAGCCGCCGGTGAGGGTAATGCTATCCGTGGCGCCGGCCTTCTTGGCCATCACAAAGCAGCGCTTGGCCACCGCCAGCTGAATGCCCGCGGCGATCTCGTCCATAGGCTTGCCCTCGCCCACCAGGGAGATCACCTCAGACTCGGCAAACACCGTGCACTGGGCGGTGATGGGAATGGTGTTCTTGGCCTGCAAAGACAGCTGGCAGAACTCCGGCAGGGTCATCTCAAAAGCGTTGGCCATGGCCTCAAAAAAGCGGCCTGTACCGGCGGCGCACTTGTCGTTCATGGCAAAGTTCTTCACCGTGCCGTCCGTGTCAATGGCAATGCCCTTCACATCCTGGCCGCCAATATCAATAATGGCCTTTACGCTGGGGTCCGTCACATGCACGCCCATGGCGTGGCAGCTGATCTCGGAGATATTCTCATCTGCAAAGGGCACCTTGTTTCTGCCGTAGCCGGTGCCGATCAGGTAGGTCAGGTCCTGGGCAGACTGCAAGTCCGCCACCTGGCCGATGGCCTCGCCCAGCGCCAGCTCCGCGCTCTGCACCGGGTTAATCTTGCTGCGCACGGTGGCATTGGCTACCATCTTGCCCGCTTCATCTAAAATCACGCACTTAGCGTAGGTGGAGCCTACGTCGCAACCGCCAAAATACTTCATATCAAGTCCTCCTGTTACCACGCCATGGTGTCGTCAAAGTCTACCAGGGTGGGGTCTACCGGCTCCTCCTGGAGCACCGTGGTCATATATTTGTTGATCTGCTCACGCATACTGCGGCGCGAGATGGTGCGGGGGTCCATCAAATCCTGGTCCACCCAAATAAAGTTGATGTTGCGCTCTCTGGCCTGGTCGTCAAAGATACCGTTCAGGCCGTCCATACCCTTGCAGGAGATCTGGTTATACATAATCACCGTATCTGCCCGGTACTCGTCGCAAATGCGCCACAGCTCGTCCAGCACATTCTGGTAGCCACCCTTGGTGTGCTTGCGCATGGTGGTGCGCTGCAAGGTCTTGGCATAGGTGGCCAGGGACTTGTCCTTGTCCTCCGTGTCATACATAATGTAGGAGATCATGGTCTCCATATCCATGACCACATTGATACCCCAGCAGTTCTCCAGCCAGTTGGCCAGGCTGGTATAGTAGTTGGCGGGGCAGGACCACACCACCGCCCGGTGGCGCATTTCCTTGGACACCTTTTCCTTTTTGGCATAGCCTTTCATCATCAGGCGGTTGACCTTCTCGTCCGTCTTGATAAAGCGCTTGTCAAACCCGCCGGACAGATGGAAGTAAAACAGCCGATACAGCCAAAAGGTGGCGCCGGTCATCTGGGGATAATCGGTCTTGTTCACATCCCACTTTTGCAGTTCGTATTCCAGCTGCTTGTTATAGGTTTTCATAGCGGAGAAGTAGGCGTCCCAGTCAAAGGTCTCGCCGGTCTGCTCCTCAATAAAGCGAATGCAGGACTTCACCTCGTCCACCGCGTAAGCCTGCACTTCCTCCTCCGTATAACGCAGGGGCACATTCACCACATGGGAGGGCAAATTGAACCGCCGATCAATGTAAGAGGAGTTCATGGTAGAGCCGTCGCAGGGCATATTGCAGGAGAGAAAACACTTGCCGAACATGGGATAATCGTCGTTAATGGCCACGCCCGCCTCTGCGGAGGGCAGAGGGCACACATCTGCCGGCACGCCGTAACTCTCTGTAATATCCAGGTACGGGGGCGTGATCTGCTGGTCCACCATAGAGGACAGGAAGATGGGAATGGTCTGGACCGGCACGCCGTACAGGTTGGGGAACCCGGCCATCAACTCAAAGGAGAACAGCTCGTCCATACACACCGTCTTGTCTGAGAACGGATCGTTGGGGTGGAAGTGCTTGTCGTGCTTAAAGAGCATATGGATCATATCGCAGGCGCGCTTGATCATGGCGTTAAAGTGCAGGTGGGCAATGCGCAGGTGGGTGCCCCGCAGGCCCTCCGTGTGGCGGTCGATCCACGCGGGAGCAGACAGGTAACTGGCCATCCAGCGGTAGTTCCACAGCCCCTTAACAGTGGACACCGGCGCCTTGAGCACCATTACGATCATATCTTTCCAGGTGATGAGCCAGCGGCCGTAGTCATAAAAGGTGTCCTTAAACCCGCGCCATTCCCGGTGCTTTAAGATACCAGTCTTGTCCCGGTGCAGGTTGCCCAAATTCTTCGGTTGATTGGCCATTTAGTCCACCCCCTTGGCTTTTTGAATTTTTTTGATCTCCAGGCTCTCCACAAAGGCCTGCACGCGGGTGCGCAGCTGGCCGGAGGCACTGGCAGTGTACTGGCGGTCCACCGTCACCGAGGGAATGCCGTACTCGTTGGTCATAATATGAGAGGCCAGGGCACGCTCGTAGCCCCAGTATTCGCAGAACTTGATCTGCTCATAGATCACGCCGTCCGCGTGGTACTGGTGCACCAGGTCCCGCACATATTCCTTGCGGCCCTGCACCTTCTCCTTGCTCATATAGCGGGGGCACTGGCAGGTGCGCATATAGTGCAGCACGATCTGCTCCAGCACATCGTCCGTATCGTTCAGGATGATCTCTTCCCGCCCGGGCAGAGAGCCAAAGCAGTACCGATCCGCCACCACCAGGGCGCCGGACTCCTCGATCAGTTTGGTAAAGTCCGGGTCGTCCATCTCGGAGCCGACCACCACTACCTTGGCCCGGTAGTTCTTCTTCTCATCCGGCACCCGGGTCTTTAGTTCCTCTGCCGTCTCTCGCAATTTGTCAAGGATCAAATACTTGGGGCAGCAGTAGGTCACCAGGTTCAGCACATGGAACTCATAGCCGGTAATGCGGGGGTTCTCCTCCTTGCGGTAGGCGCCGATCTCCGTGATCAGGCGGCAAATTTCGTTATGCTCTTCCACCGCCTTGCGCAGAGCGTCGTCGCTTACATCCACGCCGTACACATCGTGCAGCTTGTCCAGCACCTTGATCTGCATTTGGTTGCGGTAATGGCGCACGGTGTGTGGCTCGATCTTAAAGGGAATATCCGCCACAGACAAAAAGAACTTGTCGTTCTGCACCAAATTCAGCAGCGTAAAATGCTCGTAGGTACGGTTCATCTCCGAGCAGGACTCAGAGCCGATCAGGGCGGACAGGAAATTGTAGCCCCCCTCAATGGCGCGCTCCAGCAGCGCCTTAGAGTAGCCGCACAGGTAGGAGCTTAAATAATAGGTCGCAATATCCATAGACCCGGTGCGGGGCGCCCGCAACCGCACGGAAAAGCAGTTGCCCACATTCAGCAGCACCTCCGGGATATGGTAGCAGGTGTACGCAATGGCCTTGTTGCCCTCACGAATGGCCTGCTGCACCAGGTCGTTGTTGGCCTCTTGCAGCAGATTTTCAAAATAGATCAGGTGTTTTAAGTCTTTCATACCGGTACTCCCATACGGCAGAGCGCCCGGCGCACCCCTTGCACCACCGGCGACTCTTCCGGCAAATTGAAGATGTTTTCCCCTTGAATGTCAAACATAGACAGGTGCCGATCGTCCGGTATGTAGCTGAGCACCTCTATGCCGTCAATGTGGATATATTCCTTTAAGGACGGGTCCGCCATACGGTTCACAATGGCGCCGATCCGGTCATACATCACCAGCTCGTCCGCCACGCCCTTAATGGTCTCGATCACCTGGCAGCCCTTTTTGCTGGGGTCTGTCACCAGGATCAGGTGGGTCACCTTTTCCATCACCCGGCGGTTGATCTGCTCGATCCCCGCCTCGCCGTCAATGACCACATAGTCAAAGGCGTCGGACAAAATGGCGATCACCTCTTTCAAATAGGTATTGATCTTGCAATAGCAGCCCGCCGTCTCCGGCCGCCCTACGGCAATGAAAGAGAAGCCGTCCGTCTCTACCAAGGCGTCAAAAATACGGTACTTGGCCTCGCCCAGCAGCTCTACGGCGCCCCGGGTGTCGCCCTCATCCACAGAGGCAATAATCTCCTTGCGAATGTCGTCAATGGTCATCTTCACATCAATGCCCAGGGCTGTGGACAGACCCACCGCCGGGTCCGCGTCAATGGCCAAAATTTTCTTGTCCGGGTACTTCTCCGTCAGGCAGCGCACAATGGTGGCGGACAGAGAAGTCTTACCCACGCCGCCCTTGCCTGCAACGGCAATAATGGTTGCATTCGGTTTGCTCATTTGATATCACCACTCCTTATCGTTTTGATTATACACAAAAAAGCGACAGTGTGCAATATTTTTCGTGAATGTTTTGTCGAACTTTTTAACACGAATTATCAATGTTGGACACGGCTGAAAATCTGTCTATCTTCTCCCTGTGTTGACAGCGCCGTTCCCGTGCTTTATAATAAGTCTATTAAAAAGGTAGGTATTATCTATGGAACAGGCATTTTCCAGAACAGAATTACTCCTGGGCAGCGCCGCATTGGAACGGCTGGCGGGCGCCCGGGTGGCGGTATTCGGCATTGGCGGCGTAGGCGGCTATGTGTGCGAGGCCCTGGCCCGCACCGGCGTAGGGCACCTGGATCTGATCGACAGCGACACGGTGGCCGTGTCCAACATCAACCGCCAGATCATCGCCACCACCAAGACCGTGGGGCAGTACAAGACGGACGCTATGGAGTCCCGGATCTTAGACATTAACCCGGCGGCCAAGATCACCAAGCACAACTGCTTCTTTTTGCCGGAAACAGCGGCGGATTTTCCTTTTGACCAATACGATTATGTGGTAGACGCGGTAGACACTATGAGCGCCAAGCTGGCGCTGGTGACCCATTGCCACGCCGCCGGAGTGCCCATCATCTGCGCCATGGGCGCCGGGAACAAACTGGACCCTACCGGCTTTCAGGTGGCGGACCTGGCTAAGACCAAAATGGATCCGCTGGCCCGGGTCATGCGCCGGGAGCTGAAAAAGCGGGGCATTCACCACCTAAAGGTGGTCTATTCCGAGGAGCCGCCTATCCCCACCGCCGGCACCGGCCGTGGCGACCCGGACCACCCCGGCCGCCGCAGCACCCCCGGTAGCGTCGCCTTTGTCCCCTCCGTGGTGGGCCTGATCCTGGCCAGCGAAGTGGTCAAGGACCTGATCCAAGAGGGAAAATAAATACCTTGTAGGGGTCGATGCCCACATCGACCCGCCCTTTATCCGGTATCGTGGCTTTCGTCCCCTCCGTGGTCAGCCTGATCCTGGCAAGCGAAGTGGTAAAGGACCTGATCCAAGAGGAAAAATAGTTCCTTGTAGGGGTCGATGCCCACATCGACCCGCCCTTTATGCGGTAGTGCGATCCTCTATTCGGCTTTGCGACACCTCGCATTACCAAGTACTGCAATAAGTACTGCAACGCCGGAGAAAAAGTGCGACTCCACCGGAGAAAAAAGATAACCGGTCACAGAAGTATGAGGCACGCGCTGCGAAACAGTCCACCGGACTGTTTCTGCCAAATGCTGC
This sequence comes from Bifidobacteriaceae bacterium, assembly GCA_963642245.1. Taxonomy (GTDB): domain Bacteria; phylum Bacillota; class Clostridia; order Oscillospirales; family Acutalibacteraceae; genus CAG-217. Next base: position 18,548 of record CAVIFY010000016.1, on the reverse strand, counting down.
GCATTTGGAGCCTCGTGTCGCAAGTTCAAATCTTATAAATAAACAGAAAAAAGGCAAGTACATTCAAACGAATGTACTTGCCTTTTTTGGTCGAGGTGACAAGATTTGAACTTGCGACCCCCACGTCCCGAACGTGGTGCTCTACCAAACTGAGCCACACCTCGATTTATTGCTACAATAGGATAACACAAAATGCGCCCGGTTGCAAGTGTTTTTTACAGAAATTTGTTTTGCTGCGGGTCATAGGTCATACCGATGGCCGCCAGTTGGGCCTCCAGCGCTGCCCGGTCCACCTGCAGATCCGCGCACAGAGCATCCAGACTGGGGTAGAAATCCCGCAATTTGGTATTGATCACGCTGAACAGAATAAACGGGTCCTTGGGTAATGCAGCCACCTTTTTTGCCTCCCGGTGCAGATTTGTTTTTAATTTACCATAAAAAGCGGGAGAATTCAAGAAAAATCCCGCCTTTTATATTGATTATTTTCTATTTATATGTCATAATAGGCTGTAATTTTATATCCGGTGCAAAACGGCGCTACCGCCCGTTGGCCGGAACAGTAGGTGAGATCATGACGGAAAATGAAAAAATCGCAGCGCTGCTCTTTCCCCACATTACCATGACCCCGGCGGATTATGAAGCCAAGTACCCGCCCCGGCAGCTGAAAGAGGGAGCCAGAGTCAGCCGCTTTTCGCCCAGCCCCACAGGCTTTTTGCACTTTGGCAATCTGTTTTCCTGCGCAGCGGCGTACCGCACTGCCCGCTGCACCGACGGCGTATTCTATGTGCGGGTGGAAGATACGGACCAAAAGCGCAAGGTTGAGGGCGCGGTGGAAACCATGCTCTCTGCCCTGCAGATCTACGGCATTACCCCGGACGAGGGCGTGATGGGCGACGGCAGCGAAAGCGGCGCCTACGGCCCCTATACCCAAAGTCTGCGCAAAGACATTTACCAGTGCTACGGCAAATCCCTGGTGGCAGCGGGGCTGGCTTATCCCTGCTTTTGCACCCCGGAGGAACTGGAAGACCTGCACGCCCGGCAGGAGAACGAGGACATTAAAGGCTACTGGGGCCCCTACGCCCACTGCCGGGACCTGACCTACGACCGGATCAAGGCCAACATAGACGCCGGCAAGCCCTGGACCCTGCGCCTGCGCTCCCCCGGCAAGCCGGAGGGCAAGGTACGCTTTGACGATCTGATCAAAGGCAAGATCGAAATGCAGGAGAATGTGATCGATGTGGTGCTGCTCAAGACCGACGGCATTCCCACCTATCACTTTGCCCACGCCATCGACGACCACTTAATGCGTACCACCCATGTGGTGCGGGGCGACGAATGGATCGCCTCCGTGCCCCTGCACCTGCAACTGTTTAAGCTCTTGGGCTTCCGCCCGGTGAAGTACGCCCACATTGCCCCCATTCTTAAGGAAGAAAACGGCGGCAAGCGCAAGCTGTCCAAGCGCAAGGACCCGGAAGCGGCGGTCACCTACTACGACCAAATGGGCATTCCGGCGGCAGCGGTCAACGAATATATGATGACCATTGCCAACTCGAGCTTTGAGGACTGGCGGCGCGCCAACCCCACTGCGGACCTGGCGGACTTCCCCTTTAACTTAAAGAAAATGAGCGTGTCCGGCGCGCTGTTTGATATGGCCAAGCTGGCGGATGTGTCCAAGACCGTCATCAGCAAAATGAACGCACAGGAAGTGTATGACCTGGCCCACGCCTGGGCCCAGCAGCACCAGCCGGAACTGGCCGCGCTGTTTGACAGCGACCCGGCCTACGCGGTGGCAGTGCTGAGCATTGACCGTGGCGGCAAAAAGCCCCGCAAGGACATTGCCAAGTGGAGCGATCTGGCGGACTACATCAGCTACTTCTACGACCAAACCTTTACCCCCTGCTACGACCTGACCGGCAATGCGGACCCGGCCCTGGCGGTGCAGGTGCTGGAACAGTATAAAGACCTGGTGGACACCACGGACGACAAAGACACCTGGTTTGCCAAGATCAAGGGGCTGTGCCCGCAGGTGGGCTGCACCCCCAATGTAAAAGAATACAAGCAGGACCCCACAGCGTTCAAGGGCCATGTAGGCGATGTGTCTACCGTGATCCGAGTGGCGCTGACCGGGCGCACCAACACCCCGGACCTGCACGCCATACTGGCTCTGCTGGGGCAAGAGACCGCACAAGCCAGACTAACCGCCGCACTGGCGCACTACAAGGAGGAATACCATGGCTGAGGAGATCAGAGAAAGCTCTAATTTTATTCACGATTTTATTGATAAAGACCTGGAGGACGGGGTATATAGCAGCATACAGACCCGCTTTCCCCCGGAGCCCAACGGCTACCTGCACATTGGCCACGCCAAGGCCATTTGCATCAACTTTGGGGTGAAAGAAAAGTACAAGGGCGTGTGCAATCTGCGCCTGGACGACACCAACCCCACCAAAGAGGACACCGAGTATGTAGACGCCATTAAAGAGGACATTCAGTGGCTGGGCTTTCAGTGGGACAACCTGTACTACGCCTCCGACTATTTTGACTTTCTCTTTGACTGCGCCATTAAGCTGATCAAAAAAGGCAAGGCCTTTGTCTGCGAGCTGACGCCGGAGGAAATGCGCGCCTACCGTGGCACCCTCACCGAGCCGGGTAAGGAAAGCCCCTACCGCAACCGCTCCGTGGAGGAGAACCTGGACCTGTTTATGCGCATGAGCAAGGGCGAGTTCCCGGAGGGCAGCAAGGTGCTGCGTGCCAAGATCGACATGAGCTCCCCCAACCTGAATATGCGGGACCCGATCATCTATCGCATTATGTACGCCCACCATCACCGCACCGGCGACAAGTGGTGCGTGTATCCCATGTATGACTTTGCCCACCCCCTGTCTGACGCCAGAGAGGGCGTGACCCACTCCCTGTGTTCTCTGGAATTTGAGAACCACCGCCCGCTGTACAACTGGTTTGTGGACGAGCTGATCGAGGGGCAAAAGCCCCGCCAGATCGAGTTTGCCCGGCTGAACCTGAACTACACCCTCACCAGCAAGCGCAAGTGCTTAAAGCTGGTGCAGGACGGCATTGTCAGCGGCTGGGACGATCCCCGTATGGCCACCCTCAGCGGTATGCGCCGCCGGGGCTATCCGCCGGAGGCGGTGCGGGACTTCTGCGAGCGCATTGGCGTGTCCAAGGCATACAGCGTGGTGGACTTTGCCCTGCTGGAGGCCTGCGTGCGGGAGCACCTGAACACCTCCGCACCCCGTGCTATGGCGGTGCTGGACCCCATTAAGCTGGTGATCGACAACTACCCGGAGGACAAGACCGAGACCCTGGAGGTGGAGTACCACCCGGACCACCCGGAATACGGCAAGCGCACCGTGCCCTTTGGCAAAGAATTGTTCATTGAGCGGGACGACTTTATGGCCGAGCCGATCAAGAAATACCGCCGTCTGTACCCGGGCAACGAGGTGCGACTGTACAAGGCCTACCTGGTGACCTGCACCGGCTATGACACAGACGAAAACGGCAATGTGACCTGCGTGCACGCCACCTACGACCCGGCCACCTTTGGCGGCGACGCTCCGGACGGGCGCAAGGTACGGGGCACCATTCACTGGGTCAGCGCCAAGGAGAACGCTCCCCTGACCGCCCGGATCTATGACCGGCTGTTCAATGTGGAGAACCCCAGCGACGACAGCGGCGTCAGCTCCTTTGAGGAGAACCTGAACCCGGACAGCCTGACCGAGAAGCAGGGCTACGGCGAGGTGGCACTGGCCACGGCCAAAGTCGGCGATCGGTTCCAGTTTATGCGGGACGGCTACTTTTGTATGGACAAGGACTCTGCCCCCGGCGCGCCGGTGTTTAACCGCACCGTTGCCCTGCGAGACAGCTTTAATATCAAGAAGAATAAATAAGAATTCGGGTGAGCACTTTGAGTACAAGAAAAGACATTAAAAACATTGCGATCATTGCCCATGTAGACCACGGCAAGACCACCTTGGTGGACGAAATGCTGCGCCAGAGCGGCACCTTCCGCCAAAATGAAGTGGTGGAAGAGCGGGTCATGGACAGCAACGACCTGGAGCGTGAGCGGGGCATTACCATTATGTCCAAGAACACCTCCATTCACTATAACAACACCAAGATCAACATTGTAGACACCCCCGGCCATGCGGACTTCGGCGGCGAGGTAGAGCGTATTCTCACCATGGTAGACGGCGTGCTGCTGCTGGTAGACGCCTTTGAGGGCTGTATGCCCCAGACCCGCTTTGTGCTAAAGAAGGCGCTGGGCCTGCACAAGACCCCGCTGGTGGTGGTCAACAAGATCGACCGAGACGGCGCCCGCCCTGCCGAGGTGGTGGACGAGGTGCTGGACCTGTTTATTGAGCTGGGCGCAGACGACGACCAGATCGACTTCCCGGTGATCTACGCCTCCGCCAAGGACGGCTACGCCGGCACGGAGCCGGAGGTGCGCAGCGGCGATATGCGCCCGCTGCTGGACGCCATCTTAAAGTACATTCCCTCTCCCCAGGGCGACCCGGACGGCCCCACCCAGGTGCTGTTCTCCTCTTTGGAGTATGACGACTATGTGGGCCGCATCGGCGTGGGCCGTGTGGAGCGGGGCAGCGTAAAGGTCAACGCACCTTATGTGCTGTGCCGTCGGGACGATACCCGGGAGAACATCCGCGTCACCAAGCTGTACCAGTTTGAGGGGCTAAAGCGGGTGCCGGTAGAGGAAGCGGTAATGGGCGACCTGATCTGCGTGGCCGGTATTGCGGACCTGAACATCGGCGAGACCCTGTGCGCCCCGGAGTGCGTGGAGCCGCTGCCCTTTGTAAAGATCGACGAGCCTACCATCAGCATGAACTTTATGGTCAACGACTCCCCCTTTGCCGGGCGCGAGGGCAAGTATGTCACCTCCCGCAACCTGCGGGACCGGCTGTTTAAGGAAGTAGAGACCAATGTGTCCATGCGGGTAGAAGAAACAGACAGTATGGACACCTTTAAGGTATCCGGTCGGGGCGAGCTGCACCTGTCCATTCTCATTGAGACCATGCGGCGAGAGAACTATGAGTTCGCCGTCAGCCGTCCCCAGGTCATTCTGAAGAAAGGCCCCCAGACCGGCAAGACCCTGGAGCCGATGGAGCTGGCCATCATTGAAGTGCCGGAGGCCTATGTAGGCGCCGTGATGGAGAAGCTGTGCTCCCGCAAGGGCGAGATCGAGAATATGGACACCCGCTCCACCGGCATGACCCACCTGGAGATCAAGATCCCCTCTCGCGGGCTGATCGGCTACCGCAGCGAGTTCTTGACGGACACCAACGGCAACGGCATTATGAACCAGCTGTTTGCCGGGTATGAGCCGTACAAGGGTGAGATCGCTACCCGCACCCACGGCTCCATCGTGGTGCACGAGACCGGCACCACCAGCGGCTACGGCCTGTGGAACACCCAGGACCGCGGGCGGCTGTTCGTTGGCCCCGGCATTGAGGTGTACGAGGGTATGATCGTGGGCGAATGCGCCAAGGACGAGGACATTGTGTGCAATGTGTGCAAAAAGAAGCATGTGACCAACACCCGGGCCAGCGGCTCCGACGAGGCGCTGAAACTGGTGCCCCCCACCACCCTGTCCCTGGAACAGAGCATGGAATTCCTGGCAGACGATGAGCTGCTGGAAGTGACCCCCAAGAGCATTCGTCTGCGCAAGACCATCTTGGACAAATCCCTGCGACTGAAAGCGGAAAGCCGCAGAAAATAAAACAAAAATGAACGCAAAAAGGAGTGTGAAGTATGGCCGCAGGTCTTTATATTCATATTCCTTTTTGTTTTTCCAAGTGCCCGTACTGCGATTTTTACAGCACCAAGTACACCCCGGCGGCTGCCGACGCTTTTGCCGAGAAGCTGGGAGCGCAAATGCAGGACTACTCCGGCAGCTTTGACACGGTGTACTTTGGCGGCGGCACCCCCTCCATACTGGAGCCTCGGGTGCTCACCGGCATTTTGCAGGCGGTGCGGGAGCACTTTACCATTGACCCGGCGGCGGAGATCACCGTAGAGTGCAACCCCTCCAAGGACCTGACCCGGGATATGGAGCAGTACGCGGCGGCGGGGATCAACCGGGTGAGTATCGGTATGCAAAGCGCTGTGGACCGGGAGCGGTTCGCCCTGGGGCGCCGTGCCGGCAGCGTGGAAGTGGCTCGCACCGTAGCCGCAGCCAAGGCGGCGGGCATTGGCAACATCAGCCTGGATGTGATGCTGGGCACCCCCAAGCAGACCATGGACAGCCTGGAGCAGACCTTTGCCTTTATTGACCGTATGCAGGTGACCCACATCAGCGCCTATCTGCTGAAGATCGAGCCGGGCACCCCCTTTGATCGGCTGCAAGCCAAGCTGGCGCTGCCGGAGGAGGACACGGTGTGCCAAATGTACCTGCAAACGGTGGAGCGGCTGGGGCAGCTGGGCTTTGCCCAGTACGAGATCAGCAACTTTGCCCGCCCGGGGTACGAGAGCCGCCACAATTTGAAATACTGGCTGCTGGAGCCGTACCTGGGACTGGGACCCAGCGCCCACTCGCTGTGGAACGGTCGGCGCTTTTACTTTGACCGGGACTGGGCCTGGCAGGACGAAGGCCCCGGCGGCGACCGGGAGGAGCAGATCCTCTTAGGCCTGCGGCTGAACCGGGGCATACCGGAGGACTGGCTCGCCTGCGACCCGGCGCCGTACATTGCCGGGGGCTTTATGCGCCGCACCAATGGCCGCATTGCCTTTACCCCCCGGGGTATGCTGGTATCGAACACCATTTTGGCAGAATTACTGGACTAAGGAGGAGCCTATGCTGACCGGACTGGCAGGCGGCGCCCTTTGGGCGCTGGACACGGTAATACTGGGTATGGCGCTGGCGCTGCCGGTGTTTACCGGCGACCCCAAAGCAGCGGTACTGGCGCCCTTTGCCAGCACCTTTTTGCACGACCTGTGCTCTTCCCTGTGGATGCTGGGCTACACCGGGCTGCGCCGCCAGTACAAGGCGGTTTGGCAAGCGCTGCGCACCCGGGGCGGCCGCTTTGTGGCGCTGGGCGCGCTGCTGGGCGGTCCGGTGGGTATGACCGGCTATGTGCTGGCCATTAACGCCATCGGCCCGGCGTACACCGCCATCATCTCCGCGCTGTACCCGGCACTGGGCACGGTGCTGGCCCACTTCTTCTTAAAAGAGAAATTGCGCCCTACCGGCCTGATCGGTCTGGCGCTGAGTATCGGCGGGGTGATCGCCCTGGGCTACACCCCCGGCGCAGCGCTGCCTAAGGGGCAGCTGCTGGGCTTTGGCTGCGCGCTGCTGTGCTGTATCGGCTGGGCAGCGGAGGGGGTCATCTGCACCTACGGGCTGCAAAGCAGTACCGTTACCAACGCCCAGGCGCTGCAAATTCGCCAGCCGGTGTCGGCGCTGACCTATGCGGTCATTCTGCTGCCTGCCTGCAAGGGCTGGGGCTTTACCGCCGGGCTGTTCGGCACCCGGGCGCTGTGGATCATCGCCCTGTCCGCCCTGTGCGGCACCGCCTCTTACCTGTGCTATTATAAGGCGCTGGGCAAGCTGGGCACCGGCAAGGCCATGCCCCTGAATATCACTTACGCCGCCTGGTCGCTGCCGTTCTCCTATCTGCTTTTGCACCAGGTCCCCGGCACCAAGGACATCATCTGCGCCCTGGTAGTGCTGCTGGGTGCGCTGCTGGCCGCCTACGAAAAACCGCAAAAATTGGAAAAATCAAACAACAAATGAGCGCAAAAATCGGGCATACTAAAACCGAAGGAGGTTTTCAGTATGCCCGATTTATTTCATTTAACGCCGGAGATGAACCAATACTTTAACGCCCTGCCGGAGAGCGTAAAAGAGAATATCATCCAATCCGGCGCCAAGATCAATTCCCTGGAGGACTTAAAGGCCGTGGCGGCGCAGCTGTGCGACCATGCAGAATAACCGCCACTTTCCCCAAACGGAAAACAGCCTGAACAACTGGGACGCGCCGGTGCGCCACGCACCCGGCCGTTACCGGGATTATCGCGAGAAGTACGCCCTGACCACCGGCGAGGTCACCGCCCGCTACTGCGAGAACATTACCAACCCCACCGTCCAGCCGGACGGCAAAACGGAAATGCGCACCCCCATTCCGGATGTGGCCCATGTGGAGCAAAGCAAAGCCTATCAAGAAGAAAATCAGTTATAACCAAATCAGCGGACGGCAGTTTTCTGCCGTCTATTTTTATACTTTTTCATCGGATTTTGTAAATTTTTGCCATTTTTTTGGCGTATTCCCCCATTTTGCCACACTATATAATAGAAAGAACTTTTTGCACCAAATAAAAATCAAGAGGGGATCAGAATGAAAAAATGCTTGCGCTATCAAATGCGGCTGCTGGTGCGGTCGCCTGGATTTTGGGTCGCTATGGCCTTTGCGGTGTTGTATGCCGTGGGCTACTTTGTGGCCATGTGCCTACGCAACATTCACCTGGACGCCATTGCCCAGCCCACGCCGTACAGTGCATATTCTACCCACGGACTCAGTTTTACCACACCGTACTTTATGTATCTGTTTCCGATTTTGGCCTGCATTCCTTTTTCTGACAGCTCCCTGTATGAGCGCAACAATCACCTACTGGCGCCGCTGCTGTGCAAAATGGGCATTGGCCGTTACTATCGCTCCAAACTGGTCGCCGTCTTTTGCGGCGGCTTTTTGCCCATATTTGCCACCCAGGCGCTGAATATGGGGCTGTGCCTGATCGCCTTTCCCTTAAACGGCACCCAGCGCTACGGCTGGGATCTGTTTCAAGATTATACATACTGGTATCATGTCAGTGATCCGCACTTCTTTTTCCAGCATCTGTATCTGTACTCGCCTTATCTGTACTATCTGCTTTATATGCTGCTGTCCGCCCTGGTCGCCGGGTTGTTTGCAGTGGCAGCCTGGCAATTCTCCTTTTTCGTTCGCAACCGCATTTTTACCTACACCATCCTATTTTTGGTGGTACAGGGCATTGAATACCTGCTGATCTTAACGCCGGAATGGCCGCTGAATATTCTCAGCTATCTATACGGGATGAACCCCACTGACCCGACCCCTGCCGGCTTTGCCATCTGTATGGCCTTTTACCTGGCGCTGGCATTCCTACCGGCGCTGATCGTACCAAAGAAATTGAGGAACTGTTTATGAAGCGCGCCCTTGCCTACAACCGCTACCCGCTGGTCATCTGCGCACTGGGGCTGCTGGGCGGACTGCACGGTCTGTTCCAACTGCACCAGACCCCTGTGGACACCTGGACTGCGGCCTATCTGACCGCCCGGGAGGGAACGGAGCTGATGCTGACGGAGAACAGCACCGATCCCCAAGTGCTGCGCAGTCTGCTGCACCTGCTGATCGGCGTGCCCCTGCTGGGCGGGCTGTTCAGCCGGGGATACCAAGTAAAAGGGGTATTCGCCGCCACCCGCCGGGGGCGCTATCTGCGCTTTTACCGGGCAGAAATGGGGCGACTGCTGGCAGTGACTCTGCTGTACAACCTGCTGTATTGCGGCACCCAGGCGCTGTGTGCCACGGTAGCCGTCCACGCCCTGCCTGCCGGGGCCACAGCGTGGCTAATAGGGATCAGCCTGTTTAGCGATACGCTGGTGCTCTTTGGCTTTGCGGTGCTGTGCGCCGGTCTGTGCGTGACCCGGGGCGAAAAAGCAGGCGTACTGCTGGGTGCCGCCGCCTTTTTGTTGGCGGTGATGGCACTGTTTTTGCTGCCGGTGTCTCTGCGCCAATACGACCCGATGCTCTGGTGCCTGTGCAGCGCATTCCCCACGGACGAAACGCTCTTTGCCTATCCCCTGTGGGGCTACTACGCCGTCGGCAGCGCACTGCTGGCGGTGTGGGTGCTGCTCTGGGGCCGGGTGCTGAAAACAAAAGATATTTTGTGAGGTGGACTATGCCAAACATCCTACTGCAAGACTATACCAAGACCCTGCGTGGCAAGACCGTGCTGGACCACATAGACCTGGCCCTGGAAAGCGGCGGTATTTACGGCCTGGCCGGGCAAAACGGCTGCGGCAAGACCATGCTGCTGCGGGCCATTGCCGGGCTGATGACCCCCACCGCCGGCACAGCCACCGTAGGCAACACCCGGGTAGGCAACGGGGTATATGCGCCCCATGTGGGGCTGGTGATCGAAAATGTGTTTCTCTACGAATACTTAAGCGGCCGCCAAAATCTGCAAATGCTCAACGACTTGTCCGATCACAAGATCAGTGACAGCGAACTGGACAACTGGCTCACCCGCTTTGGGCTGGACCCGGCGGACCGGCGCCCCATGAAAAAATACTCCCTGGGTATGTGCCAAAAGGTCAGCCTGATCCAGGCGCTGATGAACCGGCCGGAGCTGGTGCTGCTGGACGAACCCACCAACGCGCTGGACGACGCCAGCGTGGAGGTGCTGGAGGCGGAGATCCTCCGTATGAACCGGGAGGCGGGCACCACCTTTCTCATCGCCAGCCACGACCGGGCCAGTCTGGAGCACCTGTGCACCAAAATACTGCGAATGGAGGCGGGGCACCTTGCGTAAAAAACAACTGACTATGCAACAGGGGCTGGCGCTGGGCTGCCTGATCCTGCTGCTGTGCGCCGTGGTGTTCGGCATTGTGCTGCGGGCCACCCGCTCCCACGACTTAGAGGACCCGGACAAGGTGGCGGCGGCCATCTGCGATCTGCCGGTCGATTACCAAGAGGAGCGCAACGCGGCGGCAGAAATGTTAGACATAAGCGTAGCGGTAGAGCAGCTGCAAGACCGGATCCCCCTGCAAGTAGAAATCACCGGTATGCAGCCCACCTACAACAACCTGCGCTACACCGCCAAGGTGCTAAAGACCACCGATCGGGAGCAGGCGGGCAACACGGTGGTGGTGTATCTATTCATGTCCATGGAAAAAATGAGCGACGGCAAGCTGCACTGTGAAACCGGCAACGGCTTGCCCCTGGCGGTGGGGCACAAATACCTGCTGTTTGTCCGCCCCATGGAATACATGGACCTGTACCAGCGCACCCTACCCTGCCGAGAATACCAGGCAGTGACCACCTGCAGCGATCCGACCCTTTACAGCTTTTGCCTGGACCGCAGCCAGGAGCACCCGTTGCCCGCCACGGCGCTGACCTTCCGCCAAGTGACGGACTATGACTACCAGGTCTATTCCCAGGAGGCACTGGACCACGCCAAGAAATTCACCGCCGATATACTGAAGCACTACGGCGTAACTGCAAAATGACAAAAAGAACTGCGGCGGGAGCAAGCCCCCGCCCTACGCACTACGGCGTAACTGCCGAATAAAGAACATAAAAAGAACCCCATTGCCGCGCATTGGCAATGGGGTTTATTGCTGTTCTTACAGGTGGAAGATCAGCTTGTCGCTGCACTTATTAAAGACGAACAGTCCGACAGCCAGGGTGACCAGCGACACCACCGAGGCATACAGCAGCAAATTCCAGGTCATCATTTGGCCGTACAGAATACACTGGCGGAACAGCTCGATCATCGAGTATAGCGGGTTGATCTTAATGAGCACCACGATCCAGTCGGAGGTAATGCGGTGCAGGGGATAAATGATGGGCACCATATAAAACAGCAGGTGGCACAGCACATCCCAAATATACTCCACATCCCGGAAGTAAACGGACAGCACGGACAGGATCATACCCACGCCGGTGCAGAACACCAGCAAAATGAACATGGGCACAAAGAACAGCACCGCGTAGCCGTTCAGGTGCAGGGCGTGGCCGTTGCTGATCCCGGTGAACTTAAAGAAGATCCACACGCACACCAGGCAAAGCAGCGAGATGGCAAAGGTCACATAGCAAGAGAGAATGGAGCTGAGCGGGTACATATACTTGGGCACATAGACCTTCTTGATGATCCCCGCATTGCGGCGGAAAGAAGTCATGGCCTGCTTGGTGGAAGATGTAAAGAAATCAAACATCAACCGGCCGGTAAACAGGAATACCGGGTAGCAGATCACGCCCTTGTTGCTGCGGCCGAAAATACCGCTGAACACCACGGAAAGCACGATCATGTTCAGCAGCGGCTGCAAAAAGCTCCACAAAATACCGATCCAGGAGTCCCGGTACTTTAACTTAATGTTCTTGCGGGTCAGCTCCATCAGCAGGTTTTGGTACTTTTGGAACACCCGTGTATCGTGCGCAAGCGCGCGCTTTAATTTTTTTGCCTTCGGCATAGATACACCTCGATCCGCTCTGGGCGGCACTGATTTTGCGCTGCATAACGCAGCCAAACACCGGATATAACTAAGGCATTATAACACAAGCCGCCGCATTTTTCAACTTAAAGTGCGAATTTGGTACAAAATGCACCCCTTAGCGAAACAGATCGGCAATGGTCAGCGCCGTTTTGCGGGCAGAGGCGTCGCCGTCTACCACATAGTCTGCCGCCGCACGGTACTTGGCCTGGCGGGCGTCATACAGAGCCTTGGCCTGGGCCGGATCCCGGAACAGCGGCCGGTTGGCGCCGTTGCCCACCCGCTGGCAGATCACATCAAAGGACGCGTCCAGCAGCACGATCTTGCCGGTGGTGCGCAGGGTCTGTACATTCTCGTCAAAGGTCAGCGCCCCGCCGCCGGTGGAGATCACGCAGTTGGGGATCTCTGCCGCCTCTGCACAGGCGGCACGCTCCAGCGCCCGAAAATAGTCTTCCCCATGCACCTGGAAAATAGCCGGAATAGACACGCCGCTGCGGGCCTCCACCAGCTGGTCCGTATCTACAAACCGGCGGCCCATAATTTTGGCCAGTTCCTTGCCCACCACGGTCTTGCCGCTGCCCATAAATCCGCAAAGTACAATATTCATTACAGCAGTTCCTCCATTTGCTCGATCACCCGCTGCACCTGGGCAGGGGTGTAGGTCACATCATTCCAAATCTCCTGGGCCACCGCCGCCTGCCACACCAGCATGGGCAGACCGTTCACCGCCTTGGCGCCGTTTTGCCGGGCCAGGCGCAGCAGCCGGGTTTCCATGGGATTATAAATAGCGTCAAACACTGCTGCCGTGTGAGCCAGCACGCCCGGCTTCAACGGGCAGGCGTCCGCCTTGGGGAACATACCCACCGGGGTGCCGTTGACGATCAGGTCCCAGTGGCCGGTCACGCTGTTAAAATCCGTTACCGCAACTTCTCGGCCGCATTTCTCCGCAATTTCCGCCGCCAGGGCACGGCCTTTCTCCGGTGTGCGGGCAGCCAGAGTCACCGCCGCGCCGGCCAGCACCGCCTCAAAGGCAAACATACGGGCCACGCCGCCGGTGCCCAGCACCAGCACCCGCCCGGACAAGGGAATGCCCGCTGCGGACAGGGAGCGCAAAAAGCCGTAGCAGTCCGTATTATAGCCGTAGAACCGGCCGTCCCGCACCGCCACCGTATTCACCGCCCCAAAAAGCGACGCCTTTTCGTCCAGCCCGGCCATGGCCGACAGCACCGCCTGCTTGTGGGGAATGGTAACATTAAATCCCCGCAGCGTTTGCAGCTCCGGCAGCCGGTCCTCCAACGCCTCCGGCGCAATATCCAGCAGCCGGTAGTCCCCCTCCAGGCCGGCGGCAGCCAGCAGCGCCCGGTGAATTTGGGGAGAGAGAGAATGGCCCAGCGGGTGGCCGATCAGTGCGTAGTGCGTCATGATTTTGCCCTTTCCGCTCCCGGCGCAAAAAAATATTGCCGAAAGCATTGACTTTTTTATAGGAATTATATAATATGATAGCATATAAGACCTGTATTAACAACAGTTTTTTGGAGATGAGCAGTTATGGTACTGGATAAAATGAAAGACATTTTGGTGGAGCAGCTGGAGTGCGACCCGGAGGACATCACCATGGAGAGCCTGCTGGTAGACGACCTGGGGGCCGACAGTCTGGACGCCATCGACATCGTTATGAGCGTGGAAGATGAGTTCAAATTAGAGGTGCCGGACGAGATCATTGAGAAGATCGAGACCGTGGGCGACATTGTCAACTACATTGAGGACCACATCTAATCAGCATTTTTCACCATTTGTCAATTTCCGTCAAAAATTGCGGCAAAAAGTGTGGATTTTTTATCAAAGTTGCCCTGTGAGAATTGACAATCCGTTTAAATTCAAGTAAAATAGAAAGGCAGATGATCGTGCATCTGCCTTTCAACTTTTTTAGGGGAAAAGCGCGGGCGCTGCACGGTCTTACCGACATGGAGAGGGGAATCTTTATGGCAAAGAAGTATATCTTGGCCCTGGACCAGGGAACCACAAGTTCCAGAGCCATCATCTTCAACAAAAAGGGCGAGATCGTTGCCAAAGCGCAAAATGAATTCACCCAGCACTACCCGGAAAACGGCTGGGTAGAGCACGACCCGATGGAGATCCTGTTTAGCCAGATCAGCGCCATACTGACCGTGCTGCGCAAGGAAGTGGTGGATCCCAAGGAGATCGCCGCCATCGGCATTACCAACCAGCGAGAGACCACCGTAGTGTGGGAGAAAGAGACCGGCCGTCCCATTTATAACGCCATCGTATGGCAGTGCCGCCGCACGGCGGACCTGTGCGAGGAGTTAAAGGCCCAGGGGCTGAACGACTATGTAAAGAGCACCACCGGTCTGCTGATCGACGCCTACTTCAGCGGCACCAAGATCAAATGGATCCTGGACCATGTGGAGGGCGCCCGGGAGCAGGCGGAGCGGGGCGAACTGCTGTTTGGCACCATTGACAGCTGGCTGATCTGGAACCTGACCAACGGCAAGGTGCATGTGACCGACTACTCCAACGCCTGCCGCACCATGCTCTTTGACATTGACAAGCTGTGCTGGGACCCGTTCCTGTGCGAGAAGCTGGGCATTCCCATGTCCATGCTGCCGGAGGTGAAGCCCTCCAGCTGCATTTACGGCGAGGTGGCCAAGATCACCGGCATTGAGGACATTGCCGGCGTGCCCATTGCAGGGGCCATCGGCGACCAGCCGGGTGCGCTCTTCGGCCAGGGCTGCTTTGAGGCCGGCCAGGCCAAGAACACCTACGGCACCGGCTGCTTTTTGCTGATGAACACCGGCGAGAAGCGGGTAGACTCCCGCTCCAACCTGCTCTCCGGCATTGCCTGGGGGCTGGACGGCAAGATCACCTACGCGCTGGAAGGCTCCGCCTTTAACGCCGGCAGCGTGATCAAGTGGCTGCGCGACGAGCTGGGGCTGATCGAGAACGCACCCCAGTGCGACAAATTCGCCGCCATGGTGCCGGACTCCGGCGGGCTGTACTTTGTGCCGGCCTTTACCGGGCTGGGCGCCCCCTACTGGGATATGTACGCCCGTGGGGTGATGATCGGCCTGTCCCGCGGGGTCAACAAATACCATGTGTGCCGGGCGGTACTGGAAAGCATTACCTACCAAATGACCGACCTGCTGGAAGCCATGATGAAGGACTCCGACATTATCCTTAAGGACCTGCGGGTGGACGGCGGCGCCTCCGTCAGCGATATTATGATGCAGATGCAGGCGGATATGACCGGCGTAAATGTGAACCGGCCCAAGAATGTGGAGACCACGGCCCTGGGCGCTGCCTACTGTGCCGGGCTGGCCACCGGCGTGTGGAAAGACACGGCAGAGATCGAGGCCAACCGCCAGGTAGATAAAATTTTTGTACCCTCTATGGAGGAGGGGCTGCGCAACCAGAAGTACACCGACTGGAAGCGGGCGGTAGAGCGCTCCAGAAACTGGGAACGCTAAACACACCCAGTTATACATAAGTTAATCAGGGGGGACAAGGCGCGCGGCAACGGGCGCTTTGCTCCCCTTTTTATTTTGCGGCCAAGCCGCACCCAAATTCTATTCCATAGCAAGGAGAACCCATTATGTCAAAAGTCATTGTACCCTGGGATCTGATCACCAATTTTGTGACAGACGCTTTCATCGGCTACGGCATTCCCGCAGAGGACGCCAAGATCTGCACGGATATTTTGCTGGAGTCCGACCGTCGCGGCATTGAGAGCCACGGCTGCAACCGGTTTAAGCCCATTTATCTGGACCGGATCAAAGCCGGGATCCAAAATCCGGTGACCCAGTTTGAGATCTTAAAAGAGACCCCCACCACCGCCGTGGTAGACGGCCACAACGGCATGGGCCAGGTGATCGGCCACCGGGCCATGCAGATGGCCATTGATAAGGCCAAGGAATACGGTATGGGTATGGTAGCCGTGCGCAACAGCTGCCACTACGGCATTGCCGGTTACTACGCCACCATGGCAACCCAGGCCGGGTGCATCGGCATCACCGGCACCAACGCCCGCCCCTCTGTGGCGCCCACCTTTGGTGTGGAGGGTATGTTCGGCACCAACCCGCTGACCGTGGGTATTCCCACCGACGAGGACTTTGATTTTCTCATCGACTGCGCCACCTCCATCACCCAGAACGGCAAGATCGAGTATTACGCCCGCATTGGCGAGGATGTGCACCCAGGCACGGTGATCGGTCGGGACGGCCAGCCCATCTCCGGCGACAGCGGCGAGGCTCTGAAGAAGATCCGCAGCGGCGACGCGGCGCTGACCACCCTGGGCGGCATTGGTGAGGCCCTGGGCGGCTACAAGGGCTACGGCTACGCTATGGTGATCGAGCTGCTCTCCGCCGTGCTGCAAGACGGCGCCTACGGCAAGGACCTGGACGGCAAGGACGAGAACGGCAACATTCGCCCCTATCACCTGGGCCACTTCTTCATTGCCATTGACACCGACCACTTCCTGGGTCAGGAGCTGACCCGCAAAAAGGCCGGTGAAATCCTCCGCAGTGTGCGTGCCTCTCAAAAGGCGCCGGGCGCCGAGCGCATTTACACCGCCGGTGAAAAAGAGTGGGAGATCTGGCAGCAGCGCAAGGACAGCGGCGTGCCCATCAACGACTCTGTGCAGAAAGAAATTTTGGAAGTTCGGGACGAGCTGGGTCTGACCCAGTACAAGTTCCCCTGGGAATAAGCGAGGTAACTATGGATTACAGAAAAGAATCATTAAGACTCCACGGTGAGTGGAAAGGCAAAGTAGAAGTGGTAGCACGGGCCAAGGTGGACAACAAGGACGCCCTGTCCCTGGCTTACACCCCCGGCGTGGCCGAGCCTTGCCTGGCCATTCAGGCAGATTACAACAAAAGCTGGGAGCTGACCCGCCGCTGGAACATGGTGGCGGTGATCACCGACGGCTCTGCGGTACTGGGCCTGGGCGACATTGGCCCGGAGGCCGGTATGCCCGTAATGGAGGGCAAGTGCGTGCTGTTTAAGGAATTCGGCGGCGTAGACGCCTTCCCCCTGTGCGTGCGCACCAAAGATGTGGACGAATTTGTGGAGACGGTGTACAACATCAGCGGCTCCTTTGGCGGTATCAACCTGGAGGATATTGCCGCGCCCCGCTGCTTTGAGATCGAGCAGAAGCTGAAAGAGCGCTGCGATATTCCCATCTTCCACGACGATCAGCACGGCACCGCCGTGGTGGTATCCGCCGCACTGATCAACGCCACCAAGATCACCGGCAAGCCCCTTGACCAATGCAAGGCCGTGATCAACGGCAGCGGCGCTGCGGGCATTGCCATTGCCAAGCTGCTGCTGACCCTGGGGCTGGGCGATGTGATCCTGTGCGACCGCACCGGCGCCATCTATGAGGGCCGGGAGAAGCTGAACGCCAGCAAGGCGGAGATCGCCGCCGTGTCCAACAAAGGCAAGGTGCAGGGCACCCTGGCAGACGCGGTAAAGGGCACGGACATCTTCATCGGTGTGTCCGCACCCGGCGTGCTGACCCAGGAGATGATCCGCACCATGAACCCGGATCCCATTGTGCTGGCTATGGCCAACCCCACGCCGGAGATCCTGCCGGACGAGGCCGCCGCTGCCGGTGCCAAGATCGTGGGCACCGGGCGCTCCGACTTCCCCAACCAGATCAACAATGTGGTGGCATTCCCCGGTATCTTCCGCGGGGCGCTGGATGTGCGCGCCTCTGCCATTACCGAGAATATGAAGATCGCCGCCGCCTATGCCATTGCCTCCCTGGTCAGCGATCAGGAGTTAAAGCCGGAGTATATTCTGCCCCACGCCTTTGACCCCCGGATCAAGGACACCGTGGCCGCCGCTGTGGCAGAAGCCGCACGCAAGGACGGCGTGGCCCGCATTTAACGGCCAAGCCTATTATAATGTTATAAGTTATATATTATAATAAAGCAAAGCAGCCACGCAGGCGCTCTCCCCTGCCGCTCCCCGGCGGCAGAACGGAGGGTGCCTGTTTTTTGGGCTATTTTATGCAACTTGCGAGCAGTATTAGACAAAAGTTGCGCAACCGTGGCGATTTTGTCAAGGGAAATGGGGCAAGTTTGTGGAAGTTGCTTAATTATTACAGAATGGTTACAAATTCGTTGTATAGATTTACCATAGATTAAAAAATTACAAATGTGTTACAATCCTCACCGTTGTTGCGGCATAGGCCCAACAAAGGGAGGTTTTTGATGAAAAAGGCAATCATAGCCCTTATTTCTCTGCTTATTTTTTGTATCGTATTTCCGTCTAC